>NZ_JBBBDV010000003.1:0-581983 GCF_037137105.1 Serratia sp. TMDUHS_CL
AGACATAACGAAACTCCAGTACGGTTACAGTTGAGCGACCAACATGTCTTCCAGCTTCTGCTGGTCGACGGCGAACAGGCGAATGCCTTCGGCGAGTTTTTCCACCGCCATGGCGTCCTGGTTGTGCAGCCAGCGGAACTCCGCTTCGGCCAGCGGGGCAGGTTGATGGAAGCCCTCGGTAGACGGGGTCAGCTTGCGCTCGACCGGCTGGTCGCTGTTTTTCAGCTGCTCCAAAAGGTTTGGTGCGATGGTCAGGCGATCGCAGCCGGCCAGCGCCAAAATCTGCTCAACCTTACGGAAGCTGGCGCCCATGATCACCGTCTGGTAACGATGACGCTTGTAGTATTCATAGATGGTACGCACCGACTTCACGCCCGGATCCTGATCGGCATCGTAGTCGGCGGCAGGCTGTTTGGCCTGGTACCAGTCATAGATGCGGCCGACGAACGGCGAGATCAGATACACGCCGGCTTCGGCGCAGGCGCGGGCCTGGGCGAAGGAGAACAGCAGCGTCAGGTTGGTGTTGATGCCTTCTTTTTCCAGCTCTTCGGCGGCTTTGATGCCTTCCCAGGTGGAAGCCAGTTTGATCAGGATGCGCGATTTGTCGATGCCCTGTTCCTGATACATGGCGATCAGCTTGCGCGCTTTGGCGACGCACATGCCGCGATCGAACGACAGGCGGGCGTCCACTTCGGTGGAGATGCGGCCCGGCACGCTTTTGAGGATCTCGACGCCGATATTGACCGCCAGCTTATCGCTGGCGTTGATCAGCTGGGTTTCCTTGCTGCCGCCCTGACGACGGGCGTAATCCAGCGCTTCGGCGATCAGCGCCTTGTACTGCGGCAGCGCGGCGGCTTTCAGGATCAGCGAAGGGTTGGTGGTGGCGTCCTGGGGTTCGAACTGGCGGATGGATTCGATATCGCCGCTGTCGGCGACCACCGTGGTCAGCTGCTTGAGTGCGTCTAATTGATTCATTAATAAGCTCCTTGACCAAGCTCAACGTAGGGAAATGAGAACCTTTTTCATCATAGGGGGAACACACTGCATCATCGGGTCGGGAATGAAAATGCGCTTTTTCTGATTGTTGCGATGGATAATAACAATGAATGCCGAATAAACCCAGGCGGGGCGCGGCTTGCGGCGGTGGTAGGCGAAGGGGGCGGTAGCGCAAGAGCCAAAAAAAGAAGGGTTCAGCGCCAGGCTGAACCCTCAAAGATCGTCTCATTTGGCCGATTATTTGCTCAGGTTGACATCGATCGCCTGGTAGAAGGCGTTGGCGGTGTCGGCTATATCCCACACGGCAAGGATCACGTGCGAACCGCTGCGGTCTGCCGGTATATTGCACTGGTGGGTCACCTGTGCGGCAGGGATGGCGCCGCCGTCGTTGAACTGGCAGAACGGCGTCAGGTCAAAGGAGGCGCGGGTCAGCGGCTGGGAAGCGTCCCAGTTCGGCTTGGTGATGAAATAGCGCCAGCTGGTGGTGCTGTGACGCGCGGTCAGCTTCCAGGTAAAGGAGTTTGGGCCGGTTTTCAGGTTGAGCTTGTTCCAGCGCGTCGGCGTTTGCTGATCCAGTTCGAAGAAGGTGGACTTGTCGGCGCTGGCGATATGACCGTCAGCCGGGCCGGCCTGCGGGAAGCCTTTCAGGCCTTCGACGCTCTGCGGTTCATACTGCACGCTGCCGCACTGGGTGTTGAGCTGCAGTTTGCACTGATAGGCACGGCTGGCCGGCGATTCGACGTAACCGTGGGCATTCGCCTGTTGCGAAACGCCGAACATGGCCGCGCTCAGCAGGCCCAGAGAAAGCAGGGTACGGGAAGTTTTGTTCATAAGTCACTCCTGACTGAAATTATGTTGTAAGTTGAGCGTATTTCACCGACAAAATGAGAGGCTAATAACGCAATTAGAAATAACCCTGTTTGTCGGCTTGTTTTATTTTTATCATTCTGGTTGTGCAGCAGAGCGGAATGTTTTAGCGGCTATTAACGAAAATTATTATGATGACGATCTTTGATCGTTAGGCTGAATTTATTTAACTGTCACAGTGTAAAAGCACGGCGCTATGATGAAATTTATATCATGTAGTGATGAATAGTATTTAAGATAGCGCTCTCATTTATGAAGTATATTGCTTGTTGCCTTGAGTACCCTTGTTCGACTTGATCGATTTTTGTGCGCCACCACCTCGGGAATTTAGTGTCATTTTTCTTATTTTATTTTAAAGAGGAATTTGTATGACTAGATTATCCCTGGACGCGATTAAAATAATCAGCACCATCAAGAGCACCGGCTCTTTCTCTATGGCGGCGGAGGCGCTGCATAAAACGCCTTCGGCGATCTCTTATCGGGTTTCCAATATTGAAAGTAAACTCTGCGTGAAACTTTTTCATCGCAATGGCCCCATGATTACCCTGACGGATGAAGGGGAATTTCTCCTGCAGGAGGGCAGCTGGATATTAAATGCGGTGCAGGATCTGGAAAGCCGGGTGCGTAACATCCCCAAGCTGGACAATAATATCCGCCTGGCGGTAGACACCTTCTTCCCACTGGAGACCCTGACGCAGGATATCCGCGATTATATTCAGCATTGCCCGAACGCCAATATCTCGGTGCAACGGGAAGCGTTGAACGGCACCTGGGATGCGCTGAAGAACAACCGGGCGGACCTGATCATTGCCATCGGCCAAATTCCCGACAGCGTACAGGCCAAAACCCTGATGCTCGGCAAGCTCAACTTCGTGCTGTGTGTGTCGCCTTCGCATCCGTTCGCGGCGCAGAGAAAGCCGGTGTGCAAGAAGCAGCGCTTGAACGACATCGTGGTGGTGATCGCCGACAGCAGCCATGAGCTGCCTAAACGCAATCACGGCACGCTGCCTCTGCAGCGCCAGCTGGTGGTGTGCGACGTGGAAAGCAACCTGGCGCTGCTCAAACGCGGCATCGGCCACGCTTTTCTGCCGCCTGCGCTGATCGAAAAGGAATTGGCCAACGGCGAACTGGTGACGGTGCCGGTGGAAATGCAAAAGGGCGACGAAATGATTTGGCTGGCGTGGCACCCGGCCAGCAAGGGCGCCGGATTTAGCTGGTGGCATGAGCGGCTGACGCGCAAAAGCGATGTTTACAGCCTGATGGGCCGGGAAGTGGTGCGGGATGGCGGGTATCCTTGGTGCCACAACTGAAGGAATAGAGACGAAGGGACGCGAAAATCAAACGGTTAACTCAATGAAAACCCCGCAGCGTTCGGCTACGGGGTTTTTTATGGCTTACGCCACGCGGCCTACCTTCAGCCAGGCGCTGTCGGAGCCGGGCGCGGAGGTGATGTAACCCCACTTGGTCTGCCAGACATAACCCTGATAGGACACCAGCGCGCCCTGCGCATAAGTGGTGCCCGGCACATAAGCCGGCGCGGTCATGATCGGCAGGTTGCCGGGGCCGACGCCGGTGTAGCGCAGGCCGGTACCCATATCCAGCTGGCTGTCGTCATAGTCTGCGGCGTTGAAATAGCGATCCAGTGCGGCCAGCAGATCGCCGTTGCGGTTGTCCTGCCCCAGATGCCAGAACATCACGCCGCCCAGCTGCTGTTGCTTGATGTACTTCGCTTTGTATTTGAAGCTTTCGGCATCGTCATAGGTGACGAACAGCCCGTTCTGCGCATGATACAGGTAAGGGGTTTTGGTCTTGTCGTTCCACAACCGCTGATAGCCGTAGTTGCCCTGTAGCATCTGCTCCAGCTGGCGATAGGAAGCGATGCGCGGATCCTTGTCGCGCACGCACTCTTCGCAACCCACCAGCCAGTAATCGGTGTTCGGATACGGATCTTCACCCGGCGTGCTGTGGCTGCTGTACTGGCCGCCGTTGCTGCCGCTGACGCCCTTGAAGGCGCGACCGTAGAAGGGGACGCCCATCACGATTTTGGCGCTTGGCACGCCTTCCATCATCAGGTGTTGCTGCACCGCGGCGTCGACCGTCAGGCTGAACGGGCTGGGGAAGGCGCGGGTCAGCTCTTCCCAGCTCCAGCCCAGATTGGCTTCGCGCAGCGCGTTGTAGAAGGTCGGCCCGGCCGCGTCGCCGAACAGCGCCGCCTGGTGGTTGGTGATCTTCTCCCAGGGGCCGGCCAGATCGTAGGTCATCAGGTTGATGTAATCGAGCGGCGCGACGATCTGCGCCAGCTTGCTGTAATAGCGCGACAGGAAGAAAGCGCCGCCGGCGCCGGCGATGGTCAATTGATACGGCAGCGTCTGGCGGCCGTCGGCGACGGTTTGCTGGTTCAGCAGGGTGCGGATCTCCTGCAGCGCGGCAATGAAACCGTCCACTTCTGAGGCTTGCGGATACTCCCAGTCGATGTCCACGCCGTCGAAGCCGTAATCCTTCATGATGCGCACGCAGGATTGGGCAAACTTGGTGCGCGACGCTGGGGTTTTCACCGCGTTGACGTAGTTGGCGTGCGACACGCCCAGATCGTTGGAGTAGTACCAGCCGCCGATGGAGAACATGATGCGCAGGCTGGGGTTGTGCGCTTTGAGCGCGGTCAGGCGATTGACCACATCACGCGCCTTGGCGTCGTTGGTGGCCGGATCCCAGGCGCATTCCAGATTGCTGTTGATATCCAGGAACGAGAAGTTGATGTGCGTCAGCTGTTTGGCTTTGGCCGGCGTGATGTTGGAAACCGGGAACGGCACGACAGACGTATCGGTCTCGGTGTAATTATTGATTTGGTTGGTCGGAATAAAATAATACCCAATAACGGCTTTGCGTGTGGACATGGTATTTCTCCAGGGTGGCTGTTTTTATGTTGGGGAACTATTTCCCGCAGACATTAATGTTTATTTTTAGTGAAAACGAAAGTCGAAATAAATCACGATAACAGTGAATTTTTATTCACTGCCGTACACATTGGCGGTTATGCGTTGTGCCAGCGCTCAGCATGAATGAATTCGACCATAGGGCCTGTATTTATTCATTTGCTTTGTCATAGCATCCTTAACTAGATTCTGATTATCCGATGTCCCACCGGCCGTTATTGGCATTTAATTAAAAATAAAAAAGGAGATGAGCTATGTCCAGCATAGAGCCTGACGCTGTTGGCTTAATAGTCCAGCGAGTATGTGAATATCTTCAGCCGGTATTGAACGCCATTTTGGCCGGCGTGATGGCGCTATTGCACGGTGCCTATCGCAACGTGGGTATTCGGCGCCGTTTATTGAATGCGGCGATGTGTGCGTTATTGGCCTGGACGGTGCGCGATGCGCTGGCGTTGATGGGCCTGGAATTAAATTGGGCGAATTTGGCCAGCGTACTGATTGGTTTTATGGGGGCGGATTACATCAACGCCTTAATTAAAAAATTCATCGGCAAAAAGACGGGGTTTAAAAATGTTAAATGACATCGAAGAGATTCGCTTTACCGCCCGCAGCGAAGATAACCTGCGCGGCGTGCACCCGGATCTGGTGCGCGTTATTCGTCTGGCGCTGCGTTATTCGCTGGTGCCGTTTTCCGTCAGCGAGGGGCTGCGCAGCATGGTGCGCCAGCGGGAAATGGTGCGCGCCGGCAGCAGCCAAACACTGCGCAGCCGCCACCTGACCGGCCACGCGGTGGACGTGGTGGCGATGCCGGCGGGCGTGGTCTCCTGGGAGTGGGATTACTACGCGCAGATCGCGGTGGCGGTGCGGCGCGCGGCGCGTGAATGCGGCATCAACGTCGAATGGGGCGGCGAATGGAAAACCCTCAAGGATGGCCCGCACTTCCAACTGCCGTTCCGGGACTACCCGGCATGAGCGGTTGGCTGCAAAAACTGATGCAGGGCGGCTTGCTGCTGTTGTTGCTGGCGGCAATCTGCCTGGGTGGCTATAGCTCGCTGCTGTCGCACCAGTTGGCGTCTGCGCGGCAACAGGCGGCAGAGCTGCAGAAAAGCCTGGCGCAGCAGGCCGGACTAATCGCCACCCTGCAGACTCAGGATGCGCAAAACCGTGCGCTGATGGCGGCGCAGCAGCGGCAGGAACAGCAGCTGCGCCAACAACACGAGGCTTATCAGAGGAAATACCGTGAAGCGATTAAAAACGATCCCTGCGCTGCTCAGCCTCTGCCTAGCGCTGTGCTTGAGCTCCTGCGCCCGGCCGCCGCCGCCGCAGGCCGTGCCGCTGTTGCCCCCTGAGTCGGTGTTTGCGCCTTGTGAGCAACCGCAGCTGCAAGGGGAGACCTGGGGCGATGCGGTAAGCTATACCCTGGCGTTACAAACCTCGTTACACATTTGCGCCGGTCAGGTAGAGACGCTCAACGCCTGGCGCGCCACGCTGCCGCCATACTGATGGCGGCGCTTCTCCGACTCGTCTTGCGATCCTTTTTTTACTTTTAAAACGGTCTTTCGGCCAAGGTTATGGTCCGCTTCAAAGTTTGTGATGTTTCTCTCACTATACTTCAAGGCTGTGCCCTGTCATTGTACTTGGGCGCCATGGCCCACGGCAGGGCGCAGCCTCAAAGCCTTACCTCAACATAAAAGCAAAAAACAAAGGAATCCATAATGGACGAACAGCTCAAACAGAGTGCCCTTGATTTCCATCAGTTTCCTGTCCCAGGGAAGATCCAGGTTTCCCCTACCAAACCGTTGGCGACCCAGCGCGATCTGGCGCTGGCCTATTCGCCGGGCGTCGCCGCGCCTTGCCTCGAGATCGCCGAAGATCCGTTGGCAGCCTACAAATACACCGCGCGCGGCAACCTGGTGGCGGTGATTTCCAACGGCACGGCGGTACTGGGTCTGGGCAATATCGGCGCGTTGGCCGGTAAGCCGGTGATGGAAGGCAAGGGCGTTTTGTTCAAGAAGTTTTCCGGTATTGATGTGTTTGATATCGAAGTGGATGAGCATAACCCTGACAAGTTAATCGACATTATCGCCGCGCTGGAACCGACCTTCGGCGGCATCAACCTGGAAGACATCAAGGCGCCGGAGTGTTTCTACATCGAACAGAAACTGCGCGAGCGCATGAAGATCCCGGTGTTCCACGACGACCAGCACGGCACGGCGATCATCACCACTGCGGCGGTGCTCAACGGCCTGCGCGTGGTGAAGAAGAATATCTCCGACGTACGCCTGGTGGTGTCCGGCGCCGGCGCGGCCTCCATCGCCTGCCTGAACCTGCTGGTGGCGCTGGGGCTGCGGCAACAGAACATCACCGTTTGCGACTCCAAGGGCGTCATCTATAAAGGCCGAGACGCCAATATGGAGCAGACCAAAGCCGCCTACGCCATCGAGGATAACGGCCAGCGCACGCTGGGCGACGCCATCCCGAACGCCGACATCTTCCTCGGCTGCTCCGGCCCGGGCGTCCTGACGCAGGATATGGTGAAAACCATGGCGCGCGATCCGCTGATCATGGCGCTGGCCAACCCGGAACCGGAAATTCTGCCGCCGCTGGCCAAAGCGGTGCGCCCGGACGCCATCATTTGCACCGGCCGTTCCGACTACCCGAATCAGGTGAACAACGTCCTGTGCTTCCCGTTCATTTTCCGCGGCGCGCTGGACGTGGGCGCCACCACCATCAACGAAGAGATGAAGCTGGCCTGCGTGCATGCCATCGCCGATCTGGCGCTGGCGGAGCAGAGCGACGTGGTGGCTTCCGCGTATGACGATCAGGATCTCTCCTTCGGGCCGGAATACATCATTCCGAAACCGTTCGATCCGCGTTTGATCGTCAAGATCGCGCCGGCGGTGGCCAAGGCGGCGATGGAGTCCGGCGTGGCGACGCGCCCGATCGAAGACTTCGACGCCTATGTGGAGAAGCTGGCGGAGTTCGTCTACAAAACCAACCTGTTCATGAAACCGATCTTCTCGCAGGCGCGCAAAGAGGTGAAGCGGGTGGTGCTGGCGGAAGGCGAGGAAGAGCGCGTGCTGCACGCCACGCAGGAGCTGGTGTCGCAGGGGCTGGCCTTCCCGATCCTGGTCGGCCGCCCGAGCGTGATCGAGATGCGCCTGAAAAAGTTGGGCCTGCAGCTGACGCCGGGCAAAGATTTCGAAGTGGTGAACAACGAGTCGGATCCGCGTTTCAACGAATACTGGGGCGAGTACTACCAGATCATGAAACGCCGCGGCGTTTCGCAGGAACAGGCGCGGCGCGCGGTGATCGGTAACCCGACGCTGATCGCCGCCATCATGCTGCACCGCGGCGAAGCGGATGCGATGATCTGCGGCACCATCGGCAGCTACCATGAGCATTACGACGTGGTGAAGAACGTGTTCGGCTTCCGTGAAGGCGCGCACGTCGCCGGCGCGATGAACGCGCTGCTGCTGCCGAGCGGCAACACCTTTATCGCCGACACCTACGTCAACGACGATCCGACGCCGGAACAGCTGGCGGAGATCACCCTGATGGCGGCGGAAACCGTGCGCCGCTTTGGTATCGAACCTAAGGTGGCGCTGCTGTCTCACTCCAGCTTCGGCTCTTCCGACTGCCCGGCGGCGCGCAAGATGCGTAAAACGCTGGAACTGGTGAACGAGCTGGCGCCAGAGTTGGAGATCGACGGCGAAATGCACGGTGACGCCGCATTGGTGGAAAGCATCCGTCACGATCTGATGCCGGACAGCCCGCTGAAAGGCTCGGCCAACCTGCTGATCATGCCGAACATGGAAGCGGCGCGCATCAGCTACAACCTGCTGCGCGTCTCCTGCTCGGAAGGGGTGACCGTCGGGCCGGTGCTGATGGGGGTCGCCAAGCCGGTGCACATCCTGACGCCGATCGCCTCGGTGCGCCGCATCGTCAACATGGTGGCGCTGGCGGTAGTGGAAGCCCAGACCGAACCACTGTAAGCCCGGGTTGAGTGACTGGCCCCCTGCGCCGTTGGCGCCGGGGGCTTTTTTATTTCCAGCGGACGTGGTACAAATAATCGTCAAATATGTACATGTACAGGTAAAGAAAATGACTACGATTAGCTACACGGCGGCGAGAAACAATTTGGCCGAGGTGCTTTTGGAAGCGCAAAAACAGCCGGTGGAAGTGACGCGCCGCGGACACGATGAGGTTTACATCATCAGTAAGGCCGACTATGAGGTTTTGGTCAAAGCCAAAGTGAAAGCGCGCATTCAGGCTAAACACGCGGATACGATTAAGGCGCTGGCGAATAGATGATCTTTTTGACCGCAGAGGATATTGCGGAGTTCAATGCTGAAATTGTGCCTCACGGCCGCCAGGAAGGCAGCAAAGTTGAGGCTGTAGCCAACCGCGTGCTCAATGCTTACCACTACGAGAACGTCACAGACGTTTACCGCTTGGCCGCGCTCTATCTCATCGCCATCAGCCACGGTCACATTTTTCTTGATGGCAACAAACGTACGGCCTTCCAAAGCATGGCGCTATTTCTCGGTATTAATGGCATTGCACTGCGGGAAGACGCAGAACTGGTCGAAATTACGGTTGAAGCAGCTCAAGGCCGCCTCAACGTTGAACAAGCTGCTGAACACTTACGCCGGCTAACCGAATAACCCCCCTTGCTCATTTCTTACAGCGCGCGGCGATGGCGCGGATATCCTGCGGGGTGGTGCGGCAACAGCCGCCGATCAATTGTGCGCCGAGCGTGCGCCACTCCGTCGCCTGATCGGCCAGGCTGCCGTGCTCGCCGCCGCAGGCGTGCCAGGTTTTGCTCACCGCATCGTAGTGCTCGCCGGAGTTCGGGTAAACCAGCAGCGGTTTGTCGGCCAGCGCGCTCAACTGACGCAGTGCCGGGGCGACCTTGTCCAGCGCGATGCAGTTGATGCCGATCGCCAGCACCTGCGGGTTGCCGCGCAGCGCGGACAGGACCTCCGTCAGCGGCGTGCCGTCGCTGAGATGTTGGCTGTCGCGCAGGGTGAAGGCGAACCAGGCGCCGAGCGTCGGAAATTCCTGCAGCAGCGTCAGCAGCGCCTGCAGTTCGGTGAACGACGGCAGCGTTTCGCAGGCCAGCAGATCGACGCCGGCGGCGGCCAGGGCTGTGAGGCGGGGCCGGTGGAAGGCAATCATGTCATCCTGCGCCAGCCGGTAGTCGCCGCGGTATTCCGAGCCGTCGGCCAGATAGGCGCCGTACGGGCCCACCGAACCGGCGATCAGCAGCGGCGCCGCCTGCGGGTGCGCGGCCAGATAATCGCGGCGCGCGCGTTGCGCCAGCCGCACGCTTTTGGCGATCAGCGCCAGCGATTGCTCCTGATCCAGGCCGCGGCGCAAGAAGCCCTGCGGCGTGGCCTGATAGCTGGCGGTGATGGCGCAGTGGGCGCCGGCGTTGAAATAATCGAGATGCACCTGATAGATAAGCTCGGGATTTTCAATCAGCACCTTGGCCGACCACAGCGGATCGGTCAGATCGCAGCCGCGCGCTTCCAGTTCGGTAGCCAGCGCACCGTCCAGGATCAGCGAGGGGTGTTCGGCCAGCAGGCGGGCGACGGGGTTATTAACCGACATGTTGTTCTCCCAAAGCGGTTTTTTGCCCGGCGCGCCGGGTCAGGAAATAGGTGAGGTAGCACAAGGCGACGAACGGCAGCCCGCAGTAGAGCGCGATGCGCTGCTCCGGATCGAACGCCAGCCCGATGCAGGCCAGCAGGCATAGTGCGAAGCCGAGGATCGGTGTCAATGGGTAGCCGGGCGCACGGTATTTCAGGCCGCTTATCGGCTGGCCGCTGCGCAGGTAGGCACGGCGGAAAGCAAAGTGGGCCGCGCAGATGCTCAGCCACACCGCCACCACCGCAAAACCGGAGATCGCCGACAGGGCGACAAACACCGTGTCCGGCGCGATCACGCTGGTCAGCAGCGCCAGCACGCCGCCGAGCATGCTGAAGGTCAGGGCGTTGATCGGAATGCCGCGCGCATTGACGCGCGCAAAGTAGGCCGGCAGGGTGCGCTGGTGGGCCAGCGACCACAGCATGCGCCCTGAAGCGTACAGGCCGGAGTTGGCCGCCGAGAGGATGGCGGTCAGGATCACGAAGTTGAAGATATCGGCGGCGTAAGGCACGCCGATGCGTTCAAACACCAGCACGAACGGGCTTTTGACGATCCCCGCCTGATCCATCGGGATCAACGCCGCCAGCACGAAGACCGTACCGATAAAGAACAGCATCAGGCGGATCACCGTAGTGCGGATCGCCAGCGGCACGACTTTTTCCGGGTTCTCGGTTTCACCGGCGGCGATGCCGATCAGCTCCGTACCGGAGAAGGCGAAGTTCACCGCCACCATGGTCATCAGGATCGGCAGCGTGCCGTGCGGCAGCCAGCCGGAAGCGGTCAGGTTATGCAGGAACGGCGCCGGCGTGCCGTCTTTCATCGGCAGCAGGCCGAACATGGCGGCGCCGCCCAGAATGATAAACGCCAGAATGGTCACCACTTTGATCAGCGAAAACCAGAATTCGCTTTCGGCGAAAAAGCGGGTGGTCACCACGTTAAGCAGGAAAATGGCCGCACAGAAGATCAGGCACCATAGCCACACCGGCGACTGCGGGAACCAGTACTGCATGCAGAATCCGGCGGCGGTCAGGCTGGAGCCGAGCGCCACCGTCCAGGTGAGCCAATACAGCCAGGCGACGGCATAGCCGGTGGCCGGCCCCAGATAGCGCGAAGCATAGACGTGAAAAGCGCCGGTTTCCGGCATCGCCACCGACAACTCGCCCAGGCACAGCATCACCAGATACACCACCAGCGCACCGATCAGGTAGGCCAGCAGCGTGCCGAGCGCCCCAGTGGTGGAGATGATGTAGCCGGTGTTGAAAAACAATCCGGTGCCGATCACGCCGCCCAGCGACAGCATCACCAGGTGCCGGGCCTTCATGCTGCGTTTGAACTGTCCTGCGGCGGGTGCCGATGGTTGCATAATAATCTATCCGTATAGACGTCTAAATATCTGAATGGCTATTGGTTATACCCGCAATGCTTTTTCAACGCAATGCGCAGCCGGCGATCGGTGCGTAAAAAAATCGTTAAGTCGGATCTATATGCAAATGATAATTATTATCTATAATGTCGCCATTTTCGTTAATGGGGCAACATGATGAGATACCTGATTTTATTGGCGGCGTTGGCGCTCGGCGCCTGCAGCCAGGCGCCGGTGAAGGCGCCGGCCAACGACGTCGCGAGTTTGGGGAGCATCACCGATCTGCACAGCGGCGCGACCCTGACGCCTGAGCAGCTGTTGACGCGACTGGCGCAGCAGCCGCGGGTGATCCTGGGGGAGAAGCATGATAATCCTTACCACCATCAGATTGAGCAATGGCTGGTGCAGCAGCTGCCGCTGCGGCGGCCGCAGGGCAGCGTGCTGATGGAGATGATCAACCCGAACCAACAGGCGCAGGTCGACAAGGTCAAGCAGTGGTTGCAGAGCGATCCCACGGTGCGTGACGGCCGCGTAGCGGAGCTGATCGCCTGGCAGCCGGGCTGGAAGTGGGAGCTGTATGGCGGGGTGACGATGGCGGCGATGTGCGCGCCTTACCCGCTGTGGTCGGCCAACCTGGATCGCAGCGAGATTACGGCGTTCTATCAGCAACCGCAGTTCCCGGCGGGGCAGTTATCGGCGCAGCCGGCGGTGCGCAAGGCGCTGGAAGAGACCATCCGCACTTCGCACGGCGGCCAGATTGAGGCCGACCAGCTGCAGGCGATGTTGGCGATCCAGCAGCAGCGCGACCGGCGCATGGCGGAACGTCTGCTGGCGGCGCCGACGCCCGCGCTGCTGATCGCCGGTGGCTATCACGCCGCCAAATCGGTGGGGGTGCCGCTGCACGTGCGGGATCTGCAACCGGCGGCGGCGCCGACGGTGCTGATGTTGGCGGAGCCGGGCGTACAGGTCGATGCGAACACCGCAGACTACCTGTGGATCACACCATCAGTGAAATGAATACGTTAAGACAGTGAAAAGGGGTGTTAATTATATTTGCAAATGATTATCATTAGTAAATGTGATCTGCAATCATTCGCAATTAAGCAAGCTAATGCCCCTATGTTAAGTCAGTCTTACTCCCTCCCGGCCTTTGAACTGCCGCAGCCGCGCTGGGCGCGCGGCCTGCTGCTCGCCCTGGCGGCGCACGCGGCGTTGGTGCTGCTGTTTTACTGGCCGCAGACGGCGCTGGAGCCGGTGGTACTGCCACCGCCGGCGGTGATGATGAGCTGGGCAGCGCAGATTGAAGCGCCGGAAAGCAAGCCGCTGCCGCTGGGCGTGCAGCAGGCGGAATCCGCCGCGGCGCAGCCTGCGGAGCAGCAGCAACAGCCGGATCTGCCCAAGCTGGCGCGCGCCGATAAAGCGAAAATCGTGACGGCGCAGAAGAAGCGCGCCGAACACCGCCCCCCGCAAAAATCGCAGCCGAAGCCGCAGGAACAGGCCAAAGAGACGCGCAATGCCGCCGCGTCCAGCGCCGCCGCGCCGCAGGCGCAGACGCTTTCCCATCAGACCGCCGCACCGATCAACAGCGACGCCAACAGCAACGCGCAGGCCAAACTGTCGTGGGAAAGCCTGGTGAAAGGCAAACTGAACCGCATCAAGGATTACCCTTTGGATGCCCGCAGCCGCCGGCGCAGCGGCATGCCGCAGGTCAGCTTCAGCGTCGACGCGCAGGGGCGGGTCTCGAACGTCATGCTGCAGGTGCGTTCCGGCACCGCGTCGCTGGATCGGGAAGCGGTGGCGGTGGTGTCACGCGCCCAGCCGTTGCCGCCGCCGCCGCCGGAGATGCTGCAGCAGGGAGCCGTCAAGGTGACGATGCCGATCGATTTCAATCTGGCGGAGCTGAATGCCCGCCGTTAATGCCCGCAGGCGCCGCATCGCCGTCGTGCGCCTCTTCAAACTTCGTGAGGGATTATGAATCCGCTGTTATTCACCCCGCGCCGTCGCATCGCGGCCGCGCTCTGGCTTTCTTTAGGCATCGCCGGCGCCGCGCTGGCGCAACCGCAGCTGCCATTGGCGGAACGCGCGCCGAAAGCGCTGACGGCGCACGGCGAGACGCGCACCGACGATTACTACTGGCTGCGCGACGACAACCGAAAAGAGCCGAAGGTGCTGGACTACCTGAAGGCGGAGAACCGCTACACCGAGCAGATGATGGCGCCGTACCAGAAGCTGCGCGCCACGCTGTATCAGGAGATGCTGGGCCGCATGAACCCTGACGATCGTTCGGTGCCGTATCAGCTCAACGGCTATCGCTATCAGGAAAGCTACGCCGCCGGTAAAGATTTCGCGCTGTATCAGCGCCAGGCGCTCACCGCCGACGCGCCGTGGCAAACCTTGCTGGACGCCAATCAGCGCGCGGCCGGCCACGCCTACTATCGCCTGGGGGCGATGGACGTCAGCCAGGACAACCGCCGGCTGGCGGTGGCCGAAGATCTGCAGGGTCGCCGCCAATACCGCATCTCCCTGCGTGAGATAGGCAGCGAACGCTGGTCGCCGGAAACGCTGGAAAACACCTCCGGCAACATGGTGTGGGCCAACGACAACCAAACCCTGTTCTACGTGCGCAACCACCCGCAAACGCTGTTGCCATACCAGGTTTATCGCCATCAGTACGGTACGCCGACGGCGGAAGATAAGCTGGTGTACCAGGAAAACGATCCGGCGTTCTACCTCAGCCTCGGCCGCTCGTCCTCGCGCGATTACCTGATTCTGACCATCAGCGGTAACACCACCTCCGAGGTGCGCCTGATCGACGCCAACCAGCCGCAGCGCGAGCCGCAGCTGTTCGCCGCCCGGCAGAACGGCCGCGAGTATTACCTCGATCACTACCGCGGCGAGTTCTACCTGCGTTCTAACCATCAGGATCCGAACTTTGGCCTGTACCGCACGGCGGCGGCGGGCAAACCCTGGCAGACGCTGATCGCGCCGCAGGCGCAGCACGAGGTGGAGAGCTTCAGCCTGTTCCGCGACTGGCTGGTGGTGCAGGAGCGCGCCAACGGGCTGGTGCAGCTGCGGCAAATCAGCTGGGACGGCAAAACCGAGCGCGCCATCCCGTTCGACGACGCCAGCTACATGGCCTGGCTGGGCTATAACCCCGAGCCGGACAGCGATCGCTTGCGCTACGGCTATTCGGCGATGACCACGCCGACCCGCACCTATGAGTGGGATCTGAACAAGGGCGAGCGCACCCTGCTGAAGCAGCAGGAGGTGAAAGGCGTCGATCCCAGCCTGTATCACAGCGAGCGTATCTGGGTCACGGCGCGCGATGGCGTGAAGGTGCCTGTCTCGCTGGTGTACCGCACATCGCTGTTCAAAAACGGGCATAACCCGCTGCTGGTGTACGGCTATGGCGCTTACGGCATGAGTATGGATCCGGCGTTCAGCGCCAACCGCATCAGCCTGCTGGATCGCGGCTTCGTCTATGCGCTGATCCACGTGCGCGGCGGCGGCGAGCTGGGGCAGAGCTGGTACAAACAGGGTAAGCTGACGCACAAACCGAACAGTTTCAACGACTTCATCGACGCCACCCAGGCGCTGATCAAAGACGGCTACGGCCAACCGGGGCGTATCTACGCCATGGGCGGCAGCGCCGGCGGCTTGCTGATGGGGGCGGTGATCAATCAGGCGCCGCAGCTGTACAACGCGGTGGTGGCGCAGGTGCCGTTCGTCGACGTGGTGACCACCATGCTGGACGACAGCATTCCGCTGACCACCGGCGAATACGAGGAGTGGGGCAACCCGCACCAGCCGGCCGCCTATGCGCTGATGAAATCCTACAGCCCGTACGACAACGTGCGCCGGCAGCATTACCCGAACCTGCTGGTCACCAGCGGCTTGTACGACTCCCAGGTGCAGTATTGGGAGCCGGCCAAATGGGTGGCGAAGCTGCGGCGTTTCAAGCAGGGCGATTCGCTGCTGCTGCTCTCCACCGACATGACCGCCGGCCACGGCGGCAAATCAGGCCGCCTGGCGCGGCTGGAAAACGGCGCGCTGGAGTACGCCTTTATTCTGGCGGCGGACCGGCAGGCGCAGAAATAACCTTTAGCGCCGCAGCACGCTGCGGCGCAATAAAACAATAACAACCTTTTACCGCGCTTTCGGCGGGCTTTTTGCTGGGCATTGTCGGCCATCAAACCTTATTGGCTATTTCTGGGAATATATGAAAATCAAAATGATAGCGAGCCTGATCGGCGCGGGACTGGCGCTGTACGGGCAGGCTGCGGCCGCGCAGGAACAGGCGGGAAATAATAAAGGCAGCGTGGCGTTCAGCCCGCTCAACGTCTCGGCCGCCGACAGCGGCAAGAGCAGCGAAAAAGAGGCGTTGGCGAGGCCAGGCGCGTTCAGCTCGCGCGATGAAAACAAAAATCTGGAGTCGGTGGACAGCATTCTGCGCAGCATGCCGGGCACCTATACCCAGATCGATCCCGGCCAGGGATCGGTCAGCGTCAATATTCGCGGCCTGAGCGGCTTTGGTCGGGTCAACACCATGGTCGACGGCATCACCCAAAACTACTACGGCAACTCGCCGAGCGATGCAGCGCACGGGGGATTGCCCACCAGCCAGTTCGGGGCGCTGATCGATCCTAACTTTATCGTCGGCGTCGACGTGGCGCGCGGCAACGCCACCGGATCCGCTGGGGTGAACGCCCTGGCGGGCAGCGCCAATTTCCGCACCATCGGCGTGGATGACGTGGTATTTTCCGACAACCCGTTCGGCGTGCGCACCAAATTCTCGGTGGGCAATAACGGCATCGGCCGCAGCGGCATGATCGCCGTGGGTGCCAAAACCGCCGCCTTTGCCGACGGCGGCAGCCTGGGGGCGATGGCGGCGATCAGCGGCAGTTCCATCACCTCCAACTACAAAAACGGCGCTGGTTTCGACAGCGAGATGTTCAACGTCGATAAGACCTACCGCCAGAACCCGAAATCCCAGCTGTTTAAGGTGGACATCAAGCCGGATGCCTTCAACAGCATCGAACTGTCGGCGCGCAGCTACCAGAATAAAATCACTCGCCGGCACATTGACAGCGACGATTTCTACCTTAAATACCACTACGCGCCGTTCTCGGAGCTGATCGATTTCAACCTGACCGCCAGCACCAGCCGGGGTGAGCAGAAATTCATGTCCGACAACATGGCGGGCTTCAGCGACAGCACGGCGAAAAACATCTCCGATGCGCTGGATATCAACAACACCAGCCGTTTCAGCCTGCAGGACGTCGATTTCGCCTTCAGCTACGGCGGCAAGCTGGTGCACAACGAGTATAAGAAAAAGGCCTCCGGCTTGGTGACGGATGACAATCAGGCGGAAAGCATGCCGGTGGGAATGTCGGGCAAGCAAGATATTTCCAGCCTGTATAGCGGGTTGCAGGCCAACTACGGCATCTGGCAGGGGAATTTCGATCTGAACTACACCGCCTATCGCCTCTCCGGCTATAAGCCGGCCTGTGACGAGCGCGTAGAGTGCTTCCCGCAGGGCGCCGGCAATATCACCCGCAACGAACACGGCTCCAACCCGTCGGTCATGCTGTCGGCGCAGGTGACGCCGTGGCTGCAGCCGTTCGTCAGCTACAGCAAGTCGATGCGCGGGCCGAATATCCAGGAGGTGTTCTTCGCCAACAGCGAAGGGCAATCGATGAACCCATTCCTCAAGGGAGAAAAAGCGGAGACCTGGCAGGGTGGTTTCAACGCCAACGCCCACGATCTGTTGTTCAAGCAGGACAGTTTCCAGCTGAAAGCGGTCTATTTCGAAACCAGGATCAAAAACTACATTTCCAGCCAATCCTACCTGGTGTGTAAAAATCGCCAGAAGTGCAATCGCTCGCAGGCGACGCAGGAAGAGTGGGATAACGCGGACGCCAACGTCAAAATGACCATGTACAGCAACGCTCCCGAGCCGGTCAAAATGCGCGGGGTGGAGCTTGAAGCGCTGTACGACGCCGGTTTCGCCTTCACCAAACTGTCGTTAAGCAAGGAGCATACTTCCCAGCCGACCAACCAGGCCAGCAACGAATTCGGCGCGGGCGATGTCAGCGAACTGCCGGAGTTCTACTTCACGCTGGACAGCGGGGTGCGCCTGTTGGACGAGACGTTGACGCTGGGCGGGGTGGTGAAATACACCGGCAAAGCGGTGCGCCTGTCGCCTGATTCCACTCCCGATGAAAACGAACAGTTGATGAAGGAGCCGGCGCCGCATATTCCGACCATTATCGATCTGTACGGCACCTATCAGGTGAATCGCAATCTGCTGCTGAAGCTCAGCGTGCAAAACCTGATGGACAAAGACTATTCGGACGCGCTGAACAAGATGAACTCGCTGCCGTCGCAGTCGCAGGACTTCACGCCGACCAACACCGCCCGTGGGCGCACCTATATCTTCGGCGGGGAGGTGCGCTTCTAAACCGCAGCAGAGCAGGGCGCAGTCACTGCGCCCGCTTTGCCTGCAGCAGCCATTTGTCCAGCTCGTTGGCGAACTGCTGGCGGTCGCGCTGGTTCAGGGCGTTCGGGCCGCCGGTCTGGATGCCGCTGGCGCGCAGGGTATCCATAAAATCACGCATGTTGAGACGCTCACGGATGGTGTCCGGCGTATAGCGTTCGCCGCGCGGGTTCAGCGCCACCGCGCCTTTCTCTATCACCTCCGCCGCCAGCGGGATATCGGCGGTGATCACCAGATCGCCGGCTTCGCAGCGGCGCACGATCTCGTTGTCGGCCACGTCGAAGCCGGCCGCTACCTGCAGCGAGCGGATGTACTTCGACGGCGGCGTGCGCAGCGGCTGGTTCGCCACCAGCGTCACGGTGATGGCGGTACGATCGGCGGCGCGGAACAGCACCTCTTTGATCACGTTCGGACAGGCGTCCGCATCGACCCAAATCTGCATCATTTCGGCTCCTGCAGCCAGTCGCGCACCGGCAGGAAATCGCGCGCCAGCGCCGCTTCCGGGCTGTCGCCTTCCGGCTGGTAGTTATATTCCCAACGCACCAGCGGCGGCATCGACATCAGAATGGACTCGGTGCGCCCGCCGGTTTGCAGCCCGAACAGCGTGCCGCGATCCCACACCAGGTTGAACTCCACGTAGCGGCCGCGACGGTACAGCTGGAACTGGCGCTCGCGCTCGCCCCAGCTCAAGGCCTTGCGTTTTTCGACGATCGGCAGATAGGCGTCGAGGAAGCCCTGGCCCACCGCGCGGGTGAAAGCGAAGCAGTGGTCGAAGTCCGGGGTGTTCAGATCGTCGTAGAACAGGCCGCCGATGCCGCGTGCTTCGTTGCGATGCTTGATGAAGAAGTAATCGTCGCACCATTGCTTGTATTTCGGGTAGACCTCGTCGCCGAACGGCGCACACAGATCGGCCGCGGTGCGGTGCCAGTGCACGGCATCCTCTTCAAAGCCGTAGAACGGCGTCAGATCAAAGCCGCCGCCGAACCACCACACCGGCGCTTCGCCCGGTTTTTCGGCGATGAAGAAACGCACGTTGGCGTGGCTGGTGGGCACGTAAGGGCTGAGCGGATGGATAACCAACGAGACGCCCATCGCCTGGAAGCTGCGCCCGGCCAGTTCCGGACGGTGCGCGGTGGCCGAGGCCGGCAGGGTGGCGCCGGAGACGTGCGAGAAGTTGACCCCCGCCTGTTCGAACACCGCGCCGTTGGTCAGCACGCGGCTGCGGCCACCGCCGCCTTCTTCACGCGTCCATTGGTCTTCGGTGAACACGGCGCCGCCGTCGGCCTGGGCGAGCTGCGCGCAGATGTGATCCTGCAGCGCCAGCAGGAAGGATTTTACTTCAGCGATGTTAGGTAAACTCATGCGGGGTCTTTATAGCGTCTGGCTGAACAAGGCGCTGAGTATACTCTTATTCGCCGCCCGCGGCATCAGCGGGGTTTGCGCTGGTGGGCGTCGAAGTAGTCGAAGAAGTTGACGATGCCGTCCGCGATGGCGCGGGCTATTTTCTCGCGAAACGCGGTGGTGCCCAGCAGCCGCTCTTCGTTCGGGTTGGTGATGAACGAGGTTTCCACCAGCACCGAGGGAATGGACGGGGATTTTAACACCGCGAACGCCGCCTGTTCGGTGCTGTCGCTGTGCAGGTGGTGGACTGGGCGAATTTGGCCGAGCACGTGGCGGCCGAGCGTCAGGCTGTTGTTGATGGTGTCGGTTTGCACCAGATCGAACAGCACCTGCTGCAGGTAGTTGTCCTGATCCTTGTATTTGCCGCCCGCCACGTCGTCGGCGGCGTTTTCACGGTTGGACAGGTAGCGCGCCATGGCGCTGCTGGCGCCGCGGTTGGACAGGGCGAACACCGAAGCGCCGGAGGCCGATGGGCTGGTAAAGCCGTCGGCGTGAATCGAAATGAACAGGTCGGCCTGGTGCTGGTGGGCGATCTCCACCCGCTGGAACAGCGGAATGAATTCGTCTTCTTCGCGCGTCAGGCGCGCCTCGACGTGATCATGCTCATGCAGAAAACGGCGCACGTGGTTGGCGATTTCCAGCACGATGTGTTTTTCCTGCGAGCCTTCGTGGCCGACCGCGCCGGAGTCGATGCCGCCGTGGCCGGGATCGATCATCACCAGCTTTTTGCCGCCGGCCGGTTTCGCCGCCGGTTTGCTGTGCTGATTGCGCAGCAGGCCTTCCGCCCTGGCGCTGCGGTTTTTCACGCCGAACAGCGCTACCGCCAGGCCGGAAAGCAAAAGTTGGCGTCGCGTCGGGGAAACGGCAAGCGGCTTAAAATTGAGGAATTGTTTACCCTGCTTTTTCATTACGCAACGCTCCATCGACGTTTCTATTTTGCGACGTTATATCGTATTGATAATCATTAATCGACCCGATAACTATTTCCATTTATTACGCCTGTTACCGGCGATTTCTGGGCAAATAGCGCGGTAAATCGCAGTTTGATATTGCGTAAGTGAATAATCACGCGATAATCAGATAAACACCTTAATTAACAGCGGCCAACATCGATGGAAATTCGCGTATTTCGACAAGACGACTTTGAAGAGGTCATTACCCTGTGGGAGCGCTGCGATTTGCTGCGGCCCTGGAACGATCCGGAAATGGACATCGAGCGCAAGCTGAACCACGATCCGGAGCTGTTCCTGGTGGCGGAAGTCGGCGGCGAAGTGGTCGGTTCGGTGATGGGCGGTTATGACGGCCACCGCGGCTCGGCGTATTACCTCGGGGTGCATCCCGACTATCGCGGGCGCGGCATCGCCAATGCGTTGATCAATCGTCTGGAGAAGAAGTTGATCGCCCGCGGCTGCCCGAAGATCCAGATTATGGTGCGCGAAGACAACGACACGGTGGTCGAGATGTACGAGAAGCTCGGCTACGAGATCCAGGGCATCACCAGCCTGGGCAAGCGGCTGATCGAAGATCAGGAATATTGATCGAGCGGCGGGCGGCGGCGTTGCACCGCCCGCCGCAGTGCATTACGGCAGCTTTTTGACGGTTTTCACGTCCACTTCGACGCTGCTCCAGTCTTTATCCACTTTGCCTTCCAACTGCACCTTGTCTTTCGGCGTAACGGTTTGGCCGTTCCAGCGTTTGCGATCGATATCGACCGTCAGGGTGCCGGTGGCGTCGCGGAAGGTATAGGTTTCGTCGCCGATGCGCTGCTCGATGTTGCCCTGCAGCATCACCCAGGTGTCGTCGCTCATCGATTTCACCTTGTCCACGGTGGTCAGCGCCGCGCTGGGGCCGGAGAAACCGCCTTGTGCGGTGGTTTGCGTTTGGGCCTGCGGCGCGGCCGGATCGAGGAATCCGCCTTGTTGCGCCAGTACCGGTGCGCTGCACAGCGCGATCAGAGCGGCCAGAGTCAGTTTTTTCATGTTGCGCTTCCTTATCGTTATCGAAAATCACATCCCGCTGATATCGGGTTGCTTGCTCAGTGATAAGGATTAAAACACGCCGATCTTAAGAGCTTCTTAAGCCGACGCATTGAAATTCACGCCGCCGGCGCCCATCTGTAGCCATAGTCTTTATTCTGTTGGCAAGGAACGATCGTTGAAGCCATTCTCACCCCGGTTTTCCCCGGACGATTACGACCAGCATGGCGCGCTGCGGCTGCCGCTGGGATTTTGGGCCGTGCTGATTTTGCAGGCGCGCACCTGGCTGCTGTTCGTGATGGCCGGCGCTTCGCGTGAGCAGGGTGAAAGCTTGCTGGCGCTGTTTTATCCGGATACCCAACGCTTTTGGTACGGCATGCTGCTCGGCCTGCCGGCGGCGCTGGCGTTTTTGCTGAGCGGCCGCCGCCACCAATGGCCGCGGCTGTGGCGCGGCTGGCGTTGGGGGCTGATTATCTCCGTGCTGGCGTCCCTCGGCGGCTCGCTGTTCAGCCTGTGGCGCCAGGACGGCGATGCGCCGGGGCTGGAGCTGGCGTTGGCGCTGCTCGATGCGCTGGCGCTGAGCTATCTGCTGTTGAATGCGCGCCTGAAAGCCTGTTTTGCGCCGGTGGAGCACGCCGACTAATTGCCGAGAAGTGCGGCACTTTTCGCATTTTCCGCACTCCAAGCTGGCAACCGTTGGCGTAGTGCGGGCCGTTGTGAGAGGCTGGCACGCAGCAAAACGCCGAGTGCGGCAGGGGCGGGTCACCGCCCCGTGCCATTGATGTTTAAGGAGCTAGAGATGAATATTCGCCCCCTGTTGTTAGGGCTTCCGCTGTTACTGACCGGCTGTTCGAGCATGTCCAATTTCTCCTGGTCCAGCCTGTCGCCGTTCAACTGGTTCGGCAGCAGCCTGGAGGTCGGCGCCAAGGGCGTCGGCAAGCTCAACGCCGGCACGCCGATGTCGGAAAGCGCCATCAACGACGGGTTGGACGGCAACTACCGCCTGCGCGGCGGCATGGCGACCAGCAACGGCCAGATCGTCTCTTATTACCAGGCGCTGTCCGGCGACGAAGTGAAGCTGGTGATCACCGGCGAGCCGAAAGGGCACGTGCAGCGGGTAGACGTAATGGATCAGAAAGTGGCGACGGAGTGGGGCAACAAGCTCGGCACGCCGTTCGGCGATATGTACAGCAAGGCGTTCGGCTCCTGTAAACCGGGCAGCGGCGAAGACGCCGGCAAAGTGGAGTGCGTGGCGGAACAGAGCAAGTACGTTACCTATATCTTCAGCGGCAAGTGGGCCGGGGCGCAGGACATCATCCCGCCGGACGACACCCTGAAAAGCTGGACGGTCAGCAAAATCATCTGGCACGCCAAGCCGCAGCAGTAATATGTTCAACGGGCGCCGGTTCACGGCGCCTGCCTTTTCAAGCCATTACCCCTATTTTCTTTGCGCTGCTGCAAGGCAATCGCCCGTGCTTGCGGTATGATAGCGCGCGTTTGTAACAGGGAACCCGCGCGTCAACCGCCATACCTTACCTGTTGCCGGATTCTGGTATTGAGGATAACAACATGACACAGGTTCAGAGCGGCATTCTGCTGGAGCACTGCCGTTTCGCCATTTTTATGGAAGCCACCGTACAGGGCGAATTCGCCGACTTGCGCCAGGGCTGCAAACAGTTTTGTCAGACGCTGAGCGAGCTGCAGCAGCAGTTTCCCGATGCGCGCCTCGGCGCGGTGATCGCCTTCGGCTATGACGTTTGGCACGATCTTTCCAACGGCCAGGGCGCGAAAGAGCTGAAGCCGTTCACGCCGCTCGGCAAAGGGCTGGCACCGGCCACCCAGCGCGATATGCTGATCCACATTCAGTCGCTGCGTCACGACGTCAACTTCACGCTGGCGCAGGCGGCGCTGGCGGCGTTCGGCAACGCCATCAAGATTGAAGAAGAAACCCACGGTTTCCGCTGGGTGGAAGAGCGCGATCTGAGCGGTTTCATCGACGGTACCGAAAACCCGCAGGGCGAGCAGCGCCCGGCAGTGGCGACGATCGCCGAAGGCGAAGAGGACGCAGGTGGCAGCTACGTGCTGGTGCAGCGCTACGAGCACAACCTGCGCCAGTGGCAGCGTTTTACCACCGAACAGCAGGAGCAGATCATCGGTCGCACCAAGCGCGACAGCGAAGAGCTGCCGGCCGATCAGCGCCCGGATACCTCGCACGTCAGCCGCGTCGATCTGAAAGAGAACGGCAAGGGCCTGAAAATTCTGCGCCAGAGCCTGCCTTATGGCACCGCCAGCGGCAAGCATGGCCTGTTCTTCATCGCCTATTGCGCACGCCTGCACAATATCGAGCAGCAGCTGCTGAGCATGTTCGGCGATCTGGACGGCAAACGCGACGCGATGCTGCGTTTCAGCCGTGCGGTTACCGGCAGCTACTACTTTGCGCCATCGCTGACGCGCCTGCTGTCACTTTGACGCCGTTGCCGAAGCCGGCGCGCCCGGCTTCGGCCCGTTTTCCCGCCCCGAAAACGCCTCGCATTCCCTGCCTTATAGCGTTTGATGCTTGTAAATCACTAAACGGTATATAAAAGCGTTACAGCTCCGCACCGAGTTATAAATACACTGGTCGTCAATAAGGCGAAAGCCTGAAGGAATGACTCAGTGATAAGGTGCAGAATGAAACAAAACCGGGTTAAAAATCTCGTGCTGAAAGGTTGGCTGGCGGCTGCGCTGTTGGCGAGCGGCGCCGCGTCGGCGGCGGAATTGCTGAACAGCTCTTATGACGTTTCCCGTGAATTGTTCGTCGCGCTGAATCCCGGCTTTGAACAGCAGTGGAATCAACAGCATCCGAACGACAAGCTGACCATCAAACAATCGCACGCCGGTTCCTCCAAGCAGGCGCTGGCGATCCTGCAGGGCCTGCGCGCCGACGTGGTGACGTACAACCAGGTGACCGACGTGCAGATCCTGCACGATCGCGGGCAGCTGATCCCGGCGGACTGGCAGGCGCGCCTGCCGAACAACAGCTCGCCGTTCTATTCCACCATGGCGTTTCTGGTGCGCAAGGACAACCCGAAGGGGATCCACACCTGGAACGATCTGGTGCGCGACGACGTGAAGCTGGTGTTCCCGAACCCGAAAACCTCCGGTAACGGCCGTTACACCTATCTGGCCGCCTGGGGCGCCGCCAATCAGGCCGACGGCAACGATCCGGCCAAGACCCGCGCCTTCATGACCCGCTTCCTGAAAAACGTGCTGGTGTTTGATACCGGCGGCCGCGGCGCGACCACCACCTTCGTCGAGCGCGGCTTGGGCGACGTGCTGATCAGCTTCGAGTCCGAAGTGAACAACATCCGCAAGCAGTACGGTGAGGACAAGTACGAAGTGATCGTGCCGCCGGTCGATATTCTGGCGGAGTTCCCGGTGGCCTGGGTCGACAAAAACGTCGAGCGCAACGGTACCGAACAGGCGGCCAAAGCCTATCTGAACTATCTCTACAGCCCGGCGGCGCAGCAGGTGATCACCAGCTTCTACTACCGCGTGTATGACCAGAAAGCGATGGCGGCGGCGAAGGGGCAATTCCCGGACACCCAACTGTTCCGCGTGGAAGACCAGTTCGGCGGCTGGCCTCAGGTGATGAAAACCCACTTCGCCACCGGCGGCGAGCTGGATCAGCTGTTAGCGGCAGGGCGCAAGTAAATGTTGGCGTTGTCGTCCAGTAAGCGGGTGCTGCCCGGATTTGGCCTCAGCCTCGGCAGCAGCCTGTTTTATACCTGTTTGATCCTGCTGTTGCCGCTCACCGCGCTGGTGATGCAGCTGGCACAGATGAGCCTGGCGCAATACTGGGAAGTGATTTCCAACCCGCAGGTGGTGGCGGCGTATAAAGTGACGCTGCTGGCGGCCGGCGTCGCCAGCCTGTTCAACGCGGTGTTCGGCATGCTGATGGCCTGGATCCTGACGCGCTACCGTTTTCCCGGCCGTTCGCTGCTGGACGGCCTGATCGATCTGCCGTTCGCACTGCCGACCGCAGTGGCCGGCCTGACGCTGGCGGGGCTGTTTTCCACCACTGGCTGGTACGGTCAGTGGCTGGCGCACTTCGACATCAAGGTCACCTTTACCTGGCTTGGGATCGCGGTAGCGATGGCGTTCACCAGCCTGCCGTTTGTGGTGCGCACCGTGCAGCCGGTGCTGGAAGAGCTGGGGCCGGAATACGAAGAGGCGGCCGAGACGCTGGGCGCTACGCGCTGGCAGAGTTTCCGCCGCGTGGTGTTGCCCGAGGTGGCACCGGCATTGCTGGCCGGCACCGCCATCTCCTTTACCCGCAGCCTGGGCGAGTTCGGCGCGGTGATTTTCATCGCCGGCAACATCGCCTGGAAGACGGAAGTGACCTCGCTGATGATTTTCGTGCGTTTGCAGGAGTTCGATTATCCGGCGGCCAGCGCCATCGCCTCGGTGATCCTGGCGGCGTCGCTGCTGCTGCTGTTCAGCATTAACGTATTGCAAAGCCGCTTCGGCAGACGTTTGGGAGGAGGGCACTGATGGCCGATGTTTCCGCCTTCAACGGCGCCGAGCGCCCGCGCGTCAACTGGGGCAAGTGGACGCTGATCGCCATCGGCGCGCTGTTCTCGGTGCTGCTGCTGGTGGTGCCGATGATGTCGATTTTCGCCGAGGCCTTTTCCAAAGGGTTCGGCGCGATGTGGAGCAACTTGCTCGATCCGGACATGCTGCATGCCATTTGGCTGACGGTCTTGATCGCGCTGATCACCGTGCCGTTCAACCTGGTGTTCGGCACGTTGCTGGCGTGGCTGGTGACGCGCTTCACCTTCCCCGGCCGCCAGCTGCTGCTGACGCTGATCGATATCCCGTTCGCCGTTTCACCGGTGGTGGCGGGGCTGATTTACCTGCTGTTTTACGGCAGCAATGGCCTGCTGGGCGGCTGGCTGGATGCGCATAACATCCAGATCATGTTCTCCTGGCCGGGCATGGTGCTGGTGACCATTTTCGTTACCTGCCCCTTCGTGGTGCGCGAGCTGGTGCCGATGATGCTCAGCCAGGGCAGCCAGGAAGACGAGGCCGCGATTCTGCTGGGGGCGTCCGGCTGGCAAATGTTCCGCCGCGTGACGCTGCCCAACATTCGCTGGGCGCTGCTGTACGGCGTGGTGCTGACCAACGCGCGCGCCATCGGCGAGTTCGGCGCAGTGTCGGTGGTGTCCGGTTCGATTCGCGGCGAAACCTACAGCCTGCCGCTGCAGGTCGAGCTGTTGCAGCAGGATTACAACACCGTCGGCTCCTTTACCGCCGCCGCGCTGTTGACCCTGATGGCGATCGTTACCCTATTTTTGAAGAGCGCGCTGCAGTGGCGTCTGGAACGTCAAAACGCGCGTCTCGAGCGGGAGGAAAATCATGAGCATTGAGATTAACGGCATCAACAAGTACTTCGGTCGCACCAAGGTATTGAACGATATCTCGCTCGATATTGCTTCCGGCGAGATGGTGGCGCTGCTCGGGCCGTCCGGTTCCGGCAAAACCACGCTGCTGCGTATCATCGCCGGGCTGGAAAGCCAGAGCGGCGGCAAGCTGGGCTTCCACGGCACCGACGTCAGCCACATGCATGCGCGCGACAGGCGCGTAGGCTTCGTGTTTCAGCACTATGCGCTGTTCCGCCACATGACGGTGTTCGACAACATCGCCTTCGGCCTGACCGTGCTGCCGCGCCGCGAGCGGCCGAACGCCGCGGCGATCAAACAGAAAGTCACCCAGCTGCTGGAAATGGTGCAGCTGGGCCACCTGGCCAACCGCTATCCGTCTCAGCTGTCCGGCGGCCAGAAACAGCGCGTGGCGTTGGCGCGCGCGCTGGCGGTGGAACCGCAAATTCTGCTGCTGGACGAACCGTTCGGCGCGCTGGATGCGCAGGTGCGCAAAGAGCTGCGCCGCTGGCTGCGTCAGCTGCACGAAGAGCTGAAGTTCACCAGCGTGTTCGTCACCCACGATCAGGAAGAGGCGATGGAAGTGGCCGACCGCATCGTGGTGATGAGCCAGGGCAATATCGAACAGGTCGGGTCGCCGGTCGAAATCATGCGCGAACCGGCGAGCCGTTTCGTGCTGGAATTCATGGGGGAAGTGAACCGCCTGAACGGCGAAATTCGCGGCTCTCAGCTGTTCGTCGGCGCGCACCAGTGGCCGTTGTCGTTCCAGCCGATGCACCAGGGCAGCGTCGATCTGTTCCTGCGCCCGTGGGAAATGGAAGTGGCGACCGAAAGCAGCGAGCGCTGCCCGCTGCCGGTTCAGGTGCTGGAAGTCAGCCCGCGCGGCCACTTCTGGCAGCTGACGGTGCAGCCGATCGGCTGGCATCAGGAACCGATAAGCCTAGTGCTGCCGGAGGGCAACGCCACGCCGGTGCGCGGCGGCCGTTACTACGTTGGCAGCCTCAATGCGCGGCTGTATGCCGGCGATCAACTGCTGCAACCTGTTGCGTTAGCCAAAAGCGCCTGATAGGTTTTAGCAGCCCTTTTCTTCAAGGCAACCCCCGGGTTGCCTTTTTACTTTACGCACATCAACACAGGCAAAGATCGTGACAACGCTCGAACAATGCATCGGGAACACCCCGCTGGTACAACTGCAACGGCTGGCCGCCCAGGCGGGCAGCGAGGTATGGGTCAAACTGGAAGGCAATAACCCGGCGGGATCGGTGAAGGATCGCGCTGCGTTGGCGATGATCCAGCAGGCGGAGCTGCGCGGCGAGATCAAGCCCGGCGACGTGCTGATTGAGGCCACCAGCGGCAACACCGGCATTGCGCTGGCGATGATTGCTGCATTGAAAGGCTATACGCTGAAGCTACTGATGCCAGAGAACATGAGCCTGGAGCGGCAGGCGGCGATGCGCGCCTACGGTGCCGAGCTGATCCTGGTCAGCCGTGAACAGGGAATGGAAGGGGCGCGCGATCTGGCGCTGGAGATGCAGCGCCAGGGGCAGGGTAAGGTGCTGGATCAGTTCAATAATCTCGACAATCCCTACGCCCATTTCACCACCACCGGCCCAGAGATCTGGCGCCAGACCGAAGGGCGCATCACCCACTTCGTTTCCAGCATGGGCACCACCGGCACCATTACCGGCGTGGGCGGTTACCTGAAGAGCCAGAATCCGCAGGTACAGATCATCGGCCTGCAGCCGGCCGAAGGCAGCAGCATCCCCGGCATTCGCCGTTGGGCGCCCGCTTACCTGCCGGGCATTTTCCGCCCGGAGCTGGTGGATCAGGTGCTGGATATCGAGCAGCGCGATGCCGAGCAGACCATGCGCCAGCTGGCGCAGCGTGAAGGTATCTTCTGCGGCGTCAGCTCCGGCGGCGCGGTAGCCGGCGCCCTGCGCGTCGCGGCGGCCCACCCCGGCAGCGTCGTGGTGGCGATCGTCTGCGATCGCGGTGACCGTTACCTCTCCACCGGCGTGTTCGACTGAATGTGCCCTCCCGGCGGCGCGTTTCGCCGGGAAACTCCCTCTCACTTCCCTTTTGACCGACGGCATAGCCGGCCCGCCTGCGCGATGGCCAGCGCCTGTCTGCACGCCAATACCCTGACAGAAGTAGAGAAATCGCGCGACAGCAGCCACAATAACGGTGGCGAGACGCGAACCGCGATGTGTAAGGATTGAGTAAAACCGGCTGCGGGCCGGCGGAATTGGCGGGAAAATAACGAAAATCGGTGAAGGAGCAAGGCATGAAAATTTTACTGGTCGACGATGACCTGGAGCTTGGCACCATGCTGAGCGAATACCTGACGGGCGAAGGCTTCGACGCCACGCTGGTGCTGACCGGCAAGGCGGGGGTAGAGGGCGCGCTGTCGGGCGACTATACCGCGATGATCCTCGATATCATGCTGCCGGACATGAGCGGCATCGACGTGCTGCGCGACGTGCGTAAAAAGAGCCGGCTGCCGATCATCATGCTGACCGCCAAAGGCGACAACATCGATCGGGTGATTGGCCTGGAGATGGGCGCCGACGATTACATGCCCAAACCTTGCTACCCGCGCGAATTGGTGGCGCGTCTGCGCGCGGTGCTGCGCCGTTTCGAAGAGCGGCCGCAGGAGGCGGACGCCGAAGCCGCCATCAGCTTCGGCGAGCTGACGCTGAACCCTTCAACCCGCAGCAGCGAATGGCGCGGTAAGGCGTTTGATCTGACCGCTTCGGAATTCAATCTGCTGGAGCTGTTGCTGCGCGCGCCGGATCGCGTGGTGTCGAAGGATGAATTGTCCGAGAAGGGGCTGGGGCGCCCGCGCGAGGCCTATGATCGCAGCGTGGACGTGCATATCAGCAATATCCGCCAGAAGCTGAGCGCGCTGGCCGGTAATACGCTGAGCATCGAGACGGTGCGCAGCATCGGCTATCGCATTCGGTAACCTGACATGCGCGGAAGACTGTTCTGGAAAATTTTGCTCGGCTTTTGGCTGACCTTCCTCATCATGACGCAGGCCCTGTGGGTGGCGTTTTCTTTGTATGGCGACCGCTATGTGCCGCCGGAGAACGCCATGGCGCGGCGGGTCATCGGCCTGCAGCTGACCTCGGCGGCTACCCAGTTGCGCAGCGGCGGCATGCCGGCGCTGGAAGCCCTGATGCGCGACTGGCCCGAGGACGATCGACGCCTGTTGTCGGTGACGCCGATGACCCAACCGCCGCCGCCCGCGCCGGAAGAACCGGTATTTGAAGGGCGGCGGATGCCGAAGGAAATCTCTGCCTGGGTGCAAACCGGGGAAGGGCAGGGATACTGGCTGAGCTATAACGTGCGCGGGCTGCGGGAAGAGTATCGGCCGGAGCGGCGTTCCCATTTCTTCAACATTCCTGCGCCGATGCTGTGGGTCGGCGGGCTGGGCGGTTTGCTGTTCAGCGCCGTGCTGGCCTGGAACCTGACCCGGCCGATGCGTCAGCTGCGCGGTGGCCTGGATCGGGTGGCGCAGGGCGATCTGTCGGTGCGGCTGTTCCCGAAAATGCGCCGCCGTCATGACGAGCTGTCCGACGTGGCGCGCGATTTCGACACCATGGCTGAGCGGCTGGAGCTGCTGGTCAGCGCCCGCGAGCAGTTACTTCATGACGTTTCGCACGAGCTGCGTTCGCCGCTGGCGCGCCTGCAGCTGGCGATCGGCCTGGCGCGGCAGAATGCCGGCAACGTCGAAACCTCGCTCAAGCGCATCGAACACGAGTCGGGGCGGCTGGATAAGATGATCGGCGAGCTGCTGGCGCTGTCGCGCGCCGAACACAGCAGCCTGCCGGACGAGGAGTATTTCGATCTGTACGGCCTGGTGGATGCGGTGGTGAGCGATGCACGCTACGAGGCGCAGGTGCCCGGCGTGGATATCGTGCTGCAGGCCGAGTCGGACGTGGAGTACACCGTCAAGGGCAATGCGGAGCTGATGCGGCGAGCGGTGGATAACATCGTGCGTAATGCGCTGCGCTTTTCCAGCCACGGCCAGCGGGTGACGGTGGCGCTGACGCGCGTTGATAACCAGTTCCAGATCGCGGTCAGCGATCAGGGGCCGGGAGTCGAGGAGGCGAAGCTGTCGAGCATTTTCGATCCGTTCGTGCGCGTGAAGTCGGCGCTGTCGGGCAAGGGGTACGGCCTGGGGCTGGCGATCACCCGCAAGGTGGTGCTGGCGCACGGCGGCCAGGTTGAGGCGCGCAACGGCGATAAAGAGGGGCTGGTCATTACCCTGCGTATCCCGCGCTGGCCGTCATAACGTAGCGAAATCGGGAGACGACGAAGGAGATAAAAAAAACGGCGCCGAGGGCGCCGTTTTTCTTGCTCATTCGCGATTACTTCTTGATGCGGATGATCGGGGTTTCGCCAACGGTCACGCTGCCGGACAGTTTGATCAGCTCTTTGATCTCGTCCATGTTGGAGATAACGACCGGCGTCAGGGTAGACTTGGCTTTCTCTTCCAGCAGAGGCAGGTTGAACTCGATAACCACGTCACCTTTCTTGACGCGCTGGCCTTCTTCGGCGATGCGTTTGAAGCCTTCGCCTTTCAGTTCTACGGTATCGATGCCGAAGTGGACGAACAGCTCAATGCCGCTGTCGGATTCGATAGAGAATGCATGGTTGGTTTCGAAAATCTTACCGATGGTGCCGTCAACCGGAGCAACCATTTTGTTGCCGGCCGGTTTGATGGCGATACCGTCGCCAACGATTTTTTCAGCGAACACTACGTCCGGCACATCTTCGATATTGACGATTTCGCCAGAAAGGGGAGCGACGATCTCGATAGTGCCCGTGTCTTTCTTGTCATCAGAAACCAGAGATTTCAGTTTATCGAACAAACCCATGATCTTCTCCTAAGCATTAAATTGGGCGGCGTTCCAGTGTCGTGGAAGTTTAGCAGAGCGTTTTTTCTTCGATGAATTTATTGACGCAATTCATCAGGTCTTGTGCCGTTGGCTGTGCCAAGGCCTGCGCTGCCAACGCCTTCACATCTTCGAAATTCGTGTTACGAATAATTTTCTTGATGCGCGGGATTGAAATCGCACTCATGCTGAACTCATCCAGCCCCATGCCCAATAACAACAGTGTAGCACGCTCATCGCCAGCCAGTTCGCCGCACATGCCGGTCCACTTGCCTTCCGCGTGAGATGCATCAATAACCTGTTTGATCAGGCCAAGCACTGATGGGGACATCGGGTTATAGAGATGAGAAATCAGCTCGTTGCCGCGATCTACCGCCAGAGTATACTGGGTTAGATCGTTTGTCCCAATACTAAAGAAGTCGACTTCTTTCGCCAGGTGGTGAGCAATGACCGCCGCAGCCGGTGTTTCCACCATCACGCCCACTTCGATGCTTTCGTCAAACGCCTTGCCTTCTTCGCGCAGCTGCGCTTTCAGCGTCTCGATTTCGCCTTTCAGATCGCGCACTTCTTCCACGGAGATGATCATCGGGAACATGATGCGCAGTTTGCCGAACGCCGAGGCGCGCAGGATGGCGCGCAACTGGGCGTGCAGGATTTCACGGCGGTCCATCGCGATGCGGATGGCGCGCCAGCCGAGGAACGGGTTCTCTTCCTTCGGCAGGTTCATGTACGGCAGATCTTTGTCGCCGCCGATGTCCATGGTGCGGACGATCACGGCCTGCGAGCCCATGGCTTCCGCCACGGCTTTATAAGCCTGGAACTGCTCGTCTTCGGTCGGCAGCGAGTCGCGGTCCATGAACAGGAACTCGGTACGATACAGGCCGACGCCTTCCGCGCCGTTGCGCTCTGCACCCGCGACGTCGCGCACGGTGCCGATGTTGGCGCAGACTTCAACCTGATGGCCGTCCAGCGTAATCGCCGGCAGGTCCTTCAGCTTGGCCAGATCGTTTTTCTCGGTGATGTATTGGTTCTGGGCGGCTTTCAGCTGATCGATAACGTCAGCGGTCGGGTTAACGTAAATTTTGTTGTTAACCGCATCCAGAATCAGGTAGTCGTCGTTTTTCACCTGCTTGGTCACGTCGCTGGTACCGACGATCGCCGGCAGCTCCAGGGAGCGCGCCATGATAGAGGTGTGGGAAGTCCGGCCGCCGAGATCGGTAATGAAGCCCAGCACTTTGTCCAGGTTCAGCTGCGCGGTCTCTGACGGGGTCAGATCGGTGGCCACCAGGATCACTTCGTCCTGAATGGAGCCCAGATCGACGATCGGCATGCCCAGGATGTTCTGCAGCAGGCGCTTACCGATGTCGCGCACGTCGGCGGCGCGCTCTTTGAGGTATTCGTCGTCCAGCTCTTCCAGCGCTTTCGCCTGACCTTCGATCACGGTGTAGGCGGCGGCGTCTGCGGAGGCCAGATCGTCTTTGATTAGGGCTATGATTTCCTGCTCAAGCTCTTCGTCTTCCAGCAACATGATGTGGCCTTCGAAGATAGCTTCCTTCTCTTCGCCGAAGGTTTCGCCAGCTTTGGTCTTGATCGCTTCCAGCTGTTCGGACGCTTTCGCGCGGCCGGCCAGAAAACGCGAGACTTCCTGCTCTACTTGATCAGCAGAGATTTTTTTCCGGTTGATGACAATGTCGTCTTCTTTCAGCAAGAGAGCCTTACCAAAAGCGATGCCCGGTGATACTAAAATGCCTGAAATCATAACCCTACCTTACTCTTGACTGGTGTTAACTAAAAAGACGGGCCGATTACTCAAGCTCTGCCATCAGTTTTACCAAGTGCTCAACGGCTTTCTGCTCGTCTTCACCTTCAGCGGAGATGGTCACTACGGTCCCTTGAGTCAGCCCCAGAGTTTGCAGTTTGAACAGGCTTTTAGCGCTGGCGCTTTTGCCGTTGGAGGTCACGGTGATGTCAGACGTGAAGCCTTTGGCTTCTTTAACGAACTGAGCGGCAGGGCGAGTATGCAGACCATTCGGAGCGGTAATAGTAACTTCTTGCTGGAACATTGATGTTTCCCCAACTTATTGGATTAATGTTGTGGAGCTAAAGTTTAGCCCAGGGGCCTGACTTTAGCTTGTCTGGTTATAGCGCCTGACTATGGACAGGGGCGAACGTTGATGCAACAGAAAACGACGCGTTAGGCACTTCAGATCAAAAAACTCGGCTTTAGACGTCGTTCCAATCCGCTCCCCATTATGCCCGATTCGACGCGTCGGCGACAGATGAGTAAATCGATTCAGCCTTGACCGGGCTCGGGGGGTGATTAATTTTGCGCATCGAAATAATGCACCGTTAAATACTAAAGCCGACGGGCAAAAGCAATCTTGGACTGCTATAAAGTTTGATCCAGTCCACAAAAAAGCACCCCGCAGGGTGCTTTTTTAGCGATTTGTGCAGTGGTGGAATTACTGCTGCAATTCCTGCTCGGTGAACAGATCGGCAAACAGCGCGGTGCTTAGATAACGTTCGCCGGAAGAGGGCAGGATCACCACGATGGTCTTGTCGGCGAACGCCGGTTCTTCGGCCAGTTTCACCGCCGCCACGACCGCTGCGCCGGAGGAGATGCCCGCCAGGATGCCTTCTTCGTCCATCAGGCGACGCGCCATGCTGATGGCTTCGTCGTTGGAGACCTTCTCGACGCGATCCACCAGGTCCAGATCGAGGTTGCCTGGAATGAAGCCGGCGCCGATGCCCTGGATCTTGTGCGGGCCCGGTTTCAGCTCTTCACCGGCCAGCGCCTGGCTGATGACCGGCGAGTCGGTCGGCTCGACCGCCACGGTAGTGATGGCCTTGCCTTTGGTGTTCTTGATGTAGCGGCTGACGCCGGTCAGCGTGCCGCCGGTGCCGACGCCGGAGATGAACACGTCGACTTCACCGTCGGTGTCTTCCCAGATTTCCGGGCCGGTGGTTTTTTCATGGATGGCCGGGTTGGCCGGATTGCTGAACTGTTGCAGGATCAGGTAACGGTTCGGATCGGTGGCGACGATCTCTTCGGCCTTGGCGATAGCGCCTTTCATGCCTTTCGCCCCTTCGGTCAGCACCAGATTGGCGCCGAGCGCCTTGAGCAGCTTGCGGCGCTCGATGCTCATGGTTTCCGGCATGGTCAGCGTCAGCTTGTAACCGCGCGCGGCGGCCACGAAGGCCAGCGCGATGCCGGTGTTGCCGCTGGTCGGCTCCACCAGCTCTTTACCGGCGGTCAGCACACCACGTTGTTCCGCATCCCAAATCATATTGGCACCGATGCGGCATTTGACGCTGAAGCTCGGGTTGCGTGATTCAACCTTGGCCAGAATGCGTCCGTTGCCGATACGGTTCAGACGAACCAGCGGCGTATGGCCGATTGTTAATGAGTTGTCTTCATATATCTTGCTCATAGCCCGTCCTTTAACTCTATGAAAATGTGGGGAACATCGAAAGCATACGCTAACAGTACCGGCAGGGAAGTAAAGAATTGGTATATCTATATGTTATTAGGAAATAAGTTTTAAGCACAATGATAAGGGCGCGAAATGCGCGCCCTGTCGAAAATTCCCGCGCTATCGGCGGTAAAAAGCGGCGGTTATCGGACGAATTGCGAGCGGTAGCGATCGACCCACATCGCGGTGGCGCCGCAGACGGCGACCGGCAGGATCACCAGGTTGAGGATCGGGATCATGGTGAACAGGCTGACCAGCGCGCCGAACTGCAGGTTGTCGGTTTTGTGCTGGCGTAAGGCGCGGCGCATGTCGGCAAAGCTCACCTTGTGGTTGTCAAACGGATAGTCGCAATACTGGATCGCCAGCATCCAGGCGCTGAACAGGAACCATAGTACCGGCGCCACCGTCTGGCCGATGCCGGGCACGAAGTACAGCGCCAGCAGCAGCAGCGCGCGCGGCAGGTAATACATCAGCTTGCGCCATTCGCGCGCCATGATGCGCGGCAGATCTTTGGCGATGCCGAGCAGGCCGGTGTCCGGCAGCGGTTTGCCGGTCAGGCTGCCTTCGAGCTGTTCGGCCAGCAGGCCGCAGAACGGCGCCGCAATCAGATTGGTGATGGTGCTGAACAGATAGCTGAACACCAGCAGCACCGAAATGACCGCCAGCGGCCACAGCAGGTAGCTCAACCATTGCAGCCAGTCGGGAACGTGGCTCATCATCGCCGGGATCCAGTCGCCGAGCCGGCTGAACAGCCACCAGAAAGCGGACCCCATCAGCAGCACGTTGACCAGCAACGGCAGAACCACATAGCGTTTAATCCCCGGGCGCGAAATCAGGCGCCAACCTTCGGCGAAATAGTGAATGCCGCTGGTTGAGCGGGCAGGGGGCTGCGTATAGGACATATCTTAAGTTATCTCGTTGTCTGAACAGGCATCATTATCATATAGGGATGATTTTCCACTGGCTAGGGTAGGGTTGGCTGAAAAACCAGCAGAAAAAGGCAGTATAATCATCTTTATTGGCATAAAGTTCAGCACGGACTTGCACTTGTGTGCGCGGGCAAATAGAGTTAAAGAGTGAATGTTTGCCGCGGTGGCAATGTATTGGAACAACAGAGATAGCAATGATGCAGGATTTGCGTCTGATATTAATCGTTGTTGGCGCGATCGCCATAATAGCGCTGTTATTGCACGGTCTGTGGACCAGTCGCAAAGAACGGTCAGCGCTCTTCCGCGATCGCCCAGCCAAACGTTCCCAAAAGGAACGTGAACAAACCCCGATCGACGATCTCGAAGAAGGCGTCGGTGAGGTGCGCGTACGCGCCGCTCACCCGCAAGACGAGCCGTCATTCGGCCATTTCGATGCCGCACGCGAAGAACCCGTGGCCGCGCCGAAGCCCGCTCCGGCGCCTGCGCCTGCGCCCCGCGCCGTTCAGCCGGCTGCTCATCAGACGCCGCCTCCGCTGTCTCAGCGGCCGGAGTATGATGACATCCTGCTGAACAACTACGCGCCGGACGAAGAACAGGCCGAGCCGCAGCAACCGCAACCGGCCGCGCGCCGTGAGCCGCGCGTCGACGATCTGCCGCATGAACATGAGGCGCCGCAGGGGGCGGAACCGGCATTCCACGCCGAGCCGGCCCCTGTGCAGCAAGCGCCGGAAGTGAAGCCGGCGCAGGAGCCTGCGCCACAGCCACAACAGCCGGCGGCTGCGCCCATTCAGGCCAAGCTGAAAGAGACCGTGCTGGTGCTGCACGTCGCAGCCCATCAGGGCGGCGTAATCGGCGGCGAAGTGCTGCTGCAGAGCGTGTTGCAGGCGGGCTTCCAGTTTGGCGAGATGGGCATCTTCCACCGCCATATCAGCCCGGCCGGCAGCGGCCCGGTGCTGTTCAGCCTGGCGAACATGGTCAAGCCGGGGTCGTTCGATCCTGACATGATGTCCGACTTTTCCACACCGGGCGTGTCGATGTTCATGATGGTGCCGTCTTACGGCGACGCCAATCAGAACTTCAAGCTGATGCTGCAGTCGGCACAGCGCATCGCCGACGACGTGGGCGGCGTGGTGCTGGACGACGAGCGCCGCATGATGACGCCGCAGAAGCTGGAAACCTACAAAGCGCGTATCCGTGAAGTGTTGGAAAACAACGCCTGACCGGGTTGCCGCGCGCACTGAACATCCGTAACAACAAAGCCCCCGCTAGCCGGGGGTTTTTTATCTTTGATGGTGAGCCATGGAATCGATAATCCAACAAATCAATCAACTACGAGCCACACTGCGCCATCATGAATACCAGTATCATGTGCTGGATGCGCCGGAAGTGCCGGATGCGGAATATGACCGCCTGATGCGCGAACTGCGCGAACTGGAGAGCGAGCATCCTGAGTTGGTCACCGCCGATTCACCGACCCAGCGCGTGGGCGCCGCGCCGCTGGCGGCGTTCGACCAGGTGCGTCACGAAGTGCCGATGCTGTCGCTGGACAACGTGTTCGACGAAGAAAGCTTCCTGGCGTTTTACAAGCGCGTGCAGGATAGGCTCAAAAGCAGCGATCCGCTGACCTTCTGCTGCGAGCTGAAGCTGGACGGCCTGGCGGTCAGCCTGCTGTACGAAGACGGTGAGCTGGTGCGCGCGGCGACGCGCGGCGACGGCACCACCGGCGAGAACATCACCACCAACGTGCGCACCATTCGCGCCATCCCGCTGCGCCTGACCGGCGACAACATCCCGCGCCGCCTGGAAGTGCGCGGCGAGGTGTTCATGCCGCAGGCCGGTTTTGAACAGATGAACGAAGAAGCCCGCCGCAAAGACGGCAAGGTGTTCGCCAACCCGCGCAACGCCGCCGCCGGTTCGCTGCGCCAGCTCGATCCGCGCATTACTGCCAAACGCCCGCTGACCTTCTTCTGCTACGGCGTCGGCCTGCTGGAAGGCGGCGAGCTGCCGCGCAGCCACTTTGAGTGCCTGATGCAGTTCAAGGCCTGGGGCCTGCCGGTCAGCGATCGCGCCCAACGCCGCACCGGCAGCGAGGAAGTGCTGGCGTTTTATCGCCAGGTCGAGCAGGACCGCGCGCAGCTCGGTTTCGACATCGACGGCGTGGTGATCAAGATTGACGATATCGATCTGCAGGAAACGCTGGGCTTCGTGGCGCGTGCGCCGCGCTGGGCGACGGCGTTCAAATTCCCGGCGCAGGAGCAGATCACCGTGGTGCGCGAAGTGGAGTTTCAGGTTGGCCGCACCGGCGCGATTACGCCGGTGGCGCGCCTTGAGCCGGTGCTGGTGGCCGGGGTGACCGTCAGCAACGCCACCTTGCACAACGCCGATGAAATTGAGCGTCTGGGGCTGCGCATCGGCGATACGGTGATCGTGCGCCGCGCCGGCGACGTCATCCCGCAGGTGGTGGGGGTGCTGGAAGATCGTCGGCCACAGGATGCGCGCGAAGTGGTGTTCCCGCTGCACTGCCCGGTGTGCGGCTCCGACGTTGAGCGCGTGGAAGGCGAGGCGGTAGCGCGCTGCACCGGCGGTCTTATCTGCGGCGCGCAGCGCAAAGAGGCGTTGAAGCACTTCGTTTCCCGCCGCGCGCTGGACGTTGAAGGCATGGGCGACAAGATCATCGAGCAGCTGGTGGACAAAGAGTACGTGAAGAACCCGGCCGATCTGTTCCGTCTGTCCGCCGGCATTCTGACCGGCCTGGATCGCATGGGGCCGAAATCGGCGCAGAATCTGGTCAATGCGCTGGAGAAATCCAAACAGACCACCTTCGCTCGTTTCCTGTATGCGCTGGGCATTCGCGAGGTCGGCGAGGCGACCGCCGCCAACCTGGCGGCGCATTTCGGATCGCTCGAGAAGCTGTTCGCCGCCGATATCGAGGCGCTGAAAGAGGTGACGGACGTCGGCGAAGTGGTGGCCAAACACACCCGCAATTTCCTCGATGAAGCGCTCAATCAGCAGGTGATCGACGAGCTGGTGGGCGCCGAGATCGGCATCCACTGGCCGGCGCCGGTGGTGGTGGTCGCCGAAGAGATAGACAGCCCGTTCGCCGGCAAAACCGTGGTGCTGACCGGCTCGCTGAGCCAGCTGTCGCGCGACGAGGCCAAAGATCGCCTGACGGCGCTGGGCGCCAAGGTCAGCGGCAGCGTGTCGAAGAAAACCGATTTGGTGATCGCCGGCGAAGCGGCCGGCTCCAAGCTGGCGAAGGCGCAGGAGCTGGGTATTGCCGTGATCGACGAAGCGGAGATGATCCGCCTGCTGGGTGACTGATGGAAAAGGAAAACCTGCTGGAGATCGCCAATACCGTGATGCCGTTCGGCAAGTACCAGGGGCGGGTGCTGATCGACCTGCCCGAAGAGTACCTGCTGTGGTTCGCCCGCAAGGGCGAATTCCCCAAAGGCAAGCTCGGCATGCTGATGGAGATGACGCTGGCGATTAAAATCGAAGGGCTTGACCACCTGGTCAAGCCGCTGAAGAAAAGCTGAACTGACGGGCCTCGGCCCGTCTTTTTTTACCCGCGCGACGCCTGCGCGTTGGGCACCGCCTGTTGCGCCTGCTGCTTGCGCTGATATCTTTTCGCCAATACCGCACAGGTCATCAGCTGCACCTGATGGAACACCATCAGCGGCAGCACCATGATCCCCACCGTCGCCGCCGGGAACAGGATATTGGCCATCGGAATGCCGTTCGCCAGGCTCTTCTTCGAACCGCAGAATACGATGGTGATCTCGTCCGCTTTGCTGAACCCCAGCCAGCGCGCCATGTAAGTGTTCACCACCAGCACGATCGCCAGCAGCACGATGCTGCCACCGACGATAAACGCCAGCGAACCGATCCCCACCTGATGCCAGATACCGTGCGTCACCGCCTCGCTGAAGGCGGCGTACACCACCAGCAGAATTGAAGTCTGATCGGTTTTACCGATCAGCGGCCGATGGCGTTCGATCCAGCCGCCGATCAGCGGCCGCAGCAGGTGACCGGCGACGAACGGCACCAGCAGCTGCAGCACGATCGAACCCACCTGCCGCAGGCCGCCGGTATCGCCGTGCACGTTCATCAGCAGGCCAACCAACAGCGGCGATACGAAGATCCCCAGCAGGCTGGAGGCGGAGGCGCTGCACACCGCCGCCGCCACGTTGCCGCCCGCCAGCGAGGTGAAGGCGATGGCCGACTGCACGGTGGCGGGCAGGATGCACAGGTAGATGAAACCGGCGTACAGCTCGGGGCTGACGTCGATCGGCGCCCACCAGGCGAACAGCATCCCCAGCGCCGGAAAAATGATGAAGGTGCTGAACATCACCCACAGATGCAGCCGCCAGTTATTGCTGCCGGCCAGGATGGCCTCGCGCGACAGCTTGGCGCCGTGCATGAAGAACAGCAGGGCGATGGCGGCGATGGTCAGGGCGTTGAGCCAGCCGACGAACTCGCCGCGCGCCGGCAGGAAAGAAGCCAGCAGCACGGTGGCGATCAGCGTCAGGGTAAAACGATCGGGCAGGAATCTCATGGCGATGCGCTCGGGTAGAAAATCGATGGGGCTATTCTCCCGCGTGGGCATATAATAATTAAATTGATTTATTTAATTCATCTATGAATAAAACACATGAATTACTCACTCAAACAGCTGCGGGTGTTTGTCGCTGTCGCCCGCCACGGCAGCTTCAGCCGCGCCGGCGAGGCGATTGGCCTGACGCAGTCGGCGGTCAGCCACAGCGTGAAAGAGCTGGAGGCGGAGGTCGGCGTGCGCCTGCTGGATCGCACCACGCGTGAAGTGGTGTTGACCGACGCCGGCCTGCGGCTGGCCAACCGGGTCGAACGGCTGCTGGACGAACTGCAGGCCGCGTTGCTGGATGCGCGCAGCTTTGGCGTACAGCGCAGCGGCACGGTGCGGGTGGCGACCAGCCAGACCATTTCCGCCCATCTGATGCCGCAGTGCATCGCCGCCGGCGAACGCGAATACCCGGAGATCCGCATCATGCTGCGCGATCAGGCGCAGCAGCAGGTGCTGCACAGCGTGCGCAACGCCGAGGTGGATTTTGGCATCGTGGTCGATCCGGTGCAGGCGGTGGATTTGGAGTGCGAAGCGGTGCTGCATGAACCGTTCCTGCTGCTGTGCCGCGACGATCACCAGTTTGCTGCGCGTCAAGAGGTGCGTTGGTCGGCGTTAAACGGCTGCCGCCTGGTGTTGCAGGATTACGCGTCGGGCAGCCGGCCGTTGATCGACAGCGCGCTGAGGCAGCAGGGCGTCGAGGCGCAGGTGGTGCAGGAAATCGGTCATCCGGCTACGCTGTTCCCGATGGTGGCGGAAGGGATTGGCATCAGTATCTTCCCGGCGTTGGCGCTGCCGCTGCCGGAAGGGGGGCGGCTCCGGGTACGGCGGCTGGTGCCGGAGATCAATCGCGCGTTGATGCTGGTGCGGCGCAAGAACCGCTCGCTGACGCCGGCGGCGGAGGCCATCTGGCAGGTGGCGCGTCAGCAGGCGGCGCTGCTGCACCAGCGCCGGCAGGAAAACGCCGAATATTGATTCAGATATAGACGTCCACCGCGTTGAGCGGCGTCGGGCGGTTTACGCCGTCGCCGGATTGCGCCGCGGCTTTTTCCATTTGCTCCTGTTGCTGCTTTTCCATTTCTTCTTTCTGGATGCGCGCGATCTCGGCCTGCAACATCTTGATCTGTGCTTCAATCAGCTGCTTTTGCTTCTCGATCTCTTTGGGATCGGCGCTGGAGTCCTTCAGCTCCACCAGCTTTTGCTGCAGAGCCTGAATCTGCCGGTTCAGCGCCTTGATGCGTGCCGAGGCGCGGCTTTCGTTGAGATTTTCCGGTTCGTCATTGCCGCTGGCGCCTTCGCTTTTCTTCGCCTTGCCGCCTTCCGGCTGGTTGTTGACCGGTTTGGCCATCAGCAATTCGCCCTGATGGCCCGGCGCGCTGAAGACGTGGCTGACGCCGGGAACGGTATTTTTGATCGGTACGATCATGGTGATGGTGGTCGACATGGGTGCTCTCCCTGAGTCTGGCTATCGCTGTTCAGAGTATCGGCAGCGGCGATTAAATCTTTACCTGCCGCAGGTGCGGCCAGCGCTGCAGCCAGCCTTTGTCGAGCACGCGCTGGGCATAGGCCGCGCGATCGCCGTTTTTCACGTTGAAGGTGATGGTGTCCTCGAACAGCGCCGCGAGCCCGAAGGGGGCCACCAGCGTGATGCTGTCGTCGGCGTTCAGGCGCGCGCCGATCGCCGTTTCCACTTCGGTCCAAAAGCTGATGGCCTCTTCGCTGTCGCGGTAAGGCGCCCGGCCGCCGCGCAGGTGCATGCGCGCCTGATTCTTGACCGACCACGGCTGCGGCAGCCATTGGTGCAGCCGCGCCTCCAGCATGCGATCGCGCTCGGCGTCCGCACGCTCCGCATCGAAGTGGATCACGTCGATATCGTTGAGCGGCGTGGCGTCCAGGTAGCCGTGGCGCCGATCCCACACCAGATTGCGTACGAAGCCGGCGCCCAGGCACCAGTCATTCAGGCCGAGCCGGCGCGCGGTGCGCAGGGCGGCCATGCGAGCGTCATCTTGTTGCAGCCAGTCGATAATTTGCCGTTGCGGATCCATCACCCCTCCTTTTTTCGCGGCTACTGTAACCCGAAGCGGCGGCGGGTGAAATGGGGGAAAGCGCGACGGCGGCGATCGCGTGCAAAATAATTTTCTTTTCCCACTGACTACACTTGGTGCAGGGCTGTTATCTCGTCACTCGGGGCAAGGGAGGGGGCTATGTATCAGGCAACGGTGGGCCAACGCGGCTATCGCTTTGGCGATCTGCGTCAGCTGATGGCGAAGGCTTCGCCGGCGCGTTCCGGCGATTATCTGGCGGAGGTGGCGGCGCAAAGCGCCGGAGAGCGTATGGCGGCGCGCATTGCGCTGGCGGACTTGCCGCTCAAGGCGTTCCTGCAGCAGGCGCTGGTGCCGTACGAAGAGGACGAGGTGACGCGCCTGATTATCGACGGCCACGATGCCGCCGCCTTTGAGCCCATCTCGCACCTCACGGTCGGTGATTTTCGCGATTGGTTGCTGAGCGAGCAGGCGGACAGCGCCATGATGGCGCAGGTGGCGGCCGGCATCACGCCGGAGATGGCGGCGGCGGTGAGCAAGCTCATGCGCAATCAGGATCTGATCCTGGTGGCGAAGAAGTGCCGGGTGGTGACGCGCTTTCGCAATACGATCGGCCTGCCGGGCCACCTCAGCGTGCGGCTGCAGCCCAATCACCCGACCGACAGCCTGCAGGGCATCGCCGCCAGCATGCTGGACGGCCTGTTGTACGGCAGCGGCGATGCGGTGGTCGGCATCAATCCGGCCAGCGACAGCCTGCCGCTGCTGGAAAAGCTCAACTACATGCTGGACGACGTGATCCAGCGCTTCGCCATTCCCACCCAATCCTGCGTGCTGACCCACGTGACCAACACGCTGCGGCTGATAGAGCGCGGCGCGCCGGTGGATCTGGTGTTTCAGTCGATCGCCGGTACCGAAGCGGCCAATCGCAGCTTCGGCATCAGTTTGGCGCTGCTGGCGGAAGCGCAGCAGGCGGCGCTGAGCCTCAGGCGCGGCACACTGGGCGACAACGTGATGTATTTCGAAACCGGGCAGGGCAGCTGCCTGTCGGCCAACGCCCATCACGGCGTCGATCAGCAAACTTGCGAGGCGCGCGCCTATGCGGTGGCGCGCCATTTCTCGCCGCTGCTGATCAACACCGTGGTAGGGTTTATCGGCCCCGAATACCTGTATGACGGCAAGCAAATTATCCGCGCCGGGCTGGAGGACCACTTCTGCGGCAAGCTGCTCGGCCTGCCGCTGGGCTGCGACGTCTGCTACACCAACCATGCCGAAGCCGATCAGGACGACATGGACACGCTGCTGACGCTGTTGGCCGCCGCCGGGTTAACGTTCCTGATCGGCGTGCCGGGCGCGGACGACATCATGCTCAACTACCAAAGCACATCGTTCCATGACGCGCTCTATATCCGCGAACTGCTGGGGCTGAAGCACGCGCCGGAGTTCGCCGCCTGGCTGGCGGCGATGAACATTACCGACGAACGCGGACGGCTGTGCGACGCCGCCGCCAATCATCCGCTGTTGCTGGCGCTGCAGGGAGAACGCACATGAGCAAACCGGTTCACGCCAACAGCTGGGACGCGCTGCGCGCCTTTACCGATGCGCGCATCGCGCTGGGGCGCACCGGCGCCAGCCTGCCGACCGATGAGCTGCTGCGCTTCGGGCTGGCCCATGCCCAGGCGCGCGACGCGGTGCATCAGCCTTTCGACAGCGAACGGCTGGCGGCGGATCTGCACGATGCCGGTTGGCCCACGCTGGCGGTGCACAGCCAGGCCGCCGATCGCGCCGCCTATCTGCGCCGACCGGATCTGGGGCGGCGGTTGGCGCCGGACAGCCGCAGCCTGCTGCTCGGCGGGCCGCTGCGCCGCGTCGATCTGCTGCTGGCGGTGGCGGACGGCCTCTCCTCCAAGGCGGTGCACCGTCAGGCGCTGCCGCTGCTGCAGGCGCTGCGCCCCTATCTCGATTCGCTGGGGCTGACCGTTGCGCCGGTGGTGCTGGCGCATCAGGCGCGGGTGGCGCTGGGGGATGAGATCGGCGAATGCCTGCAGGCCCGGGCGGTGGCGGTTTTGATCGGCGAACGGCCGGGGCTGTCGTCGCCGGACAGCCTGGGCGTCTATTTGACCTGGGGGCCGAACGCGCGCAGAACGGACGCCGAGCGCAACTGTATCTCCAACGTGCGGCCCGAGGGGCTGGATTATCCGCAGGCGGCGTTCCGCCTGGCCTGGCTGCTGGAGCAGGCGTTCCTGCGGCGGCTGAGCGGCATCGAGCTGAAGGACGAGAGCGACAACCCGGCTTCGCACGGCCGGTTGACGCCGCTTTACCCCCAGCTGGGCGGTTGACCGATGGTTTGCTGCAGCAGGGCGGTGAAGGCCGCCAGCCGGGCGGACACCTTCGCCATCGGGCGCAGCAGATAGATACCTTGCTGCTCATGGCGCGGATCTTCCAGCATTTGCACCAGTTGCCCGTGCTGCACGTCCGGCCCCACCACCCAGTTGGGCAGGAAGGCGATGCCGAGCCCGAGCAGCGCGGCCTGGCGTTGCGCGGTGAAGTCGTCGCAACGCAGCGCCATGGTGCAGCGGCTCATCAGCGCCGCGTCGAGGATCTGCGCCCAGCAGGCCGGCTGCTGCTTGTGGTAGCGGGCGATCAGCCGATGCTGCGGCAGCGCCTCCAGATCGGCCGGCAGGCCATAGCGGGCGACGTAGGCGGGGCTGGCGCACATCACCCAGCGTTGGGTGGCGATGCGGCTGGCATACAGCGCGCTGTCCTTCTGTTCGCCGATGCGGATGGCGGCGTCGAGCCGTTCCTGCGTCGGATCGGTCAGACGTTCGGTCAGATCGAGGTCGACCGACAGCTGCGGGTAGCGTTCCGCCAGCGTCGGCAGCAGCGGCAGCACATAGGTTTTGCCGAAGGTCGGCAGGCAGCTGATGCGCAGCGTGCCCTGCGGCGTTTCGTTCAGCGCGCTCAGCTCGGCGCGAAGGCCGGTAATGTCCGTCATCAGCGCGGTGGCGCGCGTCAGCAGCAGCTCGCCGGCGTCGGTCAGCAGCAGGCCGCGGGTGGAGCGCACGAACAGCGCGGCGCCGAGCGCGCTTTCCAGGGCATCGATGTGGCGCACCAGCGAGGAGGGCACCATGCCCAGCCGGCGCGCGGCGGCGGAAAAGCTGCCCAGGCGGGCCACGTCGAGAAAAATTGGCAGATGTTCTACATAGCGGGCGTCATTCATTTTTGCATTATATGCAAAAGCGTTTCTTATGAATACCCGCTTCTCTGCCGACGGTGCGGCGGCTACTCTGGCTGCGGGTTGACGACGGGCTTCAACGCCGTCCCATCCCGGCCGTATAGAGAGAAAACGTATAAACCTCGCGGCGCTTAGCACTAAATAGCAGATGTTTTTCCCAGGCTGCGCGAGCCGCCTGCGGAGTTGATTGTCGCTCCAACACCAGATTAACCGTTCAATTTGATAACCGGTTCAGTCTCAATGATTAGTAAGCCTTTACTTTATCTCATTCTGATCTGATACCTGGTTATCGGCCGGCCAGCCGTGCCGGTTTTTTTGTCGCCTTAGGCTGAATCGTTCCAACTGATGAACGCGCCTTGGGGGACATCTTGGCTCACCGTCGGTGGGCCTTTTGAACGCGCGGAACCGCGATCCCGCGCTGGTGGAGGAGTCAGTCATGAACGAAAAACACGGGTGTTCCTGTGCGCGCCATTTGGCGCAGGGTTTTGCCAGGCAGTCGATCAACGCCGGGGAGGGCGAAATCTATCAAATCTCGCTGATGAGCGCGCTCATCGACGGGGTTTACGAGGGGGAGACCACCATTGCCGAGCTGCTCAAGCACGGCGATTTCGGCCTTGGCACCTTCAATCACCTGGACGGCGAACTGATCGCCTTCGATCAGGAAATACACCAGCTGCGCGCCGACGGCAGCGCCCGGCCGGCCGGCCTGCAACAGAAAACCCCCTTCGCCGTCGTCACCTTTTTCCAGCCCAGCGTCAGCCAGCAATTCGACCGGCCAATCACCAAGGCGCAGCTGCACCAGTGCATCGACGAGCAGGTCGCCTCGCCGAACCTGTTTTGCGCGGTGCGGGTCGACGGCGAGTTCAGCCACGTGGAAACCCGTACCGTGCCGCGCCAGGAGCGGCCCTACCGCCCGATGCTGGAGGCGATAGAAGAGCAGCCGACCTTCTCGTTCCATCAGCGGCGCGGCACGCTGGTCGGCTTCCGTTCGCCGGATTACATGCAGGGCATCGGCGTGGCCGGCTATCACGAACACTTCGTTACCGACGACCGCAGCGGCGGCGGCCACGTGCTGGACTACCAGCTCGATCATGGCCGTCTGCAGTTCGGCGTCATCACGCGTCTCAATCTTCAGTTACCGCATGATGCGGATTTCTTGCGCGCCAACCTCTGCCCAGAGGATTTGGATCGCGCGATTCGTTCCGCCGAGGGCTAACCCCGGCGATCGTTTTCTTAGGAGGTGGAACCATGGCACAGGAAAAAACAGGCAATGACTGGCAATGCGGCGCCGATTTGGTGGTGAAAAACCTGGAAGCGCAGGGCGTCAAACACGTTTTCGGCATTCCGGGCGCCAAGATCGACCGGGTGTTCGACTCGCTGGAGGACGCGCCATCGATTGAAACGGTGGTGGTACGGCATGAGGCCAATGCGGCCTTTATGGCGGCGGCGGTCGGCCGCTTGACCGGTAAGGCCGGGGTGGCGCTGGTCACCTCCGGGCCGGGCAGTTCCAACCTGATCACCGGGCTGGCCACCGCCACTTCGGAAGGGGACGCGGTGGTGGCCTTCGGCGGGGCGGTGAAGCGCGCCGACAGCCTGAAGCAGACGCACCAGAGCATGGATACCGTCAGCATGTTCCGGCCGGTGACCAAGTATTGCGCCGAAGTGCATGCCGGTTCGGCGATTTCCGAGGTGATCGCCAACGCCTTTCGCCGCGCCGAGTTCGGCCGGCCGGGGGCATCGTTCGTCAGCCTGCCGATGGATATCGTCAATGAACCGGTCAGCGCGCCGGTGCTGGCCGGCTGCCGCTTGCCGCGCATGGGGGCCGCCGCGGCGGACGACATTCAGGCGGCGGTGAAACTGATCCGCCAGGCCAAATGCCCGGTATTGCTGCTCGGCCTGCAGGCCAGCCGGCCGGAGAACAGCGAAGCGGTGCGCCATCTGCTGTATCGCACCCATATGCCGGTGGTCGGCACCTATCAGGCGGCGGGGGTGATCGACGTCAACCACTTCGCCCGTTTTGCCGGCCGCGTCGGCCTGTTCAACAACCAGCCGGCCGATCAGCTGTTGCAGAAGGCCGACCTGGTGGTGAGCGTCGGCTATGATCCGATCGAATACGATCCCTGCATGTGGAACAGCCACGGGCGGCTGAAACTGGTGCACATCGACGTGCTGCCGGCGGATATCGATACCTGCTATCGGCCGGACGTCGAGCTGGTGGGCAACATCAGCGCCACGCTGAACATGATGACCGAAACGTTCACTGAGGCGGTCTGCGTGCCGCCGGAGGTGGAGCTGATCCTCACCGATCTCGGCCGCCAGCGCACTGAACTGGCGGAGCGCGCCGCCCGCCGCGGCGGCATGCCGATCCATCCGCTGCGCATCGTCAAGGAGCTGCAGGACATCGTCAGCGACGATGTAACCCTGTGCGTGGACATGGGCAGTTTCCATATCTGGATCGCCCGCTACCTGTACAGCTTCCGCGCCCGCCAGCTGTTGATCTCCAACGGCCAGCAAACCATGGGGGTGGCGCTGCCGTGGGCCATCGGCGCGGCGCTGGTGCGCCCCGGCGATAAAGTGGTGTCTATCTCCGGCGACGGCGGGTTCATGCAGTCGAGTATGGAGCTGGAGACTGCGGTGCGGCTGAAAAACAACATCGTGCACGTCATCTGGGTCGATAACGCCTACAACATGGTGGAGATGCAGGAAGTGAACAAATACCAGCGCAAATCCGGCGTGGAGTTCGGGCCGATTGATTTCAAGGCCTACGCGGAATCCTGCGGCGCGGTCGGTTTCGCCGTGCAGTCGGTGGACGATCTGCGGCCGATGCTGCGCAAGGCGATGGCGATCCAGGGGCCGGTGGTGGTGGCCATTCCGGTCGACTACGCCGACAACTATAAGCTGATGGCGCAGATGAACTTCAGCCAGATGATTTAATTTCATCATCATCGGGCGGTTTCACCGGGGCAGGCCGCTTGCGCGCCTGCCCGTTTTTATGCGCGGAATTTGTCCTTTACTTCGCTAACTGCATGATTTATTGCTATCCGTTGGGCTGTTTTTTCACCACTGGGGATAGCGCAATGAAAAGAAAAGCAATAACGATCGGGCTGCTGGCGTTGGCGATTGCCGGCGGCGCGCGGGCCAATACGCTGGTCTACTGTTCCGAAGGCTCGCCGGAAGGCTTCAACCCGCAGCTGTTCACCTCCGGCACCACGGTGGACGCCAGTTCGGCGGCGATCTACAACCGGCTGGTGGACTTCAAACCCGGTACCGTCGAGCTGCAACCCAGCCTGGCGGAAAGCTGGGAAGTGGGCGAGGACGGCAAGCGCTATACCTTCCACCTGCGCAAGGGCGTGGCATTCCAGAGCAATAAATATTTCACGCCTACCCGCGATTTCAACGCCGATGACGTCATCTTCTCGTTTATGCGACAAAAGGACGCCAACAACCCGTATCACAAGGTCTCCAACGGCGCCTACACCAACTTCGAGTCGATGGAGTTCGGCACGCTGATCGACCGGATCGTCAAGGTGGACGATCACACCGTGCGCTTTGAGCTCTCCCGCGCCGAGGCGCCGTTCGTCGCCGATCTGGGCATGTACTTCGCCACTATTTTTTCGGCGGAATATGCCGACGCGATGCTGAAGGCCGGTACGCCGCAGCGGGTGGACAACGATCCGATAGGCACCGGGCCGTTCCAGCTGGTGCAGTACCAGAAGGACGCGAAAATCCTGTACAAGGCGTTCGACCGCTACTGGGAAGGCAAACCGAAGATCGATCGGCTGGTGTTTTCGATCACGCCGGATGCGACGGTGCGTTACGCCAAGCTGCAAAAGAACGAGTGCCAGGTGATGCCGTTCCCCAACCCGGCGGATCTGGCGCGCATGCGGCAGGACGGCAACCTTCAGGTGATGGAAAAATCCGGCTTGAATATCGGCTTCCTGGCGTTTAATACCCAGAAAAAACCGTTGGATAACGTCAAGGTACGCCAGGCGTTGGCGCTGGCGGTCAACAAGCCGGCGATCATCGAGGCGGTGTTCCACGGCGCCGGCCAGCCGGCCAAGAACCTGCTGCCGCCGACCCAGTGGGGCAGCAACGCGCAGCTTGAAGACTACCCGTATTCGCCGGAGCGGGCGAAGCAGCTGTTGCAGGAAGCCGGGCTGGGGCAGGGGTTTGACATCGATCTGTGGGCGATGCCGGTGCAGCGGCCCTATAACCCCAACGCCAAGCGCATGGCGGAGATGATCCAGGCCGACTGGGCCAAGATCGGCGTGCGCGCCAAAATCGTCACCTTCGAATGGGGCGAATATTTGCAGCGGATTAAAAACGGCGAGCACCAGACGGCGCTGATGGGCTGGACCACCGCCAACGGCGATCCGGACAACTTCTTCGGCCCGCTGTTCACCTGCGCTTCGCTCGGCGGCTCCAACTCGGCGAAATGGTGCTACAAACCGTTCGACCAGCTGATCCTGCAGGCGCGCGAGGAGAACGATCACGCCAAGCGGGTGGCGATGTACCAGCAGGCGCAGGTGATGATGCACGATCAGATGCCGGCGCTGATGATCGCGCACTCGACCATCTTCGAACCGGTGCGCAAGGAAGTGAAAGGCTACGAGATAGACCCGTTCGGCAAACACATCTTCAAGCAGGTGTCGCTGGAGAAGTAACGAAAAGGCCGGGGTAACCCGGCCTTTTTCATGCCTGCGGCGCGTCGCAGTGGTAGCGGCCGCGCGGGATCACCAGCGGGGTGTGGGACAGCGGATCGTCGATGATCATGCACGGCATGCCGAACACCCGTTCCACCAGCTCGGCGGTGATGATTTCCGCCGGGTTCCCCTCCGCCACGATCTTGCCGTCGCGCATGGCGATGATGTGATCGGCATAGCGGCAGGCGTGGTTGAGATCGTGCAGCACCGCGATGAGGGTTTGGCCGTGCTCGCGGTTGAGCTGACGGAACAGATCCAGCAGCTCGATTTGGTGCGCGATGTCCAGATAGGTGGTCGGTTCATCCAGCAGCAGCAGCGGCGTTTGCTGCGCCAACGCCATCGCCACCCAAACGCGCTGGCGCTGCCCGCCGGACAGCTCGTCGACGCTGCGGTCCGCCAACTGGCTGACGTTGGTGGCCGCCATGGCGGCTTCCACCGCCTGTTTGTCGGCCTGCGTCCACTGTTTCAGCAGGCTCTGGTGCGGATAGCGGCCGCGCGATACCAGGTCCGCCACGGTAATGCTGTCCGGTGCGATCGAAGTTTGCGGCAGCAGCCCAAGCTCGCGCGCCAGCGCCTTGGTGGCGAAGCTGCTGATGTTTTTGCCGTCCAGCATCACCTCGCCGGCGCTGGGTTTCAGCAGACGGCACAGGGCGCGCAGCAGCGTCGATTTGCCGCAGGCGTTCGGCCCGACGATCACCGTGAAGGCGCCGTCGGGGATCGCCACGCTCAGATCGTCAGCGATGATTTTATTGTCGTAGCCCAGCTTCAGGTGCGAGGCGTGCAGGCGGTGGCTCATGGCGTTATCACTTTTCATTATCTGCGGGCCTCACGAATGAGTAGCCAAATCAGGTACAGGCCGCCGATGCAGACGGTCACGACCCCGACCGGCAGTTGGATCGGCGCAAAAAGATGTTGGGACACCACGTCGGCGCCGAGCAGCAGCGTCGCGCCCATCAGCGCCGAGGACGTCAGGGTGACCGAGGATTGTCCGGCCAGGCGGCGGGCGATCTGCGGTGCCGCCAGCGCGATAAAGGAAATCGGCCCGGCGGTGGCGGTGACGGCGGCGGTGAGGGTGACGCCGAACAGCATCAGCCACAGCCGGCTGCCTTCGGCGTTCACGCCCAGTGCGCGCGCCGTGTCGTCGCCCATTTCCAGCAGCTGCAGCCGTTTGCCCATCAGCAGCGCGGCCGCGGCCGCCAGCACGATGAACGCCGTGGCGGGCTGGGCTTTCTGCCAGGTCATGCCGTTGAGCGAACCGGCCTGCCACATGGCGGCGTCCATGGCGCGCTCCAGCGAGGCGGTGATGATCAGCCAGGTGTTGGTGGAGACCAGCACCGCGCTGATGGCGATGCCGACGATGATCAGCCGGAAGCCGGCGATGCCTTGGCGCCAGGCCAGCAGATAGATGGCCAGCGCGGCGAGAATGCCGCCGGCCAGCGCACCGCCGGCGATGTAGTAATAGCCGCCGTTGAACAGGGTGATGGCGATCAGCGCGCCGGTGTAAGCCCCCATGTTAAAGCCAATCACGTCCGGGCTGCCGAGCGGGTTGCGGATAATCGACTGGAAGATGGCGCCGCTCATGCCGAGTGCGCCGCCTAACAACAGCGCCATGGCGATACGCGGCAAGCGCCATTGGGTGACCACGGTGACCAGATTTTTCGGCGCCTCGCCGCTGAGCGCGGCAAAGACCTGTTCCAGCGAAAGCTGCAGCGTGCCGTAGCACAGCGCGGCAACCGCCATCGTCAGGCACAACGCCAGCAGCGAAAGATTGACCAGCAGCAGGCGCAGCGGCATACGCCAGTTGATGACGCCGTCCGGGCGGCCGATATGCAACGTGTGGGGCAGACTCATCACAGACCCCCCAGCGTTTTCTTGCGGCGCACCAGCCAGATCAGCACCGGCGCGCCGATGAAGGCCGCCACGATGGAAACGCGCAGCTCACCGGCCGCCAGCAAACGGCCGACCACGTCGGCGCACAGCAGTAAAATCGGCGCCAGCAGCATGGAGTAGGGCAGGATCCAGCGCTGGTCGGGGCCGACCCACCAGCGGGCGATATGCGGCACCATCAGGCCGATGAAACTGATTGGGCCGACGGTAGCGGTCGCCGCACCGCACAGCAGCGTGATGGCGATCACCGCGACGACCTGAGTCAGCACCACGCGCGCGCCGAGCGCGATAGCCAGATCTTCCCCCATGCCGATGGTATTCAGCGGCCGGGCGATGAGCAGCGTCAGCAGGCAGCCGAGCAAAATGGCGGGGGCGGTAACCGGCAGCGTGGACAGCGTGCGGATATCCAGCGTGCCAGCCTGCCAGAAGCGCAGTTGGTCGAAGGTTTGTGGATCGATCAGCGACAGCCCGGTGGTGATGCCGAGCAACACCGCGCCGATCGCCACGCCGGCCAGCGTCAGCCGCACCGGGTTGATGCGCCCGCCCGCCAGCGTGCCGATCAGGTAGACCAGCAGGGTGGTGAGGGCGGCACCGACGAAGGCGTAGGCCATATAGCTTTCGGTGGTGGCCGCGCCGAAAAACATGATGCCGATGACCACGGCGAAGCTGGCGCCGGCGTTGATGCCGAGCACGCCGGGATCGGCCAACGGATTGCGCGTCAACGCCTGAATCAGCGCGCCGGCGGCGCCGAGCGCCATGCCGGCCAAGATGCCCGCCAGCGTGCGGGGTACCCGGGCGTTGAGAATGATGGTGCTGTCGGAACCGCTCGCGGCGCCCTGCAGGCTGAGCCAGACGGTATGGAAGGGGATGGCTTTGGAACCCAGCATCAGGCTGGCAATGATGCACAGCAGCAACAGCGCCAAGCCGATACCGAACCCGGCGATGCGTTTGAAGCCACTGGCGTAAGCTGCGTGCGGTGCGGACGAAAGCGTCCGCTCAGTCGGAGTGGGTACGTTCACACCGGTAACTCCTGTATGATTTTTATTCTCATTGTTATTTGCGTTCATGCGGGCGCTAATAGTAGCACGAGTTTACGCCCGCATGCACCCGCCGGTTGGTGGCGCAGGTGCGTTGACGATGTTAATAACTATTGATATTTCAATTGATTGAATGTGAACGGTTGCCCTGTTTATGGCAAACGTCGGCAGGAGGTTGGCCTGCCGACGGCGTGGTTCAGGGCTTTTTGAACAGCCGTTCGATTTGGTTCAGCATGTTGGTGGCGCTGTAGTAATCGAGACGGAAAGTGTCGTTGCCGACGGCGTAGACGTGCCGCTGTTCCACCGGCTCCAGATGTTTGAGGAACGGGTTGGTCAGCACCTCTTGCACTTTACGCTCGTTGGTGGCGAACAGGATCAGCGTCTTGCCGTTCAGGCCCTCGGCCATTTTTTCGCCGGAGATCTGGATGATGTCATGGCGTTTACCCATGCTGGCATTGCCTTTGGCGCTTTCCGGTGGGGTGGCCAGTTGGAAGCCGAGCTGGGTCAGCAGTTTGCCCTGGGCTGACCCCGGCGTCCACAGCATGGCCTCGCGGCCGTTGTCGGCATACACCAGCGGGGTGGTCGGCTGCGGCGGCAGCGCGATCGCCTGCTTCACTTGCTCCACGCGCTGTTCGAAACGATCTTCCGCCTGTTTGGCGCCGGCTTCATGGCCGGTGATCTCGCCGAGCTCGCTGGCCAGCTGTTGCCAGCTTTTGTCGCCATAATCGAGCACCAGCGTCGGCGCAATGGCGGACAGCTGATCATACAGTTTCAACGCCGAATCCCCGCCGGTTGCGGCGACGACGATCAAATCCGGCGCGGCGGCGGCGACGGCTTCGGCATTGGGCTCCACCTGATACAATCGTTCGACGTGGCGCTGTTTGGCTACCTCGCTCCACTGGGTAAAGAAGCCTTGTTTATCGGCCACCAGAGGGTTCGGGCTGGTGGCGCCGCTGGCGACCACCGGGGCGTCGATAGCCAGCAGCGTGCCGGTGATGGTGACGCTGGTGGACACGATGCGCTGCGGCGGTTTTTCCAGCGTGAACTTCCCTTTGGCGCTGTCGATGGTGCGCGGCCAACTGCTGTCGGCAGCGGGGGCGGACGGTTTCTGCCCGTCGCTCTTGTCGTCCGGGCCGCAGCCGCTGAGCAGCAGGCTGGAAGTGGCGATAAATGCAATGAACAGCTGGCGTAAGGATAGGGTCATGAGCGGGCTCTTTCTTTCCTTGAACTAAGGCGTATCAATCCGGCGGCGGATTGGCTGCGTGGTGGATGCCCGCTAATTTACCATTCAAGCCGCCAAAATGATAACCATTCGTATCTTAGCGTGTGGTGAATAGAGAGAATAAGAAGAAGGGGAAGTGAGTGCGACAGAAACGAAAAAAGCGCCAAAAGGCGCTTTTTCCTGAATGTGGGGGCGTGCAGGATTGATTCGGCCTGTGGCCTCACCCTGCGGGCAACGCTGCGCGTTGTCGTATCGCTGCGCGATGCTCGAACCTCTACGGCTATCCGCCTATTTCATAGCCGGCCCCTTCGGGCCAGCGCAAGCGCTGTTCAAAAGCATAAATGCTTTTGTCTTATCCTGCACGACTCGGTGAACTCTGTCGGCAAGAAGATGAAGTCGGGTTTAGGTGGCGCAGAAACGAAAAAAGCGCCAAAAGGCGCTTTTCTCTGAATTGGTGGGTCGTGCAGGATTCGAACCTGCGACCAATTGATTAAAAGTCAACTGCTCTACCAACTGAGCTAACGACCCGCAGAAGTGGTGGGTGATGACGGGCTCGAACCGCCGACCCCCTCCGTGTAAAGGAGATGCTCTACCAACTGAGCTAATCACCCACTTCAGGACTTCCAGGTACTGCTAAACGAGAGAATGATGGTGGGTGATGACGGGCTCGAACCGCCGACCCCCTCCGTGTAAAGGAGATGCTCTACCAACTGAGCTAATCACCCTCATTCGTTCTCATTTTTACTCAACAAGATGGTGGGCGATGACGGGCTCGAACCGCCGACCCCCTCCGTGTAAAGGAGATGCTCTACCAACTGAGCTAATCGCCCCGTCTTGTTGGAGTCGCATTATAGGGATAGTTCAAAGTGAGTCAACGGTTTTTAAAATGATTTCAATCGTTCGCCGCAAATTTAGGCAGGGCGCGATAATTATCGCCAACGGCGCCGATTCTTTGCGCAACGCTATGCGAAACTCGCCGCAAAACGCGCGAAATCGACCGGTGCAATATCGTGTCGGCGTTGAGGAATTAGCGCGTGGTGATACAATGTCGTCCACTCTTTTTTCAATTCCGAGCAATCGTCGGCAACCGCCGACACGCGTTGCGTAATAAGGCAGTGAACCCAATGAAAATCAAAACCCGTTTTGCACCAAGCCCGACCGGCTATCTTCACGTCGGCGGCGCGCGTACCGCACTTTACTCCTGGTTGTTCAGCCGCCATGCGGGCGGTGAGTTCGTTCTGCGTATCGAAGATACCGATCTGGAACGCTCCACCCAGGACGCGATCGACGCAATTATGGATGGCATGAACTGGTTGAACCTGGATTGGGATGAAGGCCCGTATTTCCAGACCAAGCGTTTCGATCGTTACAACGCGGTCATCGACGAGATGCTGGAGCAGGGCACGGCCTATAAATGCTATTGCTCCAAGGAACGTCTGGAAGCGCTGCGCGAGAAGCAGATGGAAAACGGCGAGAAGCCGCGTTACGACGGCCACTGCCGCGACAGCCAGTGCAGCCACACCGACGACGAGCCGCACGTGGTGCGCTTCCGCAACCCGCAGGAAGGCTCGGTGATCTTCGACGATAAAATTCGTGGCCCGATCGAATTCAGCAACCAGGAGTTGGACGATCTGATCATCCGCCGCACCGACGGTTCGCCAACTTATAACTTCTGCGTCGTCGTCGATGACTGGGACATGGAAATCACCCATGTGATCCGCGGCGAAGACCACATCAACAACACCCCGCGCCAGATCAACATTCTCAAAGCGCTGGGCGCGCCGGTGCCGGAATACGCGCACGTGTCGATGATCCTCGGCGACGACGGTAAAAAGCTGTCCAAGCGTCACGGCGCCGTCGGCGTTATGCAGTACCGCGACGACGGCTATCTGCCGCAGGCGCTGCTGAACTATCTGGTGCGCCTGGGCTGGTCCCACGGCGATCAGGAGATCTTCTCCATCGATGAGATGAAAGAGTTCTTCACGCTGGAAGCGATCAACAAATCCGCCAGCGCGTTCAACACCGAGAAGCTGCAGTGGCTGAACCACCACTACATCAACCATATGCCGGCGGAAGAAGTGGCGGTGCATCTGGCATGGCACGTTGAGCAACTGGGCATTGAAACCCGCAACGGCCCAGAGCTGAAAGACATCGTCAAGCTGCTGGGCGAGCGTTGCAAAACGCTGAAAGAGATGGCGGAGTCCTGCCGTTACTTCTACGAAGACTTCAGCGAGTTCGACGCCGACGCGGCCAAGAAACACCTGCGCCCGGTGGCGCGTCAGCCGCTGGAAGCGGTGCGCGCCAAGCTGGCTGCCATCACCGTCTGGACGCCGGAAAACGTGCACGACGCCATTCAGGGCACGGCGGATGAGCTGGGTGTCGGCATGGGTAAAGTCGGCATGCCGCTGCGCGTTGCGGTGACCGGCGCCGGCCAGTCGCCGGGCATGGACGTGACCGTGCATGCGATCGGCCAGAAGCGTTCGCTGCAGCGCATCGACATGGCGCTGGCTTACATCGCCGAGCGCGAAGCGCAAGCCTGATTCGCTGATACGCCATAAAGAAAAAGCCCCGTGGAGCGATCCCGGGGCTTTTTTCATGGCGATGCGTCAGGCTTGCTCGCTAGCCGGCAGCCCCGGGCGGTAGGCGAGGAAATACATCAGCCCGACAAAGCCGGCGCCTCCCAGCGCGTTGCCGAGAAATACCGCGACGAAATTGGGCAGATACTGCTCCCAGCCCATGCCGCCGGCAAAGATGGCCGCCGGGATGATGAACATATTCGCCACCACGTGCTGGAAGCCGATGGCGACAAAAGCCATGACCGGGAACCACATGCCGATCACTTTGCCCGGCACATCCTTGCTGGCGAAGGCTAACCATACCGCCAGGCACACCAGCCAGTTGCAGCCGACGCCAGAAATAAAGGCGTGCAGGAAGTCCGCATCCACTTTGGCCTGCGCGATCGCCAGCGTTTTATGCAAGAACGCACCTTCGGTCAGGCCCAGCAAATGACCGAAGAAGTAGGCGACGGCCAGGCTGCCGGCCAGGTTGGCCAGGGTGACCCAAAACCAGTTACGCAGCACGGCGATGGCGGGGATTTCGCGGGCAAACCAGGCCATCGGCAAGGTCATCATGTTGCCAGTCAGCAGTTCGCCACCGGCCAGAATGGTCAGGATCAAACCGATAGGAAAGACCGCGGCACCCAACAGGGCGCCGAAAGAGCCCCATTCGGCCGGCAGGGTGCCGATGACGTGAATATCCAGCAGAAAGCCGGTGGCGATAAAAGCGCCGGCGAGAAAGCCCAGAATCAACAGATTAGCGAGAGGGGCGCTGCTTTTGTTTACCCCGGCCTGAACGGCGAGGGCGGCGATTTCTTTTGGTGAATGCAAAGACATGACGGACTCGGTTTATAGTAATGAAGTTTGTGGCGCGGGCAGTCTATGCCGCTCGGGAGTCCGACTCAAGCGCATTTCACTAACATTCCGTTAATTAAAAATCAACGTGATATGCAGGGTCTTTTGCCATTTTGAGATGTAGCGCGCAAAATGGATAAACTCTGCACAAAGTGATGATTTTTTGGCGCCAAACATGCTGATTTGGCGGCTTTTTCAACGCTTGATTCAGGAATTCAATTTAGCCGTTGACAGCTTTGAGCGGGTTTCATATTATGCGCCCCGTTCACAGCACAAAGTGATTGTGGAACGGGGCTATAGCTCAGCTGGGAGAGCGCTTGCATGGCATGCAAGAGGTCGACGGTTCGATCCCGTCTAGCTCCACCAACCTTCTTCTCAGAGAGGTTGGGGAATACCGTAACGCCGGTCAACGCGTACCACTTTTGTGGGGCTATAGCTCAGCTGGGAGAGCGCTTGCATGGCATGCAAGAGGTCGACGGTTCGATCCCGTCTAGCTCCACCACCATTTAAAAAGCCGACCTTAGGGTCGGCTTTTTGCTTTGCGTTATTTCACCTTCGCCGAATGCAGGCCAACAAAAAAGGCGCCCGCAGGCGCCTTGTTATCGCAGTCGGTTCGAGGCTTAGCCCAGTACCAGACCCGCGATGGAAGCGGACAGGATGCTGACCAGCGTAGAGCCGTACACCAGCTTCAGGCCAAAGCGCGACACCACGTTGCCCTGGTGTTCGTTCAGGCCCTTGATCGCACCGGCCACGATGCCGATGGAGGAGAAGTTGGCGAAGGACACCAGGAACACCGACAGGATCCCCAGGCTGCGCGGCGACAGTTCGGCAGACACTTTCTGCAGCTCCATCATTGCCACGAACTCGTTGGAAACCAGCTTGGTGGCCATGATGCTGCCAACCTGCAGGGCTTCGTGTTTAGGAATCCCCATGATCCAGGCGAACGGATAGAAGAAGTAGCCGAGGATTTCCTGGAAGCTCAGGCCGAAGATGGCGCTGAACACACCGTTGAGCGCGGCGATCAGGGCGATGAAGCCGATCAGCATCGCGGCAACGATAATCGCTACTTTGAAGCCGGCCAGGATATACTCACCCAGCATTTCGAAGAAGCTCTGGCCTTCGTGCAGGTTGCCGAGGTGCAGCTCTTCTTCTTTATTGGTGTCGTACGGGTTGACCAGCGACAGCACGATAAAGGTACTGAACATGTTCAATACCAGCGCCGCCACCACGAACTTGGCGTCCAGCATGGTCATGTAAGCACCGACGATGGACATAGACACTGTAGACATCGCGGTCGCCGCCATGGTGTACATGCGCTTTTCCGACATCTTGCCCAGGATATCCTTGTAGGCGATGAAGTTTTCGGATTGGCCCAGGATCAGCGAGCTGACGGCGTTGAACGACTCCAGCTTGCCCATGCCGTTCACTTTCGACAGCACGGTACCGATAATACGGATGATGAACGGCAGCACCTTGATGTACTGCAGAATACCGATCAGCGCCGAAATGAAGACGATCGGGCACAGCACCTTCAGGAAGAAGAACGCCAGGCCTTTGTCGCCCATGCCGCCGAATACGAAATCAGTCCCTTGTCCCGCAAATCCGAGCAGTTTGTCAAACAGCGCGGCAAATCCTTTTACGAAGCCCAAACCCGCTTCCGAATGCAGGAAAAAGTAGGCCAGCAGTACTTCGATAACCAGTAGTTGAATAACATAGCGAATGCGGATGCTTTTACGATCGCGGCACACCAACAGGGCCAGGATCGCCACCACCACTATCGCCAACGCAAAGTGCGCAATATGGGACATGTTTGCTCCAAATTTGAGGCAGGCTGAATTTCGGCTGTCATTTTATGTAACGCTACGTTTAAAAACGAGACTTCTATTGCAAATATGGAAAATCATAGTGGGAGTTCTCCTAAAGTGTTGCGTAAAAGCATAAAAAATCAAGATGTTAAAGCAGCAATAGGAAATTCGTATTCTTGTGCTAACCTGTCTTTCAGGGGTATTGCAGCCCAAATCCCATCAGAAAAGCACGGAAATCGGCAAGCTCCGCGCTGAACCCTTCGATAAAACCGTTAATGTTGGCTATTACAGAGATAAGTTTTACCGCTCTAAATGCGCTTGATAATTATTATCATTTATATAGAGTGGAGATAAACGTAATTTCAGTAAGGGTTCAACATATGCTGAACAGTCGCGTGGTTGAAACCACCTCCGGGCGCTCCGCCAGAAAAATCAAACTCTCGCTGATGGGGCCCGCCTTCATCGCTGCTATCGGCTATATCGATCCCGGTAACTTCGCCACCAACATCCAGGCCGGCGCCTCGTTCGGCTACAGCCTGCTGTGGGTGGTGGTTTGGGCCAACGTGATGGCGATGCTGATCCAGCTGTTGTCCGCCAAGCTGGGCATCGCCACCGGGAAAAACCTGGCCGAGCATATTCGCGATCGTTTTCCGCGGCCGGCGGTGTGGGCCTATTGGGTACAGGCGGAGATCATCGCCATGGCGACCGATCTGGCCGAGTTTATCGGCGCGGCGATCGGCTTCAAGCTGCTGCTCGGCGTTTCCCTGTTGCAGGGCGCAGTGCTGACCGGCATCGCCACCTTTTTAATCTTGATGCTGCAAAAGCGCGGGCAAAAACCGCTGGAGCTGGTGATTGGCGGCCTGCTGCTGTTCGTCGCCGCCGCTTATATCGTCGAGCTGGCGTTCTCCCAGCCGCAGCTCGCGCCGCTGCTGAAGGGCATGGCGCTGCCCGATCTGCCTAACGGCGATGCGGTATTTCTGGCCGCCGGGGTATTGGGCGCCACCATCATGCCGCATGTGATCTACCTGCATTCGTCGCTCACCCAAATCGGCGGCGAGCACGACAAGGCGGAGCGCTATGCCGCCACCAAAGTCGATGTCGCCGTGGCCATGACCATTGCCGGTTTCGTTAACCTGGCGATGATGGCCACCGCCGCCGCCGCGTTTCATTTCAGCGGCCACAGCGGCATCGCCGATCTCGACGTGGCTTACCTGACGCTGCAACCGCTGCTCGGGCAAGCCGCTGCCACCGTGTTTGGCCTGAGCCTGGTGGCCGCCGGCCTCTCCTCTACCGTGGTGGGCACGCTGGCGGGGCAGGTGGTGATGCAAGGGTTCGTGCATTTCCATATCCCGCTGTGGCTGCGGCGCGCGGTGACCATGCTGCCGTCGTTTATCGTCATCATGCTGGGGATGGACGCGACGCGCATTCTGGTGCTGAGCCAGGTGCTGCTCAGCTTCGGCATTGCGCTGGCGCTGGTGCCGCTGCTGGCTTTCACCGGCAATCGGGCGCTGATGGGGGAGATGGTCAACGGCCCAGTGGTGCAAAACCTGGGTAAGCTGATCGTACTGGTGGTGGTGGGATTGAACGGCTATCTGCTGATCGGCAGCGTGCTGTAGGCAAAAAAAGCGCGGGCCGGCATGGTGCCGGCCCGTCGTCGTTAATCGCGGTCGTCATCGCCGTGGCGGCGCCAGCGATCGTGATCGTGATGGTGTTTTTTCTCTTTCTTCCAGTAATGCTTGTCGCAACGGCGGTCGCACTTGTAATAACGGCCATCGCGAGAGTAGTAGTATTTGCGCCAATAGTCGCGATCGCGCCAGCGATAGCCGTCCCAGTAATAGCCACGCGGGCTGCGGTCGCCGAGATAGCGGCCCTGATGGCCTTGCCACCAGTCACGATCGCGCCAGTCGTAACCGTCCCAGTAACGGCCGCGATTGTCCTGATCGCCGATGCGCAATGAAACGCCCGGCATCAGATCGATGCTGAGCCCTTCGGCGCGAGCCTGCTGTACGGCGGGCAACACCGTCGCCGCCAAGATAGCGGCCAAGAGCAGAGGTTTAAACATGACTTCTCCTTTCCGCTTGCGCGGCCTGGCCGTTAATCACTTTATGAAGCGCGTTCATCAGTTTAAAAAGCGGCCTTATCGTTATTTTTGCTGCAATATCGGCATCATAGCGCCGGCGCATAGGATTGAATCTGAGAGCCACTCTGAAAACGGCGCCGCAGGCCGAGATTTGAGATTTTTCTGGGGGATCGCCGCTCGGTGGAGCGGCGGTATTTGTAAGCGATTACAGTAGGATTTGTTCGATCTGAACGAGCTCTTCTTCACTGAAATGACGATTGGCCAGCATGCCTACCGCGTCTTCTATCTGCGCATTCTTGCTGGCGCCGATCAGCACCGAGGTGACGCGATCGCCGCGCAGCACCCAGGCCAGCGCCATTTGCGACAGCTTTTGCCCGCGTTGCCGCGCCAGCGCATCGAGGCGGCGCACTTTGTCCCGCCGTTCGGCGGTCAGTTGCTCCGGCTGCAGAAAGCGGCTGCCGCTGGCGGCGCGGGAATCTTGCGGGATGCCGTGCAGGTAGCGGTCGGTCAGCAGGCCGCCCGCCAGCGGCGAGAAGGCGATCGACCCGACGCCATGCTCTGCCAATGTATCCAGCAATCCCGCTTCCGGCGTGCGTTCCAACATCGAATACTTCGGCTGGTGGATCAGGCACGGCGTGCCGAGCCGCTGCAGAATGTCGAACGCCTGCCGCGCGCGTTCGGCCGGGTAGTTAGACAGGCCGACATACAGCGCTTTGCCCTGGCGCACCAGCAGATCCAGCGCCGCCATGGTTTCTTCCAGCGGCGTGTCCGGATCCGGCCGGTGGTGATAAAAGATATCCACATACTCCAGCCCCATGCGCTTCAGGCTCTGATCGAGGCTGGCGATCAGATACTTTTTCGAGCCCCAATCGCCGTAGGGGCCGGGCCACATGGTGTAACCGGCTTTGGACGAGACGATCAGCTCGTCGCGCCAGGCCCGCAGATCGGCGTTGAGTATGCGGCCAAAGTTCTCCTCGGCGGCGCCGGGCGGCGGGCCGTAGTTGTTGGCCAAATCGAAATGGGTAATGCCGCGATCGAAGGCGCAGCGGATCAGGCCGCGGGCGTTGTCGTACAGCGTGGCGTCGCCGAAGTTGTGCCACAGCCCGAGCGAGACGGCGGGCAGCTTCAACCCGCTGCGGCCGCAGCGCCGGTATTCCATATCTTGATAACGCGTAGGGGAGGCTTGGTAGGACATAGTTATCCTTGTCGGCGGGAGGTGAAGTGCTTTGAGTGTATACGCTTTCACACCGCGCTGCCGGGGGAGCGATCACAGCGCCGGCATGTAACGCCAGGTTGCCGATCGAGGCAGGCGCGTTTGTTCGAAATTTGAACGGCATCTTCGATACTTAAGATAATCGCTCCAGCTGCAGACAGGTGATGATCATGACTCAGACCTATACGGTGGCCGATTATCTGCTCGATCGTCTGGCCCAAATCGGCATCCGTCATTTCTTCGGCGTGCCGGGGGATTACAACCTGCAATTCCTCGATCACGTTCTCGCTCATCCGCAAATCACCTGGGTAGGCTGCGCCAACGAGCTGAACGCCGCCTATGCCGCCGACGGCTACGCTCGCTGCAAACCGGCGGCGGCGCTGCTCACCACCTTTGGCGTGGGGGAGCTGAGCGCGTTGAATGGGGTGGCCGGCAGCTACGCCGAATACCTGCCGGTGATCCACGTGGTCGGCACGCCGGCGCAGCGCGCCCAGCGCGCCGGTGATTTGCTGCACCATTCGCTGGGGGATGGCGACTTTACCCACTTCGCGCGGATAGCCAAAGAGGTGACCGTCGCGCAGGCCGACCTGACCGCCGACAACGCCGCCGTGGAGATAGACCGCCTGATCGGCGTCGCCTTGCTGGAACATCGCCCGGTTTACCTGATGTTGCCCAGCGACGTCGCACAAGCGCCGCTGTCGGCCAAACCGGCGCCGCTGATGCTGCGTCAGGCCAAACTGTCGCGCAGCGCATTGCAGGCATTTATCGCCGCAGCGCGCGAAAAGCTGCTGCCGGCGCGGCGGGTATCGCTGCTGGCGGACTTCCTGGCCGATCGCTTCGGCGCCGAAGCGGCGCTGGACGAGTGGCTGCAGGCGGTCGACATTCCGCACGCTACGCTGCTGCTCGGCAAAGGCGTGCTGGATGAGAACCGAGCCGGGTTTGTCGGGACCTACTGCGGCGGCGCCAGCGATCCGGCGGTGAAACAGCTTATCGAAAACGCCGATGTGGTGATCAACGTCGGCGTGCGTTTGACCGACACCATTACCGCCGGTTTCACGCATCATTTGCCGGTGGAAAAATGCATCGACATTCAACCGTTCGAAGCCTGGGTCGGGCGGCAGCGCTTTAGCCGCATTCCGATGCGCGAGGCGGTGCAGGCGCTGCACCACCTGAGCCTGTCGCTGGCGTCACGCTGGCCGTTGCCGCCGATCGTCCGCCCGACGCTGCCGGAAACCGATGGGGAAGGGCTGGATCAGCACGCCTTCTGGCGGCAGATACAGGATTTCCTGCGGCCCGGGGATGTCGTGCTGGCCGATCAGGGCACTGCCTGTTTCGGCGCGGCGGCGTTGACGTTGCCGCGTGGCTGCCGCCTGATCGTGCAGGCGCTCTGGGGATCGATCGGCTATACCCTGCCGGCGACGTTCGGCGTACAGACCGCTGAACCGCAGCGGCGGGCAATATTGCTGATCGGCGACGGCGCTGCGCAGCTGACCGTACAGGAACTGGGATCGATGCTGCGCGACGGGCTTAAGCCGGTGATCTTCGTGCTGAATAATCAGGGTTACACGATCGAGCGTGCGATCCACGGGCCGGAGCAACGTTACAACGACATCGCGCGCTGGAACTGGACGCAGCTGCCGCCGGCGCTAGCCGGCGAGCGGCCGGTGAAGGCGTTGCGGGTCAGCGATCCGGACGGATTGCGCCAGGCGCTGCGCGAGGTAGCGGACGACGATCGGCTGGCCTTCATCGAAGTGATGCTGCCGAAGATGGACATGCCGGAACTGCTCGATACCGTCTCACGCGCCATTCAGGCACGCAACGCCGCCGCTTAAGGCAGGGTATCGCCCAGCAGGCGATCCAGCATCCAGAACCCCGCCGGGCCCGGCGGGGTCAGTTTGGACCAGACCGCATCCACCGAAATCAGTTTTGGCCAGCCGCGCGGCCGCAGCTGGGTGAGTTTGCCGTGGCCGTATTGTTGCACCAGCCAGTGCGGCAGTACCGCCCAACCGAACCCCTGTTCCGCCATCTCCAGCAACAGCAGATAGCTGGGCGCCGACCAGACCAGGCCACCCTGTCTGGCCGCTTCGGCGCCGGTGTAGGTATTCAGGATCAGCTGGCGGATGCTGGACAGCTGCTCCGGCGTTGGCGCGGCGACCTGGGCCAGCGGGTGCTGATGGGCGACGAACAGCCCCATTTCGGTCTGTTCAGGCAGCCGGGAGAAGGCGATATCCGGTGGATAACTTTTTTGCACTTCCACCATGCCCAAGTGCGCGCGGCCGCTTTGCAGCAGATCGATAACGTCGCCTTCTTCGGCGATCATCCATTCCAGCTCAATCTCCGGGTAGCGCTGTTCGAACAGCTGCATCAACCGATCGTGATGCTTGGGCTGGTAGGTATCGGAAAACACCATGCTCAGGCGCGGTTCAACCTCGCCCGCCAGCTGAATGCTCAGGGCGTCGAGCCGTTCGCTGGCCGCGAGGATCGCCTGCACATGCCCCAGTACCTTGCGGCCGGCGGCGGTGAGCACCGGCTGGCGCGCGCTGCGATCGAACAGCGTCAGCGCCAGATCGGCCTCCAGATTGGCGATGGCAGTGCTGACGGTGGATTGGCTTTTGCGCAGCTTGCGCGCGGCGGCGGAAAACGAGCCGAGGGCGGCGGCTTCGACAAACGCATGCAGCGCTTCCGGAGAATAGTGCATAACCTATCTACTTTATCGATGGAATCTATTTTTAACCTACCCGAAAAAGCGATGATAATCACCTGGCTTTCGCAACAACTGTTGAAAAAAGGTGATGTATGCAACTGCAAAACAAGTCTCTCATTGAACGTATCGTCCACGCCGTCGGTTTCGAGGCCATCGCCGTGATGGTTTGCGCCCCGCTGGGCGCGTGGCTGCTGAACCGCTCAATGGTGCAGGTCGGTGCGTTGGCGGTGATGCTCTCCACCGTCGCGATGCTGTGGAACATGGTTTACAACACGGTGTTCGACCGCCTGTGGCCGGTCAGCCGGGTGGTGCGTAACCTGAAAGTGCGTGCGCTGCACGCCGTCGGCTTTGAAGCCGGTTTTATCCTGATCGGCGTGCCGATCGCCGCCTGGATGCTGAGCATCTCCTGGGCGCAGGCGTTTATGCTGGAAATCGGTTTCTTCCTGTTCTTCCTGCCGTACACCATGGCCTATAACTGGCTGTACGACACGCTGCGCCAGCGCTGGTTCGAAGCGCGCCAGCCGATCAATTCCGGCGCCAAATAAGGCGTCGTCAGCCCGGCGATTCTCAAGTAAGGTCAGAGGATCGTCGGAAATGCTGAGGAACGAATGATGAAAGTGTTGGGCTTGCTGGGTGGCATGAGCTGGGAATCCACCATTCCTTATTACCGCACTATTAACGAGCAGGTAAAGGCACGCCTCGGCGGGCTGCATTCGGCCAAAATCGTGCTCTACAGCGTCGATTTTCAGGAGGTTGAACGCTTGCAGCACCAGGGCGATTGGGACGGTGCCGGCAGGCTGCTGGCCGCCGCCGCAGTGGCTTTGCGCGCCGCTGGCGCCGAAGCTATCGTGATCTGCACCAACACCATGCACAAGGTGGCGGAGGCGGTCGAGCAGGCCAGCGGCCTGCCGCTGATTCACATCGCCGATGCCACGGCGCTGCAGGTGCGGGAAAAAAACATTCGCCGCGTCGGGCTGCTGGGCACGCGCTTTACCATGGAGCAGACCTTCTATCGCGGCCGCCTGCAGGAATTGCACGGCATCGACGTGGTGACGCCGGTCAGCGCCGATCGCGACATCGTACACCGCATCATCTATGACGAACTGTGCCTGGGTAAAATTCGCGACGCCTCGCGCGACGAGTATCGCCGGATCATCAGCGATCTGGAGCAGCAGGGCGCGCAGGGGATTATTTTCGGCTGCACCGAAATAGGTTTGCTGGTGAGCGAGCGTGATGCGTCGGTGCCGGTGTTCGACACCACCGCGATCCACGCCCGCGCCGCCGCGGCGTTCGCGTTGGCCTAATCGTCGTGCGGCGGCTGCCGGCGATTCACCAGCATCAGCGGTTTGCCCGCCAGCGCCAGCCAGGCGGGCAGCATCACGATGCACAGCACCGGCAGCAGGTGCAGATCCGGCACCACCGCCACCGCCATGAACAGGCTGAGCCAGCCGTCGCGCGTGACCACCAGCACCAGCCCCATGATGGCGCAGGAGACGGTGATCGCCGCCGGCACTGCGGGAACGTGCTGATGCAGCATCAGCCCCAGCGCCACGCCGACGAACACTGCCGGGAAGATACGCCCACCGCGAAAGCCGCTGGCGGCGGCGATCACCAGCGCCGCCAGCTTGGTCAGGGTAATGGTCAACAGCGCCGGCACCGAATAGCCGTCGTCTTGCGCGAGGCGCTTCATTTCATCCAGCCCTTTGAACAGGGTAATCTCTCCGCCCACCAGCGCCAGCAGGCCCAGCACAAAGCCCCCCAGCCCTAACATCAACACCGGATTTTTCATCGAATGGAACAGGCGGTGAACGTGCGGGAAGCACCACAGCGCCACCATGCCGAGCGCGATGGCGATCAGCGCCACGATGGCGCCGCTGAAGATGTCCGGCAGCCGAGTTACATCGTAGGCGTCGAGCTGCAGGGCGAAATTGGGCACGAAGAACATCTGGGTGGTGACCGCGCCGGCGGCGGCGGCAACCAGCGGGGCGAACAGCCGATCCCACAGCGGCGTTTCGTTATTGCCCGCCAGGGTTTGCGAGAAGATCAGCGCGGCGGCGACCGGCGTGCCGAACATCGCGCCGATGGTGCCCGCAGCCGCCAGGATGATCCAGTCCATGCGCGGCACCTTCGGCAGCAGGCGCGCTCCGGCGGCCGCTACCAGCGCGATATTGATGGCGGTGATCGGGTTCTCCGGCCCCAGGCTGACGCCGCCGGCCAGGCCGACGATCAGCGCTAACCCCAGTCCCGGCAGGGCGGAGAGCGGCAGGGGCATGCCGATCAACGATTCCGTCGCCGGGTCCGGCCCGGCGTGGCCCGGCATATAGCGCACGATAAGGCCGACCGCCACGCCGGTCAGCGTCAGCATCGCGACCGGCCACCAGGGCGACTGGGCGTCCAGGCTCAGCGCACCGGGCAGCGTCACCCACAGTAATTGCTGCAGTGCGGCGGCAATTTTCATCACCAACAGCAGCACCAGACTGGAAGCGGAACCGATAATCAGCGCAGGCAAAGCAAAAGCCAACATGGCATTGGCGCGCGGATGCAGCATGGATAATCCCTTGTCGATGCCTCCCGGCAGGGCAGGGAGAGCGGGTGGTTGAGCAGTGGCCACAGCTTGCCAGACTATCGGCGCGTAGGCACGCATTGATATTGCCCGGCGTCGATGACGGTTAACAGTCGCCGGGGAGCGTTTTTTGCCGCAATTTGTTTCAAAACGCGGCGCCGCAGGCCAGCTGAAACGTTTTTTGTGATCCGGATCGCTATTGGGGTGCAGATCCGAGGCGGGTGATTGTTGTTTTTGCAGCAGGATTTTACAGTGTGGGCAGCTTTTTATTTTTCATTTTGCGGAGACGAAATCAATGACCTATGCCCTCGTAGGTGATGTTGGCGGCACCAATGCCCGCCTGGCGTTGTGCACTGTTGCGACGGGTGAGATTACCCAGGCGAAAACCTATTCCGGCCTGGAGTTCGACAGCCTGGAGGCGGTGATCCGCCAATACCTGAAAGCGTGCGATATCGAGGTGCAGGACGCCTGTATCGCGATCGCCTGCCCGGTGACCGAAGACTGGGTGGCGATGACCAACCACAGCTGGGCGTTCTCGATCAAAGAAATGAAGGCCAGCCTGGGGCTGAGCCATCTGGAAGTGATCAACGATTTCACTGCCGTCTCGATGGCGATCCCGATGCTCTCGCCGGACGACGTGCTGCAGTTTGGCGGCGGCGATGCGCAGCCGGGCAAACCGATCGCGGTGTATGGCGCCGGCACCGGGCTGGGCGTTGCCCACCTGGTGCACGTCGATCGCCGTTGGGTCAGCCTGCCGGGCGAGGGCGGCCATGTCGATTTCGCGCCGAACAGCGAAGAAGAGGACATCATTCTGGAGGTGCTGCGCGCGGAAGTGGGGCATGTTTCCGCCGAGCGCGTGCTGTCCGGGCCGGGCCTGGTCAATCTGTATCGCGCCATCGTCAAGGCGGACAACCGCCTGCCGGAGAAATGGGAACCGAAGGACATCACCGAGCGGGCGCTGGCAGACAGCTGCATCGACTGCCGCCGCGCGCTGTCGCTGTTTTGCGTGATCATGGGGCGCTTCGGTGGCAATTTGGCGCTGAATCTGGGCACCTTCGGCGGCGTGTACATCGCCGGCGGCATCGTGCCGCGCTTTATGGAATTCTTCAAGGCCTCTGGCTTCCGCGCCGCCTTTGAAGACAAGGGGCGCTTCCGCGACTATGTGCGCGAAATCCCGGTGTTCATGATAACGCACGGCCAGCCGGGCCTGCTGGGTGCCGGCGCGCATCTGCGCCAGACGCTGGGCATGCACCTGTAAGCTCAGGGGCGGGGCAATAAAAAAGGGGCGCAACCCACAGGTTGCGCCCCTTGTCGTTTTCACGGGGTATCAGGCTTTGGCCAGCTCCGCCGTTTGGGTGGTTTCTGCCGTTTCCGCTTCCACCGCCTTCGGCGCTTTGATGAACAGCGTAATCAGCAGAGAGGCGGCGGACAGAACGCCAATCACCATGAAGGTGGCGTGGAAGCCGCCGAAGTATTTGGCGACGAACGAACCGGCCAGCGCGCCCAGGCCGAAGCCCTGGTAGATGATGCCGTAGTTTTTGCTGTGGTTCTTCAGGCCGAAGAAGTCGCCGACAATCGCCGGGAACACGGTGATGTTGCCGCCGAAACAGAAGGCTACCGCGCCGACGCAGATAAAGAACAGCGTGTGGTTCAGGGTCATGAAGCTCAGCGCGACAATCGCCAGCACGGTAACCAGCATGGTGAAGCTGATGACGCGCATACGGCCAACTTTATCGGACAGCGTACCCAGGATGATGCGGCCGGCGGTGTTGAAGATGGCGACGGCGGACACGGTGTTGGCGGCGGTGGCCAAATCCATCCCGGCCAGTTGAACGCCCATGTCTTTCACGATGCCGATGAGGTACAGACCGCTCATGCAGGCAGCGAAGAAGATGGTGAACAGCAGGTAGGCTTCTTTGGTGGCCAACATCTGGCGCACGCTGAAGTCGTTGCCCAGACCGTTGGCGCCTTGCTGCGCGGCGTTGGTCGCCAGCACCGGCTCTTTCAGCAGCAGGGAACCGACGACGATCAGGCCCATCACGATGGCGCCCCAGTAGAAGAAGGCACCGGAAACGCCGACGTCGGCGATCAGGGCGGCGTTGACGTATTTGAACAGCAGGCTGCCGCTGCCGAAGGCGCCGACGGAGATGCCGGAAATCAGGCCTTTGTTGGCCGGGAACCACTTAATCAGGTTGGACAGGGTGGAGATGTAGGCGATACCGACCGCAAAGCCCACCACCACGCCGGCCAGCAGGTAGATCATGTCGAGCGAGCTGACGTGAGCGCTGGCGATAAGGCCCAGGCCGACCAGGATGCCGGAACACAGCGTCAGGTTGCGGATGCCGAAGCGTTCTTGCAGCTTGCCGGCGAACAGCGTGGCGAAGGCCAGGAAGAAGCTGGTGATGGAGAAGGTGGTGGCGACGTCCGCCAGTCCCCAATGGAACTTGTCGACCAGCGGCTGGTTGAACAGGCTCCAGGTGTAGATGGTGCCCAGGCCCATCTGACAGATGATGGTGCCGAGAACGATTAAGCTGCGATTTGCCGGTTTGGTGTTCATGGCCGGTCTCCTTCCTGTGTGTGCGTTGCCGGGCGTGAGCCGTTGGCTGAAATTTGCGGGGTGAAGCTGGGTTCCCGCGGTATGGGCTTATTATATGGCCGGCCCCCCCGGCGGGCGGCGGATCGGGAATGAGTTGCACGGCGGAAGGAATGAAATGCATGTTATGCGGCGTGAGTTGCCGTTTTTGCACCGAAAAGCGCGTGAAATGCCGTGGGTGGCACGTGATCTACATCAAAGATATCAACGATTTATTGTTAACTGCCGGTGAACGATTGTGGTGAAATTGTGAAGGATGCGTCTGAAAGGCGTAAATCGGCATTGCACCTATAGAGCGGCGATGAGCGCGGGACTATGTTATCTGCGATCGGACGAGGTCCGCTCTGCAGGAGTCCATGAAATGAAAAAAACGCTGTTGTTACTGGCCGCGCTGCTGGCGCTGCCGCTGGCGAGCCAGGCCGACGTGTCCATCGGCGTGAACGTGCCGGGCCTGTCGTTGCATATCGGCGATCGCGATAATCGCGGCCACTACTGGGACGGCTATCGCTGGCGCGATCCGCGCTGGTGGGCCGATCACCACCGGTATGAACGCCCGCGCGGGTACTATTATGGCCCGCCGCCACGGGTGATTTACTACGGGCCGCCGCCGCGCGACTGGCGCGACCGGCCGCATTACCGCATGCCGCCACCGCCGCCGCCCGGCTATTACTACCGTCCGGGCCCGCGCTGGTAAGCGCTTACAGGCGCATCAGCTGGCGAAACTCTTTCACCTTGCTGCGGCTGACCGGCACTTCAAACTCAAGATCGCTCAGCCGCAGAATGTAGGTATTGTTGAACCAGGGCACGATCTCGCGGATCTTCGCCAGGTTAACGCAGTAAGAGCGGTGGCAGCGGAAGAAATGCGCTTCCGGCAGCCGGCCGTAAAACTCGGTGATGTTCATCGGCATCACGAACTCTTCCCGGCGGGTATAGACCCGCGTCACCTTTTCATCGGCGGCGGCGTAGTAGATGTCGTTGATGTCGGTAACGATGATCCGCTCGTCTTTGATCAGGTTGATGCTGTGGCTGCCGCGGCTCGGCGCGCTGGTCGGTTCCGCCCCACCGGCGGGGCGCTGATGCAGCGCCTCCAGCTTTTGCAGCATGGTGACGATGCGCGCCTCGTGATAGGGCTTGAGGATGTAGTCGAACGCCTCGATCTCGAACGCTTCCACCGCGTGCTCTTTATAGGCGGTGATGAACACGATCGACGGGCGATGCGCGAACTTGCTGATGTTTTGCGCCAGCAGCACGCCGTCCAGCGAGGGGATGTTGATGTCGAGGAAAATGGCGTCGACCTGGTGGGTTTGCAGGTATTTCAGGACGTCGAGGCCGTCCTCGAAGCTGGCGACGATATCGATATTGCTGTGTTTTTTGATCAGGTAGCTGAGTTCTTCCTGCGCGAGGAATTCGTCTTCCACGATGATGGCTTTCATGAGGCCTCCCCGACCGGCGGCGCGCTCGCTTCCTGATGCAGCTTGCCGCCGTTTTTGCTGATGTAGAACGCGATTTCGGTGCCTGGCTCCAGGCGGCGAATATGCAGCCCTTCACCGTACAGCAGCGACACGCGGTGGTGCACGTTGAGCAGGCCAATATTGTGGCCCGGCATCTCGTTGCGCGCCACCCGATCGATGGTTTCCTGATTGATGCCGTGGCCGGTATCCTTCACCGAAATCTTCACCCGATCGCCTTGATCTTTCACCGCGATCACCACCACCCCTTTACCCTTGCAGGGCTGGATGCCGTGCACGATGGCGTTCTCCACCAGCGGCTGGATCAGCAGGCTCGGAATGCGCACCGAGACGTCGTCGTCGATGTCGTAAATCACCGTCAGCTTGGCGCCGAAGCGCGCCTGTTCGATGGCGATATAGTCCTGAATCTGATGCAGCTCCTTGCGGATATCGATCAGTTCGTCGTTCAGCTCCAGGTTGTAGCGCAGGTAGCGCGACAGGTTAATGATCAGTTGGCGCGCGGTGTCCGGATTCAGGCGGATAGAGGAAGAGATGGCGTTCAGCGCGTTGAACAGGAAGTGCGGGTTAATCTTGCTCTGCAGCGCACGCATTTCGGCCTTGTCCGCCATCTGGCGCAGGTGCTCGATGCGGGACACTTCCATCTGCGTGGAGATGATTTGCGACAGCCCGACCGCCATCACCTTCAGCGTGTTGGTGATCTGGTGAGCGTGGCAGTAGTAGATTTTCAACGCGCCGGTCACTTCGCCTTTTTCCCACAGCGGCACCACCAGCTGCGAATGGATCTGCGGCGCCGCCGGGTTTTCCAGGTTGTTCTTGATGATGATCTTGCCGTGGCGAATGCTTTCGCGGGTGACGCGGCTCAGCCCTTCGCGGCCGATCGGGTAGGCTTCGCGCCCTACGCCGACGTAGGCCAGCACCTGATGGGTATCGGTGATCGCTACCGCATCGGCGCGGATGTCCTGGCGGATGATATCGCAGATGGTGGCCAGCGATTCGCTGTTGATGTTGCGGAAATAGGGCAGCGTCTTGTGGGCGATATCCAGCGCCAGCTTGGCCTGGCGCGCGGCGATCACCTCTTTTTCATCCTCGACGCTCTGCACCAGCAGCACGATCAGGCCGATGCACACCGTGCCGAGGATCATCGGCAGGGCAATCTGCGACACGATGTCCAACCCAAGCTCGGTCGGCTTGGCCCACAGCACGATTAGCAGCATGGTGAGGGATTCGCACAGCATGCCGCCGACGATGCCGGCGCGCCAGCGCTGCTCTTTTTTCACCTTGAGGTTGATGTAGCCGGCGCTGATGCCGGCGATGATGCTGGTGATAAGACAAGGCACCGACGTGATGCCGCCGATATCGATCAGATAGCGGTGTACCCCGGCGACGATGCCGGTGACGATCCCCACCCAGGGGCCGAACAGGATGCCGCCGGCCATAATGGCGATGACGCGCACGTTAACCAGCGATCCTTCGACGTTGATGCCGGAGTAGGTGCTGAACAGCGCGAACAGCGAGAAGATCGCCGTGACGATGCCGAGCTCGAGCGGCGTATGGTCTTCTTTTTGCAGCAGTTGGCGGAACAGCCGGGTGCGGGTCAGGAAAAACAGACAGATCAACATCAGCGCGGCGCGATCAAACACCGCCAACAGCATTTCAAAAAAAGGGTGCACGACGGGTTCTCGCTGCGGCCTACGGATGGCGGCAGTATACCACAGCGAAAGGGGCCCGTGGCGCGCGCCACGGGCGGGGGGATCAGCCCATGCCGAGCTGCGTTTTGCCCAGCGGCGTCAGCAGGTCGGCGGTGGCGCGGCCGTCGAAATCCACCTCGAAATCGTCGGGGGCGAAGTCCGGCGGCGTTCTGCCGTCGATAAAGCTCGGCAGCTGGCGCTGCAGATAGGCGTCGTTTTTCTCGCAGCCCGGCGCGGCGGCGATGTACATCACGTTGCTGTCGAATTCGCCGTTATGCTCGTTCTCCACCGCGTGGATCACGTCGCAGTGCCAAAAGACCGTGTCGCCCGGCTCCAGATCGGGAATAGGGGAAATCCCACTTAATAAAAGGGGATGCCACTTTTCCGAGATCGACAGCGCGCGGCCCGGCGCCGCATCGCACAGATCGTCGTCGGCGACGTCGTCCTGCAGTGCGCGCAGCAGCACATAGGCCATGGCGTTGGCGATCGGCACCAGGTTCAGCGTGCCGGCGTTGGTGCGCTGCGGCGTCAGCGCCGTCCAGCCCTGGAAGGTACGGAACATCGAGCAGACCGCCGGGGAGGCTATCTCGCGCACCTCGGTGCGGCCGTCGGCGGCGAAGGGGTCGTACTGCTGCCAGTCGCCGGAGAAAACGTGGCGATACACATAGCGGAAGTTTTCGTCCAGCCAGCGCTCGATGGTGCCGCTGTCGACGTGCGGCGACAGGCCCAGCGACGAGGAGTTCGGCGGGCGGCGGCGGGTGCGATCGGCGTAAGTGGCGACGCGGGTCGGATCGAAATGTTGTTTGCCGTTGCTCTCGGTGGCCCACAGGCTGTTGAGGAACACCTGCACCGCATGCATACGCGCATCCTGCCGCGCCTCGACCTGCGGTTTCGACCAATAGATGCCGTAGATCTGCGGTTTGCTGGCGGCCAGCTTGCCGAAATAGTTGTCTTCGGCGGCGTTTTTCAACCGCTCGACGAAGTTGTTGCGCTCAAGGTAGTCGCCGATTTCCCGGTTCCAGCCCTCGGCCTTGGCGCGGGGAAACACGCCGCGAATGGCGCAGGCGCCGCGCTGTTTGATCAGCGCTATCTGCTGCTCGCTGACGCGCTGCTGCAGGATATCTTCCGCGTCGATCTGCGGCACCGGATTGTGGCCGGCGGCCAGCTCGCGGCGGATCTGTTCGACCTGGCCGCGGATGTTCTCTTCCAGCGCCAGAAACACGTCGCGGTAGTTCGGCAATGCCTGGCGCAGCTGGCGTTTGACGTTAACGATCGTTTGCGGAATATCGTCGATGACTAAAGAGGCCATGGTGTTCTCCTCGTGCCGCATGAGTGACTGCGGCGAGCGGTTGTAGGGAATCGGGCAAGACGTTATGGTTTTGTGGTTTTAACGTGAATGATTATCGGCAACCCATCGGGGAAAATAAAGAGATATCTTTCATTCGTAAGTTCCTCTTTTTCGTTTTTCGGAGATTTTATGAAGCTGGTCACTGAACGTCTGAGCTTGCAGTCGATAACCGCCGAGGATTGGCCGCTGTTTTTGCGCCTGTACCAAGATCCCGAGGTGATCCGTTACATCTCCGATCCGCGCAGCGAAGCGGAGATCCGCGCCCGGTTCGAGGAGCGGCTGCCGGCCTGGGACAAACACGGCGAGCAGTGGCTGTGCCTGGTGATGCGTGAGAAGCACAGCGCAGAGGCGGTGGGCATTACCGGTTTTCGCCCGCAGTGGGTGCCGTATCGGCAGGCGGAAGTGGGATACGGGAGTTTGCCTGCCGGGCAGGGCAAGGGCTATGGCAAGGAGTCGCTGCGGGCGGTGCTGGATTTTGCGGTGAACGCCTGCGGCTTTCACAAGCTGACCGCCACCGTGACCGCGGGCAACCTCGCTTCGCGCGGCCTGCTGGAATCGTGCGGCTTTCAGCTGGAAGGCACGCTGCGCGACAACTACCGTCTGGCGGGGCAGTGGTGCGACGACTGGCTTTTCGGGCTGCTGGCGGCGGAGTTTCAGGGCGGCAAATAAAAATATCGCGCCGGGTATCGACAAGCTCGTCGGCGCTGCGCTATGTTCGATATTCGGTCAGTTCGCTGGCCTGCGTCGCTCGGACGGTCCGGGCGCTAACGTCTATCGAGGAATCCCCTATGGCTGATAACAGTCCACAGCGCCGTTTCACGCGCATTGAACGCCTTCCCCCTTACGTATTCAACATCACCGCCGAACTGAAGATGGCCGCACGCCGTCGCGGCGAGGATATTATCGACTTCAGCATGGGTAACCCCGACGGCCCGACGCCGCCGCACATCGTGGAAAAACTGTGCGCCGTCGCCCAGCGCGACGACACCCATGGTTACTCTACCTCGCGCGGCATTCCGCGCCTGCGCCGCGCCATTTCGCGCTGGTATGCCGATCGTTATCAGGTGGATATCGATCCGGAAAGCGAAGCCATCGTCACTATCGGTTCGAAAGAGGGGCTGGCGCATCTGATGCTGGCGACCCTCGATCACGGCGATACCGTGCTGGTGCCGAACCCCAGCTACCCGATCCACATTTACGGCGCGGTGATCGCCGGCGCCCAGGTGCGTTCGGTGCCGCTGGTGGACGGCGTGGATTTCTTCGGTGAGCTGGAGCGCGCCATTCGGGAAACCATCCCGCGTCCGAAAATGATGATCCTCGGCTTCCCGTCCAACCCGACCGCACAGTGCGTGGAGCTGGATTTCTTCGAGCGAGTGGTGGCGCTGGCCAAGCAGTACAACGTGCTGGTGATCCACGATCTGGCCTATGCCGATATCGTCTATGACGGCTGGAAAGCGCCGTCGATCATGCAGGTGCCGGGGGCGAAAGACATTGCGGTGGAGTTCTTCACCCTGTCGAAAAGCTACAACATGGCCGGCTGGCGCATCGGTTTCATGGTCGGTAACCCTGAACTGGTCAGCGCGCTGGCGCGCATCAAGAGTTATCACGATTACGGCACCTTTACGCCGCTGCAGGTGGCGGCCATCGCCGCGCTGGAAGGCGATCAGCAGTGCGTGCGCGATATCGCCGAGCAGTATCGGCAGCGCCGCAACGTGTTGGTGAAGGGGCTGCACGAGGCCGGCTGGATGGTGGAAAATCCGAAGGCGTCGATGTACGTGTGGGCGAAAATTCCCGAGCCTTATGCCCACCTCGGTTCGCTGGAGTTCGCCAAACGCCTGCTGGCAGAGGCCAAGGTCTGCGTCTCGCCGGGCATCGGCTTCGGCGACTACGGCGATACCCACGTGCGCTTCGCGCTGATCGAGAATCAGGACCGTATCCGCCAGGCGGTGCGCGGCATCAAGGCGATGTTCCGCGCGGACGGGTTGCTGAAGCCGGGCAAGGCCGGCAGCGCCAAATAATGCTGTCAGGCCGGGCGTTCGCCCGGCCTTATTTTTTCCGTCCCAAGGTTTTCTTCATCATTTCCCCATTATGCTCATCTACGCTGAATTTTATTTTTTGGATAGAGTGTATGAGCAACCGCTACGCGCGATCGCAAATCGTTTTACATTGGCTGACGCTGCTGATGGTGATCCTCACCTATGCGGCGATGTTGCTGAAAGATTCAGTGCCGGAGGCGTGGGTGCCGATGGTCAAAAATCTGCACTTTAATTTTGGGGCTTCGATCTTTGCCCTGATGCTGATTCGGTTGGCGGTGCGTTCTTTCCACACGCCGCCGCCGACCACGCCACCGCTGGAAGAATGGCAGGAGGTTGGTGCCAAGATCTTCCATTGGCTGCTGTACGTGGTTTTCCTGATGTTGCCGCTGCTGGGCATGTTAACCCTGGCCTACGGCGGGAAATCGTGGTCTTTGCTGGGCTGGCCGGTGCCGCAGTGGGTGATGCCGGATCCGGTGATGCGCAAGCTGGTCAAAACGGTTCATGAGACGCTGGCAAACATCGGCTACTTTATCATTGGCGCACATGCGCTGGCGGCGCTGTATCATCACTACCTGCGCAAAGACGACACCCTGCGCCGCATGATGCCGGGCAAATGATCGCAAGCCGAAACGACAAAGGGACGCTTGTGCGTCCCTTTGGCTGTGTTCCTGGTCTGGCTGCTTGTCAGGCAACCATCAACATGAAGGTGCCAACCCAGGCAACCAGCATGAATGACACGCCCATCAAAAAATATTTCACTGAACAACTCCTGTCTGGAGTCCTCGCCAGCAATGATCCCGATTGTTGTGCTGAGTATTTTATGGGCAACCTGCCTGTCGGGTGGGTTCTTCCAAGCGAAAGAACAACGGCCCCACGTACGGGTTGTCCGGTTGTCGCGCCTCATGCTCCGTGAGGTAAAATCCGAACCGCGACAGGATCGGCGCTAATGTACTCTCAATACTGGTCTGATTTCAATACTGTGTTTTTGATCACAATTTTCGGCTGTTTTTTGCACAGCGTGGACTGTTTTATAACGCTTTTTATGGGCAAGCGACAGGAAGTAGCCTGCCGCTGCGGGTTTTAAAATCGGGGTATTGCAATGCGGTGGCAGGCGTTCAAGCGACGGCGTTGATGCCGGTCACCAAAATGGCCCAAAAAACGAGACAAGACAGCAGAATAACGGCCCAAATATGACGGCGACTCCACTCCATTTTTAGCCTTCGTTGTTGCGACAAGTGATTAGGTAACGATCATATCGGCGCACAATGGGGAAAATTTAGCCCCATCGGATAATATTTCGCTTACCTGCCGCTAACTTATTGGCAAACTTCGCTTATTGTCACGCGCACTTCGTAGTCCAGCAGATACAGCGCCTGCTCCAACGCCTCAACCTTCGAGGCGTAGCCGAGATCCAGCAACCGCTCCATTTGCCCGCTGTTGAATCCCAGCTTGCGTGCCAGCTCCGCTTTGCCGGTGTTTTTGCGCAGCATGGCGTTGTGCAGTTCGATCTTCAGCGCCACCAGCACCGACAGGTGTACCCTCAAGTCATCGGTTTGCAGCGGGGAAGGAGCAGGCAGGGGCAGCCCTTCGTCCATCGCGGCGGCGATGGCGGCCAGCAGGCTTTCCTGCGCTTCCAGCTCGACGTCTTCGCGTTTATAGCAGGCCGATTGCCACTCGGGGAAGTCGTGGAAACCGATCTGCCAGGCGTCGCTGTCGCTATCGAAGGTGTAATGGGCGGGGTAGTGGCTGTACATGGCAATCCCTGATTGAAGCCTGAATGAGGCGCTATTGTGACGGCATGCCCGGGAGATAGCCAGCATGAACGTCGCCGTGGGGGAATTTAAATTGAAAGTAATAATTATTAGCAGGCAAATTTAATTTTCTTGTTAGCAATATTCTTATTATTTTTTACGGAAAGAAAGATTATTTAATTAGGTGCTTGGATTAACATCCCCATTAATGATTGATAATGAGAATTGAAATCAAATATCACGTCGGTTTTTATACAATTTCACACGAAGGGATGAAGATAAGAATATTGATCATGATAAAAATGTATATTTATGATTTTTATGGTTTTAATTTTTATTATTTCACTTTTTAGCAATTGTGAAATTCCATTTTCATTCAGATATCACCTGGCTGCGGTATTCATCGGCAGATTTATAAAATACTCTTTTTAGGCAAAGGCGCATTCGATTCTATTTAAGCGTGCGCCAGACAGAAATATTCATTACTCCATGCTTATTACCCGACGGCCTTAGCCGATTTTTCGGGTGCCTGCTCGCATTTCCACTTTGCCAGGACAGCAGCTCACGGATTAAAGGAATACCTCGTGCCTAAAGTTAACTCGCGTTCATTACGCTTTACCGAACGCCACGCCACCAAATATGCGGCGTCATTGCTGTTTATCGGTTTATCCCTGCCGGCCGCCGCGCTGGCGGATGAACGCTATGACGCGCTGATCCGTCAGGCCAGGTCGGGTGATACCGCGCCGGTGCTGGCGTATTTATCGCAGCGGCGCGCTCAGGCGGGGTTGAGCCTGCAGCAGCGAGCCGATTATATCCAGGTGGCCGGCTGGGCCGGCCACGATGAAGAGGTGGTCGCGCTTTGGCGTGCCGACGGCGCTGCGCTGCAGCGGGATAGCGCCAGTTTGGCGACGGCGGCCCGCGCCTATCGCAACCTGAAGCAGTGGCAACCATCGCTGCGCCTGTGGCGTGCGGCGTTGCAGCTCGCTCCCGCCGACGGCGGTCTGCAGCGCGGCTATGTGATGACGCTGGCAGATGCCGGGCAGGATGTGCAGGCGCAAACGGAAGCGGCAAAAGCGGAGAAGCTGCTGGAGCCGGCGACGTGGTATCTGACGCGCGCCTATGTGGACCAGGCCGCCGGCCGCAGCTGGGCGGCGCTGGAAAACGCCACCCATGCCCGTGCGCTGGCGCCGTCCGACACCGGAATTCAGGCTTATTACGTGACGCTGCTGGCGGCAAATCGGGTTGCGGATCCGGCGCTGCGTGAAAGCCAGGGGCTGGCATTGCCGCCCGCGCAGCAGCGCCGCCTGCAGGCGGATGAGGCCGCCGAACTGGTGCGGCTGTCGTTTATCGATGCTCGCGGCGAACAGGAACGTTTCGTCATCGCCGACCGCGCGCTGGCGCGCTATGACCAACTGCTGACGCAGTGGCGGCCGCTGCCGGAGGCGCAGGACAGCTACCAACAGGCGCGTATCGATCGCCTGGGTGCGCTGCTGGCGCGTTATCGAATGGCCGACGTGGTGAGCGAGTATCAAACCCTGCAGGCGGAAGGGCGCACGGTGCCGGATTATGCCCAGCGCTGGGCGGCGTCCGCCTACCTCTATCTGCAGCAGCCGGACAAGGCGCAGGCCATTTTCGGCCGCCTGAACGCCGCCGCACCGCAGGCGGTGACCGCCGAAGACGAAACCGATCTGTTTTACGCGCAGGCGGAGAACGAACGCATCGATCAGGCGGCGTTGCTGGCGCAGCGCGTCAGCCAGCGCTATCCCTACGCGACCCGCCTGTACCAGCTGCCGACGCTGGCCTACAACGATGACTGGCTGGTCGGCCAATCGCTGCTGGCGCAGTCGCGGGTTTATCAACGCGATCTGGCCGAGGCCGAACGGCAGCTGACCCATCTGGCGCGCACGGCGCCGGGCAATCAGGGTCTGCGCATCTCCTTGGCCAGCGTTTATTTGGCGCGCGGCTGGCCGCGTCGCGCCGAGGATGAGCTGAAGCAGGTGGAAGGGCTGGAGCCGCGCAGCCTGCCGTTGGAGATCCAGCAGGGCTATGTCGCGCAGGAGTTGCAGGAGTGGCGCCAGCTGGATTTGCTGGCCGACGATGTCATCCAGCGCGCGCCGGAAAGCGTCGCCGCTCAGCAGCTTGAACGTTCGCGACGCATTCACCACATGTCTGAACTGCGCATCAGCGGCAATCAGGGCATCGATTCCGACGGGCCGGTCAGCGGCAGCCACGATTTTGGCATTCACGCCGCGCTCTATTCACCGCCGATCGACGACAACTGGCGGCTGTTCACCGGCTGGGGATTCAACACCGGCCAGTTCGACGAGGGCAAGGGCATCAACCGCGATCTCAGCGCCGGCGCCGAGTGGCGCTCGCGCGATCTGTGGCTGGAGGCCGAGGTGGCCAACCGCAACTACGGCCACGGCAATGAGCTCGGCCTGCGCCTCTCATCCTGGTATGACCTGAATGATCAATGGCGCCTCGGCGGTTCGGTGGCGCGACTGTCGGCCGAGACGCCGCTGCGTGCGTTGACCAACGGCATCAGCGCCAACGGCGGCAACCTGTGGCTGCGTTGGCAGCAGAACGAAAGCCGCGAGCTGCGCGCCAGCGTGGCGCCTTCGCACTTCTCGGACGGCAACAACCGGCTGGAATACGGCCTGGAAGGGCGGCAACGGCTGCTCGCCCGCGCCCGCTATCGGCTGGACATGAACCTGACGCTGTCCGGCAGCCGCAACAGCCAGGAGAACGTGCCGTATTACAACCCGAAGCGCGACTTCACGCTGCTGCCGTCGTTAACGCTCGATCATACCCTGTATCGCCATTATCAGACCGAGTGGAGCCAGCAGTTCCAGGCCGGTGCCGGCAGCTATTGGCAGCGGGACTATGCGCGCAAGCCGATCACCCAGCTGGGTTACGGCCAGCGCATCAGCTGGAACGGGGTGTTGGACGCCGGCGCGATGCTGCAGTTTGAGAAGCATCCGTACGACGGCAAACGCGAGCGGAACATCGGCGTGACGTTTGATCTGAATTATCGTTTTTAAAGGAATAATCATGCTTATTCGATCCTCGCTTTTCGTGTTGGCCGCGTTGCTGACCACCGCCTGCAGCCAGGCGGACGTGCCGCGCTTCACGCCGCCGGCGGAGCGCCCCGTGGGGCCGATGGAACGCCCTTGGCCGGCCAACCGTTACGCGGTGCTGGCGTATCACGACGTGGAAGACGGCGCGGCGGACCAGCGCTACATGTCGGTGCGCACCAGCGCGCTCAACGAACAGTTCGCCTGGCTGAAGCAAAACGGCTACCAGCCGGTGTCGGTCGAGCAGATCCTGCAGGCGCAAAACGGCGGCCCGGCGTTGCCGAACAAGGCGGTGCTGCTGACCTTCGACGACGGCTACCGCAGCTTCTACAGCCGGGTCTTCCCGCTGCTGAAGGCCTACAACTGGCCGGCGGTGCTGGCGCCGGTCGGCGTCTGGCTGGATGCGCCGGCCGGCAAGCCGGTCGATTTCGGCGGCCTGATGACGCCGCGCGATCGCTTCCTCACCTGGCAGCAGGTGCGGGAGGTGTCGGACTCTGGGCTGGTGGAGATCGGCGCGCACACCTACGCGTCGCATTACGGCGGCATCGCCAACCCGCAGGGCAATACCGAACCGGCGGTCGCCAATCGGCTGTACGACGCCAAACAGGGCCGCTACGAAAGCGAGGCGGAATATCGCCAACGCATCGAGAAGGACGTGGCGTTGATCACCCAGCGCATCACCGCCGCCACCGGTAAGGCGCCGCGCGTGTGGGTCTGGCCGTACGGCGCGGCCGGCGGCGTGGCGCTGGACATCGCGCGCAAGCACGGTTACCGCATGGCGCTGACGCTGGAGAATGGGCTGGGAGACGTCAACGCGCCTGAAAACGTGCCGCGCATGCTGGTGGCCGGTAACCCGTCGCTGACGAGCTTCGCCCAGCAGCTGACGCAGATACAGAACCGGCAGATCATGCGGGTGGCGCACGTCGATCTCGACTACCTCTACGATCCCGATCCGCAGCAGCAGGCCAAAAACCTCGACAAGCTGATCCAGCGCATCTACGACCTGCGCATCAATACCGTTTTCCTGCAGGCGTTCGCCGATCCAAAAGGCGACGGCAACGTGCGCGAGCTCTATTTCCCCAACCGCTGGCTGCCGATGAAGGCCGACCTGTTCAACCGGGTCTCCTGGCAGCTCTCTTCGCGCACCGGCGTGGCCGTGTATGCCTGGATGCCGGTGCTGGCGTTCGAACTGGGCTCTGAAGTGCCGCGCGTACAGCGCCTCGATCCGCAAAGCGGGCAGCTGTCGGTAGACGACAAGCAGTACCGCCGCCTGTCGCCGTTCAGCCCGGTGGCGCGCCAGCGCATCGGTGAGATCTACGAGGATCTGGCGGCCCACGCCACCTTCAAAGGGATCCTGTTCCACGACGATGCCCTGCTGTCGGACTTCGAGGACGCCGGCCCCGACGCCGTTGCGGCCTACCGCCAGGCCGGCTTCGCCGATTCGGTGGCGGCGATACGCCAGGATCCGCAGCAGATGGTGCGCTGGACGCGCTTCAAGAGCCGGGCGCTGATCGCGTTTACCCAGTCGCTGACCGAGCGGGTGCGGGCGATCCGCGGCCCGCAGGTGCAAACCGCGCGCAACATCTATGCGATGCCGGTGCTCGAGCCCGCCAGCGAAGCCTGGTTCGGCCAGAATCTGGCGGATTTCCTGCAGGCCTACGACTGGGTAGCGCCGATGGCGATGCCGCTGATGGAAAACGTGTCGCGTGCCGACAGCGGCCGCTGGCTGGATCAACTGGTGGGCAAAGTGGCCGCTTACCCCGGCGCGCTCGATAAAACGGTGTTTGAGTTGCAGGCCGTCGACTGGCGCAAGGAGCGCCGGATCAGCCTGGATGACGGTCAACTGCTGGCCGAATGGATGCATCGCCTGCAGCGCAATGGCGCTCAGAGCTTTGGTTATTACCCCGACAACTTCCTCGACGATCGGCCTAAGCTGGATGCCGTTCGCCCGGTGTTGTCCTCAGCCTGGTTCCCACTGCCATGACCGATCGTTTAATTGCCTTATTTATCCTGTGTCTGGTGTTGAGCGTGCCTTTCGGCATCGTCCTGTTGTTTACCGGCGAAGTGCTGCTCAACTTCGTGTTTTTCTGGCCGTTGTTCATGTCCGGTATCTGGATCGCCGGCGGCATCTATTTCTGGCTGCACCGCGAGCGCCACTGGCGCTGGAGCCCGGACATGCCCGCGCCGGTGCTGCCGGGCAACCCGTCGATCAGCGTACTGATCCCCTGTTTCAACGAAGGGTTGAACGCACGTGAAACCATTTCGGCGGCGATGGCGCAGCGCTATGAAAATATCGAAGTGATCGCCATCAATGACGGTTCCAGCGATGACACCGCCGAGGTGCTGGATCAGTTGACACTGGAGTTCCCCCGCCTGCGGGTGATCCATCTGGCGCAAAATCAGGGCAAAGCGATCGCGCTGCAGGCGGGCGCGGCGGCGGCGCACAGCGAGTTTCTGGTGTGCATCGACGGCGATGCGCTGCTGGATCGCGATGCGGCGGCCTATTTGGTGGCGCCGCTGTTGGCCAATCCGCACGTCGGCGCCGTGACCGGCAACCCGCGCATCCGCACGCGCTCCACGCTGATCGGCCGCATCCAGGTCGGTGAGTTTTCGTCGATCATCGGCCTTATCAAGCGCACGCAGCGCGTCTATGGCCGCCTGTTCACCATCTCCGGCGTGGTGGCCGCGTTTCGTAAGCAAGCGCTTACCGATGTCGGCTACTGGAGCCAGGACATGATCACCGAAGACATCGACATCAGCTGGAAGCTGCAGCTCAAGCACTGGGCTATCTTCTTCGAACCGCGGGCGCTGTGCTGGATCCTGATGCCGGAGACCCTGCGCGGGCTGTGGAAGCAGCGCCTGCGCTGGGCGCAGGGCGGCGCCGAGGTGTTTTTAAAGAATCTGCGCAACCTGTGGGCCTGGGAGCACCGGCATATGTGGCTGCTGTTCGCCGAGTATTGCCTCTCTACGTTGTGGGCGTTCACTTACCTGGTCAGCGTGCTGATTTTCCTGGTCGGGCTGGCGGTGCCGCTGCCGGAGGGCATTCGCATTCACTCGTTGCTGACGCCGGCGTTTACCGGCCTGGTGCTGGGCGTGGTGTGCCTGCTGCAGTTCACCGTCAGCCTGCTGCTGGAGAAGCGCTATGAGAAGGGCTTCGGCCGCTCGCTGTTCTGGATCATCTGGTATCCGCTGGTGTATTGGCTGCTCAGCCTGCTGACCACGCTGGTGGCGTTTTCCAAAGTGATGTTGAAAGCTCGGCGCGGGCGTGCGCGCTGGATCAGCCCCGATCGGGGCATTGGGAGGATCAAAGAATGACGGACGTCCTGATTTATTCCGAACGCGGCCTGCTGCCGCGCGTGGTAGACAGCCTGTTGACGCTTTTTGCCTGGTGCGGCTTCCTTTATCTGTTCAGCCGAGGCCTGATGTCGGTGATGGATCAGCACGGGGTGGGGTCCGCCCTGTCGCTGCTGGAGGTGATCTCGCTGTATATCATTGTGGCGTTGTTCAATGCCGTCACGTTGATCGCCTGGGCCAAATACAACCAGTATTTCTCCCGCCGCAGGGCGGCCGGCCGCTGGCGGAAACAGCAGCCGAACACCCACATCGGCTATATCACGCCGGAGCTGACCCGGCAGCTGCGGCATTTGCCGATCGCCGTGGTGTCCCATAACAGCGGCGGCGGCATCAGCCAGGTCAGCGGCAGGCTGACGGCGGCTGAACCGGCAGCGAACAAGGTGGTGCAGCTGCGTTAGTCGTCAGCGTTGCCGTCCGGCTTGCGGCGCAGCCCGCCCGGCGGCAACAGCAGGGCGCAGATCATGACGGCCAGGCTGAACAGCGGCAGCCAGCGCGCCACCGGGCCGGGGGAGTAGTTGTTGAGCACCGAGCAAACATAGCACGCCACGGCCAGCGCCCAACCCGGCAGGCCGATATCGTTGAGCCGAAACGCGGTTTTGGCCATAAACCACGTCACCAGGCCGAAACAGAACAGCGCCCAGACCATAATGCACAGCAGGTACAGCAATACCGAGACGAATTCCTCGGTATCGCCGTGCGCATGGGCGCGAAAATGGTTTTTATCCAGGTAGGTCGACAGAAACGACAGCAACACGATGCCAACGGCGAAGATCGCCAGCGAGAAAACAAAGGGTTTGCGCGAGATGCGCCCACGGTAAAGATCTTTGGCGAGTTGTCCGAGAGATTCCATTACAGTCCATTGTTGTGATCATTGCGGCGATAGCCGGATGGCAAGCAGCCGGGCATTTTATCGGGGTAAAAGGGGGCGTCAAGGTGATAATTTTTCTCATTTAGTCGCGGTTGAGATTCCGCGCGGCCGCACCGGGCGTCCTTTCACCGTGCAAAACGTCACAATTTGGCACGTTTGGCTACCTGACGCGGTAATTGGCGACATAATCCAGTTTGTTCGCGCCGAACAATGCATTAACATAACTCCCACTTATCTCTTGCATGGTTATATGGATATCCGATGCGTCACCTGGTTGCGCTTTTACCGCTGATTACCTTGCTTGCTGCCTGTAGCAGCACGCCGAAACCCAGTCCCACCGCTACGCCGCAGGGCACCCCGGTAAAGGGCGGCTTTTTGCTGAGCCCGGCGCACAGCGGCGCGCCGCTGGGGGGTGATTTCGCCAATAACCCGAATACCGCGCGCTTTATCGATAAGATGGTGCAGGAACACGGCTTTGATCGGCAGCAGCTGCACGACGTGCTGGCGCAGGCACGGCGCCTGGATTCGGTTCTGCGGCTGATGGACAGGCAGGCGCCGACGCCGTCGACCCAGGGGCCAACCGGGCCGAATGGCTCCTGGCTGCGCTACCGCAACAAGTTCATCACGCCGGATAACGTGCAAAACGGCGTGGTGTTCTGGAATCAATATCAGGATGCGCTGCAGCGTGCCTGGCAGGTGTACGGCGTGCCGCCGGAGATCATCGTGGGGATTATCGGCGTGGAGACCCGCTGGGGCCGCGTAATGGGTAAAACCCGCATTATCGATGCGCTGGCGACGCTGGCCTTCGACTACCCGCGCCGCGCCGATTACTTTGCCGGTGAGCTGGAAACCTTCCTGCTGATGTCGCGCACCGAAGGCGACGATCCGCTCGAGCTGCGCGGCTCCTTCGCCGGCGCGATGGGCTATGGGCAGTTCATGCCTTCTTCCTTCAAGAGCTATGCGGTCGACTTCAACGGCGATGGCCATATCAACCTGTGGGATCCGGTCGATGCCATCGGCAGCGTGGCCAATTACTTCAAGGCGCACGGCTGGTCCAAAGGCGAGCCGGTCGCGATTCAGGCCAACGGCCAGGCGCCGGGGTTGGAAAACGGCTTCAAGACCCGCTACTCGGTCACCGCGCTGGCGGAAGCCGGCCTGAGCCCGCAGGGATCGCTCGGGGATAACCAGGAAGCCAGCCTGTTGCGGCTGGACGTCGGCACCGGCTACCAGTATTGGTACGGCCTGCCGAACTTCTACACCATCACCCGTTATAACCACAGCACCCATTACGCTATGGCGGTATGGCAGCTGGGCGAAGCGGTAGGGCGCTCGGCGCGCGGCGGTTTCTGACGCTGCGCCCATAAACGAAAAAGGCCGCTTGCGCGGCCTTTTTTACGTTCTGAACAATCAGAAATCGTAGCGCAGACGCACCACGGTCATATCGCCGAGGTTGTCGGTGCTCGATGTCAGCACGTGCTCTACGTCAACGCGGAAGCCGTAGTCAAACTGCACGGTAACCCCGAGGCCGTTGTCGATGCGCTGGTAGTTGCGCCCGGTGACGTATTCCAGGCGATCGCCCATAAAGTACGGCATCACCGATTTCACCGCGTACTGGCCAACCGGCACGGTATAACCGGCCAGGTATTCGATACCCCACGCATCGCCGGCGAAGTAATTGTTGACGTCGGCTTTCTTGGTGGTCAGGAAGTCGTGGTAGTAACCGCCGCCGAAGGTGAGGGTCCAGTTGTCCGGTTTCCAGCTGAGGGCGGTGCCGACGATGTTCTGATCGTAGCTCTTGCTGCCGCTGGTGGACGGGTTGCGCATTTCGGCGCGGGTGTAGTTCCAGGCGGTGCCCCAGGTCAGATCCTGCGTGATGTGGTAATCCACGCCCAGTGAGCCGCCGCCTTTGCGCTTATAGCGCAGGCCGTTGCCCGGCAGGTAGTCGCTGTCGCTGAACAGGTACGACGCATAAACGTCCGCATCGCCGAAGCGGTTCTTGTACTTCAGCATCTTGCGTGAACGGTAAGAGCCGTCGTAGTCGCCGTTGATGCCGTTGCCCGGCGCCTGGGCCAACATGTCGTAGTCCCAGATATCGGTCTTGGCGCCAACCACATCATAGTAAACGCTGTTCTGCTGGCCGAAGGTCATCTGGCCCCAGGTGTTGCTTTTCAGGCCGGTGTACAGCATGCGGCGGCTGGTGTTTCTCGCGCCGTCGGCATAGTGATGATCCCAGTCGAACAGCGCCGGAATGTTTACGCCCAGCTCGTAGTAGCTGATCCAGCTGATATCGTCGAACAGGTAGTAGTCCGCCGCGAAACGGAAGCGGGTGCCGCCGTCAAAGCCGTTACGCTTGTAGGAACCTTTGTCGCCGTCGCCCGTCATGTTGTTGAACTGCGGACGGATGCTGCCGCCAACGGTGAAGTTCAGGCGGCTGAGCGGATCACCGGCCTGTGGATCCTGCTTCAGCAGGGTGATTTCCGCCTGAGCGGCGAACGACGCGCTGCCGATCGCCAGACCCAGCGCCACCGCTTGAGTCAATACGCGCAATTTCATTGCCATGTGTTATCCCTGTTTTATGTATGACCGCCCCCATCAGCGCCGCCATGCCGATGTTTTGCGCAGAACGCTGCGTTTTTGCGCATTTTGACGGTTTTTTTTGGTGTTTTAGCGGCGGGCGGCATTTGTAACATAAACAGGGACATAAATAATTACTTTTCTTGCTAATTATTGGCCGGTTTTTGACCATTCCGTGCGGTGCAAAGGGCCGCTGTTCATGTTTCTCGATTCGGATGAATTCATTTAACGCCAAGGTTTATATTTTTCATTTGTCAGTCACCGGCGCCAGCCTGTAATTTCATCCGTGCAAGAGGTAATTAATTTGAGCCTTTTACCGGTGTATTAACGTCAGCCTTTGTCTGCGTAATCGGCCGGCATGAATAAGCGATTGGGAGGTCGCCATGAGAAACCTGTTAATGTTGTTAGTGGGGCTGTTTTCACTGCCGGCGATGGCGGCGGAGTCGCACGTTTGTCATTCTCAATCGTATGATTATGCAGAGGTTAGTAAGCTTAGGCTGTCGGATGACACCCTGTTCACCTGCCGCGGCGTGGGGCGCCTGACGATCCCTGAATTAGCGCGTAAAGGATGGAGGGTGATTCATCTGGCGCAGCAAACGGAATATACCGACTCTGTCGATAGCGATGGTGAGGTTATTAAGCTTTATCAGGAAATCGTGGTTTATAAAGAATAACGCGACGGTTGCCCGTTATTATTCTCACGGTGGCGAGAACCCTATTATGAATGCGAGAATCGGAATCGACGGCAGGGCTGCCGCCGCGATGGTGATGCTATGCGCCATCTGGGGAATGCAACAGGTGGCAATCAAGGCCGCCGAGCCGGATGTGTCGGCGGTGCTGCAAATCGCCATTCGCTCGGGTCTCGCCGCGTTGGCGGTTTACCTGCTGGCGCGCGGCCGCGGCGAGCGCTTCACCTGGGATCGCGCCACGCTGTGCGCCGGTTTGAGCGTGGGGGCATTGTTCGCGCTGGAGTTCTTTTTTGTCTCCGCAGGGCTGCGTTACACCAGCGCCTCGCATATGGCGGTGTTTTTGTACACCGCGCCGCTGTTTTCCGCCCTTGGCCTGCATTTTCTCCTTCCTCAGGAGCGCCTGTCGCCGGTGCAGTGGCTGGGCATGCTCATCGCCTTTGGCGGCGTGGTGCTGGCCATATCGGGCATGGCTGAGGGAAGCGGCGGAGCCGAACGGCTGAAAGGCGATCTATACGGCCTGCTGGCGGGGATCGCCTGGGGAGCCTCTACCCTGGTGATCCGCACCACGCGCCTGGCGGAGTGCCCGGCCAAACAGACGCTGCTGTGCCAGCTGACGGGCGCCTGTGTGCTGCTGTCGTTGCCGGCGCTGGCGACGGGAAACCTGCATTTCACCCTGAGCCCGGTGGCCTGGTACAGCCTGCTGTTCCAGACCGTGGTGGTGTCGTTTTTCAGCTACCTGATCTGGTTTTCGCTGCTGCGTCGCTATCAGGCCTCCTCACTGGGCATTCTCACCTTTATGACGCCGGTATTCGGTATCCTGGCGGGGGGCGTTATTCTCGGCGAGCCGTTGCAAATTGAGTTTGTATTGGGGGCCATGCTGATCGTGCTGGGATTAATCGTGGTGAGTTGTTCTTATCTTATTTATTTTGACCGAAGAGTGGCACCCAAAATATAAATTATGGATGTTGATGTACAGAACTACCAAATAAGCTGCGAAAGCCAATTCATTATCCAGCTGCAAATATCCCGCTATGCCTGGGGCGTGCCGCTGATCACGCTCAGCGATAACGGTGATTTTACCGTGATAAGAAACCGAGGCTGGTCGAGGTTAGCTAATGGGATGCAATTGGAGGTTTATTATTTCGCCAATAATTCCCTGCTTACCTGGGATAAAAACCGCAAATATATCTCTTATTCAAAGGCCGGCCGGCTCTACGCCTGCGCGCTGCATTTTTCTTATTCCCCCAAAATAGAGCGCTAACCCTCTGGCCATCAGACCAGAGGGGCGATTTTCATGATCCACTGCTTAAATGCGAGGATTTTCGGCCACTGCCGCTCGGAGATGGTCGAGGTGAAATAGCAGTGCTCGCAGGGCACGGTCATGTCGGTGAACGGAATGATCAGCTCGCCGCTTTTGATCCAATCCTGCACCAGATTGAGCCGCCCCATGGCGACGCCAAGGTGCCGCGTGGCGGCCAGCACCGCGAGATCGGAGCGGTCGAACTCCATGCTCTTGCTGTCGGTATCCAGCCCCAGCGCAAAGTGTTGCGACCAGGTTTGCCACTCGTCTTCGCCGGAGTTGTAGCGATCGTGCAGCAGCGTGCAGTGGGCCAGGTTTTCCGGCGCATCGTACAGGCTATGTGCGGCGGCATACTGCGGCGTGCAGATCGGCACCATCGATTCCTGCATAAAAGCCTCGTCCAGATGCCGCCCCGAGGGCAGTTTGCCGAAGTACATCGCCAAGTCCACGCCGCGGTTGGCCAGGTTGATGATCTCCTGCCCGGTCAGAATGTTGAGGTGAATGGTGGGGTGCTGGGCGATAAAGTCGCCGATGCGCGGCAGCAGCAGGCATTGCACCAGAGAGGGGTGCGAATAGAGGGTCAACGTCCCCGTCAGTTCGCGATTTTTGATGTCCAGAATTTCCTGATTCAGCGTGTTGAAGGAGCTGTCCAGCGCCCATTGCATGCGCTCGCCCTCCGGGGTCAGGGTAATTCTGCGATGAAAGCGCTGGAATAGCAGGAAGCCCAACTCCTTTTCGAGCAGATTAATGCGGTGGCTTACGGCGCTGGGGGTGATCGACAATTCTTGCGCCGCCAGCGCAAAAGATAAATGACGGGCGACGCATTCGAAAGTATGCAGCCGGGAAAATTGATAGCTGGTCAGCGGGGTGGCCCGCTGTGAATGTTTTTTACTGGGGAACATGCTATTTCTCCGTGCACGTAATGCGCTAATATTAACACTTAATGGCATGAGTGATAAACCCAAGTTGATTAATATGTTCAGGTTATATATCAGGACCCTGTTTACTGATTACCGTCATAGATTTTAAGGATTAAGATGATGAGATAACATGAACCGGTAAATGACTTGTCTGCTGGCAGACTGAAATTAGAAATTGACGAGGTCTGACATAAACCTGTTAAAGATAAATGTGACGTAGAAGGAGAAACGGTGAAAAATAAGGCCGTTATTTCTTACGCACGTATCGGTCAAGTAGAGCTGTAGTATGATGAAAAACTGGCTCGTCCAGTGACGTTCACTGACAGACGAAGGGAAAGCCAGTAGCAAGCCGAAGGGAGGCCATTGTGCAGTTGATTTATTTTATGTCGGAATCGTTGGCGCCGGAGAAATTCGCCCGCATCCTTAATCCCGCCGATGCGCGTTATGAGCTGGAGCGACATTATCTGTTCGGCGGTTCGTCCATGTCGTCGATATCGAGCAGGCACACTATCACGCGCAATACGCAGTCCGGTATTGGCGTATCGAGTTACCGGGAAGATAGCGGCATGAAGCGCGGCGTGTTTGACGAACTAAAACGCGGCAGTTTGCTTGCCGTCGATGCAAGTATCGGTGCCTGGAGCCCCGTCAAATATCCGTTTTTCATCAATGCGCAAGGGCGCCTGCAGCGTTATCCCGGGACTGTATTACCGCCGCAGTACCCAGTCGAACGTATAATTCAACGTTATGAAGAGATGATCAGCCGATACGCCGCCAGGCCTAAACCAACTTCCTTGCCCCCGAGACAAAACACCGCTAAAAATCCCCCGCTGATGCAGGCGGTGGCCGCCGCCGTTGGCTCAAGCCTTACCGTCATCAAAGAGGTCGTTCGCCCAATGAGCAAACAGGAGCGTTGGCAGGCGAGAAAATATCTGATTGGTCGGGGGGAGCGAAGTATCTATCCGGATGCGCGGATTGCGGCGCAACGCCTGGCGCAAAATAACGTCGCGGTGGAAAAGGCCAAGCTGGCGCAGAATGTCTATAACACGACCAATCCGTTGGCGGCTACGCCAAGCGTGCCGGAAGGATGGCGGGATGTGAGTAATGACGGCGGTTTTTTGGAAAAATTGGAACTTCGCAGGGACATGCTTTTTGATAATGAGATCGAAGCAAACTTTTTGTCGAGAATTTATGCACCTGATAGAGCCGTGTTTGGCGATGATATGAATCCGACAGTCGTCTTCCGCGGTTCAAGAATGCCTGAGCTCCCTAATGGCAAATTGAATGCGGCGAAGAAGCTATTTATCGATCGTGAACTGCCGGAGATAAAAAATCTGGAAGACTGGACGAATAATTTCAATCAAGGTCGGGGGGCTGACTCTGAATATTATAAAAAGGCTGTTGCTATAGGTAAAAGGTTAGATGGCTCTACAACAAAAATCGATATTTCAGGGCATTCTCTGGGGGGCGGTTTGGCTTCTGCTGCATCCATTGCTAGTGGTAAGCCAGGGTGGACATTTAATGCTGCGGGGTTGAATTCGAGTACCGTGGAAAAATATGGCGGTTCCTTGGTGGGCCGTGAAGATATTATCAACGCCTACCGGGTGAGGGGCGAAGTTTTGACGAGGTTACAGGAAGTCGATCTCAGGCAAGATTTTATCGACGTTAATGGCAACCTTGCGTTATTGGCCGCGAAGGAAAAATTATCGTCGCATTTGCCAGATGCCGTTGGTGTTAAACACACGCTTGATGGCGGTGTGGGCAATATGGGTGACCGACATGGCATCCAACAAGTGATAGACTGTATCGAACAGGAAAAAGACGATGATATCGCCACAATCGGTCACAGGATATAGAAGCTTAATGAGACAAGTTTTTAACGTGTTCGCAGCGCTGTTCATCGCGATTGGATTGATGCTTACAACCGGATGTAAGGAGAAAGGAATGGACTTGCCGCCAGAAGGTTACTTTACAGGTCAACAGCTTGTGTTGGCTAAGGCTATCCGCGATGGGAATATCGGCGACATCAAACGTCTGGCGAAAGAGACGGATCTGAACAGCCCCGGTGAACACGATATGACATTATTGTTTTATGCTCTGGCGACGTCGACTCATGACAATGCCACGCCGGAACGGTTGCAGATTGCGACTGAGTTGGTAAAGGCCGGAGCCGATCCACTGCAACCTCGCCCCAATGGCGGTGCCAGTCCTGCTGAATGGATGGCAAAATTAGACAACGGTATTTGGTTAAAGGCATTGCTTGATGGGGGATTGTCTCCAGATGCTCGGGGCAAGGTAGACGAGTTACCTATCATATTTCAAACGTCAAAAGCCAGTAACTCAGAAACCCTGAAGGTTCTGGTTGCACATGGTGCGAACTTAGAAGCAAGAGATATTCTTGGCCAAACCGTGGTGATGGATGCTTTTAGGTATTCATCATTTGATAATGTTAAGTATCTTCTTAATAACGGCGCTAATCCTAACCCCATAAATAAGAAAGGCGTTTCCTTAGTTGAGATGGTCAGTAAAGAAATAAAAAGCAGCAAAGAAGGCGGGGAGTATAATGACGAATGTCTGACCATCAAAAAAATGATGATCGAACGTGGGGTGAAATGGCCGAGGTCATAATTCTCGGACGCTGTGATAGATAGGATATGGAAGAACTTTTTCCTGTATTGAAACAAAGGCGAGCCATGGATTTCTATGAATATTGATTGAATAAATCGATAAGGTCGCTCATCTCGCCCGGCTTTATTGCATCGCCGAAAAGAACCGCGCCCGGTGGTGACCCTCCGGGCGCGGCATTCAGGGAAAAACGGTGTGCTGGTCGGCGCGCATCAACGGCGGCGCAGCAGCAGGCCGGCCAACAGGCCAGCGCCGGCAATGAGGGCTAATGCGGCGAGGGGGTTTTTCTTCATCATGCTGCCGGCGCAGCTCAGGGCGTCGCCGTATTTTTCTTGCAGCGCGCCCGCTGCATAGCGCGTGACGCCTTCGGCCTGCAAACGTTCGTTTCCGGTGACGTCGCCCGCCATTTCCTGCGCTTTGCCCGCCACTTTTTCCATCATGCCATTGGCTTTTTCGCTGTTCATTATGATGCGCTCCTAAGGTTCGATCCGTTTGGCTTCCGCACAGGGCGAAAGCCTGCATTTGCACCTCCATGTTATGCACTTCACGTTGTGCCTATAAGGGGCGTTTGCATCGGTACGGATAGTGCATTTGCAGGCTACTTGCCGTTCCTGGTGGCCGGCCCGCCGGTAAACAGACCGCGCTCCCTGGCCCAGACGATGGCTTCGCTGCGGCTATGCACACCCAGTTTGGAATAGACCGTCGCGACATGATTGCGAATGGTGTTGAGCGCCAGATTGAGACGCGCCGCGATTTTCTTGTCCGGCAGCCCCTCGCAAATCAATTCCAGCACATCGCGCTCGCGCGGCGTGAGATCGCTGGCGTTAAATCCGGTCTGATCGGGCCGGTTGATGCTTTTCACGTTGGCCAGTTTTTCAATCAAGGTTTGGCTGAACCAGGAAGCGTCCTGCATCACTTCCTCGATGGCGCTCACCAGCTCCAGCTCCGAGCGTTTGCGTTCGGTAATGTCCATGAGCACCAGCAGGTAGCAGGGCGCATTGTGAATGCTAACGGCATCCGCCGAGGCCACGCAGTCGATCGGCTCGCTCCCTTTCTTGCGTACCCGGATGTCCAGCCCCTCGGCGTTACCGCTTTTTTCCAGCGCGGCAAACAAACGGCGGTTCGCCTCGGGATCGTCAATAAATTGGATCTCATCGACCGTTTTGCCGATCAAGGCTTCGGCGTCGTACTCGGTGGTGCGGGTGAAGGCTTCGTTGACGTCCAGCACGCGCCGCTCGTGCGCCGTACACAACAACGTCGGCACCGGGCTCAGGCGAAATGCCTTGGCGAACCGCTCTTCACTTTCCCGCAGCGCCGATTCCGCCTGACGCCGGGGTTCGAGATCGGTAAAAGTGAACAGCATGCAGTCGTCTTCATTGATGTCCAGCGGTTGGCCGGCAACCACCACCAGCTTGCTTCCGCCACCGGGCAGTTTCAGCTCGGCCTCCATTTGCGGAATGGTTGCGCCTTCCCCCAGGCGCTGAATCGCCAGCTCTTTGTGCTCAGCCTGTTCCAACACGTCGAGTTCATAGACCGAACGCCCCATGACCTGTTCACGCTGGTAACCGGTCATATCGAGGAACCCCTGATTGACCTTGACGTAACGCAGGTCGCTTAGCCGACAAATGACCGCCGGCGCCGGATTGGCGTTGAAGGTTTTTTCAAAGCGCTGTTCGGCGCTGGCCCACTCCGTCGCGTCGCTCAGGATCAGCGCCAGCAGCTCCGGCTGCCCCTGCGCATCGGTGATAATCAGGCTCCGCAGGCGGTGCACCCAGAAGCTGTCCGGATCGTCGACCTGCCGAACTTCCACCACCACATTGGTGAAGGTCTCGCCATCGGCAACCCGGTTCAGCGGGTACTGTTCCAGCGCCAGCGGGTGGTTGTTGCGATAACGCAGGGCAAACCGCGCCGCGTACTCGTCGGCATTGGCCCCCAGGGCTTTCTGGTGGCTCACGCCATGCATGGCCAAGGCGGCTTCGTTGGCCCAAAGCAACGTTTGATCGGTATCCGTCAGGATCACGCCGTCGGACAAGCCGGAGATGATTTGCTGCAGGTGGCCGCGGTGGGTTTCGCTGGCCAGGACGGATGGGTTCATGTGCTCTCCGCTAGACAGAAGGGGGAGCGGCCTCTGACGGGGGCCGCGGGTTACGCTACTCGCTGAGCAGCTTAGTGCATAACGTGCGTATTCGCAGGGTGTGAATGCACTAGTCATTCTGGCGCAAATGAACCGGGACGGCCGACGATGCCGCGCGGCAGACTGGATTTGTCTGCGCGGTTATCCGCCGTGCGTGCAATCACTTGTCCAGAAAATATAAGGAACAACGATGACCACTGTCTATGAATCAAATCGCTTTGCGTTTCAGGTGTCATGGGGCTCGATATTGGCCGGGAGTGCCGTGGCGCTGGTGACTTATCTGATCTTCAGCGTGCTGGGTACGGCTGTCGGTGCCCAGGCCGTGGATATGATGCAAAAGGGCAACCCGCTGAGCGGCTTTGGCACCGGCACCGGGATCTGGCTGCTGGTTTCAACGCTGGCCTCGCTGGCCGCAGGCGCGTTCGTCGCCGGCCGCACCGCACCGAATCGCGGCGGCTTGCATGGCCTGCTGAGCTGGGCGATCACCACCTTGCTGACCACCTGGCTGGTGGTTTCATTGGCGAGTGGCGTGGTGGGGCTGGCGGGTAGCGCGGTGGGCAAAGGGCTTTCGCTGGCGGGCAGCGGCCTGGCTGCGGCAGCGCCAAACGTGGGCGAAGGCCTCAAGCAACAGCTGGATAAAAAAGGCATCAGCCTTGACTGGGGAAGCCTGGAAAACCAGTTGAACGCCACGCTCAAGCAGACCGGCAAGCCGGAACTGGATCCGGCTCGGTTGGAACAGAAGGCCGATAGGGCGACCGCCGACGGCAAGCAATCGGCCATGGACGCGGCGGCCGATCCGGCGCGGGCCGCCTCCGAGCTCAAACAGTGGTTCGACCGCGTCAAGCAGTCCGGTGAGCCGACGTTGAGCGCGGCTGATAAGGATGCGTTGGTGAATATCGTTGCGGCGCGCACCGGCAAGAGCCGTGATGAAGCAAGCCAAATCGTCGATAACTACGCTCAGGCTTACCAGCAGGCGGTGCAGAAAGTGGAGAAACTCAAGGCTGAGGCCGAGCAGAAAGCGCGTGAAGCGGCCGATGAAGCGGCTAAACAGCTGTCGCGCGCCGCATGGGGGTCGCTGTTGGTGCTGCTGTTGGGCGCCGCGCTGAGCGCCGGCGTGGGGCGGATTGCCGAATCAACTCGCCGCACCCTCGCGGTAAGTTGAGATGAAAAAAAACCTGTCGTGCATTTCGCTGAATTATCGAAAAGTAGCCGGGGCCTCTGCGCCCGTGCTCGTCATCGATTTTTGCAACGAGAACAACGAGCGCTATACCCTGCGCTACAACCTGCCGCCGGATACCCCGGAACGCACCGAGCGGCGGGTGTCTTTGCTGCTGTATCTGTTGCGTAAGCACAGGTCCGCAGAGATCGACAACCTGGCTGATTGAGCAGCCCGTGAATGAAAAGCCCGGCTTTGCGAGCCGGGCTTTTTGCTGCGCTTGGTCAATAAAGCGTGGCACAAGCAGACGCGGCACTGTTACGAGGGAAGGGGAGGCGGTTCAGCGGGGCACCAGTGGCGATCCCATTGACATGGAGGGAAAATAGGGCATCGAACAGGGTTTGTTGAAACGTCGATTCTTCACCGTGCGGGAGAAGATAAAAAAGAAACTCGCAATGACGATCTGTGATTATCGGGCCCGAGGTTAAGATCTTGCGCTTATCCGCCGCATCTTCCTTCGCCACCGTTCATACTTTTTCGTATTCGGCTCAATAGTTTTATCAACCGGCCAAACAATAAAACACGATTTAATTTGTGATGATGAAATTCCTATTCGGCCATGCCCGTGGAGCGTAAAAAAACACTTTAAGATAAAACAATTAACATAAAGTGTGATTCACCCTGGCGGGGCAAATGCATCTTTAATGGATGCACTTTGCGTGGCGCATTTTTTATTCACGGATTTTTCGCAAGCGTATTTATATAACATGATCATTTTCAGTTATTTATATGATGACTTTTCCTATGCCGTAAAAATTGCATTGACAGGGTGATTTTTTTTAGGATTAATCTTAATGACTTGATTTGAGAGGTTAACGATTTTAATAAAAAGGACACAATCTTTATAAAGGCAGGGAGCGCTCATGGATTATAGAAAGGATATTCTTGTACAGGTCTTGGAGTATATGGAGAAAAATATTATAGAGGGGCTTTCCGTTGAGAAGGTTTCCATTATCTCGGGTTACTCTAAATGGCATTTACAGCGGTTATTTAAACATTATTTTGGCATTACGTTAGGGACTTATATCAGGAATAGAAAGCTGAGTCGGTCCGCTGTCCTGCTCAAACAGCATCAAGGTAACATATTGGATGTTGCCCTGGCATCCGGGTTTGCTTCTCAGCAATGCTACACGCGGGCATTCAAACGTTTCTTTGGCGAAACGCCCAACAGCTTTAGGAACAGCCGGGGATGGGATTTCTCCACCCAGATTCCACCGTATGGCAGCGACAATAAACCCTATTTTTATCATACGGTCATGCCGGATGACATCGACATGTTGAAGCAGTACAAGGCATTGATTTTCCACTCCGTCAGGAAGTACAGAGATGCCAGTGACATTACCCAGACGAATGATAAATGGCTAAGTAAAAATGGGAGGGCTTATAGCGTAGAAAAAAGAAAAGGGGGGCGGCCGCATGCCAACGGCAAGGAGCAAGAGGTTTTTCATTCCATATTTAACTTCTATATACCCATGGGGAAATATATTGTCATTCCCTTTATCGGGGAGCTACCTGAGTATATTGCCTTTTTTGAGGGTATCTATGACGCCCATCTTCCGGCTATTAATGTCAAAATGAGGGAGAGCTTTTTCATCGAATTATACAGGCACGAGCATTTAAACAGTAAGATCATCAATGTCGATATACTTATTCCTGTGGCGTAGTGGTGAGGAAAGGAGGCATCATGAGTAAAGAAAAATCCTCTGGCTCGATTAATAAACACCGCCGCGCGCTCTTTATGCTACCTTTAACGTTGCCTGCCTTTGGCAGAGTGAACGTTAAAGGTTTAGGCTGGCAGGCCATTCAATTAGCGCTGGCATTAACGCTCTTCATGTTTTCAGGAAATGCGATGGCAAATAATCGGGAACAGCATCAAATAGCGTTAGTCGGCACCTGGACCCATATTCCGGATGCGCCAACGGTGCAGAAACCGACGCGCCCCAGTGAAGGGCTCTATCGTCTGGCGGTTAATGGCGACGGCACGTTAACGCTGCTCGATGCCCTTAAAATGAAAAGCCCGTCGTGGATCGTCACATCCCGCGATGGCCGCTTCGCCTATGCCACCAATGAGGAGGACGCGGGAACGGTGACCGCCTTGGCGATAGACCAGGCTGGCAGCCTGCGGGTGCTGAATACGGTGAGCAGCGCGGGTCGGCAGCCGACGCATGCCACCCTCAGCCCGGACGGCAAGTTTCTGTTGGTCGCCAACTATTCCGTCGCCAAAGGCGGCGCGGGGGTGACGGTATTGCCGATTGGCAGCGACGGCAGGCTGGGTGAACGCGTACAGCATTATCCGTTTACGCCCGGCTCCGGCATCGTGCAGGGGCGCCAGGAAGGCGGGCATGCGCACTCCACCACCTTCAGCCGCGATGGGCAATACCTGTACGCGGCGGATCTCGGCGGCGATAAGCTGCACGCCTACCGCTATCGTTCGGATAACGCGCAGCCGTTGCAGGCGGATGCTTCGCGCGATGTCGCCTTTGCGCCTGGCGCCGGCCCAAGGCACATGGTGTTCTCGCCGGCAGGCGACTATGCCTATGTCATCACCGAAATGGCGGGCGAGATCGAGGCGTTTGCCGTTAACGACAATCGATTGACGCGGCAAGGGAAAGTGAAACTGAACGGCGGCCTCGATTCGGCGGAGGCGAAAAGCGGTGGGGCCATTATCCTGAGCCCGAGCGGCAGATATCTTATTGCCACCCATCGCGGCACCGATAACCACCTGCTGGTATTAAAAATAGGCAGGGACGGTCTGCCAGGCGTGCCGACGCGCTATGAGGCCGGCGGCATTGAGCCGCGTGCGCTCGCTTTCGATGCCGGGGGTAACCATCTCTATGTGACGAATGTATTCACCAATAGCGTGACGCTGTTCGATTTCGATGATGAAAAGGGTGAGTTGCAGGCCAGAGGGCAGGCGGCGACGATCTCAACGCCGACGGATATTAAGTTTTTTTACTGATGCCAATTATAACGCTCGGCGACAATCGGACCTGAACAGGGGAAAAGGGGAATTGCGGGTGCAGATGATGGGGAATGGCGTGATGAGAAAGAATGGTGTCCCCGACTGGAATCGAACCAGTAACTAGCCCTTAGGAGGGGCTTGTTATATCCGTTTAACTACGGGGACGCTGCGGGCCGGCAACTGAAGCTGCCGGGGCATTATACCTTTTTTTACCCGCAGAATAAGCGCTTAGCGGCGCGTTTGCTCAATACCTCGCCAGTTCACGCCGAAATTTCCTCGGCTAACCGACCGCGATCACGGTTTTTCCCCGCCGTGGCGCCGCTTTTCCTCTTGCCGACGCGCGGCCTGGTTTTTGGCGCTCAAATCGTTGCGGATCTGCGCGTGGCTTATCAGCGCAAAGATAAAGGTGCCGCCGATGATGTTACCCGCCAGCGTCGGCAGAGCGAACGGGTAAATGAATTCTTGCCAGCCAATCGCGCCGTTGAACACCAGATACAGGATCTCGACCGAACCGACCACGATATGGGTCAAATCGCAAATCGCCACCAGGTAGGTCATCAGCACGATCACCCAGATTTTCGCCGCGCCGGCGGCCGGGAACATCCATGGTGGCGATGATCCAGCCGGCCAGGATGCCGTTGGCGAACATTTCCCGCGGCGTATGGCGCATCACCTCTTCGCCCAGGCTGACGAAGGCGCCGCGCGTTTCGGTGTCGAACAGCGGCATATGGGTAAACGCCAGCGCCGCCAGCCCGGTGCCGATCAGGTTGCCGAGCAGCACCACGCCCCACAGGCGCAGCAGGATCAGCAGGTTGCGCGGCGTGGGCTTATGCATGATTGGTAATACCGCCGTGACGGTGTTTTCGGTAAACAACTGCTGGCGCGCCATGATGACAATGATGAAACCGAAGGTATAGCCGAGGTTCTCGATGAAAAAGCGGCTGGGATCGTCCGGCAGGCGGGCGTGGAAAATGCCTTTTGCCGCCAGCGAGGCGCCCATCGACAGCCCGGCGGCGATCGCCGACCACAGCAGCGCCAGCCCGTCGCGCTCCAGCTCTTTTTCGCCTTCCATCCGGATCTGTTCATGCACCGCCGCCGCGCGCGACGGCAGATTCTCTTCCCTGACTTCGATTTCGCGCTTGCCCTGTTCCTGCTCCTCGCTCTCTACCTGCATCGTCTCATCCGGCTCGTGATCCTGGCGTTGCTGCTCGCTCATGCTGTAGCTCCTGCTCATTAAAGGTGAGTTCACGTTATTAAGCGTAGTTGCCCGGCCCAAATGCGGCGAAATACAGAAAAAAGTAACAAGAGTTAAAATCCGCCGATTTTTTCCACGCATTCTTGATCCTGCTCGCCATATTGGTCCGTCGGCGCGCCCGCCGCGGGCTGCGTGCGGGGAAAGGCTTATGCTATGATTCGCTATCCCAAAGAAAAATATGAGTTCCCCGATGCTGGAAGCCAAAAGTCTGAGTTGCGTGCGCGATGAGCGCATCCTGTTTAGCGAGCTAAGCTTTTCAGTTCAGCCGGGCGATATCATTCAGGTAGAAGGGCCGAACGGCGCGGGTAAAACCAGTTTGCTGCGCATTCTCGCTGGCCTGGCGCGGCCGGACGGCGGCGAGGTGTGCTGGCGTGGGCGCAGCACGCTGCGCGATCGTGCGGGTTACCAGCAAGATTTACTGTTTATCGGCCATCAGCCCGGCATCAAAGCCGTATTGACGCCCTTCGAAAATCTGCAGTTTTATCAAGCGGTGCGCGGCACAACCGATCATCCGGCCATCTGGCGCGCCCTGGAGCAGGTGGGGCTGGTGGGCTACGAAGATCTGCCGGTGGCGCAGCTGTCCGCCGGGCAGCAGCGGCGCGTGGCGCTGGCGCGGCTGTGGCTCAGCGCGGTGCCGCTGTGGATCCTCGATGAGCCGCTGACGGCGATCGACAAACAGGGCGTAGCCGAGTTGATTAGCCTTTTTGAACAACATGCACAGCGGGGCGGCATGGTATTGTTGACCACCCATCAGGATTTGGCCGGCGTCAGCCAAACGGTAGGTAAAGTTCGTTTGGCGGAACATGACGCGGGGAGCCTGTGATGTTTTTGACCCTGGTGCGCCGCGAACTGAAGATCGCCTGCCGTAAAGGTTCGGAGATCGTCAACCCGCTGTGGTTTTTCCTGATTGTGATCACGCTGTTTCCGTTGGGGATTGGCCCGGAGCCGCAGCTGCTGGCGCGCATTGCGCCGGGCATCGTGTGGGTGGCGGCGCTGCTGGCCTCGCTGCTGTCGCTGGAGCGGCTGTTTCGCGACGACTTCCTCGACGGCTCGCTGGAGCAGCTGTTGCTGCTGCCGACGCCGCTGCCGATGACGGTGCTGGGCAAAGTGTGTGCTCACTGGGTCGTGACGGGTCTACCGCTGCTGATTCTGTCGCCGCTGGTGGCGCTGCTGCTGTCGCTCGATATGCAGACCTGGCTGGCGGTGGCGGGGACGCTGCTGCTCGGCACGCCGACGCTGAGCCTGATCGGCGCTATCGGCGTGGGGCTGACCGTCGGCCTGCGCAAAGGGGGCGTGCTGCTCAGCCTGCTGGTGCTGCCGCTGTATATCCCGGTGCTGATCTTCGCCACCGGCGCGATCGACGCCGCCTCGATGGGCATGCCGATCGACGGTTACCTGGCGATACTCGGCGCGATGCTGGCGGGCAGCGTGACATTGGCACCGTTTGCCACCGCGGCGGCGCTGCGAGTGAGCGTGCACTAGCTAACGTATTGAATGAACAGACGGGGCAAGGCCGACAAGAGCGTACCCCGCAGAAGATTTTCGCCGTTTCGATCGCTCGGGGCGGCCGACGCATAAAAATTACCGTGAGCACTGACGACAATGTGGAAATGGTTACATCAACTGGCGCGGCCTGAACGGCTGTATCACGTCTGCGGCCGCTTTATCCCCTGGCTGGGGCTGGCGGCGGCGGCCTGCCTGCTGCTTGGCTGGGCATGGGGCTTTGGTTTCGCGCCGAAGGATTATCAGCAGGGCGACAGCTTCCGCATCATTTATATTCACGTGCCGGCGGCCATGTGGTCGATGGGCATCTACGCCTCGATGGCGGTGGCGGCGTTTATCGGCCTGGTGTGGCAGATGAAAATGTCCGATACCGTGGTGGCGGCGATGGCGCCGATCGGCGCGGTGTTCACCTTTATCGCGCTGGTGACCGGCTCCGCCTGGGGCAAGCCGATGTGGGGCACCTGGTGGGTGTGGGATGCGCGTCTGACCTCCGAGCTGGTGCTGCTGTTCCTTTATATGGGCGTCATCGCGCTGTACAACGCCTTTGAAGACCGCCGTCTGGCGGGCCGCGCCGCCGGGATTCTGGTGCTGGTGGGCGTGGTGAATATCCCTATCATCCATTTTTCGGTCGAATGGTGGAATACGCTGCATCAGGGCTCGACCAATATGCAGCAGTCTATCGCGCCAAGCATGCGCACCCCGCTGCGCTGGGCGATCCTCGGTTACCTGCTGCTGTTCGTCACGCTGACGCTGATGCGCCTGCGCAATCTGATCCTGTTCCAGGAGCGCCAGCGCCCGTGGGTCGCCGGGCTGGTGAATAAGGAGCGTCAGTCATGAACGCCGCATTCGATTCCTGGTCGGCGTTTTTCGCCATGGGCGGTTACGCCTTCTATGTTTGGCTGGCGGTCGCCGCCACGCTGATTTCGCTGTTGGGGCTGGTGGCGCACACCGTCTGGCAACGGCGGCAGTTGCTCGCCGAGATCGGCCGCCGTCAGGCGCGCGAGCGGCGCATTCGCCATGCGCAACAATCAAAACAAAAATCCGCCGCACCGCGGGAGAAATCATTGTGAATCCACGTCGTAAAAGCCGCCTTTATCTGGCGATCGTTGTGCTGATCGGCATCGCGCTGACCGCGACCCTGATGCTGTACGCGCTGCGCTCCAACATCGATCTGTTCTATACCCCGGGTGAAATCCTGCAGGGCAAGGGTGAAAATCATGAGAAGCCCGAGGTCGGCCAGCGGCTGCGCATCGGCGGCATGGTGATGCCGGGCTCGGTGAAACGCGATCCCAATACGCTGCAGGTCAGCTTCAAGATTTACGACGCGCGCGGCGCGATCGGCGTGACCTACACCGGCATTCTGCCGGACCTGTTCCGCGAAGGGCAGGGCGTGGTGGCGCAGGGCGTGCTGGGTGAGGGCAACGTGGTCAATGCGCGCGAAGTGCTGGCCAAACACGATGAAAAATACACGCCGCCGGAAGTGGCCGACGCGATGAAAGAGAACCACAAAGGCCCGGCGGAAGCGTATAACGCGCCGCAGGCGGAGGGCGCCAAGTCATGATGCCGGAACTGGGCAGTTTTCTGCTGTGCCTGGCGCTGGCGATTGCGCTGCTGCTGAGCATTTACCCGCAGTGGGGCGCGGCGCGGCAAGACAGCCGCATGATGGCGGTCGCCCGCCCGCTGACCTACGGCATGTTCGCCGCGATTGCGCTGGCGTTCCTGTGCCTGGTGCACGCCTTCGTGGTCAATGATTTTACCGTCGCCTACGTGGCCACCAACTCCAATACCCAACTACCGGTGTATTACCGCATCGCCGCCACCTGGGGGGCGCATGAGGGGTCGCTGCTGCTGTGGGTGCTGCTGCTGAGCTGTTGGTCGCTGGCGGTGGCGTTGTGCAGCCGGGCGATGCCGCAGGATGCGGTGGCGCGGGTGCTGTCGGTGATGGGGATGATCACCGCCGGTTTCCTGCTGTTCATTATCATGACCTCCAACCCGTTCACCCGCACGCTGCCGAATTTCCCGATCGACGGCAGCGATCTCAACCCGCTGCTGCAGGATATCGGCCTGATCTTCCACCCGCCGCTGCTGTATATGGGCTACGTCGGCTTCTCGGTCGCCTTTGCGTTCGCCATCGCCTCGCTGATGGCCGGCCGGCTCGACACCGCCTGGGCACGCTGGTCACGCCCGTGGACCACCGCGGCCTGGGTGTTCCTCACGCTGGGCATCGTGCTCGGATCGGCCTGGGCTTACTATGAGCTGGGCTGGGGCGGCTGGTGGTTCTGGGATCCGGTGGAGAACGCCTCCTTTATGCCGTGGTTGGCCGGCACCGCGCTGATGCATTCGCTGGCGGTGACCGAGAAACGCGGCACGTTCAAAGCCTGGACGGTGTTGCTGGCGATCACCGCCTTCTCGCTGTGCCTGCTGGGCACCTTCCTGGTGCGTTCCGGCGTGCTGGTCTCGGTGCACTCCTTCGCCTCCGATCCGGCGCGCGGCATGTTTATCCTCGCCTATCTGGTGATCGTGATCGGCGGTTCGCTGCTGCTGTACGCGGTCAAGGGCGGCCAGGTGCGCAGCCGGGTGCAGCACGAGACCTTCTCGCGCGAGACCTTCCTGCTGGGCAACAACGTGCTGCTGATCGCCGCCATGCTGGTGGTGCTGTTGGGCACGCTGCTGCCGTTGGTGCACAAACAGCTGGGGCTGGGCAGCATCTCGATCGGCGAGCCGTTCTTCAACACCATGTTCACCTGGCTGATGGCGCCGTTGGCGCTGCTGTTGGGCATCGGGCCTTTGGTGCGCTGGCGCCGCGATGAGCCGAGCAAGCTGTGGCGCCGCCTCGGCGTGGCGCTGTTGGCGACGCTGGTGCTGTCAATCCTGCTGCCGTGGCTGCTGCAGGACAGCATCGCCGGCATGACGGTGGTGGGCCTGATCATGGCGCTGTGGGTGATCATCCTGACGCTGATGGAGCTGCATGAGCGCGCTACCCACCGTCACGGTTTCTGGCGCGGCCTGCGCCAGCTGTCCCGCAGCCACTGGGGTATGGTGCTCGGCCACCTCGGCGTGGCGGTGACGGTGATCGGCATCGCCTTCAGCCAGAACTACAGCGTGGAGCGCGACGTGCGGATGAAGGCCGGCGACAGCGTGGATATTCACAACTATCACTTCGTGTTCCGCGACGTGCACGACATTCGCGGCCCGAACTACAGCGGCGGCGTCGGCATCATCGACGTCACGCGCAACGGCAAGCCGGAGGCGACGCTGCACGCGGAGAAACGCTACTACAGCGTGGCGCGCAGCATGATGACCGAAGCGGCGATCGACGGCGGTTTCAGCCGCGATCTGTACGCGGCGCTGGGCGAGGAGCTGGAGGACGGCTCCTGGGCGGTACGCCTGTATTACAAACCCTTCGTGCGCTGGATTTGGTTCGGCGGCGTCTTTATGGCGATCGGCGGCCTGCTGTGCATCCTCGACCCGCGTTACCGCATGAGCAAAAAACTCAAGCGCGAAGGCAAGCTGGAGGCGCAACCATGAATCGTAAGCTGCTGTTTATCCCGTTGGTCCTCTTCCTGCTGCTGGTGGCGGCGCTGATGGTGCAACTGACGCGCAACGCCGGCGGCGAAGATCCGACCATGCTGGAATCGGCGCTGATCGGCAAACCGGTGCCGACCTTCAGGCTGGAGTCGCTGGATCAGCCCGGCAAAACCTACGATCAGGCGGTGCTGCGCGACGGCAAGCCGATATTGCTTAACGTCTGGGCCACCTGGTGCCCGACCTGCCGCGCGGAACACCAGTATCTCAATACGCTGGCGGCGCGTGGCGTGCGGGTGGTTGGCCTGAACTATAAAGACGATCGCGCCAAGGCGGTGACCTGGCTGAATTCCCTCGGCAATCCCTATGCCCTCAGCCTGTACGACGGCGACGGCATGCTGGGGTTGGATCTCGGGGTCTACGGCGCGCCTGAGACCTTCCTTATCGACGGCCAGGGGATTATTCGCTATCGCCACGCCGGCGACATGAATGAGCGCGTTTGGCAGCAGGAAGTGCTGCCGCTGTATAAAAAGTACGGGGGTGAGGCATGAGGCTGATTGTCCTGCTGTGCGCCGCGCTGCTGAGCTGGAGCGCCGCCGCGGCGATCGATACCTATCGCTTCAACTCCGTCGAGCAGGAGCAGCAGTATCGCGAGTTGACCGAACAGCTGCGCTGCCCGAAATGCCAAAACAACAGCATTGCCGATTCCAATGCCATCATCGCCGCCGACATGCGTACCAAGGTGTACGAGCTGATGATGCAGGGGCAAAGCAAGCAGCAGATCATCGATTACATGGTGGCGCGCTACGGTAACTTTGTCACCTATGAGCCGCCGGTAACGCCGGCGACGCTGATCTTGTGGATCGGCCCGCTGCTGTTCGTGCTGATCGGCGGGGCGGTGGTGATCCTGCGCACCCGTCGCCGGCCTGGCGCGGTGGTGGACGATGAATTCTCCGAACGGGAACGGCAGCGCCTGGCGGCGCTGTTGCAAGAGACTGACAGGAAGAAACCCTAATGGCTTTTTGGCTGATTATTTGCGTGTTGCTGGCCGGTGCCGCCGCGCTGCTGGTGGTGCCGGCGATGCGCCACGGCAAGCAGAGCGCCGCCACGCGCGATGCGTTGAACAAGGCATTTTATCAGGATCGCCTCAGCGAGCTGGAGCAGGACGAGCAGCAAGGCGTGGTGGCCGAGCGCCCGGAGCTGGTGAAAGAGCTGCAACAAAATCTGCTGAACGACATTCCCGTCGAGCAGGCGGCGCAGGCGAAGCCGATCAATCGCTGGGCGCTGGTGCCGGGCGTGCTGTTATTGCTGGCGGTGACCGTTGGCTTTTATCTGAAAACCGGCGGGTTGGCGCAGGTGCTGGACTGGCGCCTGGTGCAGGCGCAAATGCCGGAATTGCGCGAGCGCGTCGCCAATGAGCGCGCCAAACCGCTGAGCATGGAAGAGATCGCCCGCCTCGGGCTGGGGCTGCGCACCGCGCTGCAGCAGGACGATCGCAACATCAACGACTGGATGATGCTGGGGCGGGTCGGCATGGCGCTGAACAACGCCACCACCGCCACGCAGGCGTTTGCCCATGCTTATCAATTGGATCCGAATAGTCTGGAAGTGCGGCTCGGCTATGCCGAGGTCTTGACGCGATCCAACGATCCGGAGGATAACAAGCAGGCGACGCAGCTGTTGCGGCGCATGATCGCGGAAAATCACGGCGATCCGCGGGTGCTGAGCCTGCTGGCGTTCAATGCCTTCGAACAGGGCGACTTCAAGCAGGCGATAGGCGCCTGGCAGGTGATGCTGCAGCTGCTGCCGGCCAACGATCCGCGCGCGGAAGTGATAAAGCGCAGCATTGCACAAGCAAAAGCCCAGGCCGGCGGAGAAACTGTTAAACTGAATGTGACCGTTTCGCTGTCACCGCAGGCGGCGAAAGCCCTGCCGACGCAGGGGACGCTGGTCATCTCGGTGACCGACGGCGTCAGCCCGGTGCCGGTGGCGGTAAAACAATTGCCGCTGAGCCGTTTTCCGCTGTCTTTCTCTCTGGATGACAGCAACGCCATGATGCCCGAGCGTCTACTCTCGGCACAGCATCAGGTGCAGGTGCGTGTGCGCCTCTCACAGGACGGATTGGCCACGCCGCAGCCGGGAGACTGGTTCGGCGAAAGCTCGCTGCAGACATTCAGCGGTAAAGAGCAGGTTAGCGTTCAGATAAACAAGCAGGTCAATGAAAAATAAGACCGAACGTGTTTTTATGGAGAAAAATATGAACTTTCGCCTGACTGGGGTGGCATTCGCAACGGTATTACTGGTGGGCTGTGCCAGCGCGCCAGACAAAGATCCGCAAGGGCGTTCCGATCCTTTGGAAGGATTTAACCGGACGATGTTCGACTTCAACTACAACGTCCTGGATCCTTATATCCTGCGCCCGGTCGCGGTGGCCTGGCGCGACTACGTGCCGATGCCGGCGCGTAACGGCATCAGCAACTTCACCTCTAACCTGGAAGAGCCGGCCAGCATGGTCAACGCCTTCCTGAAGGGCGATCCTTACCGCGGGATGATCCACTTCAACCGTTTCTTCCTGAATACCCTGCTCGGGATGGGCGGCCTGATCGACGTGGCCGGCATGGCCAACCCGAAACTGGCGCGCGAAGAACCCAACCGCTTCGGCAGCACGCTGGGCCATTACGATGTGGGTTACGGCCCGTACGTGATGTTGCCGGGCTACGGCAGCTTCACGCTGCGTGACGAAGGCGGCGACTTTGCGGATACGCTGTATCCGATGCTGAGCTACCTGACCTTCTGGATGTCGGCGGGCAAGTGGGTGGTCGAGGGGATCGAAACCCGCGCCCAGCTGCTGGATTCCGATGGCCTGCTGCGCAACTCTTCCGATCCTTACATCATGGTGCGCGAAGCTTACTTCCAGCGCCACGATTTCATCGCCAACGGCGGCTCGCTCAAGCCGGAAGAGAACCCGAACGCCAAGGCGATTCAGGGCGAACTGGACGAGATCGACTCGCAGTAATCACGGGCGTTACGCCAATGAAAACCCGCCGTCAGGCGGGTTTTTTTATGCCGGCGGCAAGCGGCGGGCAAAAAAAAAGCGCCCCGAGGGGCGCTTTGGCTTCTTTCTCAAGCGAGATTAGAAACGGTAGTTGAAGTTGGCACCGTACAGCCAGGCCTTGCCCACCGAGTTGAAGGTGTAAGGGCCTTCGTTGATGGTGACTTTCTGGCCGTGCATGTAGGACACACCGACGTCGACCGACGCGTCTTTGTTGAACGCGTAAGAGGTACCTGCGCTGACCCAGAAGCGGTCCTGATCCGGAATGGAGATGGAACGGTTCTGTGCCGGCACCGGGCTGTCATCGAAGGCGACGCCGCCGCGGAAGGTCCAGTTGTCGTCGTAGAAGTAGGTGGTACCCAGCGCAATGCGGTAGGCATCGCGGAAGCCTTCATGCTTCTGGAACAGGGTCTGGCCGTTGCTGCCGGTGGCTCTCAGCTCCTGGAACTGGCTCCAGCTGGTGTACGCCAGGCTGTAGTGGATGGCCCACTGAGGCGCCACTTTGTTGTAGCCGGACAGTTCCCACATTTCCGGCAGGTTCAGATCCAGAGAGCCCGGGATGGTGCTGCCGCTGGTGCCCCACGGCAAACCAACGCCCAGCGCCTGGGTAATTGGGTTGTACTGTGCCGGCAGGCTGCTTTTGTAGTCGCCGTCGAACTTGATTTTCACTTCAGAACGGTAGGTGAAGCCGTAGCGGTTGTTTTCGTCCACTTCGTACAGCAGGCCGGCATTCCAGCCGAAGCCCCACTTATCGCCTTTCAGGTGAGAAATCTGGGTATCGCCAGGGATTTGAGCGATCATCCCGGCTTGCTGAGGCGTTAATTGACCGGTTTGCAGGCCTTGGCCGGCAAGCAGCTTCGGCAATTCGCCGGCGTAGCGTTCCAGTTTGGCTCTGGCGTATACGGCGTCGAAGCCCAGACCGAAGCTGAAATGTTGATCCAGGCGGTAAGCCCCGCTCAGATTCAGGTTCAGGGTTTCCAGATCGGTTTTGCCGCCATAAGCGCCTGCGGTGTAGCCGTCGTTGAATTCGGTCGCCAGACCGTAGTTGCTGGTGACCGATCCGCCTACGGCGAATTGATCGTTAATCGGGTGAACATAATGCAGGTTCGGCACCCAGGCGGTTGGCGCGATGTTTTTCGCATCCAGGCTGGCGCCAGAAGGGGATTTGCCGGTGATGTCTACGTCCGGATCGATGAAGACCGCGCCGATGGAGAGTTCCGGGCGGGTATACATCATCAACAATGCCGGGTTGCGGCTCGCGGAGGCCGCCGTATCCGCCATGGCGCCTTCGCCAGAATACGAACGTCCTAAACCAGCTGCTGAGAACTCGTTCAGCTGGAATCCTGCGGCAGACACGTTTGAAGAAATAATTGCCACTGCAGCTGCGAGAGCTGATTTAGTCAATAGGTTTTTCTGGCTCATGACCAAAACCTCATTATGTGTTTATTATTTAAACTATTGTTACACGAAGTAACAAGGAGCGCGGGATTGTAGGGTCCGTTATCGTTCAGACAAATCAGACCAGTGGCTGAAGTATAGGTCTGACCTGTGAAAATGTTGCAAGTTTGTTTTTGAAATATTTCCAACCTGATATCAAAAAAGAGATCTGCTTAACAAAAAGCCAGCGGTAAATAACAAATTTCTTACCATTCCTTAGCAGGCGCTCATTTTTATTTGTGATTTCCATCACTTAAAGCACCCAGTAAAAGTAAGTGCTAGTGATTGCCGGCGCGGAAGCGTAAAATACCTGCAGAATTTTGTGGCTTTGTGCCGGTGAGTAAAACGGCAATTTGGGCTGATAACCAAGGCCCTTGAGGAGAACCAATCATGTCAGATGCAATTAATAAATGCAGCGCCCAGGAAACCGCCGCGTGTTGCTGCGTGGATGTCGGCACCGTGATGGATAACACCGATTGCACCGCGTCCTACAGCCAGGTGTTCAGCAATCAACAAGATGCGGAAGCCATGCTGGCCGCCCTGAGCGAAAAGGCGCGCGCGGTAGAATCCGACCCTTGTGACATCAGCAGTAGCATTAAACCGGTTGACGGCGGCGTGCAGTTGGAGGCCGATTTCACCTTCGCCTGCCAGGCGGAAACCCTGATCTTCCAGCTCGGCCTGCGTTAATCCCCGCTTTACCCCCGGCGCCGCCTACCGTGCGTCGGGGATTGCCTTCCCTACATCGCCCCCCGATAGAAAGTGCGCCTGCTCGCAGTTTTGATCTCTGCCGGTTTGCCAAATGTAACCGTTTGGTTAACAATGACCTCATCAGGTCAGACCTCTTTCTGCCCATTGCGCTGACGTTATTTTCTTCAGGAGCATTTATGAGTAAGGCACTGCCGTTGGTGACCCATCATGGTGACCGCATTGCGATTGTGAATGGACTACGTACCCCCTTTGCCAAACAGGCGACTGCCTATCACGGCATTCCGGCGGTGGATTTAGGGAAAACGGCGGTGAGCGAGCTGTTGGCGCGCAGCGGTATCGATCCGCAGCTTATCGAACAGCTGGTGTTCGGCCAGGTGGTGCAAATGCCCGAGGCGCCGAACATCGCGCGTGAAATCGTGCTGGGCACCGGCATGAGCGTCCATACCGACGCCTACAGCGTGTCGCGCGCCTGTGCCACCAGCTTCCAGGCGATCGCCAACGTGGCGGAGAGCATCATGGCCGGCAGCATCAGCGTCGGCATCGCCGGCGGGGCGGACTCTTCTTCCGTTTTGCCGATCGGCGTCAGCAAGGCGCTGGCACGCACGCTGGTGGACGTCAACAAGGCGCGTACGCTGTCGCAGCGTCTCAAACTGTTCAGCCGGCTGAAATTCCGCGATCTGATGCCGGTGCCACCGGCGGTGGCGGAGTATTCCACCGGACTGCGCATGGGCGATACCGCCGAGCAGATGGCGAAGAGCCACGGCATCACCCGCGAGGCGCAGGATGCGCTGGCGCACCGTTCCCACGAGCTGGCGGCCAAAGCCTGGCAGCAGGGGTGGCTGCGCGATGAGGTGATGACCGCCTACGTACCGCCGTACCGCGCGCAGCTTTCTGAAGACAACAACATCCGCAAAGATTCCAGCCTGGCGTCCTACGCCAAGCTGAAACCGGCGTTCGATCGCAAGCACGGTAGCGTCACCGCGGCCAACAGCACACCGTTGACCGACGGCGCGGCGGCGGTGTTGATGATGAGCGAGTCGCGCGCCAAAGAGCTGGGGCTGCAGCCGCTGGGCTATTTGCGCAGCTTCGCCTTCGCCGCCATCGACGTGTGGGAAGACATGCTGCTGGGGCCTTCCTACGCCACGCCGCTGGCGCTGGATCGCGCCGGTATCGGCCTGGCCGATCTGACGCTCATCGACATGCATGAAGCCTTCGCCGCGCAAACGCTGGCTAACCTGAAGATGTTCGCCAGCGAAGAGTTCGCCCGCGAGAAGCTTGGCCGCAGCCAGGCGATCGGCGAAGTGGACATGGACAAATTCAACGTCCTGGGCGGTTCCATCGCCTACGGCCACCCGTTCGCCGCCACCGGCGCGCGCATGATCACCCAGACGCTGCATGAGCTGAAACGCCGCGGTGGCGGGCTGGGCCTGACCACCGCCTGCGCCGCCGGCGGGTTAGGGGCCGCGATGATCGTGGAGGTGGAATGATGAGCTTTGAAAACGCATTGCATGAACAGCGCGCCAAACCGTCGGCCTTTCAGCTGACGATTCGCCCCGACAACATCGGCGTGATCGCCATCGACGTACCGGGCGACAAGGTGAATACGCTCAAGGCCGAGTTCGTCGAACAGGTGAACGACGTGCTGATCCGGGCGCAACAGCATACCGCGCTGGAAGGGTTGGTGATCGTTTCCGGCAAGCCGGACTCGTTTATCGCCGGCGCCGACATCACAATGATTGCCGCCTGCACCAGCGCCAAAGAGGCGGAAACGCTGGCCAAGAAAGGGCAGAGCACGCTGGCGCAGATCGCCGCGTTCCCGGTGCCGGTGGTGGCGGCCATTCACGGTGCCTGCCTGGGCGGTGGGCTGGAACTGGCGCTGGCCTGCCACGGCCGCGTCTGTTCGCTCGATGACAAAACCGCGCTCGGGCTGCCGGAAGTGCAGCTGGGCCTGCTGCCGGGCTCCGGCGGTACGCAGCGCCTGCCGCGCCTGGTCGGCGCCGCCAAGGCGCTGGACATGATCTTGACCGGCAAGCACATTCGTGCCCGCCAGGCGCTGCGCATGGGGTTGGTGGACGACGCCGTGCCGCAGTCGATTCTGTTGCAGACCGCTATCGAGCGGGTGAAACAGGGCTGGAAACATCAGCGCGAGCTGCCGTGGCAGGATCGCCTGCTCAACGGCCCGCTGGGCAGAAATCTGCTGTTCAGCATCGTGCGCAAGAAAACGTTGGCGAAAACCCACGGCAACTACCCGGCGGCGGAGCGCATCATTCAGGTGGTGCGCACCGGGCTGGATCACGGCAGCGCCAGCGGTTATGAGGCCGAAGCGCGCGCCTTCGGCGAACTGGCGATGACGCCGCAGTCGGCGGCGCTGCGCAGCCTGTTCTTCGCCTCCACCGCGCTGAAAAAAGAGCGGGGCGGCAATGCTCAGCCGCGCGCCCTGCACCGCGTCGGCATTCTCGGCGGCGGTCTGATGGGCGGCGGCATCGCCTGCGTCACCGCCACCCGCGGCGGTTTGCCGGTTCGCATCAAAGACATCAATGAAACCGGCATCAATCACGCGCTGAAATACAGCTGGGACGTGCTCGGCAAGCGGGTGCGCAGCAAGCGCATGCGCCCGGCCGAGCGGCAAAAACAGATGATGCTGATCTCCGGCTCTACCGATTACACCGGCTTTGAACAGGTGGATGTCGTGGTCGAGGCGGTGTTTGAAGATTTGGCGCTGAAGCAGCAGATGGTGGCCGAGGTCGAAGCAAACTGCGCGCCGCATACCGTGTTCGCCTCCAATACCTCCTCGCTGCCTATCGGCCGCATCGCCGAAAAAGCCCAGCGGCCGCAGCAGGTGATTGGCCTGCACTACTTCAGCCCGGTGGACAAGATGCCGCTGGTGGAAGTGATCCCGCACGCCGGCACCAGCGAAGAGACCATCGCCACCACCGTGGCGCTGGCGCACAAGCAGGGCAAGACCGCCATCGTGGTGGGCGACAGCGCCGGTTTTTACGTCAACCGCATCCTGGCGCCGTACATCAACGAAGCGGCGCGCTGCCTGCTGGAAGGCGAGCCGATGGAGTCGCTGGACAAGGCGCTGGTGGACTTCGGTTTCCCGGTCGGCCCCATCACCCTGCTGGATGAAGTGGGCATCGACGTCGGTACCAAGATCATCCCGGTACTGGTCGAGGCGCTGGGGCCACGCTTCGCCGCGCCGGCTGCGTTCGATGCGGTGCTGAAAGACGGGCGCAAAGGGCGCAAGAACGGCCGCGGCTTCTATCTCTACCCGAGCGAAGGGCAACAGCGGCAGCGGCGCAAACGTGCGGATACCTCATTGTATACGCTGCTCGGCGTCACGCCGAAGGCGCACATGCTGCCGGCGACCGTCGCTCAACGCTGCGTGATGATGATGCTGAACGAAGCGGCGCGCTGCCTGGACGAAGGCGTGATCCGCAGCGCGCGCGACGGCGACATCGGCGCAGTGTTTGGCATCGGCTTCCCGCCGTTCCTCGGCGGCCCGTTCCGCTATATGGACGAACTCGGCGCCGAGAAAGTGGTGAAGACGCTGGACTACCTGCGTCAGCAGCACGGCGAGCACTTCGCCCCGTGCGAACGCCTGCAGCGCATGGCGCAGCAGGGCGAGCGCTTTTACCCGCTGGGGAGCTGAACGCAGGGCGGCCCGATTTGCACTATAGTTGCAACAGGGCCGCGTTGTGATCGCCATCACTCCTTGCAACAGCGTCAGCCGGTGAGGCTGTACAGCGAGGCGGAGGCAGCGGTAAGTTAGCTTGACCGCCATCAATAAATTTCATGGCGGCAAGGTTAAAATTTAACCCGTTGAATTGCTTGTTCTGTGAGCAATCGAGGTTTGCCCGGAGAGGATTGCTGTAAAAAACAGCGTTTTCTTTACGCAAACTTTCAGGCAAAATGCCCGGCCGCCATAAAGAGACGGCGCGTTATCGTTTTAAAGCTTTGGCTTTGGGTTGTAAAACTCGGCGGTACAGCACGCACGGCGTTTCTGTATAGCGTTACTTTGTCAACAACAGCGGTGCAATATGCAAGTTTTGATTATGCGTCACGGAGAGGCGGCGCTCGAGGCAGCCAGCGATGCGGTAAGGCCCCTTACCCTATGCGGCCGCGACGAGTCCCGTCAGATGGCGGCCTGGTTGAACACCAAGTCTGTGGATATTGAACGCGTGCTGGTCAGCCCCTATCTGCGGGCCGAACAGACGCTGGCGACGGTGCGTGAAGCCTTGACGCTGCCGGAGGGCGAAGAAGTGCTGCCCGAGCTGACGCCGGGCGGCAACGCCGAACAGGTCGGCAGCTACCTGCAGGCGCTGGCGATGCAAGGGGTGAGCTCGGTGCTGATCGTGTCGCACCTGCCGCTGGTGGGCTATCTGGTGGCCGAACTGTGCCCGGGTGAGTGCCCGCCGATGTTCGCGACCTCGGCGATTGCCAACGTCGATCTGCCGGCGGACGGCAGCTACGGCAAGTTTGAATGGCAGGTCAGCCCGTCGCAGGTGATGGCCAAAGTGTGAGCCGCGGATGCGGTGCGGAATAAACTCAGGGCGATGTCTGACATCGCCCTGAGTCGTTTCTGCGGGTCTACTCGGCCAGCTCCACCAACAGCAGGATGGCGGCGTTGCCGCCCCATTCCTTCGGCGCCTGGTGGAACGCCAGCACGTCGGGATGCTGCGCCAGCCACAGCGGCGTTTGCTGTTTGAGAATGTGCTTGCCGTGCCCGTGCATCACGCAGGCGCAGTGCACGTGTTCGCGTTTGCAGGCGGCGATCAGCGCCCCCAACTCCTGCTTGGCCTGCAGCTGGGTCAGGCCGTGCAAATCGAGAAACAGCTCCGGCGAATAATCGCCGCGTCGCAGCTTCTTCAGCTCATACGGGCTGCTGCCGGGGCGCACGTAGCGCGTGGGGCCCTCTTCTTCCAGCTGCGGCTGGTATTCATCTGAAAAATAATAGCTGGCATCGACCTGCTCCTGCAGCAGCCGCTGCGGGGCAATCTGTTTGACCTTGGGTTTCGGCGGGCGGTGGACGATGGTGTCCTGGCGCAGCTTTTTCGCGCCCGCCACCGACTCTCTGAAGAGCTGTTGTTCGTCTTTGCTCAGAGGGGGCTTGTTCTTCATGCTTCATTCACCGGAAATCGTTTATTTCGCTAGTTTACCTTGTGAACGAGCGCTGTCGACGCAAAACTCGGGCCAGAATGAAAAGCGCGAGGGGCAAGCGTGATTTGTCGCGGGCTTCATGGCAAACTATGCGGCTAAATCATGAAACACAGCGCCTGCCGGAGGGCAAATTGGACAAAATTTTCGTCGACGAAGCAGTGAACGAACTGCACACCATTCAAGATATGCTGCGCTGGACGGTAAGCCGTTTCAACGCCGCCAATATCTACTATGGTCACGGAACCGATAATCCGTGGGACGAAGCGGTGCAATTGGTGCTGCCAAGCCTGTTCCTGCCGTTGGATATTCCGGAGGACATGCACACCGCCCGTCTGACCTCCAGCGAGCGCCATCGCATCGTTGAGCGCGTGATCCGCCGCGTCAACGAGCGCATCCCGGTCGCCTACCTGACCAACAAGGCCTGGTTCTGCGGCATGGAATTCTACGTCGACGAGCGCGTGCTGGTGCCGCGTTCGCCGATCGGCGAGCTGATCAACGATCGCTTCAGCGCGCTGATCCCACACCCGCCACGCCATATCCTCGACATGTGCACCGGCAGCGGCTGTATCGCCATCGCCTGCGGCTACGCTTTCCCGGAGGCGGAAGTGGACGCGGTGGACATCTCCAGCGAGGTGCTGGCGGTGACCGAGCGCAACATTCAGGCGCACGGCGTCGAACATCAGGTGATCCCGATCCGTTCCGATCTGTTCCGCGACGTTCCCGCGATCCAATACGATCTGATCGTCACCAACCCACCGTACGTCGATGCGGAAGACATGTCCGATCTGCCGCAGGAGTTCCGCTTTGAGCCGGAGCTGGGCCTGGCGGCGGGCAGCGACGGCCTGAAGCTGGTGCGCCGCATCCTGGCCTGCGCGCCGGACTACCTGACCGACGACGGCGTGCTGATTTGTGAAGTGGGTAACAGCATGGTACACCTGATGGATCAATATCCGGACATTCCGTTCACCTGGCTGGAGTTCGAAAACGGCGGCGACGGCGTGTTCATGCTGACCAAACAGCAGCTGGTGGATTGCAAGGAACACTTCAGCCTCTACCGCAGCTAAACCGCATTTCCAGGGCCCGCACGGCGGGCCTCATAACGATAAAAGACTAACGGTAAGGAGCCGTGATGGCAGGAAACAGTATTGGGCAGATTTTCCGCGTCACCACCTTCGGTGAATCTCACGGGGTGGCGCTGGGTTGTATCGTCGACGGCGTGCCGCCCGGCATTCCGCTCACCGAAGCCGATTTGCAACACGATCTGGACCGCCGTCGTCCGGGCACCTCGCGTTACACCACCCAGCGCCGCGAACCGGATCAGGTGCGCATTCTCTCCGGCGTATTCGAAGGCGTGACCACCGGTACCAGCATCGGTTTGATCATTGAGAACACCGATCAGCGCTCACAAGACTACAGCGCCATCAAAGACGTGTTCCGTCCCGGGCATGCCGACTACACCTACGAACAAAAATACGGCCTGCGCGACTATCGCGGCGGCGGCCGTTCTTCGGCGCGTGAAACCGCCATGCGCGTCGCGGCGGGCGCTATCGCCAAGAAATACCTGCAGCAGAAGTTCGGCGTGCAGGTACGCGGCTATCTGGCGCAGATCGGCGACGTGACCTGCGAGCTGAAAGACTGGGATCAGGTCGAGCAGAACCCGTTCTTCTGCCCGGATCCGGACAAGCTGGAAGCGCTGGACGAACTGATGCGCGCGCTGAAAAAAGAGGGCGACTCCATCGGCGCCAAGGTCAGCGTGATCGCAGAAAACGTGCCGGTTGGCCTGGGCGAGCCGGTATTTGACCGTCTCGACGCCGATCTGGCGCATGCGCTGATGAGCATCAACGCGGTGAAAGGCGTTGAGATCGGCGACGGGTTTGCCGTGGTGACCAAACGCGGCAGCGAAAACCGCGATGAAATCACCCCGGAAGGCTTCCAGAGCAACCATGCCGGCGGCATTCTCGGCGGCATCAGCAGCGGCCAACCGGTGGTGGCGCATCTGGCGCTGAAGCCGACCTCCAGCATCATGGTGCCGGGCCGCACCATCAATCGCCAGGGCGAAGCGGTGGAAATGGTCACCCGCGGTCGCCACGATCCGTGCGTGGGCATCCGCGCCGTGCCGATCGCCGAAGCGATGATGGCGATCGTGCTGATGGATCACCTGCTGCGTCAGCGTGCGCAAAACGGTGATGTGGTTTCCGACGTGCCTCGCTGGTAATCGCCATGAAAAACTGGATGTTGGGCCTGGTGGCCCTGACGGCCTCCGCCTCCGCCATGGCGCTGACGCCGTGGCAGAAAATCGATCACCCGGTGGCCGGCGCGCCGCAGGCGGTGGGCGGTTTCGCCAACGGCTGCATCATCGGCGCGCAGCCGTTGCCGCTGAACTCACCGAACTACCAGGTGATGCGTACCGACCAGCGCCGCTATTTCGGCCACCCGGATCTGCTGGCGTTTATTCAGCGCCTCAGCAGCCAGGCGAACCAGAAAGCGCTGGGCACGGTGCTGATCGGTGATATGGCGATGCCGGCCGGCGGCCGCTTCAGCAGCGGCCACGCCAGCCACCAGTCGGGGCTCGACGTCGACATCTGGCTGCAGCTGCCGCGCCAACGCTGGAGCGCGCAGCAATTGCTGAAACCACAGCCGATCGATCTGGTATCAGGGGACGGCAAACAGGTGGTGGCCAGCCAATGGCAGTCGCAAATTGAGTCGCTGATCAAGCTGGCGGCGCAGGACGCGGAGGTGACGCGCATCTTCGTTAACCCGGCGATCAAGCAGCGCCTGTGCCTGGATGCCGGCGCCGATCGCGCCTGGTTGCACAAGGTGCGCCCGTGGTTCGGCCATCGTGCGCACATGCACGTGCGCCTGCGCTGCCCAGCCGGCAGTCTGGAGTGCCAGGAGCAGGATACGCCGCCGCCGGGCGACGGCTGCGGCGCCGAACTGGCGAGCTGGTTCGTGCCGCATCAGCCTAACGCCAAGCCGGGCAAATCCGTGCCGCCGCCGTTACCGCCGACCTGTCAGGCATTGCTGGATCACCATTTCTCAGCGGAATAACACATGGACTGGTTTGTCATTGGCCCCGAGATGCTCGGGGTGTTGTTTGCGGTAGCGCTGCTGGCGGGGTTTATCGACTCCATCGCCGGCGGCGGTGGGTTGCTGACGGTACCGGCCCTGCTGGCGGTGGGGGTTCCCCCGGCGCAGGCGCTGGCCACCAACAAGCTGCAGTCGGTCGGCGGCTCCTTCTCCGCCAGCCTGTACTTTATTCGTCGGCGTGCGGTGAACCTCAACGACCAAAAGCTGACGATATTTCTGACGCTGATCGGTTCGATCGCCGGCGCCATTCTGGTGCAGCATATGCGCGCCGATTTGCTGCGGCAGATGTTGCCGTTGCTGGTGATCGGCATCGGCCTCTATTTCCTGCTGATGCCGCGGCTGGGTGAGGAAGATCGTCAACGCCGCCTCGGGGCCTTGCCGTTTGGGCTGGTGGCCGGTGGCTGCGTCGGGTTTTACGACGGTTTCTTCGGCCCCGGCGCCGGGTCTTTCTACGCGTTGGCCTATGTGACGCTGTGCGGTTTTAACCTCGCCAAGTCCACGGCGCATGCCAAGGTGCTGAACTTCACCTCCAACGTCGGCGGGTTGGCGCTGTTCATCATCGGCGGCAAGGTGGTGTGGAGCATCGGTTTGGTGATGCTGGTGGGGCAGGTGCTGGGGGCGCGTCTGGGGGCGCACATGGTGCTGACCCGCGGGCAGAAGCTGATTCGGCCGATGATCGTGATCGTCTCGCTGGTGATGAGCCTCAAGCTGCTGTACGACAATCACGGCGCGGAAATTCAGCAGTGGTTGACCGCCTTGGTGCACGGTTAAAGATGAAGAGGGGGCGTTGCTTACGCGCCCTGTCTTATCGGGTATAATGGCCTCTTTATTTTTGTGGTTATAGAGTTTTTATGTCAGACACGCAGACCCGCTATCACTATGAACAGCTGATCGAGATCTTCAATCAGTGCTTCAGCGATGATTACAACACCCGCCTGGTGAAGGGCGACGACGAGCCTATCTATCTGCCGGCCGACGACGAACTGCCGTATCACCGCATCGTGTTCGCCCATGGCTTCTACGCCAGCGGCCTGCACGAAATCTCGCACTGGTGCATCGCCGGCGAAGCGCGCCGCCAGCTGGTGGACTTCGGTTACTGGTATTGCCCGGACGGGCGCGACGTGCAAACCCAGAGTGAATTCGAAGCGGTAGAGATCAAACCGCAGGCGCTGGAATGGATGTTCTGCGTGGCGGCCGGTTTCCCGTTCAACGTCAGCTGCGACAACCTGAACGGCGACTGCGAGCCGGATCGCATCGCGTTCCAGCGCAAGGTGCGCGCCCGGGTATTGGCGCTGCTGGAGCAGGGAATACCCACACGGCCTGCGCGCTTTATTCAGGCGTTGCAATCGTTCTACAATACGCCACCGTTGGCGGCCGAGCATTTTCCGTACCCGGAAGATCTCAACTGACGCCACAGCCCGCTATTTAATGAGGAAATTTGATGATCGCAGAATTCGAAGCGCGCATTTTGGCGCTGATTGATGACATGGTAGAGCACGCCAGCGATGATGAACTGTTTGCCGGTGGCTACCTGCGCGGTCATCTGACGCTGGCGGTGGCCGAAGCGGAAGAACAGGGTGAGCACACTGCCGAAGCGCTGAAGGCGCGGGTGGAAGAGAGCCTGCACAAGGCGATCGCCGCCGGGGAACTCTCGCCGCCGGATCAGATCCTGGTGCGCGGCATGTGGGAAAACCTCTATCAGGCCGCCACGCCTGCCGCCTGACCGCCATGCCGGGGCGCATCACCGCGCCCCTCATTTATGAATTAAACCGCACGCCCTTTCAGCAGCTTTCGTACCCACATCCGATTCGGATTCAACGCCGCCAGCAGACGCGCATCGCCCGGTAACGGTTCGCCGAACAGCTGCGCCGCCAGAATTTCCGCTGCGAGCGGCGCCGAGCACAGCCCGCGCGATCCCAACCCGCCGATAGCAAACAGGCCGGGATAGACCGGCGCATCGGCGACGGTTTCGCCGCGCTGGTTCTGCCGCTGCAAATCCTGATACTGCGTCACCGTGGCCTGATAGTCCGGCAGCGCGCCGACCATCGGCAGATGATCGCGGGTGGCGCTGCGCACGCCGCAGCGCGCCTGATGAGCGCTGACGTCCACCTGCTGCGGCCAGGCCTGTTCCGGCAGGCAGCGCAGCAGGCGCTCGCGGTTTTCCTGTTGCTCCTGCTCGCGGTAGTCGGTGGTGGTGTCGCCACGCTGGTAGCTGGCGCCGATGCAGTGTTGGCCGTTGTTGGCGTTGACCGGCGTCAGGTAGCCGTCGTAGCACAAGACCTGTTTCAACTGACCGAGGGCCGGCGAGCTTGGGATGTGCGACACCTGCCCGCGCACCGAGTACAGCGGCAGGGCTTGCGTCGGCGCCAGCTCGGCCAACCGGTGTCCGTTGGCCAGGATCACCGTCGCATGGCGGTGGCTTTCGCCGTGGGTGAAGTCGATGCGCCAGCCGTTTTCTTCACGCGCCAGCGCCTGCGCGTCGTGCCGGTAGCGGCAGACCAGACCCTGCCGCTGCGCCAGCGCGATAGCGCCGCGCGTCAGCTCGGCCGGGCAGAGCCAGCCGCCCTGCGGGTAGGTGATGCCGCCGAAGCCGGTATCGACGCCGCACAGTTCGCTGAGTGTCTCGCGGTTGGCCGCCATCGCCAGCGCCGGCGGCCAGTCGGTTTTCAGCATATTGGCGATCTTGACCCCGCTCTTTTCGTCGTAGGCCAGCTGGCTGACGCCGCACCACTGGTGATCAAAGGTGACGCCTTGTTGCAAGAGGGTGTCGTATTGACGACGGGCGAAGGGAAACGCGGCGCTGAAGAAACTCTCCAGCGCGTCGCCGCTGCCGTTCAACAGAGGATAAATCGCCCCCTGACGGTTGCCGGAAGCGCCCTCGGCCGCCTGCTCGTCGGCGCAGTACAGCGTGACGCTGGCGCCGCGCCGCAATAAGGCCAACGCGGTGAGCGCGCTGGCGACGCCGCCGCCGATCAGGGCGATGTCGGCGGTGTTGTCCGCCGCCGGACGCCGATACCAGGGTGCCGGGTGGGGTGTAGGCTGCGTATCGGCCGGCAGACCGCCGGCGAGCATCTCACGTTTTTGGCCGAAGCCTTTGCAACGGTTGACCTGAAAACCGGCCTGCTGCAAGCCGCGGCGCACGAAGCCGGCGGCGGTAAAGGTGGCGAAGCTGCCTTCCGGCCGGGCGAAACGCGCCATGGCGGCGAACAGTTGCTCGGTCCACATGTCGGGATTTTTGGCCGGTGCGAAGCCGTCGAGGAACCAGGCGTCGACCTGGTTATTCATGCTGGCGTCGAACTGAGGCAGCAATTCGTTGACGTCACCGAACCACAGATCGAGCGTAATGCGGCCTTCGGCCAACAGCAGGCGATGGCAGCCCGGCAGCGGCAGCGGCCATTGGGCGCGCAGCTCGTCGGCATAGGGAGCCAGCTCCGGCCAGCGCGCATGCGCCGCCGCCAGATCGGCCTGCTGCAGGGGGAATTTTTCAAAGCTGATAAAGTGCAGGCGTTGCAGCGCGGCGTCCGGCTCGGCCTGGCGGAAGCCCGCGAAGGCCTGCCACAGGGTCAGGAAATTGAGCCCGGTGCCGAATCCGGTTTCCGCCACCACCAACAGCGGGCGCGGGTGAGTGGCGAAACGCTGCGGCAGCCGGTTGCCGTGCAGGAAGACATAGCGGGTTTCTTCCAGCCCATCCTGATTGGAAAAATAGACGTCATCAAACTGTTTCGAAACAGGTGTACCCTGTTCGTTCCAGGTTAGCGTTGCGGTTTGGATGGGGGCGTGGTTCACGGTCAATAGCTCGAAATTCAAGGGATGCCGCGAATTCTAACGGCGCTGGCGCCCTGGCGCAAACTGGACAACAATAAAGCTGAAAAACGCTGATCGGACTTGTTCGGCTTACATCTGTACGCTAAAGTGCGATGCAAAATCCCGTAGGTAAATAGTGGAAGAGGTATTGAATGAAACGTGCAGTGATTACTGGCCTGGGAGTTGTCTCCAGCATTGGTAATAACCAGCAGGAGGTCCTGGCGAGCCTGCAGGAAGGACGTTCTGGGATCACTTTCTCCCAGGAACTGAAGGATTCCGGCATGCGTAGTCACGTATGGGGGCAAGTTAAGCTCGACACGACCGGCCTGATCGACCGCAAGGCGGTGCGTTTCATGAGCGATGCTTCCATCTATGCCTTCCTGGCGATGCAAGAAGCGATCGCTTCTTCCGGCCTGAAGGAAGAAGAGTATCAAAACAACCCGCGCGTGGGCCTGATCGCCGGTTCCGGCGGCGGTTCTCCGCGCTTCCAGGTGTTCGGCGCCGATGCGATGCGCAGCCCGCGCGGCCTGAAAGCGGTTGGCCCGTACGTGGTCACCAAAGCCATGGCTTCCGGCGTTTCCGCCTGCCTGGCGACGCCGTTCAAAATCCACGGCGTAAACTACTCCATCAGCTCCGCTTGCGCGACCTCTGCACACTGCATCGGTAACGCGGTTGAGCAAATTCAGCTGGGCAAACAGGACATCGTGTTCGCCGGCGGCGGCGAAGAGCTGTGCTGGGAAATGGCCTGCGAGTTCGACGCGATGGGCGCGCTGTCCACCAAGTACAACGACACGCCGGAAAAAGCCTCCCGTACCTACGACGCCGATCGTGACGGTTTCGTCATCGCCGGCGGCGGCGGTATGGTCGTGGTTGAAGAACTGGAGCACGCGCTGGCGCGCGGTGCGCACATCTATGCAGAAATCGTTGGCTACGGCGCAACGTCTGACGGCGCCGACATGGTTGCGCCATCGGGCGAAGGCGCAGTACGCTGCATGAAGATGGCGATGCAGGATCTGGATGCGCCTATCGACTACATCAACGTGCACGGCACCTCCACGCCGGTAGGCGACGTGAAAGAGCTGGGCGCGATTCGCGAAGTGTTCGGCGACAATACCCCTGCTATCTCCTCCACCAAGGCGATGACAGGTCACTCGCTGGGCGCCGCAGGCGTGCAGGAAGCGATCTACAGCCTGCTGATGCTGGAGCACGGCTTTATCGCGCCGAGCATCAACATCGAAACCCTGGATGAGCAGGCGGCCGGCATGAACATCGTGACTCAGCCGACTCAGCGCGAGCTGACCACCGTGATGTCCAACAGCTTCGGCTTCGGCGGCACCAACGCCACCCTGGTGATGCGCAAACTGGCGAAATAATTCCGCCTGAGCTTCATCTCGTCATCAAGCCCGCGTTTTCGCGGGCTTTTTACCGTTCAAAGCCCGCCGGGCGAGCGCTCGGAGTTTTCCCAAATCACATCCCCTGACACATCATTACCTCGCCATTACACGCGTTGGGCATACAATAGCCAGGTAGCGTGATTATCGCTCGGCGTGGCTTTCTAAAGTGATCGAACATTGAGGCAAGAAGTATGAAAAAGTTAATTGCGGTTGGGTTACTGTCGGCCGTGTTGGCCGGATGCGCCACTGATTCTCCCTGCGTTCCGGTCTACGATGACCAGGGGCGTCTGGTGCACACCAACACCTGCATGAAGGGCACCACTCAGGATAACTGGGAAACCGCGGGCGCGATCGCCGGCGGCGCGGCGGCAGTGGCCGGTCTGACCCTCGGCATCATCGCGCTGACCAAGTGATCGGCGCGGCGCCTGCGGGCGCATGCAACCAGCCCGGCCATTGCGTGCCGGGCTTTTTTTATCTCACTGCACCAAAAACGCCTTGAACTGCGGCGTCATCACGGCGCTAAAGCCGTCGTCGGTTTTGCTGATCAGGTAGACCGCCAGCCCTTTCTCTTCGGCAAGTTTCAACGCTTTCTCCGTGCCCAGCACCATCAGGCCGGTATCCCAGCCGTCGGCCTCGAGCGCGGTGGGGGCGATCACCGTGGCGGAAACCAGCCGGTGGTTGATCGGCCTGCCGGTGGTCGGATCGATGACATGAGAGTAGCGCTGGCCGTTTTGTTCAAAGTAGTTGCGGTAGCTGCCGGCGGTGCTGATGCCGTAACCGTGCAGATCCACCAGCGCCTGCACCGCGTTTTCACGGTCGGTTGGCTTTTGGATTGCCACCCGCCAGGGTTTGCCCTGGCCGTTGACGCCGCGTGAAGAGACCGCGCCGCCGACCGATACCAGGTAGTTGGTAATGCCGTTGCGGTTCATCAGGCGCACCAGTTCATCGGCACCGTAGCCTTCGCCCAGCGTCGAGAGATCGACGTACATGTCCGGCAGATCTTTTTGCAGCCACTCCCCGCGATTGTCGCTGATAAGCTTCAGGTGCTGCAGGCCGATGCGCTGCTTCGCCGCGTCGATCTGCGCCTGTTCCGGCACCTTGACCGGATGCTTGTCGGGGCCGAATCCCCACAGGTTCACCAGTGGGCCAACGGTAATGTCCATGGCGCCGCCGGTATCGCGGCCGATGCGCTGGGCCATCAGCACGATGTCCGCCATGCCGCGCGGGATCGGCTGCGGTTCGAGGCTGGCGCTACGGTTAAATTGCGACAGCACCGAGTCGGCGCGGTAGGTGGAGATATCGTCGTTGGCCCGTTCGAGCACCGCGTCGATCTGCCGCTGCAGTTCTTGCTTGCCGATCGCGACGTCACCGCTGACTTTAACGCTGTAGAAGGTGCCCATGGTCTTGCCGTCGATAGCGATTTGCGGGCGGGAGGAGGCATCGTCGCAGGCGGCGAGCAGGGCGCATAAGGCGCTGAGCAACGCCCCTTTGGCGAACAGGGAAGCCATAACATGTCCTTTGAAAACGAGAAAGCCGCTACAAATAAAGTAAAGCGCGGCAAATGGAAAGCGGATAAAGGTAAAATAGCATTTTGCTGGCGTTGCGGCTGCGCCTGAGCTAACGTCTCGCTCATGCTTTTCGCTGAGGTTTCAAGCTGCCACCATGAGTGCAACCGCCATTTCCCGGCTTATCCATCCCTTTGTCAAAGACCGTTTCCTGCATGCGCTGTTGCTGGCCGGCGTGGCGATGTTCGCCTTTCATCCGCAGCCGCTGGCGGCGCTGGGCGGGTTTATCGACGGCCGCACCCTCATTACCCTGTTGGGGCTGATGCTGCTGACCAAAGGCGTCGAGGTCAGCGGCTACTTCGACTTCGTTGGCCGCAAGATTATCAACCGGCTGCATAGCGAACGGCGGCTGGCGCTGTTCCTGGTGTTTTCCGCCGCGCTGCTGTCGTCGTTTCTGACCAACGACGTGGCGCTGTTTATCGTCATTCCGCTCACCATCACGCTGAAAAAGCTATCGGCGCTGCCGGTGGGCCGTTTGATCATCTTTCAGGCGCTGGCGGTGAACGCCGGTTCGCTGCTGACGCCGATCGGCAACCCGCAAAATATCCTGCTGTGGAGCCGCTCCGGCCTTTCTTTCCTCGGCTTCATCGGCCAGATGGCGCCGTTTGGCGCCGCGATGATGCTGAGCCTGTTGGCGTTGACCTGGTTCAGCTTCCCGGCGCGCGACATCGTGAAAACGCCGAATACCGAGGGCTACCCCTATCAACGGCCGCTGTTGCTGAGCTGCGTGGGGCTGTATGCGACCTTCCTGCTGTGCCTGGATATCGGTCTGCCGCTGTATGGGCTGCTGGCGGTGTTCGCCGGCTTTTTGTTGCTGGCGCGCCGGGTGCTGTTGCAGATCGACTGGAGCCTGATTTTCGTGTTCGCCGCCATGTTTATCGATGTTGGCCTGTTTACCCGCCTGCCGCCGCTTCAGCCGGCGTTTGCCGCTATCGCCGGGCTGAGCGACGGCGGGGTGTATGCGCTGGGCGTCGGGCTGTCGCAGATCGTCAGCAACGTGCCGGCCACCATTTTGCTGCTCAACTATGTGCCCTCCAGCGCGCAGTTGGCCTATGCGGTCAATGCCGGCGGCTTCGGGTTGGCGGTCGGCTCGCTCGCCAACCTGATTGCGCTGCGCATGGCGGGGGAGCGCAAGATCTGGTTGCGCTTCCACTATTACTCGCTGCCGTTGCTGGCGTGGGCCGCGCTGGTCGGCTGGCTGTTGAGCTAGCCCGGATTACCGCTCTGCCGGGCGGCCAACAGGCAAATGCTGCGGGTTACCTGGTAGGATTTCACAAAGGCGCTGACGGGTAAAAACTCGAAGCGCGAGTGGAAGTTATGTGCGCCGGTGAAGTAATTGGGCGTCAGGATGCCGCGGCTCGAGAGCGCCGCGCCGTCGGTGCCGCCGCGCATCGGGATCACCTTCGGCGGGATGCCGTGGGCGGCAAGGGCGCCAAAGATCAGATCGATGGCGCGCCGATCTTCGCTGATTGCGTTGCTGATGTTGCTGTAGATGTCGCTGATGCTGCAGCTGACGTTGGCGCGCGGATAATTGGCCGCCACCTGACGCACCGTCTCCTCAAGGCGGGTTTTGCGCGCCTCGAAGGTGGCGCGATCGAAGTCGCGAATCGACACCTTCAGCGTCGCCTGATTGGCATTGGCGGCCAGATCCGTGAACCAGAAATAGCCCTCGCGCCCGTCGGTGTGTTCCGGGGTATCCTGCACGTCGAATCGGTTGATGATGTCGTTGGCGATGCGTATCGGGTTGATTAACACGTTTTTCGCCGACATCGGGTGGGCGGTTACCCCTTCGATGCGGATCTCCGCCGCCGCCGCGTTGAAATTCTCGTAAACCACTTCACCCAGTTCGCAGCAGTCGATGGTGTAGGCGAAATCGACGGCGAAACGCTGCAGATCCAGCGCCTTGGCGCCGCGCAGGCCGATCTCTTCATCCGGCACGAACGCCACTACGATATCGCCGTGGCGATCGGCGGCGGTCAGGTTGGCCAGCAGCGTCATCACCACGGTGACCGCCGCCTTGTTGTCGGCGCCCAGCACGCTGGTGCCGTCGCTGAACAGGATCTCTTCGTTCCGGTAGGGCAGGATCTCCGGGTGCTCGGCGGTGCGCAGCCAGATATCTTGCTCGGCGTTCAGGCATAAATCTTCGCCGGTGAAGCGCAGGCGCTGCGGGCGAATTTCGGGCGACAGGCCGACGTCCACGGTGTCGATATGGGTGATGAAGCCGATGCGCGGCGCGCCGGGTTGGGTGCCGGGCTTGCGGGCGGTGACGGTGGCGTGGTCGTCTATCTGCACGTCGGCCAGGCCGAGCCGGCGCAGCTCTTCCGCCAGCAGCTGTGCCATCTCATGCTGCCCCGGCGTGCTGGGCAGGGTGGTTGCGGCGGCGTCGCTCTGGCTGGTCACCGCCAGGTAGCGGAAGAAACGTTCGGTGAGCTGTTCGGCAATCGGGCTGGTCATCGGAACTCCTCGCGGTTGGCAATCTACCGGTTTTAAAACGAAATCAGCCGTTTGTCCAACGATGCAATGCGTAAACCGCCAGAATGCGAAGCATCGCGCAGAAACAAAAAATAGCGGTGAAACTAGGAAATCGTCGCAGGTTTCTGCGGCAAAATCGGTGTTAGCTGTGGGCCGGGAAGCGCCCGCATAACACTTATCTGTTCCTCAAGGAGAATTCATGCACACCGGTCACGCTCTGCTTATCACCATACTGTCCCTTGGCCTCTCTCCCAGCGCCTGGTCCTCTGCCGACACCGGACATGCCAACAGCAACGCCAACAGCCGCGAAGTGGCCAGCGCGCTGGGCGGCCTGAAAAACAAAACCTACGAACTGGAACAGGCGCCGAAGATCCGCGTCGCCAGCTTCAATATCGCCGCCGGCAAGGTCAGCGACATGACCGCCATCGCCAAGGCGATTCGCGCGATGAACGTCGACGTGGTGGCGCTGCAAGAGGTGGATAAGCTCACCGCCCGCAGCGGCCGCGTCGATCAGGCGGCGGAGCTGGCGAAGCTGACCGGCATGCAAGCGGTGTTCGGCCGGGCGATCGACTTCGACGGCGGTGAATATGGCCTGGCGTTTCTCTCCAGGTATCCGCTGCACGACGCCGTGATCTATCCGCTGCCGTCCGGCCAGCGCGAACAGCGCATTGCCTTCAGCGCCAAGGTCGACGTGCCGGAGTTCCCGGCGCCGATCACCCTGTTCAACACCCACCTCGATACCAAGGAAGACCCGACAATGCGCCTGGATCAGGTGCGGGAGCTGAACGATCGCACCATAGAAGTGCGCGGTATCAAGCTGCTGTTCGGCGACATGAACGATGTGCCGGGCAGCGTGACCTGGCTGGAATTGAGCCGCTATTGGAACGACATCATGCCTAACGGGCAGGATGGCCGCAGCTGGCCGGCGGAAAACGCCGAGATCAAGGTGGATTACCTCTTCACCGGCAACGCGCAGCGCTGGCATCTGGACAGCCTGACGGTACCGAACGCCAGCGGCGACTGGAACGGCGTGCATTGGCCGGCGGTGAGCGACCACCTGCCGCTGGTGGCGGAAATGCGCCTGACCGAGCAATAAGCCGGTCGGCATTCCGTTGGGGCCGGGCTAAGCCACGGCGATCTGCGCCAGCCGCTCGACGGCGCTGCGGATCTCGCCCGGCGTCAGGGCCGAAAAGCCCAGCAGCCAGCCGTCGCGCTGCGCCTGCGCCGTCTGGTATTGTGCCGTCAGCCGGGGCGTGAGGATGCCGAGCCGCTGCGCCTGTCGGCTGAGCGCCGCCTCCTGGCCGGGCGGCAGCCAGACGCTGAGCTGCAGGCCGCCGGCGGCGGGAGCGGGCGTGGCGAAGTGGCCGAGTTTTTCGCGAACTTCCGCCAGCAACACATCGCGCCGGCTACGGTAGAGCTGGCGCATGTAGCGGATATGCGCGGCAAAGTGCCCCTGGCGGATGAATTCGGCGGTGACCGCCTGCATCAGCTGCGCGCTGTGGCCGTCATACACCGTGCGCGCGGTGACGAACGCGTCAACCAGCGTGGGCGGGACGATCAGGTACGCCAACCGCAGCGAAGGGAACAGCGATTTGGAGAAGGTGCCGAGGTACAGCACCCGGCCACGGCGATCCAGGCCCTGCATCGCCGGTATCGGCAGGCCGTCGTAATGAAACTCGCTGTCGTAATCGTCCTCGACGATCCAGGCCTGCTGCCTGTCCGCCAGCGCCAGCAGCGCCAACCGGCGTGCCAGGCTGAGCGCTGCGCCGGTTGGGTATTGGTGCGAGGGCGTCAGATAAATCAAACGAGGGTCGGGCAAGGAGGGGTCAGCGCGCAGGCCGTCGCCGTCCACCGCGACCGGCGTCAGGGCGGCTCCGGCGCTGATAAAGGCGTTTCTTGCCCCGGTGTAACCCGGTTCTTCCATCCAGACGCTGTCGCCGCTGTCCAGCAGCAGCGTGGCGATCAGCTGCAGCGCCTGCTGCGAACTGGTCAGCACGATAACCTGCCGTGCATCGCAGATCACGCCGCGCGTTTGATTGACGTGGGCGGCAATCGCTTCACGCAGCGGCAAATAGCCCTGAGGGTCGCCGTAGCGCAGCAGGCTTTCTCCCTGTAGCCGCAGGCGCTGTGCGGTCAGTTGCTTCCACAAGGCCAGCGGAAACGCGCGCAGATCCGGCGAACCGGCGGCAAACGCCCGTGGCTGCTGCGGATCGCGGCAGCCGCCGGTTTGTACGATCTGTTGGCCGCGCTGCGAAAGGCGCGGTATGCCGGCAGCGGTCGCCGGCGGCGGTGATTTGGCGATGATAATCGCCACAAAGGTGCCCTGGCCGACGCGGCGCTGCAGGTATCCCTCCGCCTCCAACTGACCGTAGGCCGCTTCGACGGTCACTCGCGAGAGGCCCAGATCGCTGGCCAGCACCCGGCTGGAAGGCAGGCGTTGCCCAATGCTCAATGCCCCTTGGTGGATGGCCTGCCGCAATGCGCCGCACAGGCGATCGCGCAGCGTGCCGGCGGTGTGGGGCGATTGCTGAAACAACGTGACCAGCGAGTGCCGCATAATGGGTCTTATCACAGTTGGGAAATGGGTATCAATCATAAGACCAAAATGGGGCACTATTGTCATCTGTCTTGATACACGGGAGTGAGTGGTATGTCGAAAGAATCATTAGTGCTGGCTTTTCCTCCGGCGGCGCCGGAAGAGAGCCTGGCCTACCTGGCGGCCAAACTGAGCCGCTATGCGGATGCCTGGGACGTGGCGGAGGATCTGCGCAATGGCGTGGAGGGGGTGGTAGTGATAGACACCCGCGCGGAGGCGATGTACGCCGCCGGGCATATTCCCGGTGCGCTCAGTTTGCCGCATCGCCTGATGGATGAAGCCGGCACGGCGCAGCTGGATCGCGAAAAAGTGTATGTGACCTACTGCGACGGCATCGGTTGCAACGGTTCCACCAAGGGCGCTTACAAGCTGGCGAAGCTGGGATTCCGGGTGAAGGAGCTGATCGGTGGGCTGGACTTCTGGCTGCGCGACGGCCATCCGTTGGCCATCGGCGAACAGCCGGGATCGTTGCGCGATCGGGCGGCTGTTGCGGACTGCGGCTGCGCCTGAGGCGTTAAAACACCAGCGCCAGCACGATCGCCAGCGCCAACAGCAGCAGGATCAGCGCGACGGCGGGTTTGCTGAGCGCTTTTTGCAGCGGCAGCGGCAGGGCGGCGATCAGCGGGTTGAGCAGCGGCTGCGGATCGACAGGGTGGCTGACGATAGCCTGGGCCTGGCCGGCTTTTTCCAGGCGGCGGGCAAACAGTTGATGAATGGCGTCGCTCATTTGCGGATGCGTCAGCGGCGCATTGGCACCGCAGTTGAAGCGCGCCTGGCAGTAGTCGTTCATCTGCTGCAGCTCTTGCTCGTCCGCCGGCTGCTTGAGTGCCGCCAGCAGATTGTTCAGCGTCGGCGCGCTCTGCGGGCTGAGAGCCACCTTCACTTGCAAGAATTGGTTTAACAGCTGGAAGTGGCGCGCAGGGAGCGGATCGTTGGTTTTCACGCCCGCCAGATCAAACAGCGTTTGCCAGATTTTAGCCGGCGCTTCGCCGGTGGCCGCGCTGAGTTTGGTGACCTGCTGCTGCAGGCTCTGATGCTCTGCGGGCAGCAGCGGGCGATCGCTGGTGGCGGTTTGCTGCGGCTGAGGAATGGTCAGGCCGCCGGTCTGCAACAGATTCAGCACCTGCTGCAGCTGTGGTGGGCTCAGCTGGCTCAGTACCGTGTGGCCGAACTGCTGGCGAATAAAGTCGCTGACCGCCTGGCGGTTGTTGCCCTGCGGCAGCAATTCGGCCAGCTGTTGCAACAGCTGGCGCCCGGCGTGGTTTTGCTGCGCCTGCGTCAGGCGCGTTTGCAGCAGCTGTTCCGCCGGTTGAAAATGGCGCGCCAGCAGTTCACCGCCGTTGTCGGCGCCGAGCTCGTGGCGCAGAGTCGCCCAGATCTCCGCCGATTTTGCCGGGCTGAGCGTCATGATTTTCACGATCAGCTTTTCCAGCGTCGTGCGCTGTGCCGGAGAAAGGGGTTGATCGTCAGTGGCCGCCGTTTTGCCCGGGGAGGGAGGGCGTTCGCCGGCGATTGGGGTGCCCGGCCCACTCAAAGGTTGCATATCACCAGTCCTTCGCTGTGTATCCCCGCAGAATGCCTGGAGGAGAGAATCATCATCGTACCCGGCGAAAAGCGCAGGCTTACCCGCTATGATACCTGTAAATCGCCGCCATCAATACCGCCGCTCAGACATTTCTTTACCGACAAAACGTTGCTAATCGCGCCCGCGTCGCTAAGATAACCCCAGACCCGAACATGAGGATGGCATGGTTAAACGGCAGCGGATTGCAAAATGGTTTTTATGCCTGGCTTGCCTGGTGGTGCTGACGTGCATGACCCAGCGCATGGCGGGCCTGCATGCGCTGCAGCAAACGCTGGGGATCCCGGCCGCCACCGCCGTTCAGTCCAGTGACACCGCCGCCGAAGCGCAGCCGACGCCCTGTGAACTGAGCGCCAAGTCATTGCTGGCCGCGCCGCCGGTGATGTTCGAAACCGTACTGTTCGGGCTGGGCCTGCTGCTGGCGCTGTTGGCGCCGACCATTGCCGCGCGCCTGCGTATTCCTCCTCCTCGCGCCATTTCACCGCCCACCCTCAGGGTGCACCTTCGATTATGCGTTTTCCGTGAATGAGTTAATCGCCCGTTTTTCGCGGTGAATTAATCATTTATGGAGAATTAACATGTTGAAAATTATCAGGCTGGCCTGCGCTTGCCTGTTTATGCTGTGGCTGCCTGCCTTGCAGGCGGCGGACAGCGGCTGGCTGCAAAACCCGGCCAACGATCATGCCAAGGTGCGGCTGCGTGCCGACACGTCACAGCCGGGGGAGACCCGCCTGCTACTGTCGGTCGAGCTGCAAAAGGGCTGGAAAACCTACTGGCGTTCCCCAGGCGAAGGCGGCATCGCGCCGGCTATCGTCTGGCAGGGCAACCCGCCGCCGGCGACCTGGCACTGGCCGACGCCGCAGCGTTTCGAGGTGGCCGGCATTTCCACCCAGGGCTATCACGATCGGGTCACGCTGCCGATCGTGATGTCAGGCCAGATATCCGGCCCGCTGGCGGGCACCCTGACGCTATCCACCTGCAGTAACGTCTGCATTCTGACCGACTACCCGTTCAGCCTGGATCTGACGACGCCGAACGATCCGCAGTTTAACCACGACTTCGCGCAGGCGATGGGACAGGTGCCGATCGCCGCCGGGGTGGCGGAGAGCGTCAAGGCCGGTTACCGCAACGGCGAGCTGCAGATCGCCGCCGAACGCGCCGCCGGCTGGCAGCAGCCCGCGCTGTTCTTCGATACGCTGGCGGATGCCGATCTCGGCAAGCCGCAGGTCGAGACCGACGGCGCTCAGCTGTTGGTGCGAGTGCCGGTCAGCGATGGCTGGGGCGATGCGGCGCCGGATCTGCGCGGCAAAACGCTGACGCTGGTGATCGACGACGGCGGCATGGCGCAGCAGATTACGCTGCCGATTGGCGATCCGCTGGCCGCGCCCGCCGGTGCGGCATTCCCGCTATGGCAGGCGGTATTGATGGCGCTGGCGGGCGGGTTGATCCTCAACCTGATGCCGTGCGTGCTGCCGGTGCTGGGCATCAAGCTTGGCTCCATCCTGCAGGTGGAACGGCGCGATCGGCGCAGCGTGCGTTTGCAGTTCCTGGCGTCGTCGTTGGGTATCGTCGCCTCGTTTATGGCGTTGGCCTTACTGATGACGCTGCTGCGGCTCGGCAACCATGCGCTCGGCTGGGGCATTCAGTTCCAGAATCCATGGTTTATCGGTTTTATGGTGCTGGTGACGCTGCTGTTCAGCGCCAACCTGTTTGGCCTGTTCCATCTGCGCCTCTCGTCCGATCTGAATACGTCGCTGGCGACCCATAATGGGCACGGTCTGAGCGGCCATTTCTGGCAGGGCGCGTTTGCCACGCTGCTGGCGACGCCGTGCTCGGCGCCGTTTCTCGGCACGGCGGTGGCCTTCGCGCTGGCGGCGTCGCTGCCGGTGCTGTGGGGCATGTTCATCGCGCTCGGCATTGGCATGAGTCTGCCGTGGCTGCTGATCGCCGCCTGGCCATCGCTGGCGCTGCGCTTGCCGCGCCCCGGTCGCTGGATGAATACCGTCAAGCTGGCGATGGGGTTGCTGATGCTGGCGTCGTCGCTGTGGCTGCTGAGCCTGCTGAGCAATCATATCGGCGTGCAGGCCACGCTGTGGCTGGGAGCGTTGGCGCTGCTGGCGTTGCTGCTGGCGGTGTGGCGTCAGCAGGGCGCACGGTTGGCGGCCAAGCTGGCGGCGGGCACGTTGGTGCTGGCGGGCGTGGCCTTGCTGGCCGGATCGCTGACCGCCGGCCTGTGGCGCCAGCCGTTGCAGGATCGGGTGCAGTGGCAACCGCTGAGCGAGCAAGCGATTACCGAGGCGCTGGCCCAGCATAAGCGGGTGTTCGTCGACGTGACCGCAGACTGGTGCGTGACCTGTAAAGCCAATAAATTCAATGTGCTGCTGCGCGATGACGTACAGCGCGCGCTGAGCGCCGACGACGTGGTTGCGCTGCGCGGCGACTGGAGCCGCCCGTCGGCCGACATCAGCGCCTTCCTGCAAAAGCGCGGCAGCGTCGCCGTGCCTTTCAACCAAATCTATGGCCCCGGCAGCCCGGACGGCGAGGTGTTATCCCCGCTGTTGACCCGTGACGCCGTGCTGCAAACGCTTTCCCATGCCAAAGGAACCGAACAATGAAAAAGCTACTGATTTTACTGATGATTATCGCCGCCCCGGTGTGGGCCGCCGAGCCTTTCACCCCGGCACAAGAGGCGCGTATCAAAGAGATGATCCGCGAAACGCTGGTGTCCAACCCGGACATTCTGGCGCAGGCGGTGGACGCCTGGCAGCAGCAAACCGCCGGCCAGCAAATCAGCCAGGCTATCAAGCAGAACGCCAAAACGTTGTACCAGGATCCGGCCAGCCCGCGCCTCGGCGCCGCCAACGCCAAACTGACGCTGGTGACCTTTACCGACTATAACTGCCCGTACTGCAAGCGTTTTGATCCGATGCTGGAGAAGATCGTCAAGCAATACCCGGACGTGGCGCTGGTGGTGAAGCTGCTGCCGTTCAAGGGCGAAAGCTCGGTCAGTTCGGCGCGCGTGGCGCTCACCACCTGGCAACAGCACCCGGATCAATTCTGGGCCCTGCACCAGCGGCTGATGGCGAAAAAGGGCTTCCACGACAACGCCAGCATCGCCGCCGCGCAAGAGAAAACCGGCGTCAAGGCGGTGGCGCCCAGCGAACAGAGCATGACCACGCTGCGCACCAATATGGAGCTGGCGGAACAACTGGGCGTGCAGGGGACGCCGGCGACGCTGATCGGCGATCGGATGCTGCCGGGGGCGGTGTCGTATGAAGAGCTGGAAGCGATGGTGAAGCAGCAGCTGGCGAAGGCCAACCATGGCTAAGCTCAAGCGCTGGGGGCGCGAGTTGCTGCTGCTGGCGCTGATCGCGCTGGCGGTGGTGACGGTGATGGATTGGCTGAACGCGCCGCAGGCGCCGCCGGCCTTCGATGCTCAGACCCTGACCATGCTGGACGGCGAGCGCGTGTCGTTGGCGCAGCTCAGCCATGAGCGGCCGCTGCTGGTTTACTTCTGGGCCAGCTGGTGTGGCGTCTGCCGCTTCACTACGCCGGACGTCGCCCGTTTGCAGGCGGCGGGCGGCAACGTGCTGACCGTCGCGCTGCGCTCGGGCGACGATACCCAGGTGAAACACTGGCTGGCGCGCAAACGGCTGGCGCTGCCGGTGGTCAACGATCCGGCCGGTACGCTCTCGGCGCAGTGGCAGATTGGCGTGACGCCGACCTTCGTGGTGGTCTCGCAGGGCAAGGTGGTGCAGAGCACCACCGGCTGGACCAGCTACTGGGGGATGAAGCTGCGGCTGTGGTGGGCCGCCGTCTAACCGGCGCTTTTCTCCGTTATCACCTCCTCAATCGCCCGGCACAGCCGGGCGATACCTTCTTCAATCTGCGGCGGCGAGTTGGCGGCGAAGTTCAGCCGCAGGCCGTGCGCGCCCAGCTGTTCCTGCGCATAAAAGCATTCGCCGCGTGCGAAGGTTACGCCGTGCCGCCAGGCGACCGGCATCAGTTCGGTGGTGGTCACCGTCGCCGGCAGCGTCAGCCAGATAAATAAGCCCCCCTGCGGCGTTTCGAAGCGGCACCCCGGCGGCAGCCGCCGTTGCAAGGCATCAATCATCACCTCCAGATGGCGGCGGTAGACGCGCCCGGCGCGCCGCAGTTGCTTGTCGTAACGGCCGACGGTGACGAACGCGTCCAGCGCCCGCTGGATCAGGCTGGAACTGGTGAAGCTGTCGACGTGTTTCAGCCTGGCGAAACGCTGATAGTGTTCGCTGTCCGCCACCAGATAGCCGATGCGCATGCTGGGCAGCAGCATTTTGGAGAAGGTGCTGACGTAGATCACCGCGCCCGGCTGCGCCAGCGCGCGCAGCGACGGCAGCTGTTTGCCTTGATAACGCAGATCGCCGACGAAGTCGTCCTCCAGGATCACCACGCCGGCCTGTTGGGCGACAGTCAGCAGGCGTCGCCGCCGCGCCTCGCTCAGGCAGCGGCCGGTCGGGTTGTGGAAATTGGGGATGGTGTAGATCAGTTTGGGGCGGTGGCGTTCCAACAACTCCGGCAACAAATCCACCCGCATGCCGTGGCGGTCGCCCGGTACGGTGACGATATTGATGCGGTGCTGGCGCAGCAGGCCCAGCGCTTCGGCGTAGGTCGGCTCTTCGACGATCACTGTATCGCCCGGCGCCAGCAGGCTTTGCACCACCAGACTGATGGCGTGCTGCGAGCCGTTGGTGATCAGCACCTGTTCCGCCTGCGTGGGGATGCCCTGCGCGCTGAGAATGCGGCTCAGCGTATCGCGCAGCGGGTAGTAGCCGCAGTATTCCCCGTAGCTGAAGGCCTCTTCCGCATGGCGGCTGAGCACCGACAGCAGCACTTTGCGAAACGCCTCCAGCGGAAACACCTTAGGGCTGCCGACGCCGGCGGCGAAGTTGATCAGCCCCTCCGGCAGCGGGGCGTCGGCGTAGCCGTCCAGCCGCGAGGTGAGGGTGGTGAAGCTCTCCAGTGGGAATGGGGCATCGCTGCTCGGCCGGGCCGGGCGCGCCTGCGCCTGCGGGTGCGCGACATAGGCGCCGCTGCCGCGCCGCTGATGCAAAAAGCCCTTGGCCGCCAGTTCGGCGTAGGCGTTATCCACCGTTAAACGGCTGACCGCCAGTTCGGCCGCCAGGGTGCGCGTCGAGGGCAGTTTGTCGCCATCGACGAACACGCCGGTGAGGATGGCGCGCCGCAGCGCTTCTTCGATCTGTAAATAGAGCGGAACGTCCTGCTCGCGATCCAACGGGATATGCATGCGAAATTGGCCCGGTTATGGAGAGTGATTTTTACTATACCCCATGTCAACAGGGCTTCAAGCGCAGAAAAGTGGCCTGCATGACAACGCCGTAAAGTGGCTATAGTGAGAAAAAATGGCCGCGTTACACTGTCCACCTGAGCATTTACGTCGCCATTTCTCCGAGGATCTCATGTCATTACCGTCAGGCGTTTCCGCCCGGCCGGCGCTGCCCGGCGCGCGCCTCTTTCAGGGCAGCCACCAGGGTTACGTCATCGCTATTATCAGCGCCATGTTGCTGGCCTTTACCGCCATTATCATCCGCGCGCTGACCGAGTACTATCACCTGCCGACCTTCGTGCTGGCGTTCTGGCGCGCGGCGCTGGTGGCGCTGGTGCTGTTGCCGCTGCTGTTGCTGGTGAAACCGCAGTGGGCGCGCCTGCGCCGTGAACAGGTGGTGTTCTACGCACTTTACGGGCTGCTGCTGGCGCTGTTCAACAGCCTGTGGACGCTGTCGGTAGCGCTGAACGGCGCGTCGGTGGCGACCATTCTGACCTACTGCTCGGTGGGCTTTACCGTGTTCCTCGGCTGGGTGATGTACAGCGAACGCCTGACGCTGCGCCAATTGCTGGTGATCGCCATCAGCCTGGGCGGTTGCTTCCTGGTCAGCAACGGCGACAGCATGGGGAACAGCCACTTCGATCTGCTGGGGCTGTTGGTCGGGATGCTGTCGGGCATCGGTTATACCCTGTATACCCTCGGCGGGCGGGTGGCCAGCGAACGCGGCTATCCGGTGTGGAACACCATCCTGTACGTGTTCGGTTTTTCGGCGCTGTACCAGCTGGTGTTCAACGCGGCGCTGACGGCGTTCCCGCTGGCGGCGTTCCACGGCATGGCCGGCTCTCTGTGGTTCCTGTCGCACGGCGCACAGGGCATCCAGTGGAGCGGCTGGCTGTTGCTGCTGGCGCTGGCCGCCGGGCCGACGCTGCTGGGCTTCGGGCTGTACAATATCAGCCTGAAAACGCTGCCGCTGGCGGTGGCCAACCTGATCCTGTCGCTGGAGCTGGTGTTCACCGCGGTGATCGCCTATTTCCTGCTGGGGGAGAGCATGAATCAGCTGCAGCTGCTGGGCAGCGCGCTGGTGATGGGCGGGGTGCTGCTGTTGAAAAGCAAGACCGCCGAGGCGTGATCGGCTACCATTACGCCTCGCAAGAGAGGCCGTAATGATGAATAACCCGAGATTGAAACGAGCGCTTATCGCTTGAATGACCGTGTTGAGTGAACGACAACACGGCCACAGACATTCCGTTCCGTGGCTTTTATTCCCGTAACAAGAGAATACGCCATGTCCGAAAAACACTGGTCCAAAACCGAGCTGCTGCATCAGACGGTGACCAACCCGAATATAATCGTCAAAGGCACCCACAGCTACTACAGCGACTGCTGGGATAACGGCTTCGAGCGCTCGGTAGTGCGCTATCTGCACGGCGACGCGGTCAGCCGGCAATGGCAGCCGCTGGGCGAAATAGACCGCCTGCTGATTGGCGATTACGTGTGCATCGCAGCCGAAGCGGTGATCCTGATGGGCGGCAACCATACCCATCGCATCGACTGGCTGAGCCTGTATCCGTTTATGGCAACCATCAAGCAGGCGTACCTCTCTAAAGGCGACACCCGGCTGGGCGACGGTTGCTGGATCGGCATGCGGGCGATGCTGATGCCGGGAATCTCGATAGGCGAAGGGGCGATCGTCGCCGCCGGCAGCGTGGTGGCCGGCGATGTTGAGCCTTATGCCATCGTCGGCGGTAACCCCGCGCGGTTTATCCGTTGGCGGTTCGCGCCGGAGGTCATCGCGCGGTTGCTTGCCTTGCGCCTCTATGACTTGTCCGAGGCGGACTTTGCGGTGATTCAGCCCCTGCTCGCCGATGACGATATCGAGGCGTTGGAAAGGGGGATTGCGGCCCTACGCCGTTAAATACAACGGGCGGGGGATCCCCGCCCGTTTCGCGTTACTCGGCTTTGGCCTCGGCCGCCGGTTGGCGGCGTTTGCGCATCAGGCGCAGCAGCGGCGGCAGCGCCAGTACCGCAACCGCCAGCACCAGCAGCGTTTGCGCGATGCTGCTGCTCCACAGAATGCCGAACTCGCCGTTGCTGATCGACAGCGCGCGACGCAGATTCTGCTCCAGCATCTCACCCAGCACGAAGCCCAGAATCAGCGGCGACATCGGGAAGTGCATTTTGCGCAGGATGTAGCCGAACACGCCCAACCCGACCATCAGCAACAGGTCGAAGGTGGTGCTGTGCACCGCATAAACCCCCACCGCCGACACTGCGGCGATCGCCGGCACCAGGAACCACAGCGGGATGGTCAGCATGCGGGTGAACAGGCCGACCAGCGGCAGGTTCATGATCAGCAAAATGACGTTGGCGATCAGCAGCGCGGCGATCAGCCCCCAGACGATATCCGGCTGTTCGGTGAACATCGCCGGGCCGGGGGTGATGTTGTACAGCGTCAGCGCACCCATCATCACCGCCGTGGTGCCGGAACCCGGCACCCCCAGCGTCAGCATCGGAATGAACGAACCGCAGGCCGAGGCGTTGTTGGCCGCTTCCGGCGCCGCTACGCCGCGGATGTCACCCTTGCCGAAGGTGTCGCTGTTGCCGCTGATTTTCTTCTCGGTCATGTAGGTCAGCGCACTGGCGATAGTGGCGCCGGCGCCCGGCAGAATGCCGACGAAGAAGCCGATCACCGACGAGCGCAGGGTTGGGCCTGCGCACTGCGCCGCCTCTTTGCGGTTGAACAGCAACCGGCCGGTTTTACGCACCAGCTTTTGCCCGGCGCTGGTGCTTTCCAGCATCAGCAGGATTTCGCTGACCGAGAACAGGCCGATCACCACCACGATAAACTGCACGCCGTCGGAGAGGTGCACGCTGTCAAAGGTAAAGCGGTAAACGCCGGTGTTGGCGTCGACGCCCACCGTCGCCAGCCCCAGGCCGATCAGCGCCGCCAGCAGCGATTTCAGCGGGTTTTGGCTCATCATGCTGCCGAGGCAGGCGATGGCGAACACCATCAGAGCGAAATACTCCGCCGGGCCGAAGGCCAGTGACCAGCGGGCCAGCAGCGGCGCGAACAGGATGATGCCGCCGATGGCGATCATCGATCCAACGAACGAACTGACCGCCGAGATGGACAACGCCACGCCGGCGCGCCCCTGCTGCGCCATCGGGTAGCCGTCCAGCGCGGTCATGATCGCCGCCGCGTCGCCCGGTACGTTAAGCAGTATCGACGAGATGCGCCCGCCGTACTCGCAGCCGATATACACCGTCGCCAGCAGGATCAGCGCCGATTCGGCCGGCAACTTGAGGGCAAACGCCAGCGGCAGCAGGATCGCCACGCCGTTGATCGGCCCGAGGCCCGGCAGCAGGCCGACGATGGTGCCGACGAAGCAGCCGATCAGGGCGATAATCAGGTTCTGCGGCACCAGCGCCACTTCGAACCCTTGAGTCAAATACATCCAGGTATCCATCATCGCTCCCGTTAGCTCAGCCAGGCGCCGAGCGGCAGTGTGACATCGAGAAGTCGGTCAAAGGCGTAATACAGCGCTGCGCCCATGACGACGCCGGAAATGGCCGCCGCCGGCAGGCTGGCTTGAAACAGCAGGCCGATGCTGAACGTCAGCAGCGCGGTCGCCAGCGGGAAGCCCAGCCATTCAAAGCCCCAGGCATACAGCACCAGGGTGATCACCAGCACCAGCAGCCGCTGCAGCACCTTGTTGTGCGGCCACTCCACCGCCTGCGGGCGGCGCAGCAACAGCAGGGCCGCGCACAGCGCCATCAGGCTGAGGATCGCCAGCGGGAACGGGCGCGGCCCCAGCGGTTCATAGCTGTATTCGCTTTGGATGCCCCAGCCGATGAACAGCCCGCCGATACACAGCAGCAGCCAGAAGCCGGCAAAAATACGATCGCTCATGGTTTTCCCCTGCGGTTATTTGGCCAGGCCGAACACTTTTGCCTGCTCACGGTATTGGGCAACCTGATTCTTCACGTAGGCGTCCAGCTCTTTGCCGGTCATGTTGAATTCGAACAGGCCGCGCAGATCGCGCTGTTGCTTGAATTCGTCGGTCGCCATCATTTTCTGGAAGGTGTAGATCCACCACTGATACTCTTCATCGCTGACTTTCGGCCCGACGTAGAAGCCGCGAATGATCGGCCACACCAGGCTGTATCCCTGCTCTTTGGCGGTGGGAATGTCGGCCAGCTGGCCCGGCAGACGTTGCTCGGCATACACCGCCAGCACGCGGATCTTGTCGCCCTGCAGATAAGGCACCATCTCGCTCAGGTCACCGGAGACCGCCTGGATATGGTTGCCGAGCAGCGCGGTGACCGGCTCACCGCCGCCTTCGAATGCCACATAGCGCATCTTGCGCGGATCCACGCCGACTTCGCGCGCCAGCAGCGCGGTTTTCATCCAGTCCTGGCTGCCGATGGAGGCGCCGGCGCCGAACACCACGCTGTTGGGATCTTTTTGGAAGGCGTCCATCAGGTCTTTCAGGGTTTTGTAAGGCGAGTCGGCGCGCACCGCGATCATGCCGTAGTCGGTACCGACCGCCGCCAGCCATTTCACGTCGTCCACGTTATAGCGGCCGAACTTGCCCTGGGCCAGATTGAGCAGCGAGCCGCCGGAGAAGGCCACCACGGTGCCGAACTCCGCCGGGCGCTGCGCGACGATGGCGTTGTAGGCCACTGCGCCGACGCCGCCGGGCATATAGGTGACGCGCATCGGCTTATCGATGGCCTTGGTGTCCTGCAGCGACACCTGAATCAGCTTGCAGGTCAGATCGAAGCCGCCGCCGGGCTTGGCCGGCGCGATGCATTCGGTGCGTTTGGGCGCTTCCACGGCAAAGGCCTGATTGGCCGCCAGCAGCAGGGCGGCGGCGGTAAAGGTACGGGTCATTATTTTTTTCATTGTGACTTGCCCTCGGTATTGTTCTGGTTGTGAAATCCCGCCGGGTGCGGTTGCAGGATTGTTAAAACAACAACCTTTCATTTACCTTTCAGCGGTCGGAAAAGTTTCCAGTCTGTGATTGGGGTCGCTTGTCGCGAGCGGAGAGCGGGTGCGCTACCATAGAAAGGAAGAGAAGAACAGGGGGCAAAACCGGCCAAAATCCTGCGTAATATCAGGTTTGCGGTTCTGCTTTCGCGATAGAATCATGAGCAATGAAATGAATAGAGACGCAGTAATATGTTTTCGTTAGGGAAATTGTTTGGTGGCAGGGACAGCGCCAAAGTGTGCGCGATTAAACGGCTGCCGGAGGTCTATGCAGAGATGACCGGTGAAACCGGGCAGTGTCGTTTAAAGCGGCTGCGCGCCGATATTGGCGTATTTGAGCTGCATTTCGTCAATGCCGACGGTGAAAAGTATGCCTGCCAGATGACCGCCTGCGTGACCGGCATCGATCTGGTGTTTGCCGCCAACAATCGCTCCGTGCTGGTTTCTTCACCGTTTACCGCCGACAAGCTGCGCCCGGTGCTGGACATTGCCGTTGCCGACAGCCCGATTCCGCTGATCTGATACCGGCCTGCGATCGCGCTCCATATGCATAATTGTGTGCCAGCTCCCAAAACTGGCGGCGCGGCGCTCTTTTATCCCCTTATTTTCCATGCCATTCTCTGTTATCGATCTGTTAACAAGCGCGCTATCGGCGTCAGGTTGTTCAGGTAAATCAATGGAATGGAAACATGCGACTGTTATTGGTTGAAGATCACCCCGAGCTGTCTCACTGGTTGCAAAAGGCGCTGACCGGCGCCGGCTTTGCCGTCGACGTCGCCCCGGACGGCGTGGCGGCCGATCATCTGTTGCTCAACGAACGCTATGCGCTGGCGGTGTTGGATGTGGCGCTGCCGCGTTTGAACGGCCTGGATTTGCTGGCGCGCCTGCGCAAGCGCGGGCAGGATCTGCCGGTGCTGCTGCTGACGGCGCGCACCGACGTGGCCGATCGGGTGAAGGGCCTGAATCTGGGGGCGGACGATTACCTCACCAAGCCGTTCGAACTGGACGAGCTGGAAGCGCGCATTCGGGCGCTGCTGCGCCGCAGCGTCGGCGCCGCGCAGCCGGCGTTACAGTACGGCGCGTTGACCTATCACGACGAAGGCTATTTCCTGCTGGAAGGCAAGCCGCTGGCGCTGACGCCGCGCGAACTGGCGGTGTTGACCGCGTTGATGCACCGCCGCGGCCGCCCGGTGGCCAAGCAGCAGCTGTTCGAGCAGGTGTTTACGCTGTCCGACGAGGCCAATCCGGAGAGCATCGAGCTTTACGTACACCGTTTGCGGAAAAAGCTGCAGGGCAGCGACGTGGCAATCATCACGCTGCGCGGTCTGGGTTACAGCCTGGAGCGGTGCAATGCGGTGGTTTAACGCGCCGCGATCGTTGTTCTATCAACTGCTGCTGTTTTTTGGCCTGCCGCTGGTGGCGTTGGGCGGCATCTCGATCTACACCCACTATTTCAGCGCCATGAGCGCCGCCACCCTGGCTTACGATCGCACGCTGCTGGCGTCGGCGCGCACCGTGGCGGAGCGGCTGGTGGTGCGCGACGGCAAGCTGGCGGTTGATGTGCCCTATGTGGTGCTCGACAGCTTCGAGCGCAACATGAACGATCAGCTCTATTACGAGGTGATCTCGCCGCAGGGGAAAAGCATTTCGGGCTATGACGATTTGCCGTCGTTGCCGCCCCATATCCCGCGTTCCACGCTCTACCCGGCGCTGGTGCATTTTTACGATGCGGAATACCTAGGCCGGGCGATCCGCGTGGCGGCGCTGTTTCAACCGATCAACGAGTCGGGCGTGAGCGGCATGGCGACCATTCTGGTGGCGGAAACCCTGGAGTCGCGCCGTTACCTGGCGCGACAGATGATGATCGCGGCGCTGTTGAGCCAGGGCACGGTGGTGGTGTTGACCCTGATTCTGGCGTTCGCGCTGCTCAAGCGGGTGTTGAAGCCGATGCGCAAGCTCTCCGGCATCATGCTGCGGCGCGATCCGGGCGAGCTGACGCCCCTGCCGCGGGTATTGCCGTGGTCGGAGATGCAGCCGCTGCTGGTGGCGTTCAATCGCTATATCGAACGGCTGCGGCTGATGGTGGCGCGCCAGGAGCGTTTCAGCGCCGATGCTTCGCACCAACTGCGCACGCCGCTGGCGGTGTTGAAGACTCAGGTTGGGGTAGCGCTGGCCAGCGACCGGCCGCAGCAGTGGCGCGAAAGCCTGCAGGCGATGAGCGCGACGCTGGATAATACCGTGGCGCTGACCGACCGCCTGCTGCATCTCTCACGCCTGAAGGCCAGCGAGCACCGGGCCGAGCGCCAGCTGCAGCCGGTCAATCTGGCGCAGGTGCTGCGCGACGCCTGTTTTTCCCGCTTGCCGCAGGCGCGCAGTAAACAGATCGATCTCGGATTTGAAGGCGAGGCGGCGTGCCAGGTGGCGGGGGAACCGCTGCTGTTGGCCGAACTGTGCGCCAACCTGCTGGACAACGCGCTGAAATACACGCCGCGTCAGGGCGTGGTGACCGCGCGCCTCACTCAGGATCAGGCGGCAGGGGAAGGCGTGCTGGAGATTGAAGACAGCGGCCCCGGCATCGCCTTGCAGGACAAGGCGCTGGCGCTGCAGCCGTTTCATCGGCTGGACAACGTGGGCGATCAGCCGGGCGCCGGCCTGGGGTTGGCGCTGGTGAAGGACATCACTGCGTATCACGGCACCCGCCCGGAGCTGCTGAGCTCCGCCGCGCTGGGCGGCCTGTTGGTGCGGGTGCGTTTCAGGCTGCTGCCTTAGGCCTGTTCTTTGCAGGATTCGACGTCGGCCGCCGGGGCTTTGGCTTTACGCGTCAGCGGCGTGCGCAGCCGCTGCGACAGAATAACGCCCAGCAGGGTGATGCCGCCGCCGATCAGGTGGTAACCGTGCAGCTGCTCATGCAGGAACAGCACGGCGATAGCGGCGGTAAACACCGGCGCCAGGTTCATAAAGATCGAGGCGGTATTGGCGCCCAGGCGCATCACGCCCTGGATCCACAGGAACGGGGCGATAATCGAAGCCGGAATGCCGGCGAACAGCACCAGCGGCAGGTTATGGCCGTTCAAGCCGACATCCTGCGCCATCAGGAAATTAGGCAGCAGCAACAGCACGCCGAACAAGATCTGCACGTACAGCGATTGCCAGTTCGGCAGCGCGATGGCCCAGCGTTTGGTCAACACGCCATACAGCGCGTAAGAGGCGGTGGCGAGCAGCATCATCAATTCCCCCTTGCCGATACCGTGCTGCAGCAGCACGCCGGGCTGACCGCCGCTGACCAGCCAGATCAGGCCGCAGAAGGAGAGTATGCTGCCGAGCAGCACGCCGACGGTTGGTGCAATGCGCAGCAGTACGATGCTGATCAGGATGGTCAGCAGCGGGATCAGCGATACGATGATGCCCATAAACAGCGCGCTGACGCTGTGTGCGGCGTAATACGCCAGGCTTTGGTACAGCACCATGCCCAGCAAACCGAGGATCATCAATTTCCACCAGTTGGCGCACACCTGCGCCCAGTTGCGCAGCACGCCCGGCAGCACGAACGGCGTCAGGGCAATCAACGCCAGCAGCCAGCGGTAGAGCGAGATGGCCGCCGGATCGATGGCGGTGGCGGAGAGTTTGCTGACGACGGCGTTAATCGACCAAATCAGCACGGCCAACAGCGGGAAAAGCATATTCATGATAATTATTCTCAATAACGTCCAACATGCTGGCTAGTCTACGCGTGTCCGGTTTATCATATATAGCGATATCCAGACAAAAATCGGCGTAAACAAGACAAATCACGGGACGAAACCATGCCAGAAATCCGCCATTTCCCCGAGTCGCTGATCCCGGCGCCGAAGCCGGTGCAGTTCCGCTGCGAGGAGTTCAACGCGCGCACCGAATTCCAGCCGCACAGCCACACCTGGGGCCAGTTGATGTGGGTCAAAGCCGGGGTGATGGTGCTGCGCATCGGCGGGCAGCGCTTTCTGGCGCCGCCGGAGTTCGTGCTGTGGGCGCCGGCCGGCATCGAACACTCCTGCTATAACCAGCGGCTGGCGCAGTGCCGCATGGTGGACATTACGCCGGCGCTGTGTGCCGGCATGCCGGCCGACCCTTGCCTGGTGAGCGTGACGCCGATATTCCGCGCCATCGCCGAGGATTTCTATGCGCGTAAGCAGTACATTCCGCAAACGGAAGAGGATTTGCGCCTGTGCCAGGTGCTGATCGACCAGCTGCGCCTGTCGCCGCGCCAGCAAACCTATCTGCCGTCGTCGGACGACAAATTTTTGGCGCCGGTGCTGGAAGCGCTGGAGCACTGCCCGGCGGACAACACCTCGCTGGCGGCGTGGGCGGCTCGGGTCTACACCACCGAGCGCACGCTGTCGCGCCGCTGCCAGCAGGATCTGGGCATGTCGTTCAGCGAATGGCGCCAGCGCCTGCGTTTCCTGCATGCCGTGTCGCTGCTCGAGCAGGGCAAGACCGTGCAGGACGTGGCGCTGGACGTCGGCTACAGCTCCGCGTCGGCGTTTATCGTCATGTTCCAGCAGATCGCCGGCACCACCCCTGAGCGCTTTCGCCGTGCCTGATTCAGTGGCACACTATTTCGCAGACAAATAGCCGTAAACCGTCGGAGAACGCAGTGAAAATTCTGGTTGATGAAAATATGCCGTACGCGGCCGAGCTGTTCAGCCGCCTGGGCGACGTGCAGGCAGTGCCGGGCCGCCCGATCCCGCGTGAGGCGCTGGCGGATGCCGATGCGCTGATGGTGCGTTCGGTCACCAAGGTCAATGAAGCGTTGCTGGCCGGCAGCCGCATCGGCTTTGTCGGTACCGCCACCGCCGGCACCGATCACGTCGATGACGCCTGGCTGCAACGGCAGGGCATCGGCTTTTCCGCCGCACCGGGCTGCAACGCCATTGCGGTGGTCGAGTATGTGTTCTCTGCCTTGATGCTGCTGGCCGAACGCGATGGCTTCCATCTGCGGGATAAAACCGTCGGCATCATCGGCGTGGGCAACGTCGGTTCCCGCCTGGACGCGCGCCTCAAAGCGCTGGGCGTGCGCACGCTGCTGTGCGATCCGCCGCGTGCCGATCGCGGCGACGCCGGGGAGTTTTGGCCGCTGGAGAAGCTGGTGGCCGAGGCCGACGTGTTGACCTTCCATACGCCGCTGAATAAATCCGGCCCATACCATTCGCTGCATCTGGCGGACGCCGATCTGTTGGCGGCGCTGCCGGACAACTGCATTCTGATCAACGCCTGCCGCGGGCCGGTGGTGGATAACGCCGCGTTGTTGCAGGCGCTGGAAAAGGGCAAAAAGCTGAGCACGGTGCTGGACGTGTGGGAACCGGAGCCGGATCTCTCCTTGCCGCTGCTGGCGCGGGTGGATATCGGCACTGCACACATCGCCGGGTATACGCTGGAAGGCAAGGCGCGCGGCACCACTCAGGTGTTCGAAGCGTTCAGCCGCCATCTGGGGCAGCCGCAGCAGGTGGCGCTGGCCTCGCTGCTGCCGGTGCCGGAGTTCAGCCAGATCCGCCTCAACGGGCCGCTGGATGAAGCGCGGTTAAAACGATTGATGCACTTGGTGTATGATGTGCGCCGCGATGATGCGCCGCTGCGCAAAGTCGCCGGACAACCGGGCGAATTCGATCGCCTGCGCAAGCACTATCAGGAACGCCGCGAGTGGTCGTCGCTGGCCGTGCAATGCGATGACAGCGCCAGCGCCGAGCTGCTCGGCAAGCTGGGTTTCAGCGTGGCATAGCGCGTAAGGTTGTCTTAAGCCAACGCCGCTACAGTGAGCGGCAAAGATTATCGGGCGGTGATTGCACTGCCCGTCTGCTTTTATGAATGAAATACTCTGGAGAAAACCCGATGTCTGACGGCTGGAATATCGCGCTGCTCGGCGCCACTGGCGCGGTAGGTGAAGCGTTGCTGGAATTGTTGCAGGAACGCCAGTTCCCGGTGGGTGAGCTCTATCCTCTGGCAAGCGAACGCAGCGCGGGCGCCAATGTGCGCTTCAACGGCAAGTCTCTTCTGGTGCAAAACGCCGAAGAGTTCGACTGGTCACAGGCGCAGCTGGCCTTCTTCGTCGCCGGCAGCGAAGCGTCCGCGCGCTATGCCGAAGAAGCTGGCAACATGGGCTGCCTGGTGATCGACACCAGCGGCCTGTTCGCCATGGAGCCGGATGTGCCGCTGGTGGTGCCGGGCGTTAACCCGCAGGTGCTGGCGGATTACCGCAACCGCAATATCGTGGCGGTGGCCGACAGCATGGTCAGCCAGCTGCTGACGGCGATCAAGCCGCTGACCGAACAGGCGGGGCTGTCGCGTCTGCACGTCACCACGCTGATGTCGGTATCGTCGCGCGGCAAGGTGGCGGTGGACGACTTGGCCGGCCAGAGCGCGCGCCTGCTGAACGGCATCCCGGCCGAGGAAGGCGTTTTCGGCAAGCAGCTGGCGTTCAACCTGTTGCCGCTGATTGCCGACGAGCAGGGTAGCGTGCGCGAAGAACGCCTGATCGTCGATCAGGTGCGCAAGGTGCTGCAGGATGAAGGGCTGCCGATTTCGGTGAGCTGCGTTCAGTCGCCGGTGTTTTACGGCCACGCGCAGGTGGTGCACCTGGAAGCGCTGCGCCCGCTGTCCGCCGAAGAGGCGCGCAGCGAGCTCGAAGAGATCGAGGACATTCAGCTGAGCGAAGAGGACGATTACCCGACTCAGGTCACCGACGCCTCCGGCAGCGATGCGCTCAGCATCGGTTGTCTGCGTAACGATTACGGCATCCCCGAGCTGTTGCAGTTCTGGACGGTGGCGGACAATGTGCGCTTCGGCGGCGCATTGATGGCTATCGAAACCGCCGAGCGTTTGGTGCAGGAGCAGATGTACTGATGTCTGAGGTGGTCTCGCCCGTTCAGCCAACGCTGAAAATTGCGCTGGGCATCGAATATGACGGCAGCCGGTACTACGGCTGGCAGCGGCAGCAAGAAGTGGCCAGCGTGCAGCAACGCCTGGAGCAGGCGTTGAGCAAGGTGGCGGATGCGCCGATTAGCGTGCTGTGCGCCGGGCGTACCGACGCCGGGGTGCACGCCACCGGGCAGGTGGTGCATTTCGAAACCACCGCGCGCCGCAAGGACGCCGCCTGGACGATGGGGGTAAATACCCATCTGCCGCCGGATATCGCGGTGCGTTGGGTGAGCCCCGTTGCCGACGATTTTCACGCGCGTTTCAGCGCCACCGCGCGCCGCTACCGCTATATTATTTTCAACCATCGCTACCGGCCGGCGGTGCTGCAACAGGGGGTGACGCATTTTTATCACCCGCTGGACGCCGATCGCATGCATCGGGCGGCGCAGGCGCTGCTGGGCGAAAACGACTTCACTTCGTTCCGCGCGGTGCAATGTCAGTCGCGCACCCCGTGGCGCTGCGTAAAACACGTTAAGGTTACGCGCTACGGCGAATATATTGTGGTAGATATCAAGGCGAATGCCTTCGTGCATCACATGGTTCGCAACATCGTCGGCAGCCTGATGGAGATCGGCTGCGGCAATCAGGATGAGAACTGGATGGCCGAGTTGCTGGCGCTGAAGGATCGCAACCTGGCGGCGGCGACGGCGCGAGCCGAGGGGCTGTATCTGGTTGCCGTGGATTACCCTGACCACTTTGGTCTACCGCGGCCGCCGATGGGGCCGCTGTTTTTACCCGACGATTAAACGCCGGCACGCCTGAAAGCGTCGCTCCCTTGTGCTTCTGCCGGGTGATTGAAACACTCGGCATCAATGAGAGAATTTATGGATATCATCAAGTTTATTATTGATTTCATTCTGCATATTGATGTGCACCTGGCCGAACTGGTCGCACAATACGGCATGTGGGTCTACGCTATTCTGTTCCTGATTCTGTTTTGCGAAACCGGTCTGGTGGTGACGCCGTTCCTGCCGGGGGATTCCTTGCTGTTTGTCGCCGGTGCGCTGGCGGCGTTGCCGACCAACGATCTGAACGTGCATACCATGGTGGCGTTGATGGCCGTGGCGGCGATCATCGGCGATGCGGTGAACTACACTATCGGGCGGCTGTTCGGCGAGAAGCTGTTCAGCAACCCGAATTCGAAAATTTTCCGCCGCAGCTACCTGGACAAGACGCACCAGTTCTATGAAAAACACGGCGGGAAAACGATTATTTTGGCGCGATTCGTGCCGATCGTGCGTACTTTTGCGCCGTTCGTCGCCGGGATGGGGCATATGTCCTATCGCCACTTCGCCGCCTACAACGTGATTGGTGCACTGGTTTGGGTGCTGCTCTTCACCTATGCTGGCTACCTGTTCGGCGATCTGCCGGTGGTGCAGGAGAACCTGAAACTGTTGATCGTAGGGATCATCATCGTTTCGATTCTGCCGGGCGTGATTGAAATTTGGCGCCACAAGCGCGCGGCCGCCCGCCAGCAAAAACAGTAAAAACATCGTTTAACCTGTCGGTTCGACCAGTTTTTTGTCCACAGCGTCGGGCCGATATGGTTTAATGAGCGACATTATGGTCTGTTCCTGCGAACAACCCTGAAGCCGATGCCTCAGTCGCCGCGCTTGCCGCGCCGCGAACGGGCATTTTTTCATTGGGGTGTTTTCGGGGGGATTGTTAAAGCATGAACAGCGGACTGGCGTGTGCCAGGTTCAAACAGAAAGGTCATCGATGAGCTGGATTGAACGAATTCTTAACAAAAGCAATATCACACAAACCCGTAAGGCGAGCATTCCTGAAGGGGTCTGGACCAAATGCGACAGCTGCGGCCAGGTTCTCTACCGCGCCGAGCTGGAGCGTAATCTGGAAGTGTGTCCGAAGTGCGACCACCACATGCGTATGGGCGCGCGCGCGCGTCTGCATACCCTGCTGGACGAAGGCAGCGAAGTGGAGCTGGGCAGCGATCTGGAGCCGAAAGACGTTCTGAAATTCAAGGATTCCAAGCGCTATAAAGATCGCCTGGTCGCCGCACAGAAAGCGACCGGTGAGAAAGACGCGCTGGTGGTGATGAAGGGCACGCTGTATGGCATGCCGATCGTCGCAGCCTCCTTCGAATTCGCCTTCATCGGCGGCTCGATGTCTTCCGTGGTCGGCGCGCGCTTCGTGCGTGCGGTTGAGCAGGCGCTGGAGGACAACTGTCCGCTGGTGTGCTTCTCCGCCAGCGGCGGCGCGCGCATGCAGGAAGCGCTGATGTCGCTGATGCAGATGGCGAAAACCAGCGCGGCGTTGGCCAAAATGCAGGAGCGCGGCTTGCCGTACATCTCCGTGCTGACCGACCCGACCATGGGCGGCGTCTCCGCCAGCCTGGCGATGCTGGGCGACATCAACATCGCCGAGCCGAAAGCGCTGATCGGCTTTGCCGGCCCGCGCGTCATCGAGCAGACCGTGCGCGAGAAATTGCCGCCGGGCTTCCAGCGCAGCGAGTTCCTGATCGAAAAAGGCGCGATCGACATGATTGTTCGCCGTCCGGAAATGCGCCAGACGCTGGCGAGCATTCTGTCCAAGCTGACCAACCAGCCGCAGCCGCATTTCGATGAGGCCGCGCCGGTCATTGAGCCGGAGCAGCAGGCCGACGCCTGAGGCAAAGACAGATCCCGCCCGGGTTCAGCCGCCACTTTGTGGCTAAGTGACGGCTGATGCCCGTTCCCTGCCGGCCGCAGCCCTCTCGCTGCGGTTTGCAGGCTGGCGGCAGTCACGAAGCGCATCGCCTTTACCGCGGTGAGGGTGGTGCCCTGATGGATTAATGAACCCAAGTTCAGTGATGGGACTCATGCAAAACCACCAAATTCCTCAAGCCACGTCGCCATTGAGCTCGTGGCTTTATTATCTGGAACGTCTGCACAGCCAGGCGATCGAACTCGGCCTTGAGCGCGTACAGCGCGTCGCGGCGCATCTGGATTTACTGACCCCCGCTCCCACGGTGTTCACCGTTGCCGGCACCAACGGCAAAGGCACCACCTGTCGCACCCTCGAAGCCATTCTGCTGGCCGCCGGCCTGCGCGTCGGCGTCTACAGTTCGCCGCATCTGGTGCGCTATACCGAACGCGTGCGCATTCAGGGGGAAGAGCTGAGCGAAGCGGAGCACAGCCGCTCGTTCGCCGCCATTGAAGCCGGCCGCGGCGAAACGTCGCTGACCTATTTCGAATTCGGCACCCTGTCGGCGCTGCAGCTGTTCAAACAGGCGCGGCTCGACGTGGTGATCCTGGAAGTGGGGCTGGGCGGGCGTCTCGACGCCACCAACATCGTCGATCCGAGCGTGGCGGTGATCACCAGCATCGCGCTCGATCACACCGACTGGCTGGGCAACGATCGCGAAAGCATCGGCCGCGAGAAGGCCGGTATTTTCCGCAGCGGCAAGCCGGCGGTGGTGGGCGAACCCGACATGCCGGACAGCATTCGTCAGGTTGCCGAAACGCTGGGCGCGCCGCTGTATCGCCGCGGCGAAGCCTGGAGCTTCAGCGAGCAGGGCGATCGCTGGCAGTGGCAGGGCGGCGACACGCTGCTGACCGATCTGCCGACGCCGAACGTACCGCTGGCCAACGCCGCTACCGCGCTGGCGGCGCTGAACTGCTCCCCGCTGGAAATCGACGAACGCGCGATCTTCACCGGGCTGCAACAGGCGACGCTGCCGGGGCGTTTCCAGATCGTGCGGCGGGAGCCGACGCTGATCCTCGACGTGGCGCACAACCCGCACGCCGCCGGCTATCTGGCCGGGCGCCTGGCCAAACTGCCGCGCGACGGCGGCAAGGTGCGCGCGGTGGTGGGCATGCTGTCGGACAAAGACATCGCCGGCACGCTGGCCTGCCTCAGTGAGCAGGTGGATGAATGGTACTGCGCGCCGCTCGACGGGCCGCGCGGTGCCAGCGTCGAACAGCTGGCGCAACATCTGACGGAACCGCGCCGCTTTAATGATGTCGAAACTGCCTGGCGGCAGGCTATGCAGGATGCTGATAAACAGGATATTGTGATCGTCTGTGGATCGTTCCACACCGTGGCGCAGGTGATGGCGGCGTTAGACGAGATGCGGGGAGTGTGAGTGGCGAGTAAATTTCAGAACCGACTGGTCGGAACCGTGATTCTGGTGGCGCTGGGGGTAATCATCCTGCCAGGGCTGCTGGACGGCAAAAAGAAGCATTACGAGGATGAATTCGCGGCCATTCCGTTGGTGCCGAAGGCGGGCGATGTCGAAGAGAACGACGTGCTGCCGCCGGTGACGCAGCCGCTGCCGGCACAGCCGCCGGAAGGAGCGGGCGCGCTGGTCGAGCAGCAGGCGACCAACGAAGCGGCGGCGCAACAGGCGGCGCGGCAGACTGCTCAGCAGCCGACGCAGGTGGCACCGCCTCCGGTCGAAACGCGTCCTCAACCGGTGCCGCAGCCCAAGCCGAAACCGGTAGAAACCAAACCGGTAGAAGTGAAGCCGAAACCGGCACCGCAACCGAAGCCGGTAGAAGTGAAGCCGGCGCCGAAGCCGGAACCAAAACCTGAACCGACGCCGAAGCCTGAACCGGCACCGCAGCCGAAACCGGCGGAAGAAAAAGCGCCGGCTGGACAAGCCTATGTCGTGCAGCTCGGGGCGTTGAAAAACGCCGCCAAGGCGAATGAGATTGTCGCCTCGCTGCGCCTCTCGGGCTATCGCGCCTTTACCGTGCCGTCAACGCCGGTGCAGGGGCAGATCACCCGCATCTACGTTGGCCCGGACGCTTCCAAGCAGAAGCTGCAGGCGGCGCTGCCGTCGCTGAACTCGATCAGCGGGCTGAGCGGGCAGGTGAAACCGTACGGCCGTTAAACCCCGCGGGGGCGCAGCACGATGCGCCCCTGAATTAAGGAGTGGTGGAGAGAAAGCGAGAAAAACCGCGCCTTTTACAGGCGAAATCACCTATGTAGGCGCGGCGATTGGGAATTTTTTGATCGCCGCTTTTTATTTGTAACGTGGTAGGAAATCCCCTACGCAAACGTTTTCTTTTTCTGTTAGAATTCGCCGCGAATTGGATGCAGGGGCGATTCATCATTGGAATAGTTCATGGTCTGGATTGATTACGTCATTATAGCGGTGATTGGATTTTCGGCTCTGGTGAGCCTGATCCGAGGGTTTGTTCGCGAAGCATTGTCACTTGTGACATGGGGATGTGCGTTTTTTGTTGCCAGCCATTTCTACTCTTACCTTGCGGTCTATTTCACTCGTTTTGAAGATGAACTGGTGCGAAACGGCATCGCGATCGCGATTTTGTTCATCGCGACCTTGATCGTAGGGGCTATTGTTAACTATGTGATTAGCTCACTGGTAGAGAAAACCGGGTTGTCGGGCACCGACCGCGTGTTGGGCATCTGCTTCGGCGCGCTGCGCGGAGTGTTGATCGTCGCGGCGATCCTGTTCTTCCTGGACACCTTTACCGGCTTCTCACAAAGCGCCGACTGGAAACAGTCGCAGCTCATTCCCCAGTTCAGTTACGTCATCAGGTGGTTCTTTGACTACCTGCAGAGCACGTCGAGTTTCTTGCCGACCCAATTGCCGGGGCGGTAGCGCTGATGAGGAAAAGACAACATGTGCGGTATTGTCGGTATCGCCGGTTTCATGCCGGTAAACCAGTCGATTTATGATGCGCTGACGGTGCTTCAGCACCGTGGCCAGGATGCCGCAGGCATCGTCACCATTGACGCCCACAACGGGTTCCGTTTGCGTAAAGCCAACGGCCTGGTGAAGGATGTGTTTGAGGCGCGCCATATGCAACGCTTGCAGGGCAACATGGGCATTGGCCATGTGCGTTACCCGACGGCCGGCAGCTCGAGCGCCTCTGAGGCCCAGCCTTTCTACGTCAACTCGCCGTTCGGCATTACGCTGGCCCACAACGGCAACCTGACCAACGCCCATGAGCTGCGCCAAAATCTGTTCGAAAGCGGCCGCCGCCATGTCAACACCACCTCCGACTCGGAAATCCTGCTGAACGTGCTGGCCAGCGAGCTGGACCGCTTCCCGCACTACCCGCTGGAGGCCGACAACATCTTTACCGCGGTCGCCGCCATGCATCAGCAACTGCGCGGCGCTTACGCCTGCGTGGCGATGATCATCGGTCATGGCCTGCTGGCGTTCCGCGATCCGAACGGTATTCGTCCGCTGGTGATCGGCAAGCGCACGCTGGAGGATGGCCGCAGCGAGTACATGGTGGCTTCGGAGAGCGTGGCGCTGGATACCCTGGGCTTTGAGTTCCTGCGCGACGTGGCGCCGGGCGAAGCGGTGTACATCACCACCAAGGGCCAGCTGTTCACCCGCCAGTGCGCGGAGAACCCGAAAACCAACCCGTGCCTGTTCGAATACGTTTATTTCGCGCGCCCGGACTCCTTTATGGACAAGATCTCGGTCTACAGCGCCCGCGTGCGCATGGGCCAGAAGCTGGGTGAGAAGATCGCCCGCGAGTGGGAAGATCTGGACATCGACGTGGTGATCCCGATTCCGGAAACCTCCTGCGACATCGCGCTGGAGATCGCGCGCATTCTCGAGAAGCCATACCGCCAGGGCTTTGTGAAGAACCGCTACGTCGGCCGCACCTTCATCATGCCGGGCCAGCAGGCGCGTCGCCAGTCGGTGCGCCGCAAGCTGAACGCCAACCGCGCCGAGTTCCGCGACAAGAACGTGCTGCTGGTGGATGATTCCATCGTGCGCGGCACCACGTCGGAACAGATCGTCGAGATGGCGCGCGAAGCGGGCGCAAAGCGCGTGTATCTGGCTTCCGCCGCGCCGGAAGTGCGCTTCCCGAACGTCTACGGCATCGACATGCCGAGCGCCAACGAACTGATCGCCCACGGGCGTGAAGTGGATGAAATCCGCCAGATCATCGGCGCCGACGGGCTGATTTTCCAGGACCTGGACGATCTGATCGAAGCGGTGCGCGAAGAGAACCCGGACATCACCCAGTTCGAATGTTCGGTGTTCAACGGCATCTACGTGACCAAAGACGTCGACCAAAGCTATCTGGAATACCTGGAGTCGCTGCGCAGCGACGACGCCAAGGCGCTGCGGGTGCAAACCGAAGCGGAAAATCTGGAACTGCACAACGAAGGCTAACCGCCTGCGTTGATCCCTCAGGGTGCATCGCCGCGTCTGCGGCGGTGCACCTTGCTCCTCTGACTTGCTTATCCCTCGCCATTGCGGCAAAGTCTGCCTGATCTTACTTTTTACGGCAGAGGCCATTTTCCATGAAACGACTCATCATCGGCATTTCCGGCGCCAGCGGCGCTGTCTACGGCGTGCGCCTGTTGCAGGTTTTGCGCGACGTCGCAGAGGTGGAAACCCATTTGGTGATGAGCAACGCGGCAAGACAGACGCTGGCGCTGGAAACGCCGTACAGCCTGCGTGAAGTGCAGGCGCTGGCCGATGTGGTGCACGACGCGCGCGACATCGCCGCCGGCATCTCCTCCGGCTCCTTCAAGACCCTGGGCATGGCAATCCTGCCCTGCTCGATCAAAACCCTGTCCGGCATCGTTAACAGCTACAGCGACGGGCTGCTGACCCGTGCCGCCGACGTGGTGCTCAAAGAGCGCCGCCGTTTGGTGCTGTGCGTGCGGGAAACGCCGCTGCATTTGGGGCACCTGCGGTTGATGACCCAGGCGGCGGAGATGGGGGCGGTGATCATGCCGCCGGTGCCGGCGTTTTACCACCAGCCGAAAAACGTGGAAGACATCATCGATCAGACCGTCAATCGGGTGATCGATCAGTTTGATATCGAACTGCCGACCGACCTGTTCACCCGCTGGCAGGGTGCTAATTAACAGTTTTATCCCTAAATTGGTACATTTGTGCAACACCGCACTGAATTGGGGCGGAGTATGCACCATAATGATCCCACTTCATCACGCTCACTGTTTCATGGCGCCGCCTTGTCGCGGCTGCCAGTGGCGCGGCCCCGACCGGCCGATTTAATTTTGCGGTTATCGTCCCAGGAAACAGTATTGTGAAGGCCGGAGCCGTTCCCTCCGCCCGTAGCACCGAATGTGGCACGATTACTGCAAATTGATTTGGTGGGGAAAGTAATGCCCGTAGTGGCATCAAAAAAATCAATTTGAGGGTAATTTATGAAAAAGCGGGTTTTGATTTTGCCGTTAGTTCTGGCTTTGAGCGCCGCCAGCAGCGCCTTTGCCGCCATTCCTTCCACGCTGAAGATTGGCACCGATCCGACATACGCGCCGTTTGAATCCAAAAACGCCAAAGGCGAGCTGGTCGGCTTTGACATCGATTTGGCCAAAGAGCTGTGCAAACGCATCAATACCCAATGCACCTTCGTGGAGAGCGACTTCGACGCGCTGATCCCATCCCTCAAGGCGAAGAAGATTGACGCCATTATCTCTTCGCTGTCCATCACTGAAAAACGCCAGCAGGAAATCGCCTTTACCGACAAGCTGTATGCCGCCAACGCGCGTCTGATCGCGCCGAAGGGCTCCAAGCTGCTGCCGACCGCCGAAGCGCTGAAAGGCAAGAGCGTGGGCGTGCTGCAGGGCACCACCCAGGAAGCCTACGCCAACGCCATGTGGCAGCCGAAAGGGGTGACCGTTGTGCCTTACCAGAACCAGGATCTGGCTTATGCCGACCTGGCCTCCGGCCGTATCGATGCCGCCTTCCAGGATGAAGTGGCGGGCAGCGACGGCTTCCTGAAACAGCCGCCGGGCAAAGACTATGCGTTCGCCGGCGAATCGGTGAAGGATGACAAGTTCTTCGGCGTCGGCACCGGCATGGGGCTGCGCAAGACCGATACCGAGCTGAAAGCGGCGCTGGACAAAGCCTTCGCCGAGATGCGTAAAGACGGCACCTACGACAAATACGCGAAAAAGTACTTCGACTTTGACGTCTACGGCGGGTAATCCGCTTCCCGTTCCATGCTGTGACTGCGGGGCCGGTGCGCCGGCCCCGATGGTTCGGATCCTAGACCACAGGGTGAAGTAGATGCTGCAAGGCTATTCCCAACTGATTTTCGAGGGGGCTCTGGTGACGTTGGAGCTGGCCCTCAGTTCCGTGGTGCTGGCGGTGGTGATCGGTCTGATCGGCGCCGGTGGCAAACTGTCTCATAACCCCTTTATCTCCGGCCTGTTCGGCGCCTATACCACGCTGATCCGCGGCGTGCCCGATCTGGTGCTGATGCTGCTGATCTTTTACGGTTTGCAGATCGCGCTGAACAACATCACCACGCTGCTGGGCTTCGCGCAGATCGATATCGATCCGCTCGGCGCCGGCATCATTACCCTCGGCTTTATCTACGGCGCTTATTTTACCGAGACCTTCCGCGGTGCCTATCTGGCGGTGCCGAAAGGACAGATCGAAGCGGCGACGGCCTACGGCTTCAGCGGCGCGCAGATCTTTCGGCGCATTCTGTTCCCGGCGATGATGCGTTTCGCCTTGCCGGGCATCGGCAACAACTGGCAGGTGATCCTGAAGGCGACGGCGCTGGTGTCGATCCTCGGCCTGAACGACGTGGTGAAAGCCACGCAGCTGGCGGGGAAAGGCACCTATCAGCCGTTCTTCTTCGCCATCGTGGCCGGCGTGGTTTACCTGATCTTCACTACCGTTTCCAACGGCGTGCTGCTGTGGCTTGAACGGCGTTACTCACTGGGCGTCAAGAGGGCCGAGCTATGATTGAGATCCTGCAACAGTATTGGCAGTCGCTGCTGTGGAGCGACGGCTACCGCTTCACCGGCGTGGCGGTAACGCTGTGGCTGCTGATCGCCTCGGTGGTGATGGGCGGGCTGCTGGCGATCCCGATGGCGGTGGCGCGCGTCTCTTCCATCCGCTGGGTGCGTTTCCCAGTGTGGCTCTACACCTATGTGTTTCGCGGTACGCCGCTGTACGTGCAGCTGCTGGTGTTCTACTCCGGCATGTACAGCCTTGAGATCGTGCGCGGCAGCGAGTTTCTCAACGCATTTTTCCGCAGCGGGCTCAACTGCACCATCCTGGCGCTGACGCTCAACACCTGTGCCTATACCACCGAGATCTTCGCCGGGGCCATCCGCTCGGTGCCGCACGGTGAAATCGAGGCCGCCAACGCCTACGGTTTCTCGCGCTTCAAGATGTATCGCTGCATCATTTTGCCTTCGGCGCTGCGCACCGCGCTGCCGGCTTACAGCAACGAAGTGATCCTGATGCTGCACTCCACCGCGCTGGCGTTTACCGCCACCGTGCCGGATCTGCTGAAGATCGCGCGCGACATCAACGCCGCGACCTATCAGCCGTTCTACGCCTTCGGCATCGCGGCGGTGCTGTACCTGATCATCTCCTACGTGTTAATCAGCCTGTTCCGCAAGGCTGAAAGACGCTGGATGGCACACGTTAGTCACTGATAAATGACGGGAAGAAAAACCATGTCTGAGAATAAATTAGCCGTCACGGAACTGCATAAACGCTATGGCGACCACGAAGTGCTGAAGGGTGTCTCGCTGGCGGCCAACGCCGGGGATGTGATCAGCATCATCGGCTCCTCCGGCTCCGGCAAAAGCACCTTTCTGCGCTGCATCAACTTCCTCGAGAAGCCGAGCGAAGGCTCGATCAGCCTGAACAACGAAGACATTCGCATGGTGCGCGACAAAGACGGCCAGCTGAAGGTGTTCGACAAAAAGCAGCTGCAACTGTTGCGCACCCGCCTGACCATGGTGTTCCAGCATTTCAATCTGTGGAGCCACATGACGGTGCTCGAGAACGTGATGGAGGCGCCGGTGCAGGTGCTGGGGCTGAGCAAGGCCGAAGCGCACGAGCGCGCGGTTCGCTATCTGGATAAGGTGGGTATCGATGAGCGGGCGCGCGGCAAATACCCGGTGCACCTGTCGGGCGGCCAGCAGCAGCGCGTTTCTATCGCCCGCGCGTTGGCGATGGAGCCGGAAGTGCTGCTGTTTGACGAGCCGACGTCGGCGCTGGATCCCGAGCTGGTGGGCGAGGTGCTGCGTATCATGCAGAAGCTGGCGGAGGAGGGGAAAACCATGGTGGTGGTGACGCACGAAATGGAGTTTGCGCGCCACGTTTCCAACCACGTGATCTTCCTGCACAAAGGGTTGATTGAAGAGCAGGGGCCGCCGGCCGAGCTGTTCGGCAACCCCAAAAGCCCGCGCCTGCAGCAGTTCCTGTCCGGCGCGTTGAAGTAACTTCAGATCAGCGGGCTTCGGCCCGCTGATTAATCACGTCATCCAGAGCCTGTTCCAGCTCCAGATAGCGGAAGTGGAAGCCGGCCTCCTCCAGCCGCTTCGGTACCGCCCGCTGGCCGCCGAGCACCAGCACCGCCGCTTCCCCCATCAACAAACGCATGACGAACGCCGGCACCCGCAGAAACGCCGGGCGATCGAGCACGTTGGCCAATTGGGCGGCGAACTGTTCGTTATGCACCGGGTAGGGAGCGACCATGTTGAACGGGCCGGTCAGCGTGGCGTGATCCAGCAGATAAATAATGGCGTTGACCATGTCTTCGAGATGGATCCACGGCAGGTATTGGCGACCGTCGCCGATCGGGCCGCCCAGCCCGAAGCGGAACGGCGGCAGCATTTTAGCCAGCGCGCCGCCCTGTGGCGCTAGCACCACGCCGGTGCGCAGCAGGCAGACCCGGGTGGCGTCGCTCTGCGCCTGCAGCGCCAGCGCTTCCCAGCGTTGGCACAGCTGGTGGGTGAATTCGTCGTGCGGCGGCTCCTCTTCGGTGACCACCGCCTGCCCCTGGTCGCCGTAGTAGCCGACGGCGGAACCGGAAATCAGCACGCCGGGCGGCGTGCTGCCGGCCTTGATAAGCTGCGCCAACCGCTCGGTCAGATCCCAGCGGCTATGGCACAGCCGCTGTTTCTGCTGTGCGCTCCAGCGCTTGTCGGCGATAGGTTCGCCGGCCAAATTGATCACCGCATCGAAGTCATCCAGCGACTGCCGGTCGTCCAGCGTTTGCCAATAGCTCGGCTGGTCGCCCAGCCTGGCCCGGGCTCGCCGTTCGTCTCGCGTCAGCACCGTAATGTGGTGAGAAAGCGCCAGCAGCCTGGCCGTCAGGCTGCTGCCTATCAATCCCGTTGCGCCGGTGATCAGGATCCGCATGGTCGACCTCCCTGAGTTAGTCCCGGCGGTAGCTCATGGTCATGGAGACCGAATCGGCGTAGCGCAGGGCCAGAAGTTTATCTATCTCCACTTCAGCATAGGTCACCCAGGCATGTTCTTTTACGATATCGAGCACATCCTGCGTTAATTTTTCCAGCAGCGCGAAACGGTTATCTTCCACATGGCGGATGATCGCTTTGGTGATGGTGCGGTAGTTGAGCGCGTCGGCGATGTCTTCGCTGTTGCGCGCCTTGTCCGCCGGGTAGTGGATCACCACGTTAATCAGGACGTCCTGTCGGTTGTTGATTTCTTCTTCCTTGATACCGATGAACGTGCGCAACCGCAGATTTTTAATGCGAATAACGGCGTCGGGTTGACTGAAAGACATCAGCGATTCTCCATAGGTCTGATTATTGGCGTTCAGAATACACGGAAAGTAGGGAAATGATAACGCAGGGGCGATGTGACTCCCCGGCGGCGGGGAGTCGGGGAGCGGGGGTTAGCCCTGTTCAGCCAGCTTATAGGCGCGCTCGGTCGCCGGGCGGTTGCTGATGCGCTCGAACCAGTTGCGCACCGCCGGGTAATCCGCCAGATCGATGCGCTGGCGCGGATGCGACACCACCCACGGGTAGGTGGCGATATCGGCGATGCTGTAGTTGTCGCCGCCCAGGTACGGGTGCTTTTGCAGTTCGGCTTCCAGCACGCCGTACAGCCGCTTGGTCTCCAGCTGGTAGCGCTCAATGGCGTAAGGCACCGGCTGCGGCGCGTAGTGGTTGAAGTGGTGATTCTGCCCGAGCATCGGCCCGAAACCGGCCACCTGCCAGAACAGCCACTGCAGGGTGGCGGCGCGTTCGCGCAGGCCCTTGCTCAACAGCTTGCCGGTTTTCTCCGCCAGATACAGCAGGATTTCCCCGGACTCGAACAGGCTGATTGGCGCGCCGCCGTCCACCGGTTGCTGATCGACGATCGCCGGGATTTTGTTGTTGGGAGAAATGCTCAGAAAGTCCGGTTTGTACTGCTCGCCGGCGCTGATGTTTACGCGATGGATACGGTAGGGTAAGCCGACCTCTTCCAAAAACAAGGTGATCTTGTGACCATTGGGAGTAGGCGCGTAATACAGGTCAATCATGTTGCCTCCTGCGGTAAGGTGATCTGTAATTCATTACACGTTGCTGCGGTCTTCGCCGCGCACAAAGGTATATCAGAGATCCAACAATAGCAGCTAAGGATAGCAGGCTATGTGGGATTCGTCCGATGCTATCTGCGCGGTTGGATCACAATTCTCCACCGGGGCGGACGGCGGTTTGCCGCACGGCGCCGGCGCGGTAAAATGGCGCTTATTTCCCTCTATAGGACAAGGTTATGAAGCTGATGTTCGCCTCGGATATTCACGGATCGCTGCCGGCCACCGAACGCGTGCTGGAATTGTTCGAACAAAACGGCGCCGACTGGTTGATTCTTCTGGGTGATTTGCTGAATCACGGCCCGCGCAACGCGCTGCCGGCCGGGTATCAGCCCGCTCAGGTTGCCGAACGATTGAATCGCTATAGCGACAAGATCATCGCCGTTCGCGGCAATTGCGACAGCGAGGTCGATCAGATGCTGCTGACGTTTCCCATCGAGGCGCCCTGGCAACAGGTTTTACTGCAAAAAAGACGATTGTTTTTGACCCACGGTCACCTTTATCATCCCTCGGCACTGCCGCCATTATCCCGCGGTGACGTCCTGGCCTACGGCCATACGCATCTGCCGCAGGCGGAGCGGCAGGGTGAGATCTATTGCTTCAATCCGGGCTCGGTCAGCATTCCCAAAGGGGGCTTTCCGGCCAGCTACGGCATGTTGGATCGGGGCACTTTGCGCGTGCTGACGCTCGACGACGGCAAGGTCGTCGCGGAAGTGGCGTTAACACGCTAAACGCACTAATTTATACACACACAATAAAAATCTTTGAAAAACACTCATTGATTAACCAGCGCGCGGGATGCATCGCGCCAAAATAGAAGGTTTTAGAGGATGGCGGAACAGGGTCAGGCTGCAGATACCGAATGGGTTGATATCGTCGACGAGCAAAACGAGGTGATCGCGCAATCCAGTCGTCAACAGATGCGGGCGGAGCGGCTGCGTCATCGTGCTACCTATATTGTGGTGCATGATGGGATGGGAAAAATTCTGGTGCAGCGTCGCACCGAGATCAAGGACTTCTACCCGGGCTGGTTGGACGCAACGGCGGGTGGCGTAGTGCAAAGCGGTGAAAACGTGCTGGATTCGGCGCGCCGCGAGGCGGAAGAAGAGCTGGGCATTGCCGGTGTGCCTTTCGCCGAACACGGTCTGTTCTACTTCGAAGAAGAGCAGTGCCGGGTGTGGGGCGCGCTGTTCAGCTGCGTATCGCACGGCCCGTTCGCGCTGCAGGAAGAAGAAGTGGCCGAGGTGTGCTGGCTGACGCCGGAAGAGATCACCGCGCGCTGCGACGAGTTTACCCCGGATTCGCTGAAGGCGCTGTCGCTGTGGCTGACGCGCAACAACGAACAGGATTACGGTAAGCCGCTCGACAACCACTGAGACGCCAACGCGTGAGAAAGCCGGTCATCGACCGGCTTTTTTTATGGCGCGGATTCAGCAGCTGTCGCGGCGGCACAGCGTGGCGGGCAGGGAGCCTGCCGGCAGCCAGGGCTGCTCGTTCAGGCGCGCCAGCAGCGCCTGGCCGGCCTGAATGCCGATGTCGCGATGCGGAATGGTCATGGTGGTCAGCGGCGGCTGGCAGACCCGGCTGAACTCGCTGTTGCCGAACCCCACCACCGCCAGATTGTCCGGCACCTTGATGCGCCGCCGTTGGCATTCATACAGCGCGCCGCCGGCCAGTTCGTCCGAGGCGCACACCAATGCGTCCAGTTCCGGCCAAGCCAGCAGGAATTCTGGCAGCTGCTGCGCGCCGGTGCTGAAGCTAGCGGGCTGCGCGGCGTTGATCACCCGATGCGGCGACATATGGTTGCGCAGCAGCGCCTTGTGCCAGCCCTGCAGGTGCTGCTGGAAGATCCACTGTTCCTGATTGGCGCACAGCAGCCCGATGTTCTGGTAGCCGCTGGCGATCACCGTTTGCGTCAGCTGATACATGGCCGCCACGTAGTCGATGCCGATGCTCATGTCGATAGGATCGGCGCGCACGGCGCCGATCTCCACCACCGGAATGTTGGCGGCGATCAGCGCGTTGCGGGCATTTTGCGAATGCTCGACGCTGAGCAGCACCGCCGCCGCCAGGTTGTAAGAGAGCAGGGTCTCCAGCAATTTCTCTTCGCGTTCGAGGTGATGCTGCGACTCCGCCAGCATGATGTGATAACCGGCCGGCTGCAGCACTTTCTGCAGGCCGGCGAACATCTCGGCGCAGCCGGATTCGGACAGGCTGGGCACCACCATGGCGATGGTGTAGGACGAGGCCGACGCCAGCGAACTGGCGGCCAGGTTGGGCAGATACCCCAGTTCGCTCACTGCGGCTTCAATCTTCTCGCGCAATTTGTCTGAAACCTGCTCCGGCGTGCGCAGCGCGCGCGACACCGTCATGGTGCCGACGCCCGCCAGCTGCGCTACGTCAGCCAACGTCACCCTGCCCGTGCTGCGTCGTTTTTTACCGATCGACATGCCTAATCCCGACTGAAATGCGCGCGCGGCGCATAAAAATGGTGAGGGTGGGAAGCCGACGGCGCGGCTTCGACGATCCCCGTATGCGGCACATTCTACCCCGTTACCCGAAAGAGCGAGAAAAAATTGTGGTTAACGCCATGCCGCGGCGCGGCGTTTTGATAGCGCTATCACAGATCTGCATGATAGCGCTTTGGTAGCGCTATCTTTGTGATATCCATCACTGTGTGGCCGGGTGGGGTTGATTAAAGTTTTACCGTCGTCGGTGAATTAATCACCGGCCGAAACCATCAACCTTTAGGAGGGTAACGTGCTGAAAGAGTGGCTGACCGCCGATCATATACAGCTGTGCGAACGGGTGGAGGACTGGCGCCAGGCGGTAACGCTGAGTGCGCAGCCGCTGCTGCAAGACGGCGTGATCACGCCGAATTACCTGACGGCCATCTTTCATCAGCAGGAGAAGCTCGGGCCTTACTTTGTCCTGGCGCCGGGCATCGCCATGCCGCACGCCCGGCCCGAAGAGGGCGCCAACGCGTTGGGATTATCGCTGTTGAAGATCCATCAGGGGGTGAACTTTCATTCCGCGGATAACGATCCAGTTCAGGTGGTGGTGATGCTTTCGGCGCCCGACGGCGACAGCCACATCGAATTGATTTCGCAACTGGCGGAATTATTTTCAGACAATCAGGCCATGGAGGCGTTATTTCACGCCAAAGATAAACGGCAAATCGAGGATATTATCGCCCGCTATTAACGCTTAATCACCAGGAACACTATTAATGCTAACAACGCCGGGAATATGACCGGCGGCGCTACCCTACACGCTAAATTCAACAGGTGGATATTATGAAAATCATGGCGATTTGCGGTTCCGGTCTCGGCAGCAGTTTTATGGTGGAAATGAACATTAAAAAGGTGCTGAAAAAGATGGGCGTGGAGGCCGAGGTCGAACACTCCGATCTGTCGTCCGCCACCCCCGGCGCCGCCGACGTGTTCGTGATGGCGAAAGACATCGCCGACAGCGCCAGCGTACCGGCCGAGCAGCTGGTGGTGATCAGCAACATCATCGACATTAATGAGCTGGAAGCCAAGCTGCGCGCTTACTTCGAAGCCCACTCAATCATCTGAATAAAACGATTGGCGAGGTGGATATGTTTATCCAGGAAACGCTTAAGTTTGTGGTGGATATATTAAAGGTGCCTTCGGTGCTGGTCGGGCTTATTGCGCTGATCGGTTTGCTGGCGCAAAAGAAATCGTTTTCCGACGTGGTAAAAGGCACGGTAAAAACCATTCTCGGCTTTATCGTTTTGGGCGGCGGCGCCACGGTATTGGTCGGATCGCTCAATCCGCTGGGCGGCATGTTCGAACACGCGTTCAATATTCAGGGCATCATTCCGAATAACGAAGCCATTGTCTCCATCGCGCTGGAGAAATACGGCGCCTCCACCGCGCTGATCATGGCGTTCGGCATGGTGGCGAATATCGTGGTGGCGCGCTTCACCCGGCTGAAATACATCTTCCTGACCGGCCACCACACCTTCTACATGGCCTGCATGATCGGCATCATCCTGACGGTGGCGGGCTTCGAGGGCGTGCAGCTGGTGTTTACCGGCGCGCTGACCCTGGGGCTGGTGATGGCGTTCTTCCCGGCGATCGCCCAGCGCTATATGCGCCGCATCACCGGCAATGACGATATCGCCTTCGGCCACTTCGGCACCCTGGGCTACGTGCTGTCCGGCTGGATCGGCTCGAAGGTGGGTAAAAACTCGCGCTCGACCGAGGAGATGAACCTGCCGAAAAACCTCAGCTTCCTGCGCGACAGCTCCATTTCGATCTCGATGACCATGATCGTCATCTACCTGATCCTGGCGATCTGCGCCGGGCGGGCCTATGTGGAAAGCGAGCTCAGCGGCGGCCAGAACTACCTGGTGTATTCGATCATTCAGGCCATCACCTTCGCCGCCGGGGTGTTCATCATCCTGCAGGGCGTGCGTTTGATTCTGGCGGAAATTGTGCCGGCGTTCACCGGCTTCTCGGAAAAGCTGGTGCCGAATGCGCGGCCGGCGCTGGATTGCCCGGTGGTCTATCCCTATGCCCCCAACGCGGTGCTGATCGGCTTCCTGTTCAGCTTCCTTGGCGGATTGGCCGGGCTGTTCCTGCTGGGGCAGCTGAAGATGGTATTGATCCTGCCCGGCGTGGTGCCGCACTTCTTCACTGGCGCTACCGCCGGGGTGTTCGGCAACGCCACCGGCGGGCGGCGCGGCGCGATGCTGGGCGCCTTCGCCAACGGGCTGCTGATCACCTTCCTGCCGGTATTGCTGCTGCCGGTGCTGGGGGCGCTGGGCTTTGCCAACACCACCTTCTCCGACGCCGACTTCGGCGCGATCGGCATCCTGCTGGGCAATATGGCGCGCTTTATGTCGAAGGAGATGATCATGCTGGCGATCGTCGCCGTGTTCGCGCTGCTGGTGGCGCATAACTTCCTGGGAAAACGCAAAGGCGCGCCGGCCGCTGACCGCGTCGAGAAATAACGAGGGCAGACTGATGAACTACACAACGAGCGAAACGGAAATTGAAGAGCTGTATACCCTGGCGCGGGCGATCCGCCTGGAAACGCTGAAAGCGCTGACCGGGCTGGGCTTCGGCCACTACGGCGGCTGTATGTCGGTGGTGGAGACGCTGGCGGTGTTGTACGGCAGCGTGATGCGCATCGATCCGGCGGATCCGGACTGGCCGGAGCGCGATGACTTCGTGCTGTCGAAAGGGCACGCCGGCCCGGCGCTGTACAGCACGCTGGCGATCAAGGGCTACTTCCCGCTGGCGGAGCTGAAGACCCTCAACCAGAACGGCACGCGTCTGCCGAGCCACCCGGATCGGCTGCGCACGCGCGGCGTGGACGCCACCACCGGCTCGCTGGGGCAGGGTGTGTCGATCGCCGCCGGCATGGCGTTGTCCCATCGGCTGGCGGGGCGCCGCAATCGGGTGTTCAGCATCCTCGGTGACGGGGAACTGAACGAAGGGCAGTGCTGGGAGGCGTTCCAGTTTATCGCCCACCACAATCTGAACAACCTGACGCTGTTCATCGATTACAACAAGCAACAGCTGGACGGCGCGCTGGACGAGGTGATCCAACCGTTCGATCTGGCCGCCAAGTTCCGCGCCTTCGGCTTTGAGGTGCAGACCATCAAGGGCGACGACATCGCGGCGCTGCTGGCGGCGGTGGCGCCGGCGCGCGGCGGTGAACAGCGGCCGCTGGCGATCGTGCTCGACAGCATCAAAGGGCAGGGCGTGGCCTATCTGGAAAACCTGTCGAACTCTCACCACCTGCGCCTGACGCCGGACGTGCAGCAGGAAATCGAAAAAGCCATCGCCGAACTGGAGGCCGCCCATGTTTAACGTAGTGACGCAGTTGGAAAACGACGCCGTCGAAATGCGCAAAGTCTACGCCGGCGCGGTGCGTCGGCAGATTGAGGCGGGCGCGCCGATCATCGCGCTGGAGGCGGATCTGATGAGCTCGATGGCGATGGACGGCGTGCACAAGGATCATCCGCAGCACGTGATCAACTGCGGCATCATGGAGGCCAACGTGATCGGCGTCGCCGCCGGGCTGTCGCTCACCGGCCGGGTGCCGTTCGTGCATACCTTTACCGCCTTCGCCAGCCGCCGCTGTTTCGATCAGCTGTTCATGTCGCTGGATTATCAGCGCAACAACGTCAAGGTGATCGCCTCCGATGCGGGGGTGAGCGCCTGCCACAACGGCGGTACCCACATGTCGTTCGAGGACATGGGCATCGTACGCGGGTTGGCGCATTCGGTGGTGCTGGAAGTGACCGACGCCACCATGTTCGCCGACATTCTGCGCCAGTTGATGGATCTGCGCGGTTTCTACTGGGTGCGCACCATCCGCAAGCAGGCGACGCGCATCTACCAGGAAGGCTCGCGCTTTACCATCGGCAAGGGCAACCTGCTGCGCGACGGCGAAGACGTCACGCTGATCGCCAACGGCATCATGGTGGCGGAGGCGCTGAAGGCGGCGCAGATGCTGGCGCAGCAGGGCGTCAGCGCGGCGGTGATCGATATGTTCACCCTCAAGCCTATCGACCGTGAACTGATCAAAACCTACGCGGCCAAAACCGGGCGCATCGTCACCTGTGAAAACCACAGCATTCATAACGGGCTGGGATCCGCAGTGGCGGAGGTGCTGGCGGAAGAGTGCCCGACGCCGATGCGGCGCGTGGGGGTGAAGGAGCGTTACGGCCAGGTGGGCACCCAGGCATTTCTACAGCAGGAGTACGGCCTGACCGCCGAGCATATTCTGGAGGCTGCCGGGCAATTGCTGCAAAAACAGTTCTCGAGTCAATAACAACTGCTGTAACGAATGAGGTCTGGTGCTATGTATAAAGCACATACCTTCCTGCCTAGTATCTGAGTTATGACTCACACGTTATCAACTGAGAAGCCCCTTAAGGGGCTTTTTGTTTTTAATGGATAATAGATGGCCAATGCTTGGGTAAAAAGAGATAATAAAAACAATCTAATAAATACAATAAGTTATATTCATGGAGTGAATAATGATAACAACAAGAGGCTCGTTCAGAAGGCTGACGCTAGGCGAGATCACACTATCCCGTTTTCTCTATAAAAATGCCATCGACTACAGTCTTGTTAAAGTGCATAACGCGAGCTATTTCCCGTTTGGTTTGCAGAATGAGGAAACGGCCGTTACGCCTAATGGTGAACTTTATTGGCCTGAAAAACACTTCAGGGAAGATTTTTCCACAGAAACAACGCGCTACCTATGGTGGTTCATGCATGAAATGGCCCACGTATGGCAGTATCAGATGGGGATGAACGTCCGGCTGCGGGGAATAATGAGCTGGGCGGTAACTTATAAATACTCGCTGCCTGATTACTACTCCTTAGCTGATTATGGTATGGAGGCACAAGCCAGCCTTCTTGCAGATTACTTCATCCTTTCTCGTTATGGCAAAGAACGGTGGTTTGAGGTGAAACTGATGCAAGGTATTATAGGTCCTGATTTGAAAAGCCGTTATGAGCATGTTTTGAAAGGATTTCTTAATTCTCCTGCCGACAGGAAAAACCTGAAATGAGAAGAATCTATACCCTCATCATGATGATGTTGCTCAGTGGCTGTATGCTTGAAAAGCAACGTTTTTACGCTGCGGACATTACGCTGCGGGGAAATGATCTCTGTTTCTCTTTACCGCAAGCCTACTCAACACAGAGTGGCAGGGTCAGTCTGGTCAGCATCGCTATTGAACAACGGTTGGATAGTCAAACGCATGAGCTCTGGCGCAGGACCACTCTACCACCGAAGCCCGTTGAGACGATTACGCCCGGCCAATGTATCCCATACTCGTTCAAGGCATTTGAGAGCAATGCGCTATACACCGTGGCAATCAGTACCGTGGATCCTCAGGATGCTGATTCCAAACGTTTCTGGCAGCGCAGTTTCTCACTGAAAATCAGCGACGGCCAGATTTTGCAGGTTATTGCCAGCGCGGAGTAATAAAGCGAGAGAAGGGATGAATGAAATAGCAAGGGCCGGCAATGCCGGCCCTTGTTTCGTTTGGCGATGAATTACGCCTTGGCGGCAGCGTCAGCCTGGGAAGACTGGATCGCCGTCAGCGCAACGGTGTAGACGATATCGTCAACCAGTGCACCGCGCGACAGGTCGTTCACCGGCTTGCGCATGCCTTGCAGCATCGGCCCGATGGAGACCAGGTCAGCGGAACGCTGTACCGCTTTGTAGGTGGTGTTGCCGGTGTTCAGATCCGGGAAGATGAACACGGTCGCCTGGCCGGCTACCGGTGAGTTCGGCGCCTTGGACTTGGCAACGTCGGCCATGATGGCGGCGTCGTACTGCAGCGGGCCGTCGATGATCAGGTCCGGGCGTTTTTCCTGCGCCAGACGGGTCGCTTCGCGCACTTTCTCGACGTCGCTGCCCGCACCGGAGTTGCCGGTGGAGTAGGAGATCATCGCTACGCGAGGCTCGATGCCGAAGGCCGCGGCGGAATCCGCAGACTGGATGGCGATCTCAGACAGCTGCTCGGCGGTCGGATCCGGGTTGATCGCGCAGTCGCCGTAGACCAGTACCTGGTCAGGCAGCAGCATGAAGAACACGGAGGACACCAGCGAGCTGCCCGGCGCGGTTTTGATCAGCTGCAACGGCGGACGGATGGTGTTGGCGGTGGTGTGAACCGCGCCGGAGACCAGACCGTCGACTTCGCCTTGTTCCAGCATCAGGGTGCCGAGCACCACGTTGTCTTCCAGCTGCTCGCGCGCGACCACTTCGGTCATGCCTTTGCTCTTGCGCAGCTCAACCAGACGCGGCACGTAGTTTTCACGTACGGCGACCGGATCGACGATTTCGATGCCTTTGCCCAGCTCAACGCCTTGCGCTGCCGCGACGCGCTGGATCTCGTCCGGGTTGCCGAGCAACACGCATTCCGCGATGCCGCGTTCGGCGCAGATGGCTGCCGCTTTCACGGTGCGCGGCTCGTCGCCTTCCGGCAGCACGATGCGTTTGCCGGCTTTACGCGCCAGCTCGGTCAGCTCGTAACGGAACGCCGGTGGAGACAGACGGCGTGAACGTTCGGAGGTGGCGGTCAGCGAGTCGATCCACTCGGTGTTGATGTGGCTGGCCACGTAGTTCTGCACTTTCTCGATGCGCTGGTGGTCGTCCGCCGGCACTTCGAGGTTGAAGCTCTGCAGGCTCAGCGAGGTCTGCCAGGTGTTGGTGTCGACCATGAACACCGGCAGGCCGGTCTGGAAGGCGCGTTCGCACAGCTTCTTGATCGGCTCGTCGATGGCGTAGCCGCCGGTCAGCAGGATGGCGCCGATTTCCACGCCGTTCATCGCCGCCAGGCAGGCGGAGACCAGCACGTCAGGACGGTCTGCGGAGGTCACCAGCAGAGAGCCCGGGCGGAAGTGTTCCAGCATGTGCGGGATGCTGCGCGCACAGAAGGTCACGGACTTCACGCGGCGAGTCATGATGTCGCCTTCGTTGACCACGCGGGCCTTCAGGTGGCGAGCCATGTCGATGGCGCGGGTGGCGATCAGATCGAAGCTCCACGGCACGCAGCCCAGAACCGGCAGCGGGCTGTTGGCGAACAGCTGCGCAGGATCGACGTGGGCGATGCTGGCTTTGGTGGAGTCGTCGAAGATTTCGGATAGGTCAGGACGGGTGCGGCCCTGATCGTCGACCGGTGCGTTCAGCTTGTTGATGATTACGCCGGTGATGTTTTTGTTCTTGCTGCCGCCGAAGCTGGTGCGCGCCAGTTCGATGCGCTCTTTCAGCTGCGCCGGGGAGTCGTTGCCCAGCGCCAGCACGAAGACGATCTCGGCGTTCAGGGTTTTGGCGATCTCGTAGTTCAGCGCGTTGGCGAACTGATGCTTGCGGGTCGGCACCAGGCCTTCGATCAGCACCACTTCCGCGTCTTTGGTGTTCTCGTGGTAGCGCGCCACGATCTCTTCCATCAGCACGTCTTGCTGGTTGGAGCTCAGCAGGCCCTCAACGTAGTCCATGCGCAGCGGTTCGGCCGCCGTAATGGTGGAGTTGCTGCTGCGGATGATGGTGGTGGTCTGGTCGAGCGCGTTGTCGCCGGTGCGCGGTTGAGCGATAGGCTTGAACACGCTCAGACGAACGCCTTTTTGCTCCATGGAGCGGATGACACCCAGGCTGACGCTGGTCAGGCCGACGCTGGTGCCGGTGGGGATCAACATAATAGTACGTGACACAGAATAGTCCTCTTCACGATTAACATGAGGCTAAAACAACACCGTCAGCCTGGGCTGACGGTGTTTTGAGAGCATTACGCGGTCAGGCGGGATGCGTCCTGCGCGATGACCAACTCTTCGTTGGTCGGGATCACCAGCGCCAGGCGGCTGCCGTCTTTGGTGATGGCGCCGGATTTGCCGAAGCGAGCGGCCATGTTGCGGTCGTGGTCGATTTCGAAGCCCAGCAGGCCCAGTTTGTTCAGGGTCAGCTCACGCACCATGCCGGCGTTCTCGCCGATGCCGCCGGTGAAGATCACCGCGTCCAGACGGCCTTCCATCAGGGCGCTGTATGCGCCGATGTATTTGGCCAGACGGTGGCAGAACACGTCCATGGCGCGTTTGGCGTCGGCTTTGCTGTCGTAGTTGTCTTCAACGTAACGGCAGTCGCTGGTGACTTCGGTCAGGCCCAGCAGGCCGGATTCTTTGGTCAGCATCTTGTTGATCTGGTCAACGCTCATGCCCAGAGAATCGTGCAGGTGGAAGATGATAGCCGGATCGATGTCACCGCTGCGGGTGCCCATCACCAGGCCTTCCAGCGGGGTCAGACCCATGGAGGTGTCAACGCACTGGCCGTTGCGCACTGCGGTAACGGAACCGCCGTTGCCCAGGTGGCAAGTGATCACGTTCACTTCTTCTACCGGCTTGTTCAGCATCTTCGCGGCTTCCTGAGTCACGTAGAAGTGGCTGGTGCCGTGTGCGCCGTAGCGGCGAACGCCGTGGTCGCGGTACAGGCTGTACGGCAGGGCGTACAGGTAAGATTCTTCCGGCATGGTCTGGTGGAACGCGGTGTCGAACACGGCAACGTTCTTGTCGGCCAGGTTAGGGAAGGATTTCAGCGCTTCCGCGATGCCGATCAGGTGAGCCGGGTTGTGCAGTGGTGCAAACGGCACGGAATCTTTGATACCCTGCAGAACTTCGTCGTTGATCACGGCGGAAGCGGTAAACTTCTCGCCGCCGTGCACGATGCGGTGGCCGATAGCGGTCAGCTGCGCAGAAAGCTCTGGTTTTTGTGCCAGAATAGTATTAACAATGAAGTTCAGCGCTTCGCTGTGTGCAGCGCCGGCCCCCAGGGCAGCTTCGTGTTTGGCGCCGTCCATTTTCCACTTGATGCGAGCTTCAGGCAGGTGGAAACACTCGGCCAAACCGGAGAGGAATTCGTCGCCGTTAACGGCATCGATGATGGCGAATTTCAGAGAAGAACTGCCGCAGTTAAGAACCAGTACTAGCTTACTCGACATGGAAGTACCTACTTAAATAGTCGTGTTGTTAAAAGAAAATCGAAAACACGTGGTGAATTAATCGTCAATCAGACAACAAGCGTAGCGCATAGTGCCGATGACATTTATGATTAACATCATGTGAAGTGCACAAATCACAGGATGATGGAAAAACCGATGATTTCTCTGCGGTTTAAATAATCTTGATTTTTATAGGGCTAAAAGTTGACAAAATTTGCGTCATCTTCTACCGGCCACAAGGCCGGCTTAGGATACCGATAGCCCGGTGCAAACACAAAATAAATTTAAAGCTTCAAATTTTTTAGTATGGTCTCTGGCAGCACGCTTTTAGTTTCTTTACGTGACGTTGAGGTACGCAATGACGAGCAAACCGTCCGGTTCCGTAAGCTGGTTTCAGGTCTTCCAGCGCGGGCAGCATTATATGAAAACCTGGCCGTCGGACAAACGTCTGGCACCGGTCTTTCCGGAGAACCGCGTTGCGCGTGCCACCCGTTTCGCTATCCGTTTCATGCCGCCGTTGGCGATTTTCACGCTGACCTGGCAGATCGCGCTTGGCGGTCAGCTCGGCCCGGCGATCGCTACCGCGCTGTTCGCCTGCAGCCTGCCGATGCAGGGACTGTGGTGGCTGGGGCGCCGTTCGGTCACGCCGCTGCCGCCGACGCTGCTGCAATGGTTCCATGAGGTGCGCAACAAGCTGACGGAAGCCGGGCAGGCGGTCGCGCCGCTCGAAGGCACGCCGACCTATCAGACGTTGGCCGATCTGCTCAAACGTGCTTTTAAGCAGCTGGACAAAACCTTCCTCGACGATCTGTAACTGAGAAAAGGCCGCGTTGATGCGGCCTTTTTCGTCAAAGCGCCAATAACCCCGGTTTAAATCAAAGAACGGTCGAGTTGTGATTTCCTGCGTTCTTGCGCTGTGCGATGCTCCCGCCATCACACAGAAATGAGGAAATCCTGATGGAAATGACCAACGCCCAGCGGCTGATCCTGTCGAACCAGTACAAGATGATGACCCTGCTCGACCCGGACAACGGCGACCGTTATCGCCGGCTGCAAACCATCGTCGAACGCGGCTTCGGGTTGCAAATGCGCGAACTGGATCGCGACTTCGGCGAACTGAGCGAAGAGGTGTGCCGCACCATCATCAACGTGATGGAGATGCACCATGCGCTGCAGGTTTCCTGGGGCAACCTGAAAGAGAAGCAGGATCTGGACGAGCGCCGCCTGGCGTTTCTCGGCTTCGACGCCGCCACCGAAGCGCGCTACCTGAGCTACGTGCGTTTCCTGGTCAGCACCGAGGGGCGTTATACTCACTTCGATTCCGGCAGCCACGGTTTCAACGCCCAGACCAAAATGTGGGAAAAATACCAGCGTATGCTGGCGATCTGGCTGGCCTGTCCGCGCCAGTATCACCTGAGCGCCGTTGAGATAGCGCAAATCATCAATGCTTGATTAAGAAGAGGTTTTCTGTGGAGTGTAAGGGTTTTCTGTTCGATCTTGATGGCACCCTGGTGGATTCATTGCCGGCGGTAGAGCGCGCCTGGACGCACTGGGCCGAGCGCCGCGGTGTCAACCCGCAAGCGGTGCTGGATTTCATTCACGGTAAACAGGCCATTACTTCTCTGCGCCACTTTATGCCGGGCGAAAGCGAAGCGGAAATTCAGCGCGAGTTCCAGCTGCTGGAGCAGGCCGAAGCGCAGGATACCGACGGCGTTCGCGCGCTGCCGGGCGCGATTGCGCTGCTGGAGCGCCTGAACGCGCTCGGTATCCCTTGGGCGATCGTCACCTCCGGTTCGGTGCCGGTGGCCGGCGCTCGCCGCCAGGCTGGCGGTTTGCCATTGCCGGAGGTGTTCATCACCGCCGAGCAGGTTAAACACGGTAAGCCACAGCCCGACGCCTATCTGCTGGGCGCCGAGCGCCTGGGGCTTGCGCCGCACGAGTGCGTGGTGGTTGAAGACGCGCCGGCCGGCATTCTCTCCGGCCTGGCGGCGGGCTGCCAGGTGATTGCGGTCAACGCGCCGGCGGATGCGCCGAAGCTGGAGCAGGTCGACCTGCGGCTGGATTCGCTGGCGCAGATCGCCGTCGATAAAACGGCGCAGGGCGCGATCGTTCGCCGGCTGGCCTGAGCGGCATTATCTTCACCCTAATTGATTAGACCCCGCTTCGGCGGGGTTTTTTTATGCTATTTTTTAGACCCTTGGACATTTGCCGGATGAGGCCGTTTTGAACAGCGAATTACTGTGGGTGCTGAGTTTACTGCTGATTGCCATCGTGCTGTTTACCACCAACAAGCTGCGCATGGACGTGGTGGCCCTGTTGGTGATCATCGCCTTCGTGCTGAGCGGCACGCTCAGCCTGCAGGAGGCGACGGTCGGTTTCAGCGATCCCAACGTGATTTTGATCGCGGCGCTGTTCGTGATCGGCGAAGGGCTGGTGCGCACCGGCGTGGCCTATCAGGTGGGGGACTGGCTGGTGAAAGTGGCCGGCAGCAGCGAAACCAAAATGTTGATGCTGCTGATGGTGACGGTCGCCGGGCTGGGGGCGTTCATGAGCTCGACCGGCGTGGTGGCGATCTTTATCCCGGTAGTGCTCAGCGTGACGGCCAGAATGAAGATCGCGCCGGGGCGGCTGATGATGCCGCTCAGCTTCGCCGGGCTTATCAGCGGCATGATGACGTTGGTGGCCACGCCGCCCAACATGGTGGTCAACAGCGAGCTGGTGCGAGAAGGCATCCATGGTTTCGGTTTCTTCAGCGTGACGCCCATTGGCCTGGTGGTGCTGGCGCTGGGCGTCGGTTACATGCTGATCGCCCGGCGTTGGCTGGGCAGCGGTGAAACGGGCAAAGCCAGCGATGACTGGCAGCGCCGTACCTTCCGCGATTTGATCCGCGACTACAAGCTGACCGGTCGCGCGCGGCGGCTGGCTGTCCGCAGCGCTTCGCCGCTGATCGGGCGTTCGCTGGATGAACTGCACCTGCGTGCGCGTTATGGCGCCAACGTGGTGGGTATCGAGCGCTGGAAACGCTTCCGGCGGGTGATGGTCAGCGCCTCTGGCAGCACCGAGCTGCGCGAGGGCGACGTTCTTTTGATCGACATGTCGGACAGCCAGGTCGATCTGCGCGAATTCTGCGGCGAGCAGCGGCTGGAGCCGATGGTGTTGCGCGGCGATTACTTCTCTGAACAGTCGCGCAACGTCGGCATGGCGGAAGTGTCGCTGATCCCGGACTCGGCGCTGCTGGGCAAAAGCCTGCGCGAAGCGGCGTTCCGCAGCCGCTACGATCTCAACGTGGTGGGCATCCGCCGCCACGGCGAGACGCTGGGCGGCAAGCTGGTGGACGAGCCGCTGGAGCTGGGCGACATTTTACTGGTGATCGGCGACTGGAAGGCGATCCGTCAGCTGCAGGCCAAAACCCACGACTTTATCGTGCTCAACTTGCCGGCCGAGGTGGACGAAGTGGCGCCGGCGATCACGCAGGCGCCGCACGCGCTGTTTTGCCTGGCGCTGATGGTGGCAATGATGTTGACCGACGAAATCCCCAACCCCATCGCGGCGCTGATCGCCTGCCTGCTGATGGGCAAGTTTCGCTGTATCGATATGGAGAGCGCCTATAAATCGATCCATTGGCCGAGCATTATTTTGATCGTCGGGATGATGCCGTTTGCGCAGGCGCTGCAAAAGACCGGCGGGGTGGATCTGATCGTCAGCGGGCTGATGGACATCGCCGGCGGCGCGGGGCCGCGCGTGATGCTGCTGTGCCTGTTCGTCTTGTGCGCCACCATCGGCCTGTTTATTTCCAACACCGCGACGGCGGTGCTGATGGCGCCGATCGCCATCGCCGCCGCGCGCGAAATGGGCGTCTCGCCATACCCGTTCGCGATGATTATCGCCATCGCCGCGTCCGCCGCCTTTATGACGCCGGTCTCTTCACCGGTCAACACGTTGGTGCTGGGGCCGGGCAATTACAAGTTCGGCGATTTCGTGCGTCTCGGCGTGCCGTTCACTCTGCTGGTGATGGCGGTCAGCGTGATTGTGGTGCCGTGGCTCTACGGCTTTTAACGGCGCAGCGAGGCTGCGCCGGCGGGGTTACAGCGAACTGTCGAGGCTGATTTCGTCCAATGACAGGCTGAAGCTGGGAATGAACACGTCCATGAAGTAGTCCATTTCCGGGCTGCGGCGCTGTTCCAGGGTTTTATCCAGCCGCGCCTTGGCCAGGGTGAATTCGTTGTTGCCGGCAGAGAGTTCCTCCAGGCATTTCAGGTAGGCGCACAGCGCGTCTGCCTGCTTCACTACCTGCTTTTCATCTTCGCTGTAGTAGTGCTCATCGAGAATGGTGCGGAAATCGTTGCGCAGCTCCGCGGGGATCATGTCCAGCAGCTTTTGCTGGGCGATCTTTTCGATCTTCTTGTATTCATGGGCGATCTGCGGATTGTAGTACTTGATCGGCGTCGGCATGTCGCCGGTGATCACTTCGCTGGCGTCGTGGTACATCGCCAGCAGCGCAACGCGGTCGGCGTTGAGGTTGCCGTTGAATTTGCGGTTCTTGATCACCGCCAACGCGTGGGCGACAAAGGCCACCTGCAGACTGTGTTCGGAGACGTTCTCGGTACGCACGTTGCGCATCAGCGGCCAGCGGTTGATCAGTTTCAGGCGGGACAGATGGGCGAAGAAATGGCTCTGGCTCATGGTGCTCTCTTTAACGGCAAGTGAGGGCCCCATTGTGAAGCAGTGACGGCGAATTTTGCAACCGGGCAATGAGAGAAGGGCGCAGCAAGGCGCTGCGCCCCAGGCGATTACTGGTGGTAACCTTCCAGGAAGCGGCCCAGTTTGCCGACCGCCATTTCCAGTTCGTCTACGCGCGGCAGGGTGACGATGCGCACGTGATCCGGGTAAGGCCAGTTGAACGCGGTGCCCTGCACCAGCAGCACTTTTTCCTGCAGCAGCAGATCAAGCACCAGCTTCTGGTCGTCGTGGATGTTGAAGCGCTTGGCGTCGATGCGCGGGAACATATACAGCGCGCCCTGTGGCTTCACGCAAGAGACGCCCGGAATGTCGTTGAGCAGTTCCCAGGTGCGATTGCGCTGTTCGTACAGGCGGCCGCCAGGCTGAATGAATTCGCTGATGCTCTGATAACCGCCCAGCGCGGTTTGAATGGCGTGTTGCATCGGCACGTTGGCGCACAGGCGCATCGAAGCCAGCATCTCCAGCCCTTCGATATAGCCTTTGGCGTGTTTCTTCGGCCCGTTCAGCACCATCCAGCCCTGGCGGAAGCCCGCCACGCGGTAGGTTTTCGACAGGCCGTTGAAGGTCACGGTCAGCAGATCCGGCGCCAGCGCGGCGATCGAATGGTGCTCGGCTTCGTCATACAGGATCTTGTCGTAGATCTCGTCGGCGAAGATGATCAGGTTGTGTTGACGGGCGATCTCGACGATCTGTTCCAGCAGCGCTTTGCTGTAAACCGCGCCGGTCGGGTTGTTCGGGTTGATGATCACGATGCCGCGGGTGCGCGGGGTGATCTTGCTGATGATGTCGTCCAGATCCGGGAACCAGCCGGCCTGCTCATCGCACAGGTAGTGCACGGCCTTACCGCCGGAAAGCGATACCGCAGCGGTCCACAGCGGGTAGTCCGGCGCCGGCACCAGCATTTCGTCGCCGCTGTTGAGCAGCGCCTGCATGGATTGGACGATCAGCTCCGAGACGCCGTTGCCAATGTAGATATCCTCAACGGTCACGTCACGCATGTTGCGCGCCTGGTAGTGCTGCATGATCGCTTTACGCGCCGAGAAGAGGCCTTTGGAATCGGAGTAGCCTTGCGCCGTGGGCAGATTGCGGATCACGTCGACCAGGATTTCGTCCGGGGCGTCGAAACCGAACGGGGCAGGGTTGCCGATGTTCAGTTTCAGGACTTTGTTGCCTTCTTCTTCAAGACGTTTAGCTTCTTTAAGCACCGGGCCGCGAATGTCATAGCAGACGTTGTCCAGTTTGCTGGATTTCTCAATGGGGGACATAAAAAGTTGAGCCTTTTGCTGGGATAGGGGCGCTCCTACCGTGGGACGCCGCAACCCGCCCAATGTACTCCTGGCGTAGTTGCTTTTGAAGGGTTTTGCACGCCTTTGGTGCAAATGCATGTCGTAACGGGGGATTTTAGTTATGATAAGCAAAGGTAAAGTTATTTTGTGGTTCATAATTTCATGAACTATAATTTTACTAGGGTTTTGTTCTGTAAAATCCCGCCTCGATAAACGCGACGTGCCGGCGATCGTGGCTGGCAGCAGTGAACTGATAAGCCGAAAGGGAGAATAGGCTTCAATAAACTGTAAAGGAACGATAATACCGGAGTTGTCTGATAGCGGGGTGTCAGTTAGCGCACCACACTAAGAAAAATGACATATTTACATTAGCTTTACTTTATATTTTACCTTAAGCATTGTTTATGTGGTTATAGGATTATTATTTAAAGCAAAAATCTTACTGATTGAATTTATTAAATTCATTGAGTGGTAACACGAAGTCGGTAGCGTTAATTATTTATCTTTTTTGCTCTGTAATGCAGTCTGAACGCCGGTTGATAAGGGTTCTCAGTAGCACGAATGGAGTGGAAATTAGGCAGTATGAATGAGTAAAATCTCAGGTTCGGTGGGGGTTTTCCCTTTTCACCGGTATTCAGTCCCCCGCGTTCTATAAGCACCATCGATAGATCGCATTTTAAAAAGCGATAGAGGTAACGAATCATAAGTAATTTTTTTGCCCTCCACTTATGAGTGGGGTACTGTCATAACAGGCTCCGTCCTTTTCAACGGCGTCTGAGAAACACACCAGGGTAGTAGTTCGTAAATTAGAATTTAAAAAAGTGAAGAATACACTATGACAACTGCAAATCGTCCGATACTTAATCTCGACCTCGATCTGCTAAGAACCTTTGTTGCGGTTGCTGATTTGAATACCTTTGCGGCGGCGGCGGTTGCCGTATGCCGTACTCAATCAGCCGTCAGTCAACAAATGCAGCGATTAGAGCAACTGGTCGGCAAAGAACTGTTTGCCCGCCATGGGCGTAACAAACTCCTGACTGAGCATGGTATTCAGCTTCTCGGTTATGCCAGGAAGATCCTGCGCTTTAACGACGAAGCCTGTACCTCGCTGATGTACAACAATATTAAAGGTGTTCTGACCATCGGCGCTTCCGACGACACCGCCGATACCATTCTGCCTTTCCTGTTGAACCGCGTGACCGCCATCTATCCGAAGCTGGCCATTGACGTGCGCGTAAAGCGCAGCACGACGATGGTCGATCTGCTGGAAGAGGGCGAGATCGATCTGGCGGTGACCACGGCCGATCCGGCCGGACATCCGCATATCGTGCTGCGCACATCGCCGACGCTGTGGTACTGCGCCGCCGATTACCACTATCAGGCGGGCGAACCGATCCCGTTGGTGGTGATGGATGAGCCAAGCCCGTTCCGCGCGCTGGCGATCAAGCAGCTGGACGAAGCCGGTATCCCTTGGCGAATCGCCTATGTCGCTTCCACGCTGTCCGCGGTGCGGGCGGCCTGTAAGGCCGGCCTGGGCGTGACCGCGCGGCCGATCGAGATGATGAGCCCCGATCTGCGGGTGCTGGGGGCGGTGGAAGGTTTGCCGCCGCTGCCGGATACCCAGTATGCGCTGTGCAAAAACGCGCAGTGCAGCAATGAGCTGGCGATGGCCATCTTCAGCGCAATGCAGGGCGGCAATGACGGTTATGGCTTCAACGGCGCGGAAGCCGGTCTCCAGGGCGATCAGGATGACGCCAGCCTGGTGGACGAAGAAGAATAACGCCGCGGCGTTAGATCTGATGAAAACCTCTGCTTCGGCGGAGGTTTTTTTTGCCCTTTTTTTTGCGATTTTTACTGTTATAGGGATTTAATGACGATTTTGTTATGAGTTGGCTGTTTTATTAACTTTTAAGCGTTACTGAAAAGAGAGTTTGGCCGGGTTTAAGACGCTGAGTTTGTTTTTTGAGCAATAAGATTGAATGGGTTAAAGGCATGGTAATAGCAGGGTTATTTTGTTAGCTTATAGCGGCCGTTTTTGCGGCTTAATTTGAGGAAAATTGTTAAAGGGCCACACTTTTTTTGAGGATTTATGCTGAAAACGTGTCCTGGATCAAAAAAATACCCCTAGGTAGTGAGTGGAAGAACAGGGAATTCCTGAGACAATGGTATAGTAAAACTGAAATGTGCACGTTGGTTTATATCTATCTGTTTCTACACAAAAATTAACTGACACGATTTAGCCAGCCCCTGGCGCATCAAATGTTAATCAAATGATACGTATGTAAACTAGTGTGTAGATACTTTTGTCAAAGTTGACAAAAGGTTATAGAAAGGAGTAAAAAGCCCACAGAAAAACGCTGCCTAACTCGCTGTAAAAGCAGTTTGTTTGTGTGGTTATTTATCCTTCCCTTAAATCGATGTGGCGCACTAACTGCCGGTGACAAGAGCAGCGCGATCGACGCCACTTTTGATGAGTAAGCATAGAGTATGTCAACAACCACTGAAGTTATCGCTCATCACTGGGCGCTCGCCGTATTTCTCGTCGTGGCTATCGGGCTTTGCGGCTTAATGCTGCTGGGTGCGTTCTTCTTGGGCGGGAGAGCCCGGGCGCGCGCCAAACACACCCCGTTTGAATCAGGCATCGACTCGGTCGGTACGGCGCGCATGCGCTTGTCCGCCAAGTTCTACCTGGTGGCCATGTTCTTCGTTATTTTCGACGTTGAAGCCTTATACCTGTATGCCTGGTCGGTCTCGGTTCGCGAGAGCGGTTGGGTAGGCTTTATCGAAGCCGCCATTTTCATTTTGGTGCTATTGGCCGGTCTGGTTTATCTGGTGCGCATCGGCGCGTTGGATTGGACTCCGGCGCGTTCCCAACGCCGCAGCAAACCGAGCACGATCACTAACACCAACAGTCATCCGCAGTAACAGCGAGGCATTAAGATGGACTATACGCTCACCCGCATAGACCCGAACGGTGAGAACGACCGTTATCCCCTGCAAAAACAGGAGATCGTCGCCGATCCCCTGGAACAACAGGTCCACCGCACGGTTTACATGGGTAAACTCGAACATGCGCTGCATGACATGGTGAACTGGGGGCGTAAAAACTCTATTTGGCCGTATAACTTCGGCCTTTCGTGCTGTTACGTGGAGATGGTGACGTCGTTTACCGCCGTTCACGACGTGGCGCGTTTCGGTGCGGAAGTACTGCGCGCCTCCCCGCGTCAGGCTGACCTGATGGTGGTGGCCGGTACCTGTTTCACCAAGATGGCCCCGGTCATCCAACGCCTGTACGAGCAGATGCTGGAGCCTAAGTGGGTGATCTCGATGGGCGCCTGCGCCAACTCCGGCGGCATGTACGACATCTATTCCGTGGTGCAGGGCGTGGACAAGTTCCTGCCGGTCGACGTGTACATTCCCGGCTGCCCGCCGCGTCCGGAAGCCTACATGCAAGCGCTGATGCTGCTGCAGGAATCCATCGGCAAAGAACGTCGCCCGCTGTCGTGGGTTGTCGGCGATCAGGGCGTTTACCGCGCCAATATGCAGTCTGAAAGAGAGCGTAAACACGGCGAGCGCATCGCGGTGACCAACCTCCGGACGCCTGACGAGATTTAAGACGTTCATTTAACGTCCATCTTAGTGCGCTATTGGTTAACACAGCGAAAAGTGAAACTTGCGGCGAATAACCCTTTAGTGTGGTGAAAAAAAATTATGACAGATTTGACGACGCACGACGCCTTGCCTGCCTGGCAGACCCGAGATCACCTTGACGACCCGGTGATCGGCGAACTGCGCAACCGTTTTGGGCCGGAAGCCTTTACTGTTCAGGCCACCCGTACCGGCATGCCCGTGGTATGGGTTAAACCTGACCAGTTGCTGGAAGTAATGACGTTCCTGAGAAAACAGCCGAAGCCGTATGTCATGCTGTTCGATCTGCATGGCGTGGACGAACGTCTTCGCACCCACCGCGACGGCCTGCCCGCTGCGGATTTCTCCGTTTTCTACCATCTGATTTCCATCGAACGCAACCGCGACATCATGCTGAAGGTGGCGCTGTCTGAAAAAGACCTGCACGTGCCGACGGCGACCAAGGTGTTCCCGAACGCCAACTGGTACGAGCGCGAAACCTGGGAAATGTTCGGCATCACCTTCGACGGCCACCCGCACCTGTCGCGCATCATGATGCCGCAGACCTGGGAAGGGCACCCGCTGCGCAAGGACTACCCGGCGCGCGCCACCGAATTCGATCCTTTCGTGCTGACCAAGCAGAAAGAAGATCTGGAGATGGAAGCGCTGACCTTCAAGCCGGAAGACTGGGGCATGAAGCGCGGTACCGAGAACGAAGACTTCATGTTCCTCAACCTCGGCCCGAACCACCCGTCCGCGCACGGTGCGTTCCGCATCATTCTGCAGCTGGACGGCGAAGAGATCGTCGACTGCGTGCCGGATATCGGCTATCACCACCGCGGCGCCGAGAAGATGGGCGAGCGTCAATCCTGGCACAGCTACATTCCGTACACCGACCGTATCGAGTACCTCGGCGGCTGCGTGAACGAAATGCCTTATGTGCTGGCGGTCGAGAAGCTGGCCGGCATCAAGGTGCCTGAGCGCGTCGACACCATCCGCGTGATGCTGTCCGAGCTGTTCCGCATCAACAGCCACCTGCTGTACATCTCCACCTTCATTCAGGACGTCGGCGCGATGACCCCGGTGTTCTTCGCCTTTACCGACCGTCAGAAAATCTACGATCTGGTGGAAGCGATCACCGGTTTCCGTATGCACCCGGCCTGGTTCCGCATCGGCGGCGTCGCGCACGATCTGCCGCGCGGCTGGGATCGCCTGCTGCGTGAATTCCTCGACTGGATGCCGAAGCGTCTGGACTCCTACGTGAAAGCGGCGCTGAAGAACAGCATCCTGAAAGGCCGTTCCATCGGCGTAGCGTCTTACAACGCCAAAGAAGCGCTGGAGTGGGGCGTGACCGGCGCCGGCCTGCGTGCCACCGGCGTCGAGTTCGACGTGCGTAAATGGCGTCCGTACTCCGGCTACGAGAACTTCGACTTCGAAGTGCCGGTCGGCGACGGCACCAGCGACTGCTACACCCGCGTGATGCTGAAGGTGGAAGAGCTGCGCCAGAGCCTGCGCATTCTCGAACAGTGCCTGAACAACATGCCGGAAGGCCCGTTCAAGGCCGATCACCCGCTGACCACGCCGCCGCCGAAAGAGCGCACGCTGCAGCATATTGAAACGCTGATCACCCACTTCCTGCAGGTTTCCTGGGGTCCGGTGATGCCAGCCAACGAATCATTCCAGATGATTGAAGCCACCAAAGGGATCAATAGCTACTACCTGACCAGCGACGGCAGCACCATGAGCTACCGCACCCGGGTACGTACGCCGAGCTTTGCGCACCTGCAGCAGATCCCATCGGTCATCCGTGGCAGCCTGGTTTCCGACCTGATCGTCTATCTGGGTAGTATCGATTTTGTAATGTCAGATGTGGACCGCTAACTATGCATGATCAAAAAGACAATCACGCAGTCAATGATGCGCTCGAGCCCATCAACGCAGCCGCTCCTCAGAGCGGCGTTGATGCATTTGTACTGAGCGCGGAAGAACGTGATGCGATCGAGCACGAAAAGCACCATTACGAGGATCCGCGCGCCGCTTCCATCGAAGCACTGAAAATTGTGCAGAAGCAGCGCGGCTGGGTTCCGGACGGTGCGATTTACGCCATCGCGGAAGTGCTGGGCATCCCCGCCAGCGACGTAGAAGGCGTGGCCACGTTCTACAGCCAGATTTTCCGTCAGCCAGTAGGACGTCACGTGATCCGTTATTGTGACAGCGTTGTCTGTCACATCACCGGTTACCAGGGCATTCAGGCCGCTATCGAGAAGAAGCTGAACATCAAGCCGGGTCAAACCACCTTTGATGGCCGCTTCACGCTGTTGCCGACCTGCTGTCTGGGCAACTGCGATAAAGGGCCGACAATGATGATTGACGAGGACACTCACAGTCAGCTGAAGCCTGAAGATATCGAGACGCTACTGGAGCAGTATCAATGACCAAGCACATTGTACGCACTCCCGAAACGCACCCGCTGACCTGGCGTCTGCGCGATGACAAGCAGCCGCTGTGGCTGGACGAGTACCGCAGCAAAAACGGCTATGCCGGTGCAGAAAAGGCCCTCAAAGGCCTGGCCCCGGACGAGATCGTCAGCCTGGTGAAAGACTCCGGGCTGAAGGGCCGCGGCGGCGCGGGCTTCTCCACCGGTTTGAAGTGGAGCCTGATGCCGAAGGACGAATCCATGAACATCCGTTACCTGCTGTGTAACGCCGATGAGATGGAGCCGGGCACCTATAAAGACCGCCTGCTGATGGAGCAGCTGCCGCACCTGCTGGTGGAAGGCATGCTGATCTCCGCGTTCGCGCTGAAAGCCTACCGTGGGTACATCTTCCTGCGCGGTGAGTACATCGAAGCGGCGGCGCACCTGCGTCGCGCCATCGCGGAAGCCACCGAAGCCGGCTATCTGGGCAAGAACATTCTCGGCACCGGGTTCGATTTCGAGCTGATCGTGCACACCGGCGCCGGCCGTTACATCTGCGGCGAAGAAACCGCGCTGATCAACTCGCTGGAAGGCCGCCGCGCCAACCCGCGTTCCAAGCCACCATTCCCGGCCAGCGCCGGCGTATGGGGCAAACCGACCTGCGTCAACAACGTCGAAACGCTGTGCAACGTGCCGGCCATTTTGGCGAACGGCGTGGAGTGGTACACCGGCATCTCCGGCAGTGAAGACAAAGGCACCAAGCTGATGGGCTTCTCCGGCCGGGTGAAAAATCCGGGCGTCTGGGAGTTGCCGTTCGGCACCACCGCGCGCGAGATCCTGGAAGACTACGCCGGCGGCATGCGCGACGGTCTGCGCTTCAAAGCCTGGCAGCCGGGCGGCGCGGGGACCGACTTCCTGACCGCCGATCACCTCGATCTGCCGATGGAATACGGCGCGATCGGCAAAGCCGGCAGCCGTCTCGGCACCGCGCTGGCGATGGCGGTAGACCATGAGATCGGCATGGTGCCGCTGGTGCGTAACCTGGAAGAGTTCTTCGCCCGCGAGTCCTGCGGCTGGTGTACGCCATGCCGCGACGGCCTGCCGTGGAGCGTGAAGATCCTGCGTGCGTTGGAAAACGGCGAAGGGCAGCCGGGGGATATCGAAACCCTCGAACAGCTGTGCCGTTCCCTCGGCCCGGGCAAAACCTTCTGCGCCCACGCGCCAGGTGCCGTAGAGCCACTGCAAAGCGCGATTAAATATTTCCGTGAAGAGTTCGAGGCGGGCATCGCCGTGCAGCACTTCGGCAACGCCCATGCGATTGGCGGCATTCAGCCGAACAATCTGCTGAAGCAGCGCTGGTAAGCCGACTCGCCCGAACACGGCCAGAATTTTTGATTAACGCCTGCCGCAAGGCAGGCCACTTGGAAGCATGCTGACTATGGCTACGATTCATGTAGACGGCAAAGAGTATGAGGTAGACGGAGCGGACAACCTGCTGCAGGCTTGTCTTTCCCTCGGCCTTGATATTCCTTACTTTTGCTGGCATCCGGCGCTGGGAAGCGTCGGCGCTTGCCGCCAATGTGCGGTAAAGCAATACCAAAACGCGGAAGATACGCGCGGCCGTTTGGTGATGTCCTGTATGACCCCGGCATCCGACGGCACCTTCATCTCCATCGATGACGGCGAAGCGAAGCAGTTCCGTGAAAGCGTGGTCGAGTGGTTGATGACCAACCACCCGCACGATTGCCCGGTCTGTGAAGAAGGCGGTAACTGTCACCTGCAGGATATGACGGTAATGACCGGCCACAGCTTCCGCCGCTACCGCTTCACCAAGCGCACCCACAACAACCAGGAGCTGGGGCCGTTTATCTCGCATGAGATGAACCGCTGCATCGCCTGCTACCGCTGCGTGCGTTACTACAAAGACTATGCGGACGGCACCGACTTCGGCGTGTACGGCGCGCACGACAACGTCTACTTCGGTCGCCCGGAAAGCGGCACGCTGGAAAGCGAGTTCTCCGGCAACCTGGTGGAAGTGTGCCCGACCGGCGTATTCACCGACAAAACGCACTCCGAACGCTACAACCGTAAATGGGACATGCAGTTCGCACCGAGCATTTGCCAGCAGTGCAGCATCGGCTGTAACACCAGCCCGGGCGAACGCTATGGCGAGCTGCGCCGTATCGAAAACCGTTACAACGGCAGCGTGAACCACTACTTCCTGTGCGACCGCGGCCGTTTCGGTTACGGCTACGTCAACCAGAAAGATCGTCCGCGTCAACCGCAGCAGCTGCGCGGCGATGACTGGATCACCCTGAACGCCGAGCAGGCGATGCAGGGCGCGGCGGACATCCTGCGTCAGGCGAAGAAAACCATCGGCATCGGCTCCCCGCGCGCCAGCCTGGAAAGCAACTTCGCACTGCGCGAGCTGGTCGGCGCCGAGAACTACTACACCGGTATCGCTCAGGCGGAGCAATCACGCCTGGCGCTGATGCTGAACGTGCTGAAAAACGGCGGCGTCCATACGCCGGCGCTGCGTGAGATCGAAGATTACGACGCAGTGCTGGTGCTGGGCGAAGACCTGACGCAAACCGGTGCGCGTATCGCGCTGTCCGTGCGCCAGGCCGTCAAGGGTAAAGCCCGCGCGATGGCGGCGGCGCAACGCGTGGCCGACTGGCAGATCGCGGCGGTGCAGAACATCGGTCAGCACGCCAAGTACCCGCTGTTCACCACCAACGTCGACAACACCCGTCTGGACGACATCGCCGCCTGGAACTACCGCGCGCCGGTGGACGAGCAGGCGCGCTTCGGCTTCGCCATCGCTCACGCGCTGGACAGCGCGGCGCCGGCGGTGAACGATCTGGCTGAAGGCCTGAACAAGAAAGTCGATATCATCGTGCAGGCGCTGACCGGCGCACGCAAACCGCTGATCGTGACCGGCAGCAACGCCGGCAGCGAAGCCATCATCGAAGCGGCGGCCAACATCGCCAAAGCGTTGAAGGGCCGCGGTTCCGATGTCGGCATCACCTTCGTGGCGGGCGCAGCCAACAGCATGGGCCTGGCGATGATCGGCGGCGGTTCGCTCGATCAGGCGCTGGAACAGCTGGCGAGCGGCGCAGCCGACACCGCCATCGTGATGGAAAACGATCTCTATCGCCATGCGCCGGCGGCGCAGGTGGATGCGGCGTTGGCCAAGGTCAACAACCTGATCGTCGCCGACCACCAGCGCACTGCGATCATGGACAAAGCCAACCTGATCCTCTCCTCGGCCAGCTTCGCCGAGAGCGACGGTACGCTGATCAACCAGGAAGGCCGCGCGCAGCGCTTCTTCCAGGTATACGATCCGGCTTACTACGACGACGCCAAGAAGAATCAGTTCACCGTGATGCTGGAAAGCTGGCGCTGGATGCACTCGCTGCACTCCACCTACACCAGCCGCCACGTGGACTGGACCCAGCTCGATGACGTGATCGCCGCTTGCGTTGCCGCGTTGCCGCAGCTGCAGGGCATCGTCGACGCTGCGCCGGACGCGACTTTCCGCATTCGCGGTCAGAAGCTGGCGCGTTCGCCGCACCGCTCCAGCGGCCGTACCGCCATGCGCGCTAACATCAGTGTGCACGAGCCGCGTCAGCCGCAGGATAAAGACACCATGTTCGCCTTCTCGATGGAAGGGAACAACAGCCCGCTGGCCGATCGTCAGCAGATCCCGTTCGCCTGGGCGCCAGGCTGGAACTCACCGCAGGCATGGAACAAGTTCCAGGCCGAAGTGGGCGGCAAACTGCGCCACGGCGATCCGGGCGTGCGCCTGATCGAAGCGGGGGAGGGCAGCCTCGGTTACTTCGATCGCGTGCCTGCCGCGTTCAATCCGGTCGACGGCTGGCGTGTCGCGCCTTACTACCACCTGTTCGGCAGCGACGAAATGTCGCAGCGCTCTCACGTGATCCAGCAGCGCATGCCGGAAGCCTACGTGATGGTCAACCCGGCCGACGCGGCGATGCTTGGCGTCAACGCGGGCAGCCTGGTGGAGTTCAGCTGTGCGGGTCAGACCCTGCGTCTGCCGGTGCGTCTGAGTGAAACCCTGACCCAGGGCCAGGTTGGTTTGCCGCTCGGCTTGCCAGGGATCCCGCCGATCTTGGTGGGTGCTAAGGTAGACAATCTGCGGGAGGCAGCACGATGAGCTGGTTTACCCCTGAGGTGATCGACATTCTGATCGCCATTCTTAAAGCGGTCGTGATCCTGTTGGTGGTCGTGGCGTGCGGGGCATTCATGAGCTTCGGCGAACGCCGTCTGCTCGGCCTGTTCCAGAACCGCTACGGACCGAACCGCGTAGGCTGGGGCGGCTCGCTGCAGCTGGTCGCCGACATGATCAAAATGTTCTTCAAGGAAGACTGGGTACCGAGATTCTCCGACCGGGTGATCTTCACCCTGGCGCCGATGATCGCCTTTACTTCCCTGTTGCTGGCATTTGCCATCGTTCCGGTCAGCCCGACCTGGGCGGTGTCCGATCTCAACATCGGTATTCTGTTCTTCCTGATGATGGCCGGCCTGGCGGTGTACGCCGTGCTGTTCGCCGGATGGTCGAGCAACAACAAATACTCGCTGTTGGGCGCGATGCGCGCCTCCGCGCAAACCCTGAGCTACGAAGTGTTCATCGGCCTGTCGCTGATGGGCGTGGTGATGCAGGCGGATTCGTTCAACATGCAGGCCATCGTTGAATCCCAGGCGCACGTCTGGAACGTCATTCCGCAGTTCTTCGGCTTCGTGACCTTCGCGATCGCCGGCGTGGCGGTGTGCCACCGTCACCCGTTTGACCAGCCGGAAGCCGAGCAGGAACTGGCCGACGGTTACCACATCGAATATTCCGGCATGAAGTTCGGTCTGTTCTTCGTGGGGGAATACATCGGTATCGTCACCGTGTCCGCCCTGATTGTGACGTTGTTCTTCGGCGGCTGGCAGGGTCCGTTCCTGCCGCCATTCATCTGGTTCGCGTTGAAAACGGCCTTCTTCATGATGATGTTCATCCTGATCCGTGCCGCGCTGCCGCGTCCGCGTTATGACCAGGTGATGTCCTTCGGCTGGAAAGTGTGCCTGCCGCTGACGCTGCTGAACCTGCTGGCAACCGCCGCGGTCATTTTGTACAACGCTCAATAAGGGGTGAATAAACCATGACATTGAAAGAGTTAGTGGTTGGTTTCGGCACCCAGGTGCGCAGCATTTGGATGATTGGCATGCATGCCTTCGCCAAGCGCGAAACCCAGATGTATCCGGAAGAACCGGTTTACCTGCCGCCGCGCTACCGTGGCCGCATCGTGCTGACGCGCGATCCGGACGGCGAAGAGCGCTGCGTCGCCTGTAACCTGTGTGCGGTGGCCTGCCCGGTCGGCTGTATCTCGCTGCAAAAAGCGGAGCAGAAAGACGGCCGTTGGTATCCGGAGTTCTTCCGCATCAACTTCTCGCGCTGCATTTTCTGTGGCCTGTGCGAAGAGGCTTGCCCGACTACCGCTATCCAGCTGACGCCGGATTTCGAACTGGGTGAGTACAAGCGTCAGGATCTGGTGTACGAAAAAGAAGATCTGTTGATCTCGGGGCCGGGTAAATATCCGGAATATAACTTCTACCGGATGGCCGGTATGGCGATTGACGGCAAAGCCAAAGGCGAAGCCGAAAACGAAGCCAAACCGATCGACGTCAAAGGTCTGTTGCCCTAAGGAGCCAGCAAGCATGGAAATTGCATTTTACCTGGCAGGTTTGATTGCGGTGGCCGCGACGATTCGCGTGATCACCCATACCAACCCTGTGCATGCGCTGCTGTATCTGATCGTCTCGTTATTGGCGATCTCGGCAGTCTTCTTCTCGCTCGGCGCCTACTTTGCCGCCGCGTTGGAAATCATCGTCTATGCGGGCGCCATCATGGTGCTGTTCGTGTTCGTGGTGATGATGCTGAACCTCGGCAACGTGCAGCAGCAAGAGCGCGACTGGATGAAGCCGACGGTGTGGATCGGGCCTGGCCTGTTGTCGCTGGCGCTGCTGGTGGTATTGATCGTCGCGATCCGCAGCGTATCCGACCAGGGTATCAGCGGCGAGATGGTCGACGCGAAGGCGGTGGGCATCAGCCTGTTCGGGCCTTACGTATTGGCGGTTGAGCTGGCCTCAATGCTGCTGTTGGCGGGTCTGGTTGTCGCCTTCCATATCGGCCGCGAGCACAAGCCTGGCGAGGTGCTGAGCAACGCGCCGGCGAGTGGCGAAATGGCGAGAAGAAAATCGGAGGAGCAAGCATGATCCCTCTTCAACACGGCCTGATCCTGGCGGCTATCCTGTTTGTGCTCGGGCTGACCGGGCTGCTGGTGCGCCGCAACCTGCTGTTTATGCTGATCAGCCTGGAAGTGATGATCAACGCTGCGGCGTTGGCGTTTATCGTGGCGGGAAGCTACTGGGGCCAGGCGGACGGTCAGGTGATGTACATCCTGGCGATCAGCCTGGCGGCAGCCGAGGCCAGTATCGGCCTGGCGCTGCTGCTGCAGCTCTACCGTCGTCGTCATACCCTGAATATTGATACTGTCAGTGAGATGCGCGGATGAACCTATTATATTTAACAATTCTGCTACCGCTGATCGGGTTCCTGCTGCTGGCATTTTCCCGCGGTCGTTGGTCTGAGAACACGGCGGCTACCGTCGGCGTGGGCTCTATCGGCCTGGCTGCGCTGGTCACGGTGTATGTGGCGATGGATTTCTTCGCCCAGAAAGCCGCCGGCGTGCAGCTGTTCGAGCAAAGCCTGTGGACCTGGATGGCCGTCGGCAACTTCAATATCGGCGTGACCCTGGTGCTGGACGGCCTGTCGCTGACCATGCTGTCGGTGGTCACCGGCGTCGGCTTCTTCATCCACATGTTCGCCTCCTGGTACATGCGCGGTGAAGAGGGCTACTCGCGCTTCTTCGCTTACACCAACCTGTTTATCGCCAGCATGGTGGTCTTGGTGCTGGCGGACAACCTGCTGCTGATGTATCTGGGTTGGGAAGGCGTGGGCCTGTGCAGCTACCTGTTGATCGGTTTCTACTACAAAGATCCGGCCAACGGCGCGGCGGCGATGAAAGCCTTCATCGTGACCCGCGTGGGCGACGTGTTCCTGGCGTTCGCGCTGTTCATCCTCTACAACGAGCTGGGCACGCTGAATATCCGCGAGCTGATGATCCTGGCACCGCAGAAACTGGCGGTGGGCGATACGGCCATCACTTGGGCGACCCTGATGCTGCTGGGCGGCGCGGTCGGTAAATCGGCGCAGCTGCCGTTGCAAACCTGGTTGGCGGACGCGATGGCGGGCCCAACCCCGGTTTCCGCACTGATCCACGCGGCGACCATGGTGACCGCGGGCGTCTATCTGATCGCCCGTACGCACGGCCTGTTCCTGATGGCGCCGGAAGTGCTGCACCTGGTGGGCATCGTCGGTGCGGTCACTCTGCTGCTGGCCGGCTTCGCCGCACTGGTGCAGACCGACATCAAGCGCGTGCTCGCTTACTCCACCATGAGCCAGATCGGTTACATGTTCCTGGCGCTGGGCGTGCAGGCATGGGACGCGGCGATCTTCCACCTGATGACCCACGCGTTCTTCAAGGCGCTGCTGTTCCTGTCGTCCGGTTCGGTGATCCTGGCTTGCCACCACGAGCAAAATATCTTCAAGATGGGCGGCCTGCGCAAGAGCATCCCGCTGGTGTACGTCTGCTTCCTGGTGGGTGGCGCGGCGCTGTCTGCGTTGCCGCTGGTCACGGCCGGCTTCTTCAGTAAGGACGAGATCCTGGCGGGCGCGATGGCCAACGGCCACATCAACCTGATGGTGGCCGGCCTGGTCGGTGCGTTCATGACCTCGCTGTACACCTTCCGTATGATTTTCATCGTGTTCCATGGCGAAGAGAAAATCAAAGCGCATGCCGGTAAAGGCATCACTCACCACCTGCCGCTGCTGGTTCTGCTGGTGCTGTCCACCTTCGTCGGCGCGATGATCGTGCCGCCGTTGCAGGGCGTGCTGCCGGATACGACCGAGCTGGCGCACGGCAGCGTGCTGACGCTTGAAATCACCTCCGGCGTGGTAGCTATCGTCGGCATTCTGCTGGCGGCCGCGCTGTGGCTGGGCAAACGCAGCCTGGTCAACAGCATCGCCAGCAGCGCGCCGGGGCGTTTCTTCTCGACCTGGTGGTTCCATGCCTGGGGCTTCGACTGGCTGTATGACAAAGTGTTCGTCAAGCCGTACCTGGGCATTGCGAAGCTGCTGCAGCGCGATCCGCTGAACTCGCTAATGAACCTGCCGGCCGTCTTCTCCCGCTGGGGGAACCGCGGTCTGACGGTGAGCGAGAACGGTCAGGTGCGTTGGTACATAGCGTCTATGGGTGTGGGTGCAGTGGTCGTATTGGCTCTGTTGATTTTGGTTTAATTGAATAATTTAAACAGACGCATTTTTCGGGCGTAGCGCCGGGCAGGCGCTACGTACAAAGTTTGAAATTATTCGTATAAGGGACACAAAACGCCATGCTATTACCTTGGCTAATTCTTATCCCCTTTATCGGCGGTCTGCTGTGCTGGCAGCTTGAGCGCTTCGGTACTAAGGTGCCGCGCTGGATAGCGCTGATCGCAATGGGGCTGACGTTGGCGCTCTCTCTGCAGCTGTGGATGCAGGGCGGCTATACCTTGACCACGCCGAAAGGCATTCCGCAGTGGCAGAGCGAATTCCTGCTGCCGTGGATCCCACGCTTCGGCATCTCCATCCACCTGGCGCTGGACGGCCTGTCGCTGCTGATGGTGGTGTTGACCGGTCTGCTGGGCGTGCTGGCGATCCTCTGTTCCTGGCGTGAAATCCAGAAGTATCAGGGCTTCTTCCACCTCAACCTGCTGTGGATCCTGGGCGGCGTTATCGGCGTGTTCCTCGCCATCGACATGTTCCTGTTCTTCTTCTTCTGGGAAATGATGTTGGTGCCGATGTACTTCCTGATCGCGCTGTGGGGCCACAAGGCGTCGGACGGTAAAACCCGTATCACCGCGGCGACCAAGTTCTTCATCTACACCCAGGCCAGCGGTCTGGTGATGCTGATTGCGATCCTGGGCCTGGTGTTCGTGCACTACAACGCGACCGGCGTGTGGACCTTCGATTACGAAGACCTGCTGCAAACGCCGATGTCCCACAACGTGCAATATCTGTTGATGCTCGGCTTCTTCATCGCCTTCGCGGTGAAAATGCCGGTGGTGCCGCTGCACGGCTGGTTGCCGGACGCGCACAGCCAGGCACCGACCGCAGGTTCCGTCGACCTGGCGGGCATCTTGCTGAAAACGGCGGCCTATGGCCTGCTGCGTTTCAGCCTGCCGCTTTTCCCTGAGGCTTCGCACGAGTTTGCGCCAATCGCCATGTGGCTGGGCGTGATCGGTATCTTCTACGGCGCCTGGATGGCGTTCGCGCAGACCGACATCAAGCGTCTTATCGCCTACACCTCGGTTTCGCACATGGGCTTCGTGCTGATCGCCATCTACACCGGCAGCCAGCTGGCTTACCAGGGCGCGGTGATCCAGATGATCGCGCACGGTCTGTCCGCCGCCGGTATGTTTATCATCTGCGGCCAGCTGTATGAGCGTCTGCATACCCGCGACATGCGTCAGATGGGCGGCCTGTGGGGGCGGATCAAGTTCATCCCTGCGCTGTCGCTGTTCTTCGCCGTGGCTACGCTGGGGATGCCGGGTACCGGTAACTTCGTCGGCGAATTCATGATTCTGTTCAGCAGCTACCAGGTGGTGCCGGTGATCACCGTGATTTCTACCTTCGGTCTGGTGTTCGCTTCGGTTTACTCGCTGATCATGATGCAGCGCGCTTATTACGGTGCGCCTAAATCCGACCAGCCGCTGCAGGGCATGACCGCGCGCGAGCTGTTCATCATTCTGCTGCTGGTGGTGTTGCTGGTTCTGCTGGGGGTTTACCCGCAGCCGATTCTGGATACTTCCAACGCGGCGATGAGCAACGTGCAACACTGGTTTGGTTCGTCAGTTTCAGCAATTTCAACAACAAGGCCGTAATTCGCCATGACAATAACTCCTCAACAACTGATCGCACTGCTGCCGCTGTTGATCGTCGGATTGACGGTGGTGGTTGTGATGCTAGGCATTGCGTGGCGACGCGACCACTTTATCAACGCCACCCTGACCGTGATCGGTCTCAACCTGGCGCTGCTTTCGCTGTACTTTGTCGGCCAGGCAGGCCCAATGGACGTCACCCCGCTGCTGCGGGTTGACGGTTACTCGATGTTCTACACCGGGCTGGTGCTGCTGGCGAGTCTGGCGACCTGCACCTTCGCGTATCCGTGGCTGGTCGGCTATCCGGATAACCGCGAAGAGTTCTACCTGCTGGTGCTGATCGCCGCCATGGGTGGCATCCTGCTGGCGAGCGCCAACCATCTGGCTTCGCTGTTCATCGGTATCGAGCTGATCTCGCTGCCGCTGTTCGGCCTGGTGGGCTACGCCTACCGCCAGAAGCGCCCGCTGGAAGCCGCCATCAAGTACATGCTGCTGTCCGCCGCCGCGTCGTCGTTCCTGTTGTTCGGCATGGCGCTGCTGTATGCCGAGTCCGGCGATCTGTCGCTGGCCGGCCTCGGCAAGAGCCTGCAGGAAAACATGATGCACCAGCCGCTGATCCTGGCCGGTATGGGCATGATGATCGTCGGTCTGGGCTTCAAGCTGTCGCTGGTGCCGTTCCAACTGTGGACGCCGGACGTGTATCAGGGCGCGCCTGCGCCGGTCTCGACCTTCCTGGCGACCGCCAGCAAGATCGCGATCTTCGCGGTCGTGATGCGTCTGTTCCTGTATGCCCCGGCCGCCGACAACGAGGCGCTGCGCATGGTGCTGTCGATCATCGCGTTCTGCTCTATCTTGTTCGGTAACCTGATGGCCATCAGCCAGACCAACATCAAGCGTCTGCTGGGCTACTCGTCGATCGCTCACCTGGGCTACCTGCTGGTGGCGCTGATTGCGGTGCAAACCCATCAGCTGTCGCTGGAAACCGCCGGCGTTTACCTGGCCGGTTACCTGTTCAGCAGCCTGGGCGCCTTCGGCGTGGTTAGCCTGATGTCCAGCCCGTACCGCGGCCCGGATGCGGATTCGCTGTTCTCTTACCGTGGTCTGTTCTGGCACAAGCCAATCTTGTCCGCGGTGATGACGGTGATGATGCTGTCGCTGGCCGGTATCCCGATGACGCTGGGCTTTATCGGTAAGTTCTTCGTGATCGCGATGGGCGTCAGCGCACACCTGTGGTGGCTGACCGGCGCAGTCGTGGTAGGCAGCGCCATCGGCCTGTACTACTACCTGCGCGTGACCGTCAGCCTGTTCCTCAGCGCGCCGGAATCGCTGCAGCGCGATACCCCGAACAACTGGGCGTTGACCGCCGGTGGCGTCGTGGTGCTGATCTCAGCCGCGCTGGTGCTGCTGTTGGGCGTCTATCCGCAGCCGCTGATTTCGCTGGTGCAGATGGCTCAGCCGACGTTCTGATAACGCTTCAGACGGTAAAAAGGTCGCTTCGGCGACCTTTTTTTATGGGCGGGGGAAAGAAGCTATTACAACGTCATTTGTGCCGGTTGGCAGCGATAGAGGACAGCCAGCTTTTCCCGGGTTTTCTTTTGTGGTTTCGAGTGAGGGGCTTCCCATTGGGAAACGGCGGATTGTGTCGTGCCCAATTTTTCCGCTACATCGTATTGCGAGAGGCCACGGAAAATTCGCCAAGCGGCAATCAAGCTGACGTCTTGATCCAGCATGATGGAAACGACTTCATGGGGGACGGTTTCATCATCATGCTTATCGGCATGGTAGGGAAGAGGCTCGTAGTCCTCTTGCTGTCTCACAAGCCTTTTATACTCATCGAGCGGCAATACCACATAGAGCGGCTGGCCGGAGTCATCATGGATATACTGTAACTTCGCCATTCGGCATACCTCTGACTTTCAATAAGTTGTCGATGTTCTGCGTTTTACCTGCTGAATCAGGCACACGACAGGTTCATCATCGACGATCTCAAAAATAATGCGGTAGTTCCCTGCGCGTAGACGGTACTGGTTATCGGTACCGTGCAGCTTTTTAATGTCCAGTCTGACGGTCGGGAAAGTGCCCAAGAGTTCAACCTTGTGCGCAATGGCCAACCGGTTCTGAGAAGGCAGTGTCATCAATTGTTTCAGTGCTTTACGTGACCAGCTGATCTTTGCCATTGTTCCCTCGGGCCGAATGCACGTCCTGTGCAGTGATTAGATAATAAGCTTTATATCTTATTATTTCAATCTTGGACGAAGAAGGATACGTGAGACATCAGCGATGTTTCTCCACGTGTCGGCACTCAGCCGTAATGGGCGCTAAACGACGTTTCCAGCGCCTGCACCACCGCGCGCACGCGGGCGGCGCGTTGCAAATCGGGATGCAGCACCAGCCAGATATCCACCCAGTCTTTGTTCTCCGGGAGCAGGCGCATCAGCTCCGGGTCTTTGTCCGCCAAAAACGCGGAGAGCAGGCCGATGCCCAGCCCGCTGCGGGTGGCGGAGCGCAGCAGCAGCTGCGAATTGCATTGCAGCACGACGTTGGGCTCGTGCAGAGCCTCGCCGCAGAAATTGTTCCAGTGGCGCGGCACCAGCTCGCGCGGGAACATCAGCAGATCGTGGCCGCGCAGCTGCTCGCCCCTGACCGGCATGCCGCGCCGCGCCAGGTAGTGCTGAGAGGCGTACAGACCCATTTCGATGGTGGCTAAGCGTTTGATGATCAGCTCATCGTCATCGGGACGGGCGCCGCGGATCGCCAGATCTGCGCCGTGGTAAGAAATATCGGCGATGTTGACCGCCGTCAGCAGCGTGACGGTGATGGCGGGGTAGCGTTCCCGCAGATCTTGCAGCGCCGGCATCACGAAGGCTTCGGCCAGGGTGTCGGTGGTGGCGATGCGCACGTTGCCGCACAGGCTTTCGTCACCGCTGGCGGCTTTACGGTTGATCGCCTGCACCGCATTTTCCATCTTCATCACGTCCGCCAGCATTTCCTCCCCCAGCGGGCTGAGGGTGAAGGATTTCGGCGTGCGGATAAACAGCTTGGAGCCGAGCGCATCTTCGAAAGCGGACAGCCGTCGACCGACGGTCGCCTGATCGACATGCAGCTGGCTGGCGGCTTTGCGTAGCGTGCCGCAGCGCGCAACGGCCAAAAAGAAGCGCGCGTCGTCCCAATTCATCATGCCATTTCCTCTCTGCAGATTTGTCGGCACCGTGGGGCACGGGCCAAGCCAGGCGAACAATAACGGTTTCTATCATAAAGCGTTGTTCCGTCCGGGGGGAGACAAAGACGGTTAACGGCCTGCACATCGGCGGTTATTTCTCCGGTGATGCAAGAATGCATCAGGGTGATTCATTCTTGACGATACTTCGCCCGTCGCCGTAACGCTATGATAAGCGCCGTTCCCGGCTCGTCGGGTGAGGAAAAACGTCGATGGCAGGCCGCCACCTGCCGACTTTGGGAGTTAAAGCATGTCAGAAAATACCGCCATCCAGGACACGGTGCCGAAAAACGCGCAGGCATCGCGCATGGGTATTCTATTGTTCCTGGCATTGGCACTGATGTCGGCATTGCTGAACAGCAGTGCGCCGACGCCGCTGTATCCGCTGTATCAGCAGCAGCTTGCGCTGAGCTCCGTCAGCCTCACCGTTGTTTACGGCGCTTACGCCGCCGGCGTGCTGATCGCTTTGTTCGGCGTCGGTAATCTGTCCGGCAAAGTGAAGGATTTGCGCAGCATGATCGTGCCGGCATTGCTGGTGGTGTTGAGCGGTGCGCTGCTGTTCGCGCGGGCTGATACCTTTGCCATGATGCTCATGGCGCGACTGTTAGCCGGGGTGGGCACCGGGGCATTGACCGGTGCGGCAAACATCGCGTTGGTGCGTTTTGGGCCACGAGACGGCGGTAAAAACGCCGCGCTGATCGCCACGTTGTCCTTTACCACAGGATTGGCGCTGGGCCCGATCTTCAGCGGCATCGCTTTGCAGACCGGTTTTCATCCCACGACGCTGCCGTTCGTTTTCATCATGGTCATTGCCGCCGTGGCTGCGTTGGGCGTGATGTTCTCGTGGCCGCGTGGCGTGGTTACGGCGCCGACCCATGCTACGCCGGCTGCGACAGAAAAAAGCTCGCTGCTCGATGGCCTGCGCGCCACCGGCGGTAAATTCTATGTCTGTGCCGGGGCGCTGTTTATCTGTTGGGCCCTGGCCGCCAGCATTTTGGCTATCGGCCCCAGCGTGGCGGAAACGCTGTTAGGCCTGCACGCTCGAGGCGTCTTTGGCTATGCGATTGCGGTTTATCTGTTGATCGCCGGTATCAGCCAGATCCTGAGCCGCCGCCTTAACGCCCGCCATTCGCTGTTGTTCGGTTGCCTGGCGCAGGTGCTGGCGGCGGTGGTATTCGCCGTGGCGATCCAGTGGCATTCACTGTGGCTGGCGGCTGCGGGGCTGGTGGTGGCCGGCTATGCTTACGGCGCCATTTTCGTTGGCAGCGCGACCCTGGTAAACCTGATTTCGCCGCCGGCCAGCCATGCACGTTTGCTTTCGCTGTTTTACGTGATCGCTTATATCGCCAACTGGGTGCCTATCTTGCTGGGGATCGTGGTCGACCGTGTCGATCTACAGCAGGCAACCCATCTGCTGTTCCTGAGCAGCACCACGGTATGCCTGTTGTTGGCATGGATGACGGTACGTGCTGGGTTCCCACGTTAATAGTTTTGTGATTGAAGTCTCTTTTATTTAATTAATTATTCTTTAATTGCATTTATATTGTGATTTTAATCACATGAAATGACCGGCTTTCGGGTAAACTGCGCGCTTTCTTTTTGCCGCGGGTCACTTTATGAACGTTCTTTTCGCCATTGCCGTTACTACCGGGATCCTCTCCGGCGTGTGGGGCTGGGTTGCCGTCAGCCTGGGGCTGATCGGTTGGGCCGGTTTTCTCGGCTGCACGGCGTATTTCGCCTGCCCGCAGGGTGGGTTGAAAGGGCTGGTGATCGGCGCGTTGACCTGCTGCAGCGGCGTCTTCTGGGCAATGGCGATCATCCACGGCAGCGAACTGGCGCCGCAGTGGAATCTCTTGGGGTATCTGCTGACCGGCGTCGTGGCATTCCTGATGTGCATTCAGGCTAAACAGCAGTGGCTGGGGTTCGTGCCCGGCACCTTTATCGGCGCCTGCGCGACCTTCGCCGGCGGCGGTGATTGGCCGCTGGTGACGCTTTCCCTGCTGGTGGGCCTGCTGTTCGGCTATGCGATGAAAAACAGCGGTTTGTGGTGGGCGGCGCGCAGCGAAAAAGCCCGCGCTACGCCGCCGATGGGCCCGAATGCCGGCTCAAACGGTGCCGCCGAGTGAGAGGCGGTAATGCAGATCGTGGCGCTCGGCGCAAGGTTCGCCCGCGATCCGCAACAGCAGCATTTCGGCGGCGGTTTTCCCCATGTCAAAGCGCGGCGTGATCACGCTGGCGATGCTCGGCGTGGTCGCCTGGCCAATATCCAGGCCGTGAAATCCCGATAACGCAACCTCTTGCGGCACGCGCACGCCGAGACGCAGACAGGCCTGCAACACGCCCACCGCCAGATCGTCGTTGGTGCACAGGATACCGTCGAACTGCGGGTAGCGTTCGCGCGCCATCGCCAGCATGTCGGCGCCGATCGAAACCGAAGAGACCCGATGCGGCGCGATCTGACGCGGCATTTGCCCCTGAGCCGCCATGGCGCGGCAGTACCCCCGATAGCGTTTATTGTCGCGGGCGTCCGACATGGCGCCAAAGTAAACGATATGCCGTTTGCCGCTGGCGAGCAGCGCTTCGGTCATGTCATACCCCGCCTGTTCATTATCGAACCCCACCGCAATCCGCCCCGGCGGCGCGTCGAGATCCATCACCTGCGCGAGGGGGATTTTGGCGGCGCCGAGGTAGGTCTCTGCGCGCAAGGTATGCGCAGAATCGGTGAGGATCAGCCCGGCGATCGGGTAGCTCAACAGCTGCGCGATCTGCTCTTCTTCCCGTTGCGGGCTGTAATCGTAGTTCATCACCAGCGTTTGGTAACCCCGTGCTTGGGTAACGGATTCGATGCCGGCCAGCAGATCGGCGAAGATCTGGTTGTTGAAAGAGGGGATCAGCACGCCGAGGCGCGGTTTTCTGCCGGCCTGTGCGGCATCGGCGCCGGTGACGTTCAGCTCCCGCATGACCTGCGCAATGCGTTCGGCGGTGCCGGCCGCCACTTTTTCCGGCGTGCGCAGGAAGCGGCTGACGGTCATTTTGGTCACGCCGGCCAATTGTGCGATGTCCTGTAGCGTAACGCGGGGGTGTTTCATTCGGTGGCCTTCACGGGCGGCGCGGCAAGGGCGGATAGCGGTATGTTAACAAATCGATTTGGCGATAACAATGAATGCACCTCTATTGAAAATAGCCATTTTTCAATCGGATAGCTGATTTTTACCCGCGTGCTGCCTGCGTGAGATCACGTTAAGGGTAACAGGGTTTCGTAACATGATTTTCAGTGATTTCCATCACGTTTTTACCGGTAACAATCGGCTGAGATAGAGGCCTGTCCGATTGGAGGCCTGATGGCCGGGAATCACCATGAACAATCTGTTTTCACTGGATAACAAAATCGTCTTGATCACCGGCGCCTCGCGCGGCATCGGTTTTCTGCTGGCGCGCGGCCTGGCGCAGCAAGGCGCACATATTCTGGTCAACGCCACCACCGAAGAACATGCCCGGCACGCCGCCGAGCGCCTGCGCGAAGAGGGCCTGCGTGCCGATGCGGCGGCGTTCGACGTCACCGATTCCCAGGCGGTGCAGGCCGCCATCGACCGTATCGAAGCGGATATCGGCGCGATTGACGTCTTGATCAACAACGCCGGCATCCAGCGCCGCCACCCGTTCACCGAGTTTCCGGAGCAAGACTGGGACGACATCATCGCCGTCAACCAGAAGGCGGTCTTCATCGTGTCGCAAACCGTGGCGCGTTACATGGTGCCGCGCCGGCGCGGCAAGATAGTCAACATCGGCTCGATGCAAAGCGAGCTGGGGCGGGACACCATCACCCCTTATGCGGCGTCCAAGGGGGCGGTGAAAATGCTGACGCGCGGCATGTGCGTGGAGCTGGCACGCTACAACATTCAGGTCAACGGCATTGCCCCAGGCTATTTCAAAACCGAGATGACGCAGGCGCTGGCCGACGATCCGGCCTTCACCGCCTGGCTGACCCAACGCACACCCGCCGCGCGCTGGGGCGATCCGCAGGAGCTGATCGGCGCGGCGGTGTTCCTGGCCGCCGACGCCTCCGCCTTCGTCAACGGGCAGCTGCTGTTTGTCGATGGCGGCATGTCGGCGGCGGTGTAACCTTTTTTCGTGGAGTCTTGAGATGAAAATTCAAACTCAGTCCTGCGTGGTCAATGGCAAACGAGACGTGGCGGTGATCGCGCAAGAAGTGGATTACCGGGGGCAGGGAACGCTGGTGAAAATCAGCCGCGGCGGTATCTGCGGCTCGGATCTGCATTACTTTCAGGAAGGCAAGGTCGGCAATTTTCAGGTGCGTCAGCCGATGGTGCTGGGCCATGAGGTGATCGGCGAGGTGGTCGCCAGCGATTCACCGCGGCTGCCGGTCGGGCAGAAGGTGGCGCTCAATCCCAGCAAACCCTGCGGGCAGTGCAAATACTGTCTGGCGCAGCAAAGCAATCAATGCGTCGAGATGCGTTTTTTCGGCAGCGCGATGTATTTTCCGCACGTTGACGGCGCTTTTACCCAATACAAAGTGGTGGATAGCGCGCAGTGTGTCCCTTACGGCGCCGATCGCGACGACAGGGTGATGGTGTTCGCCGAACCGCTGGCGGTGGCGATCCACGCAGCGAAGCAGCCCGGCGACGTGACGGGAAAAAAGGTCTTCGTGTCCGGCGTCGGCCCGATCGGCTGCCTGTTGGTGGCGGCGCTGAAAGCGCTGGGCGCCGCCGAGATTGTCTGTGCCGATCTCAGCCCGCGCTGCCTGGCGATCGCCAGGCAAATGGGGGCCGATCGGTGCCTGCATGCCGCGGACGACGATGTTAGCGATTATCAGCAGGGCAAGGGGTATTTCGACGTCGCCTTCGAAGTGGCGGGGCATCCGCAGTCGCTGCAGCGCTGTCTGGAGATCACCCGCGCCAAAGGCACCGTGGTGCAGGTGGGCATGGGTGGCAGCTTTCCCGATTTCCCGCTGATGTTGTTGATCGCCAAGGAGTTGAACCTGCTCGGATCCTTCCGCTTCGTGGCGGAGTTTGCGCTGGCGGTGGCGTGGCTGGCCGACGGCGTGGTCGATCCGCTGCCGTTGCTGTCGGCGGAGTTCGCCAGCGGGCAGCTGGCGCAGGCGCTGGAGTTTGCCGGCGATAAGCGCCAGGCCGCCAAGGTGCAATTGGTGTTTTAGGGTAAAAGTCCGATGGCCGCAGGCGGCGATCCTTGTCTATAGTGTAGGAACGCTTAATTTTTCAACCACGGAGATCTCACGATGGCAAGACATACGGATGCTGAGCAAACTACGCTGGATGACGATCTGAGAATGCTGACCGAGACGCTGGAAGAAGTGCTGCAATACACCGGCGATCGCGCGGATCAGGCTTACGTCGACATCAAGTCGCACGCCGAGCAGGCGCTGAGTGAGGTCAAGGCGCGCTGGGCGAACACCGGTGAATCCTACTACGCGCGCGCCAAAGAAGCGGTACATCGCACCGACGACTACGTGCGGGATAAACCCTGGCACAGCGTAGGTATCGGCGCCACCGTTGGGCTGGTGCTGGGGCTGCTGCTGGCCCGTAAATAATGACGGCATCGGGGCGGCGCAGGCCGCCTCGTGCTTTTCTGCAGACTGTGTTGTTCATCTCGCTGTTTCCCCGCTGGCTTTCCCTTATCCCGCCTATACTTCCCGCTAGCCGTCGTCGGAGAGCCTCTATTTCCCTTGTTTTTGTATGGACGGATTGAGCCGGCGCCGCCGCAAGTGTAAAGTATTTGTGTCTTTATTGTTTATTTTTTGTTCTAAATCAAATAATTATCTGGTGTAAACACCCAGGGATATACGGCGTTCTTGCGCTGGCGCAAAAGCCGTGAAAATAACACCTCATATAATACAGAGCGTAACTACAGGCGCGGCGTCCGTCGGCTGCGCCGGAGACGATCTCTGCTAACTGACTTGTGAGCGAACTATGTCGACAAGTGTTTTTAATCGCCGGTGGGCGGCTGTGCTGCTCGAGGCGCTGGCCCGCCATGGGGTGCGGCATGTTTGTATCGCTCCGGGATCGCGCTCCACGCCGCTGACGCTGGCCGCTGCGGCCAACCGATCGTTTATCTGTCATACCCATTTTGATGAGCGCGGGCTCGGCCATCTGGCGCTTGGGCTGGCGAAGGCGGCGCGTGAGCCGGTGGCGGTGATTGTCACGTCCGGCACCGCGGCGGCGAACCTTTATCCCGCGTTGATCGAAGCCGGCCTGACCGGTGAGCGGCTGGTGTTTCTCACCGCCGATCGGCCGCCGGAACTGATCGACTGCGGCGCCAATCAGGCGATCCGTCAAAGCGGCCTCTACAGCAGCCACCCGACGCTGGCGATCGATCTGCCGCGCCCTACGCCGGATATTCCGGCCGCGTGGCTGGCCTCCAGCGTCGACAGCGCGATGGCGCGCCTGCAGCACGGCGCTTTGCACATCAACTGCCCGTTCGCCGAGCCGCTGTACGGCGGCGACGAACGTCACTATGCCGATTGGTCCGCCGCGCTGGGCGACTGGTGGCAGAGCGATCGTCCGTGGCTGCAGGAAAGCGAGACGCATGCGGCGCCATTGCCGCAGCCGGACTGGTTCTTCTGGCGGCAGAAACGCGGCGTGGTGCTGGCCGGGCGCATGAGCGCGCAAGAGGGCGCTCAGGTGGCCGAATGGGCCGCAACGCTGGGCTGGCCGCTGATCGGCGACGTGCTGTCGCAGACCGGGCAACCGCTGCCCTGCGCCGATTTGTGGCTCGCTCACCCGCAGGCGCAGCGCGTACTGCAAGATGCGCAACTGGTGGTGCAGTTCGGCGGCAGCCTGACCGGCAAACGCCTGCTGCAGTGGCAGGCGCAGTGCCGGCCGGAAGAGTATTGGGTCATCGACGAGCTGCCGGGGCGGCTCGATCCGGCCCAGCACCGGGGGCGGCGACTGCGCGCCAGCGTGGCGCAGTGGTTGGCGCAGCACCCGGCACAGCCGCGCGCGCCGTGGGCCGCCGGGCTGGCCGCGCTGGCGGATAAGGCGCTGACGGCGGCATCCACGCATCTGCACGATAACTTTGGCGAAGCGCAGCTGGCGCATCGCCTGCCGGAACTGCTGCCGGAGAACGGCCAGCTGTTTCTCGGCAACAGCCTGGTGGTGCGACTGATCGACGCGTTAACGCCATTGCCCGTCGCCTACCCGGTATTCAGCAACCGCGGCGCCAGCGGCATCGACGGCCTGATCTCCACCGCCGCCGGCGTGCAGCGCGCAACCGCCAGGCCGACGTTGGCGGTGGTGGGCGATCTTTCCGCTCTGTATGACCTCAATGCGCTGGCGCTGCTGCGCCAGAGCTCGGCGCCGACGGTGCTGATCGTCGTCAACAACAACGGCGGCCAAATTTTCTCGCTGCTGCCGACGCCGGAAGAGGATCGTCAGCGCTTTTACTGCATGCCGCAGAACGTCGAGTTCAGCCACGCGGCGGCGATGTTCCAGCTGGGTTACGCGCGGCCGGAGAACTGGAGCCAGCTGCAACAGGCGGTTGAACAAGGCTGGCGGCGCAGCGGTGCCACGCTTATCGAACTGCAGGTGCCGCCGAGCGCGGGGGCCGAAAGCCTGCAATACCTGGTGCAACAGATGGCGGTGCAATGATGCTGGCGACGCGAATTTTGCAACAGGGCGAAGCGGGCCGCCCGTGGCTGGTGTGGCTGCATGGCCTGCTCGGCAACAACAATGAATGGCGGGTGATCGCCGCACGCTGCCCGGAATGGCCGTCGCTGGCCATCGATCTGCCCGGCCACGGCGATTCCGTGGCGGTGAGCTGCCGCGGCTTCGACGACATCAGCGCGCAGATTGCCGCCACGCTGCAGCTGCGCAATATCGAACGCTATTGGCTGGTGGGCTACTCGCTCGGCGGGCGCATCGCCATGTATCACGCCTGCCACGGCCGCCATGCCGGCCTGCAGGGGGTGATCGTCGAGGGCGGCAACCCGGGGCTGGAGGACGAAGAGCAGTGCCGCCGGCGCTGCGAACAGGATGCGCTGTGGGCGGCGCGTTTTCGCAGTGAGCCGATCGCCGAGGTCCTGGCGGACTGGTATCAGCAGCCGGTGTTCAAAGAGCTTAGCCACGTGCACCGCCAGGCGCTGATCGCCGCACGCTCGGTCAACAGCGGCCCGGCGATCGCCGACATGCTCGAAGCCACGTCGCTCGGGCGGCAGCCCTATCTGGCGCCGCAGCTGCGCCAACTGAGCGTGCCGCTGCAGGTGCTGTGCGGTGAGAACGACCCCAAATTTCAACGGCTGGCGCGCGACGCCGGGTTGCCGTTGCGCATCGTGCCGCAGGCCGGGCACAACGCGCATCTGGCCAATCCGCAGGATTTCGTCGCCGAGCTGCAGACCTTTCTCGTTAACCCTGGTTAAAGGAACCGAACATGCTTTATCCGAATGAAGAACAGCTGTATGCCGCCATCGCCTGGCAGGATTGCACCGGCGATTTCGAAGACATTCTGTATCACAAGTCCGCCGACGGCATCGCCAAAATCACCATTAACCGGCCGCAGGTGCGCAATGCGTTTCGCCCGCAAACGGTTAAAGAGATGATCGACGCGCTGGCCAACGCCCGTTACGACGACGGCATCGGCGTCATTATTCTGACCGGCGCCGGCGATAAGGCCTTCTGCTCCGGCGGCGATCAGAAAGTGCGCGGCGACTACGGTGGCTATCGCGACGACAGCGGCGTGCATCACCTCAACGTGCTGGACTTCCAGCGCCAGATCCGCACCTGTCCAAAACCGGTGGTGGCGATGGTGGCCGGTTATTCGATCGGCGGCGGCCACGTGCTGCACATGATGTGCGATCTGACCATCGCGGCGGATAACGCCATCTTCGGCCAGACCGGCCCGAAAGTGGGCTCGTTCGACGGCGGCTGGGGTGCGTCTTACATGGCGCGCATCGTCGGCCAGAAGAAGGCGCGCGAAATCTGGTTCCTGTGCCGCCAGTACGATGCCGCTGCCGCGTTGGACATGGGCCTGGTCAATACCGTGGTGCCGCTGGCCGATCTGGAAAAAGAGACGGTGCGCTGGTGCCGAGAAATGCTGCAGAACAGCCCGATGGCGCTGCGCTGCCTGAAGGCGGCGCTGAACGCCGACTGCGACGGCCAGGCCGGTTTGCAGGAGCTGGCGGGCAACGCCACCATGCTGTTCTACATGACCGACGAAGGGCAAGAAGGGCGCAACGCGTTCAACGAGAAGCGTCAGCCGGACTTCAGCAAATTCAAGCGTAACCCGTAATGAGCGGGGTAAACCGCAGCGCGGCGCTTTACCGTTACAGCCTGCCGATGGAGGCGGGCGTGGTGCTGCGCAATCAGCGGTTGAAAACGCGTGACGGATGGGTGGTGCAGCTGCGTCAGGGCGAGCGTGAAGGCTGGGGCGAGATCGCGCCGCTGCCGGAATTCAGCCAGGAAACGTTGGCGCAGGCCGAACAGGCCGCGTTGGACTGGCTGCAGGCCTGGTTGGCGGGCAACGAACCGGATGACAGCACGCTGCCCTCGGTGGCCTTTGGGATTAGCTGCGCGCAGGCCGAGCTGGAGCAGCGCTTGCCGACGCAGGCGGATTTTCGCAAGGCGCCGCTGTGCACCGGCGATCCGGACGAGCTGTTCGAGATATTGAGCGCCTTGCCGGGCGAGAAAGTCGCGAAAGTGAAGGTGGGGCTGTATGAAGCGGTGCGCGACGGCATGATCGTCAACGTGCTGCTGGAGGCGCTGCCGGATCTGCGGCTGCGGCTGGATGCCAACCGCAGCTGGACCCGCGCCAAAGCCGACGGTTTCGCCAAATACGTCAACCCGGCGTGGCGCGATCGCATCGCCTTTTTGGAAGAGCCCTGCAAAACTCGTGATGAATCGCGCGATTTCGCCCGGGCGACCGGCATTGCCATCGCCTGGGATGAGAGCGTGCGTGAGGCGGACTTTGTGGTGCAGGCCGAGCCGGGCGTGGCAGCCATCGTGATCAAGCCGACGCTGGTCGGCAGCCTGGCGCGCTGCCAGGCGCTGGTGGCGCAGGCGCATGCGGCGGGGCTGACGGCGGTGATCAGTTCCAGCATCGAGTCCAGCCTGGGGTTAATCCAGCTGGCGCGCATCGCCCGCTGGCTGACGCCGGACACCGTGCCGGGGCTGGATACGCTGGGGCTGATGCAGGCGCAGGTGCTGCGGCCTTGGCCAGGCAGCGCATTGCCGCTGCTGGATATTTCGGCGCTGGAGTGCTTATGGCGCCGTTAAGCGATTGGCCGTGGCGACACTGGGCGCGCCTTCAGCCGCAGGCGACGGCCCTGCTGCTCGGCGAACAGCCGCTGAGCTGGCTGGCGTTGCAAGGCCAGGTGGATGAGCTGGCGGCGGATTTTCAGCACCAGGGCGTGGAGCCCGGCTGCGGCGTGGCGCTGTGCGGCAAAAACAGCTATCCACTGCTGTTGGCCTACCTGGCGCTGCTGCAATGCGGCGCGCGCCTGTTGCCGCTCAATCCCGCCTTGCCGACGCCGCTGCTGACGCAGCTGTTACCCGAATTAGACATCACCTTTGCCTTCGGCCCGGATCCGTTGCCGACGCTGCCGGCAGAGGTGATTCGATTGACGCCGCCCTCGACCGAGCCGCGCTGGCCGAACCTGCCGAGGTGGGATGTGCGGCGTCTGGCGACGCTGACGCTGACCTCGGGCTCTAGCGGCATGCCTAAAGCGGCCGCACACAGCTACGCCAACCATCTGGCCAGCGCCGACGGGGTGTTGCGGTTGATGGATTTTCAGCGCGAGGATTGCTGGCTGCTGTCACTGCCGCTGTTTCACGTCTCCGGCCAGGGCATCGTCTGGCGCTGGCTGGCGGCGGGTGCGCGGCTGGCAGTGCGCGAAATGCATCCGCTGGCCGAGGCATTAGTGGGCTGCACGCATGCCTCGCTGGTGCCGACACAGCTCTGGCGGCTGCTGGCGCAACCGCTGACGGGCACGACGCTGAAAGAGGTGCTGCTCGGCGGCGCAATGATCCCGGTGGCGCTGACCGAACGGGCGGAGGCGGCGGGGATCCGCTGCTGGTGCGGCTACGGCTTGACCGAACTGGCTTCCACGGTGTGCGCCAAGCGCGCCGATGCGCGGCCGGGCGTTGGCCTGCCGCTCGGCGGCCGCGAGATCAAACTGGTGGACGAAGAAGTCTGGATCCGGGCCGACAGCCTGGCGCTCGGCTACTGGCGTCATGGGCATCTGCAGCCGCTGGCCGATGAACAGGGCTGGTTTGCGACCCGCGATCGCGGCGCGATGGCCGAGGGGGAACTGCGTATTCTCGGCCGGTTGGACAACCTGTTTTTCAGCGGCGGTGAAGGGGTGCAGCCGGAGGATATCGAACGCGTGCTGGCGGCGCATCCGCAGATCACGCAGGCGTTTGTGGTGCCGGTGGCGGACGCCGAGTTCGGCCAGCGGCCGGTGGCGGTGATCGACGGCGAACCGTCGCTGTCGCTGGCGGCGTTGCTCGCCTGGTCGCAGGATAAGCTGGCCAATTTCCAACGCCCGGCGGCGTTGCTCCCGCTGCCTGAGGAGCTGAAAAACGGCGGCATCAAGATTTCGCGCCGCCAGTTGCAGCAGTGGGTGACGCAGCGTCTCTCTCAGGCATAAAAAAGCCGCCCGAAAGGGCGGCTGAGCGGATGGCCGCAGGGGGTTATTTCAGCCCCAGCGCCTTGGCGACGCCGGCGCCGTAGTCCGGGTGCACCTTGGTGAATAGCTCGACCTGACGGCGCTGGATGTGTTCCGGCACCTGCGATAGTTCGCCGGCGATGCGGGTGAACATGCGCTGGTGCTCTTCGGCGCTCAGCAGGTTGAACAGCGCGCGCGGCTGGCTGTAGTAATCGTCGTCTTCACGATGATTCCAGTGGTCGGCCGCGCCCTCAATGCTCAGCGGTGGCTCGCTGAAGTCCGGCTGCTCCTGGAACAGGCCGAAGCTGTTCGGTTCGTAGGTGGCGCCGTTGCCGCTGTTGCCGTCCACGCGCATCGCGCCGTCGCGATGGTAGTTGTGGAACGGGCATTTGGCGCCGTTCACCGGGATCTGGTGGTGGTTGACGCCCAGGCGATAACGGTGCGCATCGCCATAGGAGAACAGACGGCCCTGCAGCATTTTATCCGGCGAGAAACTGATGCCCGGCACCACGTTGGCGGGGTTCATCGCTACCTGCTCAACCTCTGAGAAGTAGTTGTCGGGGTTGCGGTTCAGCTCGAAATAACCGACGTCGATCAGCGGATAGTCGCCGTGCGGCCACACCTTGGTCAGATCGAACGGGTTATATGGCGTCTGCGAGGCTTCGTGTTCCGGCATGATCTGAATTTGCAGCTTCCAGCGCGGGAAGTCGCCGCGTTTGATCGCGTCGAACAGATCGCGCTGTGAGCTTTCGCGATCCTTGGCGATGATCGCTTCCGCTTCTTCATCCATCAGGTTTTCAATGCCTTGCTCGCAGCGGAAGTGGAATTTCACCCAGAAACGTTCGTTGGCGGCATTGATAAAGCTGAAGGTGTGGCTGCCGAAACCGTGCATGTGACGGTAGGATTTCGGAATGCCGCGATCGCTGAAGTCGATGGTCAGCTGGTGCAGCGATTCCGGCAGATGGGAGAAGAAGTCCCACTTGTAGACGGGGTTGCGCAGGTTGGTATGCGGATCGCGTTTCACCACGTGGTTGAGATCGGGGAACTTCAGCGGATCGCGCAGATAGAACACCGGCGTATCGTTGCCCACTAAATCCCAGTTGCCTTCTTCGGTATAGAACTTCATGGCGAAGCCGCGAATGTCGCGCTCGGCGTCGGCGGCGCCGCGCTCACCGGCGACGGTGGAGAAGCGGATAAACATGTCGGTCTGTTTGCCGACCTCGGAGAAGATCTTGGCGCGCGTATAGCGGGTGATGTCGTGGGTAACGGTAAAGGTGCCGTAGGCACCGGATCCTTTGGCGTGCATGCGGCGCTCGGGGATAACCTCACGGTCGAAGTGGGCCAGTTTTTCCAGGAACCACACGTCCTGCAACAGCATCGGGCCGCGTTTGCCTGCGGTGATCACGTTATTGTTATCGACAACCGGGGCGCCGGCTGCGGTGGTCAGTCCTTTCTTGCTCATCACTTGCTCCTTATCGTAGTGCAGTTAAGTAAAGACTCGGGCGGTTTAAGCGTTCATCAGCATAGTCCTTTGGCGGGGCTTCTTCCCCTGACCTTGGTCAAAGCCACTACTAGTTGTAGCCCTATTGGCGCGCGGCGGCAAATAGGTCTCGGTTATCGTTGGCATCGCCTTGACGAATATAGAATCTTGTTTGCAAATATTTACATTTATTTGATTATTGAAGAATTTTTTCGCTTTTATCCCTTAAATACTCATTGCGCTTTGGTATAGACTCGTGACGTTATTATTATGCGTTGATTCGATCATTCGGTACGGATGACAAACCAGAGGGAAAGATGATGAAAAAGACTTGGGTCGCGTGCGCGGCAGGATTGCTGTTTGTGACCGGCGCGGCGAACGCCATCAGCGTGTCGGGCGAAGCCGGGCAGCACTACACCAACCTGGGCGTCGGCATGAGCACCGGCTCTTCAGGCCTGGGCCTGACCGGCAACTGGGCGCGCAGCGACCACGACGGCAACGTCGGCAGCCTGGGGTTGAACTTCGGCGTGCCGCTGGGGCCGTTGACGGCGACCGTGGGCGCCAAAGCGCTGTACCTCAGCCCGAAAGACGGGAAGAGCGGCGGGGCGGTGGCGCTGGGCGGCGGCCTGGAGTGGGAAATCAACCGTTACTTCAGCCTGCATGGCGAAGGGTACTTTGCGCCTGACTCTTTCACCAGCGGCGTGAAAGCCTATAACGAAGCCAGCGGCGGCCTGCGCTGGAAGTTCCGTCCGCTGAGCGTGGACGTGGGCTACCGTTACATGCAAATGGAAGGCAAAGACGGGCGTCGCGACAATACGCTGGCCGATGGCCCTTATGTCGGTGTCGGCCTGAGCTTCTAAGGCCGGCTGACGGGCTGTGGCCCATCGCGTTTTCCGAATCCCTCGGTCATTGGCCGGGGGATTTTTATTTGTGCCATCAACGGGAAATCCATCCGGACTCTGAATGGCAAAAGATTAAATAATTTAAAGACTCGACGATCGGCATCGCCATATGGGGGCACATGCCGTAAAATTCGCAATATAAATACTTATATAACGATATGGACGTCATGACTTACCGAAATCCACTGGCGGCGCTGATGCCGCTGTTTGCCTCACTCTTTCCTTATACCGCTGCGGCGCAGGCCGATCGTGACGAGGTGTTGACCGTCACCGGCAGCGCGTTATCCCCCGCGACGAAAAGCGCATCCGGCGCCGGTTTTAAAACGCCGGAGATTGAACTTGGGCCGCTGGGCACCAGGGCGTGGATCGATACGCCTTATTCTTCTACCACCGTGACCCAACCGATGATCAAAAATCAGCAGGCGAAAAGCGTCGCCGAATTGCTGAAATATTCACCGAGCACGCAGATGCAGGCTCGCGGCGGCATGGACGTCGGGCGGCCTCAAAGCCGCGGCATGCAGGGCAGCGTAGTGGCGAATAGCCGCCTGGATGGGTTGAACATTGTCTCCACCACGGCCTTTCCCGTTGAAATGCTGGAACGGCTGGATGTGCTCAACAGCCTGACCGGCGCGTTGTATGGCCCTGCGAGCCCGGCCGGGCAGTTCAACTTTGTGGCTAAACGCCCGACGCCGCAACCGTTACGCGAGGTGACGCTCGGGTATCAGAGCCGCAGCGCCTTTAGCGGCCACGTCGATCTCGGCGGCCATCTCGACGACGACAATACGTTTGGCTATCGCATCAATGCCCTCAACGAAGAGGGTGAAGGCAGCGTTGACGACAGTACCTTGCGCCGTCGGCTGTTGGCCGTGGCGTTCGACTGGAATATCAAGCCGGGCACGCAGCTGCAGCTGGACGCCAGCCATTACGAATTCCTGCAAAAGGGCTACCCCGGCGGCTTCAGCTATGGGCCGAATGTTCCGTTGCCCTCCGCCCCTAATCCGCAAAATAAACACCTGGCGCTCGAGACGGCGGGCAACGATTTAACCACCGACACCCTCAGCACGCGCCTGGTTCATTACTTCAATGACGATTGGTCAGTCACGGGCGGCATAGGGTGGCAACAGGCGGATCGTGCCATGCGTTCGGTATCCAGCACTCTGCTAAACGGCAGCGGCGATATCAAACGGTCGATGAGCGACTCCAGCGCTTCGGGGCGATTTCGGGTGTTGAGCAATACGCTGGCGCTGAACGGCCATGTCGATACCGGTTCGGTGGGGCATGAGTTGACGCTCGCCACGACGGGCTACGTCTGGTCTATCTACAGCGGCAAGGGGGCCAGCCGGCGCTACGATTTGGGCATCGACAATATGTACCATCCGTCGGCGCTGCATGAGCCGGGCGACGGAAAAATCCCCAAGAACGGCGCACGCTATAAATCCAGCGAGAACAGCCAGCAGAGCGTGACGTTCGGCGATACGCTGACCTTCAATCCGCAGTGGTCGGCGATGCTCTATTTAAGCGAAAGCTGGTTGCAAACGCGCAACTACGGCGCCGACGGCAAGAAAATCGAAGAGGACAATCAACAGGGTTTGAGCCCGAATGCGGCGTTGATGTACAAAATTACCCCGACGCTGATGGCCTATGTCAGCTATGCCGACTCGCTGGAGCAAGGCGGTACGGCCCCGTTGGGGGAAGGCGTGAAGAACGAAGGGCAGACGCTCAAGCCCTATCGCAGTCGGCAATATGAGATTGGCCTGAAAGCCGACGTCGGGGAGATGAACCTCGGCGCCGCGCTGTTCCGCCTCAAGCGGCCGTTCGCTTATGTTGACGCCGAAGACCGGGTGTACAAGGAGCAAGGCGAACAGGTGAACAATGGCCTTGAGCTGACGGCCGCCGGGCGCGTGGGTGACGGGCTGAGCCTGTTTGGCGGCGTCACGCTGCTCGATCCGCAACTGAAAGAGACGGTTTCCGACAGCACGCGCGGCAAACGCGTGGTCGGTGTGCCGAAGGTGCAGGCCAATATGCTGGTGGAGTACAGCCTGCCGTCGATGCCGCAATGGGTCTATAGCGCCAACGTGCACTATACCGGCAAGCGAGCGGCGAACGACACCAACAGCGCCTGGGCTGACAGTTACACCACGCTGGACTTGGGGGCCCGCTACGTCACCCGCATTCATTCCGTGCCTGCGACCTGGCGGCTGGCGGTCAATAACGTCACTAACGAACATTACTGGGCCTCTATTTTCCCCTCGGGCACGGATGGTAATGGCGGTTCGTCGAGCGCCTTTCTCGGCAATGGCCGTGAAGTGCGCGCATCTGTCACGTTTGACTTCTGAGGGCGCTATGAGGATCGCATCGTTGTCTGCATGGGCACTGTTGGTTGGCGTGTTGTTGCACGGCGATTTGTGGGCTGCATCACCTGCGAGCGAAATGCGCATTGCCTCGCCGTGGCCCGCGCAAAACGCCATCATCGCGATGCTGGGTTATGGCGATAACATCGTCGGCACCTCGAATGTCGCGAAACAGATCCCGCTGTTTCGCCAAAGCCTGCCGCGCATTGACGCCGTTCCGGTGGTGAGTGTGAATAGTGGGCAAGCGTTGAATCCGGAACAAATCATCGCGCTTGGCACTCGGCTGCTGTTTGTGCCTGACAGCATGAAAGTGCCGCAATTGGATTTACTCGAACGGGCTGGGGTGCGCGTATTGGCGTTTAAAGCCAATTCGATGGCGGCTCTGCGCGCGCGAGTGTTAAAAACGGGGGCCGCGCTGGGGCCGGATGCACAGGAAAAAGCGTTGGCTTACGAGCGCTATTTTTCTCGTAATGTGGCGCGCGTCGCCGAGCGACTGAAGGATTTACCGCCAGGGCAGCGCATTCGCGTTTATCACAGCATGGGCAATCCGCTGACCACCTCAGGGCGACCGTCGCTTAACCAGGATTGGATGGATCTGGCCGGCGCCGCCAACGTGGCGGAAACGTGGTTTGGTCTGAAAAAAGAGGGGGCGGGCGAAGTGGCGTTGGAGCAGATCGTGGCCGCCAATCCGCAGGTGATCGTGGCGATGAACAGGCGCGATGCCGAAGAGATACGCACGTCCGCGCAATGGCAGGGCATCGATGCCGTTTTGCGGCATCGGGTCGTGGTCAATCCCAAGGGGATGTTCTGGTGGTGTCGCGAGACCAGCGAAGAGGCGCTGCAGTTTTTATGGTTGGCGAAAACGCTTTACCCGGCACGTTTTGCCGACATTGACATGCGGGAAGAGACGAGAAGTTTTTATCGGGACTTTTTCGGTCTGTCGCTCACTGCGGCGCAGATTGACGCTATTCTTAATCCACCCGCTTGAACAGATTCGGGGGCCCAAACGGCCCCCGAATGCGTTACCCCACCGCCGGCAGCATGCCGCTGGCGATGCCCAGTTGAATCGCGATGACCGTCACCCCGCAGACAAACACCAACGCCAGCGCCGGCGTACCGCCCCAGACGCGATACTGCGCCTGATGTTTTTGGCGCGTTTTCCACACCAGCAGTGAAGGCAACAGCAGCGCCAGCACCGACAGGGCAATGGCGGCGAATCCCAACGCCAGCACGAAGCCGCGCGGGTAGAACAGCGCAAAGGCCAGCGGCGGCAGGAAGGTGATGGCGCCGGTTTGCAGGCGGCCACGCACGTTGTCTTGCCGTTTGAACAGGTCGGCCAGGAAATCGAACAGCCCGAGCGCCACGCCGAGGAACGAGGTCGCCAGCGCCAGATCGGCGAACAGGTGCACCGCCAGTTCAACGTGCGGCGAAGCCACCGCATCGCGCACCGCCTGCAACAGGCCATTCAGCCCGGCCTGCTGCGCCAGAATGCCGACGAAGGTGTCGGAGCTGATGCTGCCCAGCGTCGCCAGCTGCCAGAAAATATAGGCGATCAGCGGGATCGCACTGCCGATGATAAACACCCAACGCAGTTTGCGAATGTTGCCGCCCATGTAGTTGACGATGCTCGGCACGCTGCCGTGGAAGCCGAAGGAAGTGAAAATAACCGGAATGGCCGACAGCGCCAGGCCTTGCTCCAGCGGCAGCGTCATCAGATTGGTCTGGTGGATATTCGGCAACATCAGGCCGAGCATCACCACCAGAAACACCACTTTGGCGCTGAACAGGATGCGGTTGAACAAGTCGACCGAGTGGGTGCCGATGCAGACCACGCCGCCGGCCACCAGGGTGAACAGCAGCACGCCGAGCGACACCGGGAAGTCCTGCGACGTCCATTGGCTGATGCTGGTGGCGAGCAATTCGCCGGCGCCGCTGATATAGGCGGCGGTGAGGGCATACATCAGGAACATCATGCTAAAGCTGGTCAGCCACTGGCCGCCGCCGCCGAGATAACGTTTGGCGAGCGTGCCCAGACCGGTATCCGCTTGCTCATGCTGGTAAACCTCCACCAGCAGCAGCGCGGTGTAACACATCAACAGCCACAGCCCGACCAGTAAGGCCAGCGTGACGCCGAAGCCGACGCCGGCTGCCGCCAGCGGCATCGCCAGCATCCCGGCGCCAATGGTGGTGCCCGCCACGATAAAAACACTGCCAAGAGTGCGATTCTTCACGTTTTTTCTCTACCAGCCGAAAGATTTTGAAAATTATAGGTAACGATTTATGAGGATGGCAGGATAGTGGAAGCCCTAATTTGTGTCAAACCGGCGTTACGCATGATGTACAGTAATGTTTACATTGCGGCGGGCTGCATGGCGCATGAGGAACGGGCCCATGGCTGAAATTATCCGCAGGCGGCTAGTGAAAAGTTATTTACGGGCTTCTATAGTGGAATGACCAAAAAATGTGGGAGAGATCAATGTTAAGGGTGGAGATGCTCAGCACCGGCGATGAGGTGCTGCACGGGCAAATTATTGATACCAACGCCGCCTGGCTGGCGGACTACCTGTTCCAGCAGGGGGTGCCGATGAGCGGGCGTGAAACGGTCGGGGACAGCCTCTCTGCGTTGATCGAGATCCTGCAGGAACGAAGCCATATCGCCGATGTGCTGATCGTCAACGGCGGCCTGGGGCCGACCAGCGACGATCTCAGCGCGCTGGCCGCCGCGAAAGCCTGTGGCGTCGAGCTGGTCGAACGGGCCGACTGGCTGGCGCGCATGGAAGCCTATTTCGCCGAGCGCGGGCGGCCGATGGCCCCTTCCAACCGCAAGCAGGCGCAGATCCCGGCCAACGCGGAAATGCTGGATAACCCGGTAGGTACCGCCTGTGGGTTTGCGCTGCAGCTGAACAAATGTCAGATGTTCTTCACCCCCGGCGTGCCGTCGGAATTCAAAGTGATGGTCGAACAGCAGATCGTGCCGCGCCTGCGCCAGCGCTTCACCTTGCCGGCGCCGCCGCTGTGCCTGCGCCTGACCACCTTCGGTACCTCCGAGAGCGATCTGGCCGCCGAGCTGGATGGCATGCCGCTGCCGCCGGAAGTGGTGCTGGGCTACCGCTCATCCAGCCCGATTATCGAGCTGAAGCTGACCGGGCCTGAAAGCCGGCGTGCGGAAATGGAGCAGGCCTGGCGGCGCGTGCGCGAGGTGGCGGGGGACAACTGCATCTTTGAAGGCACCGCCGGGTTGCCGGCGACGCTGACGCAGCGTCTGAATCAGCAAGGGCTGAAGCTGGCGTTGAGCGAGCAGTTCAGCGCCGGGTTGATCAATCTGCAGCTGCAGAGCGAAGGGGCGCCGCTGGCGGGGGGCGAGCTGCTGCCGGCGCACTGCATCGAAACGCTGGAAACGACGCTGGCGCGCGCCCGCTCGCTGGCGGAATTGACCGGTGCGCCGTTGGCGTTGGCGGTCAGCGCCATGCGCGACGAGCAGGTGAGCATTGCGCTGCATACGCCGCGCGGCGGCATTGGCCAGACGGTGCGTTATCGGGCGTCGCGCCACGGCCTGCGGCTGCGGCAGGAGTCGGTGGCGATGCTGGCGCTGGATATGCTGCGCCGCTGGCTGAATGGGGGCCAGGCGTGCGGTAAAAACGCCTGGCTGGAGGTGGTGGAAATTATCGAGTGACGGTCATGATGCTGAGTCGCCGGCGTCACGGTTTTGCTGCAACCGTTCGGACGCCAGGCGTGAAAGGCGTATCGCCGCCGCGCCCCGCGTTTGCAGATCTGCACCATAGTCCTTGAGCGCCTGCGCGGCGCTGCCGGCCTGCGCCAGATGCATCGCCAGGCTGGCGGCGTCCGCCAACGCGGTGTTGGCGCCGAGCCCGCCCGCCGGGCTCATGGCGTGCACGGCGTCGCCGAGAAAGGCGATACGTTCGCTGTGCCACACCGGCATCGTCTGCGTGACCTGCACCGCCCGCACGCTGAGCGACAGGGGATCCGCCAGCGCTAACGCCGTTTGCAGAGCGGGGGCCCATCCCTGCGAGATATGCCTTACGCGCGCCTGCAGCGCAGCGCTTCCCTCCGCCCGCGCCGGCCCGCCGAGCCGTTCAGCCGTTCCGATACAGGCCCAATAGAGATAGTCGTCTACCGGCGTGAGGGGGCAGTCCGGCGCATAGTCGGCTGCCAGCTGCGCCATGGGCGCCTGAAAGCGCATCGGTTCAATCACCAGCGACAAGCCGTCGGCGAAGACGACCGACACGCCGCGCAGCAATTCGGGGGCCAATTGGGCACAGGTCGCCGCATCGAGCGGCGTTTTGCCGTAGAGGGTGACCGCGCCGCTGTCTTCGGGCCCTGCCTCGGGCAGGCAGCGCCGCCGCACCAGCGAGTTGACGCCGTCGGCGGCGATCACCACATCGACACGCACATGCTCGCCGTTGGCGAACTGAAGCTCCAGGCCCTGCGGCGTTTGTGCAAATTCACACAGGGTATAGCCGAAGCGCACCCGGTCTTGCAGACCGGTGAGCAGGATTTCGCGCAGCGTTTGCCGATGAATGCCGAGATCGCCGCTCGGTTCCTGCGCCTGCCGCGGGCTGGAGGGCAGCCAGTGCTCGGGGCGTCGGGCGTTGAGCGGGGCAAGCTGCGGATCCCATAGATTGCTCTCGCCGCTGTTTTGCGCGCTGCTGGCACAGAGCAACCGGTAATGCGCCGGCGGCAGACAGGCGGCCAGTGCCTGCTGGCCCGTCGGATCGATGCGCAGCCGGTAGCCCTGATCGCGCGCTTGCGGCGTGGTGTCACGTTCAAACACCGTGGCGTGGATGCCGAAGCGGCGCAGTCCCTGAGCCAGACACAGGCCGCCGGGCCCGGCGCCGATAATGCCAATGCTGAGTGTTGTCATCATGTTCCCTCGTGAGTCAGTGGCCACAAACGGGAGCGGCCGGAAGCATTTCATTATGTCGGCGCAGGAAAAGGTTGATATAACGGTATCTGGACTAAAAATAGTGATAAGTGGCCAATATGAACGATAATCCTCACTTCGCCGACGCTGACTGCAGCGAATGGCGGGCGGGCCCCTGGCTGATCGCCCTTGGCGGCCGCGACGCGGCAGGCCGGGAGTATCGGTTGGGCACGCGCGAATACGGCTGGCATCAGCATGTACGCGGGCAGCTGTTGTGCGTCGAAAGCGGTTTGCTGCATATACGCACGGCGCACGGCGATTGGGTGCTGCCGCCGCAGCGGGCGGGGTGGATCCCGCCGGCGACGCAGCACCGGGTGCAGGTCTGCGGCGCGCTGAGCGGCTGGAGTTTGCTGCTGGCGCCGGAGGCCTGCAACGATCTGTCGAATGCACCCTGCGTCATCGGTATTAGCCCCGTGTTGCAGGCGCTGGCTCTGCGAGCAGAAGGCTGGGATAAACGCAGCGCGCTCACCCTGGAGCAGGATCGCATGGCGCAGGTGATGCGGGACGAGATACGTCTGGCGCCAACGGAGCCGCTGCATTTGCCGATGTCGTCCCATCCGCGCCTGGCCGGCGTTCTGCAGGCCTTGCTGGCGCAGCCGGGGAGCGAGCGTTCGCTGGAAGCCTGGGCCGAATGGGGGGCGATGTCGCCGCGTACCCTGCGGCGGCTGATGATCGGCGAAACGGGGCTGAGTTTTACCCAGTGGCGCCAGCAGGCTCGGTTGTCATATGCATTGGCGAAGCTGGCCGAAGGTGAAACGGTGTTGCAGATCGCGGAAACGCTGGGGTATGCCTCGCCGAGCAATTTTATTGCCATGTTTCGCAAAGCCTTTGGCGATTCTCCGGCGCGTTATTTTTCCGCATCGGCAGGAAAGGGGCGCTAAGCGAAATACTTTGAGGATGGTTATATATCCCTGATTAATCATAATCTTATAGGGGATATTCGCGGCGAGGGAATGCTGTTACTCTTTTGGCGGGTGCTTGAGACTGTTCGTCTTGGGCATTGTGTGACAAGGCGGATAGATGAAAGCCCCAAACTGACTCTCAATCAGAATGGGGCTGCACATACCGCCTAGACACCGGTATGGTAGCCCCTTCACAGCAAGGAGGCAAGCATGCGCTTAAGGCATGTGTTTCATTCGCTAACCGTTGTATGTATTACGGTTTTGTTATTTATCTGGATGATAAGAGACTCGCTGTGCGAGCTGAAAATCTACCAGGAAAATATCACTATCCTGATCAGGTTGGCGTGTGAGGTGAAGCGGTAATCATAGGGCGGGGGCAACCCCGCCTTCTGGTCTCCAGGCGCGGTTTCCGGCACCCGACTTTACATTTCCAGCTCGATGTCCGTCAGCGGCATACAGCAGCAGGGCAGGATCTCGCCGGCATTGATAAACGCCAACGGCTGTTGGCGGTAGGCCACTTCGCCTTTCACCAGCTTCAGGCGGCAGGCGCCGCAATAGCCGGAGCGGCATTGGTACTCCACCTGCACGTCGTGCAGTTCCAGCACGTCGAGCAGGCAGTTTTCACTGTTGGGGCAGGAGAGCTGCGTGCCGGCGGCGCGCAGCGTTACGATTGGCGTCGCCATCGCTTACAGTTCGAAGTCGCTCAGGTCGTCGGCGTTGATCTCCGAGTCGATCTGGCCAACCAGGTAGGAGCTCACTTCAACTTCCTGCGGCGCTACCTGTACGTTGTCGGATACCAACCAGGCGTTGATCCACGGGATCGGGTTGGAGCGGGTTTCGAACGGCAGACCGAGGCCGACCGCCTGCATGCGGATATTGGTGATGTACTCCACATATTGGCACAGGATGTCTTTGTTCAGGCCGATCATCGAACCGTCGCGGAACAGGTATTCCGCCCACTCTTTTTCCTGCTGGGCGGCCAGCACGAACAGATCGTAGCACTGCTGCTGGCATTCTTCGGCAATCTCTGCCATTTCCGGATCGTCGGCGCCGGAACGCATCAGGTTCAGCATGTGCTGGGTGCCGGTCAGGTGCAGCGCTTCGTCGCGGGCGATCAGCTTGATGATTTTGGCGTTGCCTTCCATCAGTTCGCGCTCGGCGAACGCGAAGGAGCAGGCAAAGCTGACGTAGAAGCGGATCGCTTCCAGCGCGTTCACGCTCATCAGGCACAGGTACAGCTGCTTCTTCAGCGCACGCAGATTGACGGTGACGGTTTTACCGTTCACCTGGTGGGTGCCTTCACCCAGCAGGTGATAGTAGCTGGTCATCTCGATCAGATCGTCGTAGTAGCCGGAGATGTCTTTCGCGCGCTTCTTGATCTCTTCGTTGGTGACGATGTCGTCGAACACCAGCGCCGGATCGTTGACGATGTTGCGGATGATGTGAGTGTAGGAACGGGAGTGGATAGTCTCGGAGAACGACCAGGTTTCCACCCAGGTTTCCAGCTCAGGGATCGAGATCAGCGGCAGCAGCGCGACGTTCGGGCTGCGGCCCTGGATGGAATCCAGCAGCGTCTGATACTTCAGGTTGCTGATGAAGATGTGCTTCTCGTGCTCCGGCAGCGCCTGGTAATCGATGCGATCGCGGGAGACGTCAACTTCTTCCGGGCGCCAGAAGAAGGAGAGCTGTTTTTCGATCAGTTTTTCGAAGATTTCATGCTTTTGCTGGTCGAAACGCGCAACGTTTACCGACTGGCCGAAGAACATCGGCTCTTGCAGCTGGTCGTTTTTGGTCTGAGAAAAAGTGGTGTAAGCCATAAGCCTGAATCCATCGTAACGTGGCTAAATGAAGGGGCCGGAAAATTCCGGCCCGCTAGGTCAAACTTTAGATCTTGCAGGCGCCGCTTTCGCAGTCGTCATCGCCGGCCTTGGCAGGCTGCAAATCTTCCTGGGCGTCTTCCGCACCGTCGCGGGTGTTTTGGTAGTACAGCGTTTTCACGCCGAACTTGTAGGTGGTGAGCAGGTCTTTCAACAGCTGCTTCATCGGCACCTTGCCGCCCGGGAAGCGGGTCGGATCGTAGTTGGTGTTGGCCGAAATCGACTGGTCGATGAATTTCTGCATCAGCCCCACCAGCTGCAGATAGCCGTCGTTGCTTGGCATTTCCCACAGCAGCTCGTAGTTGTCTTTCAGACGCTCATACTCCGGCACCACCTGGCGCAGGATGCCGTCTTTCGACGCCTTGATGCTGATGTGGCCGCGCGGCGGCTCGATGCCGTTGGTGGCGTTGGAAATCTGCGAAGAGGTTTCCGACGGCATCAGCGCAGACAGGGTCGAGTTGCGCAGGCCGGTTTCCTGGATCTCTTTACGCAGGGTTTCCCAGTCGTAGTGCAGCGGCTCGTTGCAGACAGCATCCAGGTCTTTCTTGTAAGTGTCGATCGGCAGGATACCCTGCGAATAAGTGGTCTCTTTGAACCACGGGCAAGCGCCTTGTTCCTGAGCCAGACGGTTGGAGGCTTTCAGCAGGTAGTACTGAATGGCTTCGAACGTTTTGTGCGTCAGGTTGTTGGCGCTGCCGTCGGAGTAGCGCACGCCGTTCTTCGCCAGGTAATAGGCGAAGTTGATGACGCCGATGCCCAAGGTGCGGCGGCCCATCGCGCCACGGTGTGCGGCCTTGATCGGATAATCCTGATAATCCAGCAGGGCGTCGAGCGAGCGCACCGCCAGGGTTGCCAATTCTTCCAGGTCGTCCAGGCTGTCGATCGCGCCCAGGTTGAAGGCGGACAGGGTGCACAGCGCAATCTCGCCGTTTTCGTCGTTGACGTCTTCCAGCGGCTTGGTCGGCAGGGCGATTTCCAGGCACAGGTTGGACTGACGCACCGGCGCGATCTGCGGATCGAACGGGCTGTGGGTGTTGCAGTGGTCGACGTTCTGGATGTAGATGCGGCCGGTAGAGGCGCGCTCTTGCATCATCAGCGAGAACAGCTCAACCGCTTTCACGCGCTTCTGGCGAATGCTGTCGTCTTTCTCGTACTGGGTATACAGGCGTTCGAATTCGTCCTGATCGGCGAAGAACGCGTCATACAGCCCCGGCACGTCGGACGGGCTGAACAGGGTGATGTCTTCGCCCTTGATCAGACGCTGGTACATCAGGCGGTTCAGCTGCACGCCGTAGTCCATGTGACGCACGCGGTTGCCTTCAACGCCGCGGTTGTTTTTCAACACCAGCAGGCTTTCCACTTCCAGGTGCCACATCGGGTAGAACAGCGTTGCCGCGCCACCGCGCACGCCGCCCTGCGAGCAGGATTTAACGGCGGTCTGGAAGTGTTTGTAGAACGGAATACAGCCGGTATGGAAGGCTTCACCGCCACGGATTGGGCTGCCCAGCGCGCGGATGCGGCCGGCGTTGATGCCGATGCCGGCGCGCTGCGAAACGTATTTCACAATGGCGCTGGAGGTGGCGTTGATGGAGTCCAGGCTGTCGCCGCACTCGATCAGCACGCAGGAGCTGAACTGGCGGGTTGGGGTGCGCACGCCGGACATGATCGGCGTAGGCAGCGAAATCTTGAAGGTGGAAATCGCGTCGTAGAAACGTTTGACGTAATCCAGACGAGTTTCACGCGGGTAGTTGGAGAACAGGCAAGCGGACACCAGCATATACAGGAACTGGGCGCTTTCGTAGATCTCGCCGCTGACGCGGTTCTGCACCAGATACTTGCCTTCCAGCTGCTTGACGGCGGCATAGGAGAAGTTCATGTCGCGCCAGTGATCGATAAAGGAATCCATCTGCTCGAACTCTTCAGCGCTGTAGTCTTCCAGCAGATGCTTATCGTATTTGCCCATCTCGACCATGCGAGTGACGTGGGCGTGCAGCTTCGGCGGCTCGAACTGGCCATAAGCCTTTTTGCGCAGGTGGAAGATCGCCAGGCGAGCGGCCAGGTACTGATAGTCCGGCGCATCGCGGGAGATCAGATCGGCTGCGGCTTTGATGATGGTTTCATGAATGTCGGCGGTTTTGATGCCGTCATAAAACTGAATGTGTGAACGCAACTCTACTTGAGAAACCGAGACGTTGTGTAATCCCTCTGCGGCCCAATCGATGACCCGGTGGATTTTGTCGAGATTGATGCGCTCTTTACGGCCATCGCGTTTAGTTACAAGCAGACTTTGGTTCATGTGGTGTTTTACCTGTCCGTATGGTGCCCCTAAGCAGAAGTGTAGTCGCTCTGCTCAGTATGTAAACACTATATATAGGGGTTGTATGTCGGTGAGGTAACAAGATAGTGAGAAAAAACGGCGTTTGCAAGTGAACAAAACCGGCCTAATTTGTGGATAACTTGGGGGTGAAATGTAACTTGCCGCGCGAAGCGCGCGCCGTGACTGGCGCGACAAGCTTGTCAATAAGCGCGATCAGATTTTACTGAAAAACTGAAAAAACCGATCGTTTGGCGCTTTATTAAACGTTAGAAAAAAACGGCATATTGATCTGATTTAATATTCTAAAAAACTGTTTACAACGGCTATTTTGATCGAAGTCGCGGAAATTAGGTATTTTTCCGAATGCTCCGCCGACGCCGCCCCCCGGTAATGCAGGGCCGGCGCGGTTTACAACGCTTAGCCTTCGTGCTGGGTGTGCACCATGTAGTTCACGTCAACGTTGCGTCCAAGCTTGAAATGATCGGTGATCGGGTTGTAATGCAGGCCGATCATGTGCTTTTCGCGCAGCGGCGTGCCGTCGACCCAGCCGATCAGTTCGGAAGGGCGAATGAACTTCTTATGATCGTGGGTGCCCTGCGGCACCATCTTCAGCACGTACTCCGCGCCGATCACCGCCATCAGCCAGGCTTTGGTGTTGCGGTTGATGGTGGAGAAGAACACATGGCCACCCGGTTTCACCAACTGGGCGCAGGCGCGCACCACCGAGGCCGGATCCGGCACGTGCTCCAGCATCTCCATGCAGGTGACGACGTCATAGCGTTGCGGGTTGGCCTGAGCGTGGCTTTCCACCGTCTCCTGCACGTAAGTGACGTTCATGCCGCTTTCCAGCGCGTGCAGCCGCGCGACCTGCAGCGGCTCCGCGCCCATGTCCAAGCCGGTGACCTTGGCGCCTTCGCGCGCCATGCTTTCCGCCAGAATGCCGCCGCCGCAGCCCACGTCGAGCACCTGCTTGTCAAAAATGCCGTCGGCGCGCTGCATGATGTAGTTCAGGCGCAGCGGGTTGATGCGGTGCAGCGGTTTGAACTCGCCTTCCAGATCCCACCAGCGGGAGGCGACGGCCTCGAACTTGGCGATTTCCTGGTGGTCAACGTTTTGCACTCGGCTGGATGATTCTGCGTTCATGGGCTTGTCTGGCTCCTTGTTCTCGTTGCGCGGATTATACATGTTCCGGCGCGGCATCGTCTGCGCCGATGCGTTTTTAGCGCACTTATCTGCACAATTTCCGTGAAACAGCGGCGGTTATTTTCCCGTAAAGCGTGCTTTGTGATATAGTTTTACACCTTTGCCACTATGGCAGCGGGCAGATGAATCATTAGTAGAGGGATAGCAGCTCCATGAGCGACCTTGCCAGAGAAATCACACCGGTAAACATCGAAGACGAGTTGAAAAACTCGTATCTGGACTATGCGATGTCCGTTATTGTCGGACGTGCGCTGCCAGATGTTCGTGATGGACTGAAGCCGGTTCACCGCCGCGTTCTGTACGCGATGAGCGTACTGGGTAACGACTGGAATAAACCATACAAGAAATCGGCCCGTGTCGTCGGGGACGTGATCGGTAAATATCACCCACACGGTGACAGCGCGGTTTACGACACTATCGTGCGTATGGCCCAGCCGTTTTCACTGCGCTACATGCTGGTGGACGGCCAGGGTAACTTCGGTTCCGTCGACGGCGACTCCGCCGCGGCGATGCGTTATACCGAAGTGCGCATGTCCAAGATTGCTCACGAACTGTTGGCGGACCTGGAAAAAGAAACCGTCGACTTCGTGCCTAACTATGATGGCACCGAGCAGATCCCGGCCGTCATGCCGACCAAGATCCCGAACCTGCTGGTCAACGGCTCGTCGGGTATCGCCGTGGGCATGGCCACCAATATTCCACCGCACAACCTGGCGGAAGTCGTCAACGGCTGCCTGGCCTATATCGACGATGAAAACATCAGCATCGAAGGGCTGATGGAACACATCCCGGGGCCGGACTTCCCGACGGCGGCGATCATCAATGGCCGCCGCGGCATTGAAGAGGCCTACCGCACCGGGCGCGGCAAAGTCTACCTGCGCGCGCGTGCGGAAGTGGAAGCCGACGCCAAGACTGGGCGCGAAACCATCATCGTTCACGAGATCCCGTATCAGGTGAACAAGGCGCGTCTGATCGAGAAGATCGCCGAGCTGGTAAAAGAAAAACGCGTGGAAGGCATCAGCGCGCTGCGCGACGAGTCCGATAAAGACGGCATGCGCATCGTGATCGAAGTCAAACGCGACGCGGTCGGCGAAGTGGTACTGAACAACCTGTATGCGCTGACGCAACTGCAGGTCACCTTCGGCATCAACATGGTTGCGCTGCATCAGGGCCAGCCTAAGTTGCTGAACCTGAAAGACATCCTCGAAGCCTTCGTGCGTCACCGCCGCGAAGTGGTTACCCGCCGCACCATCTTCGAACTGCGCAAGGCCCGCGACCGCGCCCATATCCTGGAAGCGCTGGCCATCGCGCTGGCCAACATCGATCCGATCATCGAGCTGATTCGCCGTGCGCCGACCCCGGCCGAAGCGAAAGTTGCGCTGGTGGCGCAGCCGTGGGATCTGGGCAACGTCAGCGCCATGCTGGAGCGCGCCGGTGACGACGCCGCCCGCCCTGAGTGGCTGGAGCCGGAGTTCGGCATCCGCGACGGAAAATACTACCTGACCGAGCAGCAGGCTCAGGCGATTCTGGATCTGCGCCTGCAGAAACTGACCGGCCTGGAGCACGAGAAGCTGCTGGACGAATATAAAGAACTGCTCAACTTTATCGCCGAGCTGATCTTTATTCTGGAAAGCCCAGAGCGCCTGATGGAAGTGATCCGCGAAGAGCTGGTGGCGGTCAAAGAGCTGTACAACGACGGCCGCCGCACCGAGATCACCGCCAATACTTCCGACATCAACATCGAAGACCTGATCAACCAGGAAGACGTGGTGGTGACCCTGTCTCATCAGGGCTACGTGAAGTATCAGCCGCTGTCCGACTATGAAGCTCAACGCCGCGGCGGCAAAGGCAAATCTGCGGCGCGTATTAAAGAAGAAGACTTTATCGATCGCCTGCTGGTGGCCAACACCCACGATACGATCCTGTGCTTCTCCAGCCGTGGCCGCCTGTACTGGATGAAGGTGTACCAACTGCCTGAAGCCAGCCGTGGCGCGCCGCGCGGTCGCCCAATCGTCAACCTGCTGCCGCTGGAGGCCGATGAGCGTATCACCGCTATCCTGCCGGTACGCGAGTATGAAGAAGGGCGCCACGTGTTCATGGCCACCGCCAGCGGTACCGTGAAGAAAACTGCGCTGACCGAGTTCAGCCGCCCACGCAGCGCCGGCATCATCGCCGTCAACCTCAACGAGGGCGACGAACTGATCGGTGTCGATCTGACCGACGGCAGCAACGAAGTGATGTTGTTCTCCGCCAACGGTAAAGTGGTACGCTTCCCGGAAACGCAGGTGCGTTCGATGGGCCGTACCGCAACCGGCGTGCGCGGCATCAACCTCGGCGAAGGCGACAGCGTGATCTCCCTGATCGTGCCGCGCGGCGAAGGCGACATCCTGACCGTGACGCAAAACGGCTTCGGTAAACGCACCGCCGTGACCGAATATCCGACCAAGTCACGCGCCACCCAGGGGGTTATCTCCATCAAGGTGAGCGAGCGTAATGGCCAGGTGGTCGGCGCCGTACAGGTGGAAACCAGCGACCAGATCATGATGATCACCGATGCCGGCACGCTGGTGCGTACCCGCGTTTCGGAAGTCAGCGTGGTGGGCCGTAACACCCAGGGCGTGACGCTGATCCGCACGGCGGAAGACGAAAACGTCGTCGGCCTGCAGCGTGTGGCCGAGCCGGTGGAAGACGAAGAGCTGGACAGCCTGGAACCGGGCGCGGAAGCGGTGGAAGAAGACACCACGCCGCTGGACGATGGCGACGACGCGGCTGAGCCGATGGACGACGACAACGTTTAAAGCAAGGTGAGGGCGTCGGCATGCCGACACCCTAATGCACTGAGACAGAAGGGCCTGGCAGCGATGCTAGGCCCTTTTTCAGTTATATGGTTTAATTGGCGCACCGAGCCGCCGGCTGCCGCGCCGGCGAATGCGTGCACCGCCACTGACTTTCGTATGGTATCCGATTGAAATACTTAGCCTCTTTTCGAACTACGCTGAAGATATCCCGCTATCTGTTCCGGGTGCTGGCGATTTTGCTGTGGTCGTTGGGAGCGCTGCTCACCACCTTTTATATTCTGAATATCCTGCATCAGAAAGAGTCGGATATCCGGCAGGATTACAACCTTAACTTCGATCAGGCGCAGGGCTACATCCGCCATTCCGCCGACATCATCCGCGACATCAAGTATATGGCGGAGAACCGTCTCAACGGTTCGGTCAGCAGCCTGGACATGTTCAGCGGCGTGTTTCCCGGCAAGGGCAGCCCGCCGCAATTCTTTCCGCTGTACCCGGAGTCCAACTGCACGCTGAGCACCACCTACCGCAGTTCGCTCGATTCGCTGAGCGGCCTGATCCAGTATTGGAAAGAGAACTTCGTGGCGGCCTACGATCTCAACCGGGTGTTCTTCATCGGCGGCGACAGCCTGTGTATGGCGGAGTTCGGCGGCGGCAACGCGAGCGCCAATCGGGAAAACGTGCTGAAGTCGCTGCACGAGCGCATTCTGAAATACCGCAACGCCAAGAATCTGGACAAAGACAACAACCTGTATTGGATCAGCCCTAGCGCGCAGCGGCCGGACGTCGGCTATCTGTATGTGCTGACGCCGATTTATATCGGCAACAAGCTGGAGGCGCTGCTGGGCATCGAACAGACCGTTCGGCTGGAGGATTTCGTTACCGCCGGCAACCTGCCGATCGGCGTCACGCTGCTGGATGAGAACAACGAGCCGGTGCTGCGCCTGGCGGACGGCGATCGCTATGCCGCTTCGCTCAACAGCTATCCCGCAGAGCACGCCTACTTCGGCTATGTCGACAATTATCGCGATCTGATCCTGAAGAAAGCGCTGCCGCCTTCTTCGCTGAGCATCGTCTATGCGCTGCCGGTGAAAAGCGTAGTAGAACGCTTCAAAATGCTGATCCTCAACGCGCTGTTGCTGAACCTGCTGTCGGCCATCGTGCTGTTCACGCTGGCGTGGCTGTTTGAACGTAAAATGTTCCTGCCGGCGGAGGACAACGCCTTCCGCCTGGAAGAGCACGAGCAGTTCAACCGCAAGATCGTCGCTTCGGCGCCGGTGGGTATCTGTATCCTGCGCATCAGCGACGGCACCAATATCCTGAGTAACGAACTGGCGCACAACTACATCAACCTGTTGACCCACGAAGATCGCGATCGCATTACGCGCATCATTTGTGAACAGCAGGCGAATTTCGTCGATGTGATGACCAGCAACAACAACAACCTGCAGATCAGCTTTGTCCACTCGCGCTACCGTAACGAAGAGGTAGCGATTTGCGTGCTGGTGGACGTCAGCGCCCGCGTGAAGATGGAAGAGTCGTTGCAGGAGATGGCGGCGGCGGCGGAACAGGCCAGCCAGTCCAAATCGATGTTCCTGGCCACCGTCAGCCATGAGCTGCGCACGCCGCTGTACGGCATTATCGGCAACCTCGATTTGCTGCAAACCAAGGCGTTGCCGCAGGGGGTCGATCGGCTGGTCAATGCGATGAACAACTCTTCCGGCCTGCTGCTGAAAATCATCAGCGATATTCTCGATTTCTCCAAAATCGAGTCCGAGCAGCTGAAGATAGAACCGCGCGAGTTCTCCTGCCTGGAGGTGATCACCCATATCGCCGGTAACTATTTGCCGCTGGTGGTGAAGAAACGTCTGGGGCTGTACTGCTTTATCGAACAGAACGTGCCGGAGCGCATTTTCGGCGATCCAGTGCGGCTGCAGCAGGTGCTCTCCAACCTGGTGAACAACGCCATCAAGTTCACCGATACCGGCTGTATCGTGCTGCAGGTCTGCACCCGCGGCAGCTATCTGGAGTTCAGCGTGCGCGATACCGGCGTCGGTATTCCGGAAAAGGAAATTTCGCGCCTGTTCGATCCGTTCTTCCAGGTGGGCACCGGCGTGCAGCGCCATTTCCAGGGAACCGGCCTGGGGTTGGCTATCTGTGAGAAACTGATCAACCTGATGGACGGCGATATTGCCGTCGAGTCCGAACCGGGTCTGGGCAGCTTGTTCAGCATCCGCATTCCGCTGTTCAACGCTCAGTTCCCCATCCCGCAGGCCAGCGATACCTGGCAGGGCCGTCGGCTGTGGCTGGATATCCGCAATCAGCGGCTGGAAAGTTACCTGATGGCGATTCTGGGGGGCTACGGCGCCGATATCCAGCGCTATGACGGCCAAGAGACCGCCGCCGGAGAGGTGATGCTCAGCGATCATCCGCTGATGCTGGACACGCCGCTGCTGGCTCAGATCCAATTCTCTACCGAACATATCGGCCCATCGCTGGAAACCCGGCCGGGTTATTGGATGCACAGTACTTCCACGCCGCGAGAAACGCTGAGCTTGCTCAACCGGTTGTTCGGCGTCGGCAGCGGCGCGGCAGAGGCGCTGGTGCAGCTGCCGGTGCCCGCCAAGGCCAGCGCGGCGGACAACGGCGATATTCATCTGCTGGTGGTTGACGATCATCCGATCAACCGTCGCCTGCTGTCCGATCAGCTGGGATCGCTGGGGTATCAGGTGGTGACTGCCAACGACGGCGTCGACGCGCTCGGCGTGCTGAAACAGCACCACGTCGATATTGTGCTGACCGACGTCAATATGCCGAACATGGACGGCTATCGCCTGACGCAGGAACTGCGACAGATGCAGTTCAGCGCGCCGGTGATCGGCGTGACGGCGAATGCGCTGGCGGAAGAGAAGCAGCGCTGCCTCGAGGCGGGTATGGATAACTGCCTGTCGAAACCGGTCACGCTGGAGACGCTGGAACAGACGCTGGCTTACTACAGCCAACGGGTACGCTACAGCCGCAGCGAGGCTTGAAAAGCAAACAGGCACGGCGAATGCCGTGCCTGTTTGGTGCTAACCTGCCGTGAGGCGGGCTTTAGTCTTTGTCCAACGGCGTCATGCTGACGGAGGAGAGGTAGTTGAGCAGGGCGATGTCGTTCTCGACGCCCAGCTTCATCATCGCCGATTTCTTCTGGCTGCTGATGGTTTTGATGCTGCGGTTGAGTTTCTTGGCGATTTCGGTCACCAGGAAACCTTCGGCGAACAGGCGCAGCACTTCGCTCTCTTTCGGCGACAGGCGCTTGTCGCCATAGCCGCTGGCGCTGATCTTCTCCAGCAGTTTAGAGACGCTTTCCGGCGTGAATTTCTTGCCTTTCTGCAGGGCGGCCAGCGCCTTCGGCAGATCGGTCGGCGCGCCTTGTTTCAGCACGATGCCTTCGATATCCAGATCCAATACCGCGCTCAGGATCGCCGGGTTGTTGTTCATGGTCAGCACGATGATCGACAACTGTGGATAGTGGCGCTTGATGTATTTAATCAGCGTGATGCCGTCGCCATACTTGTCACCCGGCATCGACAGATCGGTGATCAGCACGTTGGCGTCCAGCTTGGACAGATTGTTGATCAGTGCGGTTGAGTCTTCGAACTCCCCAACGACATTCACCCATTCAATTTGCTCAAGTGACTTCCGGATGCCAAACAGTACGATAGGATGGTCATCAGCAATAATTACGTTCAGGTTATTCATGTTGTTGGCTACCTTGCTTCAGCAGTCTGCTGACGAAAAAATCAATCTGACTGATGTTATTCTCGATCTCGGGCGCATCACCTTCTGCGATGCGCTGTTCTAACGATTCGCACAGCTGCTTGCCGGGAAGCAGATTTAACATGGCAAACACGCCTTTCAGGCGGTGTGCGGTTTGTGACAGCGCATTGAAATCACTGCTGCCCGCCTCAGTATACAGTTTTTTGACATCGTCGGGTACTGTATCGACAAACAGCCCATAGTAATCACTTGATTTCAATTGTTTTTCATAGAGTTGGATATCTTCTGAGCTCAATGAAAGCGGGCTTTCTTCCTGTTCCAGCGCGGCCATTTGCTGTTCGATCAGCATCAGCACGGCGTCGATTAATGCGCCGTTCAGATTATAGTTCACCCGAATGTAGCGTTTCTCCAGCGCTTGCCAGCCCGGCTCATCGGTCGCCAACAACAGGGTGTAGTCATCGGCGCGCTGCGGGTTATCGGTTAGCAGCACGTCATAATCGCGGTTGACCGCGCGATCTTCGGCGACAAGACAGTCGGCGCCGTAGGCCTGCAGCAGGCGGGTCACGATGCCGCGCACCTCATCCGACGTGACGTCCAGCAGGGCGGTGACGCCGTCGAGCAGCTTTTCCTGCTCCTGCGGCTCTTTTTTCTCCATCTCCATGGCGACGCGAATGGTATAGCGAGTGCCGATATCCACCTTGCTGCGAATGTCCAACTGGCCATTAAGTTTTTTGCACAGCTGGTTGCACAGGAAGAAGGTGAGCCCGGAACCGTGGTTGAAGCGGTCCACCAGCGTCTGGCTGAGGAAGGGATAGTTGAGGTTGCTGATCTCTTCGTTGGAGATGCCGGAGCCGGTGTCGTTGATTTGGAAAATCAGGCGATCCGGGTGCTCGGGCTCATGGTCGATAACCAGCGAAATCTTGCCGCAGGCGGTGGTGATAATGGCGTAATGCACCAGCAGCGCAATCACTTTGCGCAGCGCGTTGGCGTCGCCGATATAGTTCTGCTCGACGTCCAGCTGGAAATGCTTGAACAGCGCCAGCCCCTTCTGGTTAAGGGCGGGCAGGGCCTCCAGCAGCAACTCGTCGACCATCGCCGCCGGGTTGAATGGTTCGCGCGTAGGCTGCCAGTCCTGGGTTTCCAACCGGGTCAGCAGGGTAATGTTATCGATCAAACCCAGCACCGAAGCCGACTCCGCGGTTAACTGGCCCAACAGTGCCTGCTGCTGCTCCTCATCCGGCCGGTTACGCAGACGATCGACCAGATCGTGCATATGGCGTACCGGCTGATTGAGCTCGATGCCCAGGTTGTGCAGCATCAGCTTGCGTGCCTGAACGTTCTTGTCATATTCGCGCCGCGCCTGCTGCAGCCGCTTGTTCACCATCACCTCTTTATCCTGATCGTGCATCAGGAACAGGTAGGTGTCCGGCGACAGCTGGCTGCGGAAGATACGGATTTCATACACTTCATTGTTGACCGTCGCCTGGATCACCCCGTGATGCTGTTCGGCCATATGGGCGATTTTTTGCAGGCTGAGGTGCGGCAGCAGGTGTTCGGCGATTTTGTTGCTGGCGATCACCGTATTGTTGGCGAAGCTGTAGACCAGCAGGCCGGAAGGCAGGCTGGAGACGATCTCCTGATTCAGCGCGCGCTCGGCTTCCAGCTCCACCGCCATGTTTTCGCTCGGGCGAATGTACTGGCGGCGGATAAAGTAGATGCTCAGCATCGACAGCGCCAGCAGCAGCAGGTTGATCGCGATCAGCCAGATGTTGTTGCGCAGCAGATCGATGGCCAGATTGATGGCCGAAACGCGATACACCACCTTCAGCGGCGCATTGGGCAGGGCGGCGCTGAACTCGACCCAACCGCCGCTCATCGTCGCATGGGTACCGAGAGCCGTTTCCGCCGGAATGGCGCTGTCGTCGAGATCGACATCGTCCGGCAGCAGCAGGAAATTGGCGCGGGCCAGATTGGCCGGAATGATGTCGTTGATCGGCAAGTCGAAGGCGATCACCGTCGCCAGATGTCCCGGCTGATTAAAGGTGGTGCGAATCGAGAACGAATAGGCGTTCTGGAAACGCTGCTTGCGCAGATCGGAAAAGCTCTCGCGCTCGTCGAGCATGTTGGCCTGTTGCAGCATCTCGGCGCGGCGTTCGTCCGCCGAGGTGGTCAGGTAGCTCTCTCGAAAGCGCGAAGCCAGCTCTTTGAGCGGCTGGGTGGTGATCAGACTGAGGCTGTTGTCCTGGCCATTGAGGTAATACATGGCGTAGTTCTCGGTCTTGGCACCCCAGCGAGTGTCCAGGTAGTCCGAGATGTTGGCGATCATAGCCAGCGTGTTCTCGTCATGGCTGCCGAAGATCACCGCGTCGGTTTTCTTGTGCGGCTTCTCGACATAATAGACGTCGGGCCGCAGGCGGGTTTCCTGCAAACCGGGATCGCTGTTCTGTGCCGGCGCATTGCCGAATTTGTCATAGACCTGGTAGGTCATATAGCGGTAGGTATCGATACGCTTTTGCAGCGAACCGGCAATGCTGTTCAGCGTGTACTTCTTTTCCGCCAGCCAGGCGTTGGTGTAGTTGTAACCATACAGGCCAATGCCGATCGTCAGCAGCACGATAAACAGCAGGAAGCAGCGGGTAATGTTGCTGGAGCTGATGGTCAGTTGTTTATTTTGCATAGTGGCTGCGCATTCCTGAATCAGCGAGTGACGGCCTTGGCGCTGGCGGTGACCGCCAACAGCAGGGCGGCTACGCAGGCGAAAGCCACCGTCAGGCTGGAAAACTGAGCGATAAAGCCGATCAGCGCCGGGCCGGCCAGAATACCGGCATAGCCGACGGTGGTGACGGAGGCGATCGCCAAATTGGCCGGCATGTCGCGCTGGTTGCCCGCCGCGCTGAACAGGATCGGCACGACGTTCGAGGCGCCCAGGCCGACCAGCATGAAACCGACCAGCGACACGGTAGCGTGATTGAAGGCGATGGCCAGGCTCAGACCGAGTGCGGCGCACAGGCTGCCCAGCAGCAGCACCCGGTAGCGGCCCAGCGAATTCACCACCCGATCGCCATTGAGCCGGCCGAGCGTCATGGTGATGGAAAACAGCGCATAGCCCAGGCCGGCCTGGCTATGTTCGACGCCGCGCAGCGTGGTGAGGAACAGCGCGCTCCAGTCGAGCATCGATCCTTCCGCCAGAAACATGATAAAGCACAGGATGCCGATGAACATCACCCAGCCGCGCGGCAAAACGAACATCGGCCCGCCGTCGTCGGCGCCGCTCTCACGCAGCAGATGGCGGCTGGCGAGCGCCAGCAGCACTATCACCGCCAGTACGGTAAGCAGGGTGGATTGCAGCGGCGTCAGGCCCAGCCACAGCAGCGCGCTGACGCCACCGGCGCCAGCAATGCCGCCGATGCTGAAGAAACCGTGAAAACCGGACATCATCGCCTTGCCGCTGGCGCGTTCAACGATCACCGCCTGAACGTTCATCGCCACGTCGATCATGCCGATCGCTGCCCCGAACAGCAGCAGCGCCACGGCCATGCCGCCGAGGGAATCCATCAGCGCCAGCAGCGGCAGATCGATGCATAACCCGAGCCCCGCCATCAGGATCACCGCGCGGCAGCCCAGTTTGCCGGTCAGGAAACCGGTCAGCGGCATCGCCAGCATGGAACCGGCACCGATACAGAGCAGCAACAGGCCGAGCGAGCCGTCATCGATACCGATGCGCGTTTTGGCGAAGGGCACCAGCGGCGCCCAGGCGGCCATGCCAAGACCGGCGACGAAAAAGGCCAGGCGGGTGGCGATCTGTTGAGGAACGCCGGGCGTTTGCTGTTCATTGCACAAGGTGGCTGTCATGTAAGCGTCAGGATCTTGGGTCAAAAGAGTGGCGAAAGTTACTGACAGTTTTTATCACAATCCGCGATCCGGGTCGAAAAGATTCGCGTTTGGCTCCTCTCTGGCACCGCCTCTGCGCACCAGCCACAGGGCGATCGCCTGGACTATATACGCCTTTTGCCGTTGGTCGAGCGCGATACCCTGCGGTATGCCGTGCCACTTTTCCAGGCAGTCGCGGCAGCAGGTGGCGGTGGCGTGTTGGGCGACAAACACCGGGTGGCCGCGCATCGGCGTTTGCTTACCGTCATTTTTAGGATGGGCGGCGGCCAGGCGACGGTCGATGAAATCGCGGGCATGGCTGAGGATCAGCGGCAATCCCTTGTCGTCGAGGTAGGTTTGGTCCTTGGCATTTAAACGGAAACGGGCGCGGAAGGGGGAGCTTTGCAGCCGCTGCCACAGCACGTCGGGTTGAAAGGGCATCATAACTTTACTCGCTGAGGGTGAGCTTTTTTTCAGGCTATCAGAAGTGAAACTCCGCGGCTAATTATGCCTGCGGCGAGAAATAAAGGATGGGATAAAGCACGAAATGAAAAGCAAGCTCAATTTATAGACTAAAATAACAGAAAAGATTAGCAATTAGTGCGGAAGTGAATTAGTGAAACTATATCATGAGGTTATTTATTTGCTTGCTATTTGTACGAGCTGAAATTGTGAGGAGAGTGTGGAGGAAAATAAAAAACCGGCCAGAAGCCGGTTAAAGGAATGCTGAAATTATCTTCGGATAATGAAGGTAATAATGAAAATAATGATGATAGCGAGGTGATTATAGCGGCTGCGTGCGGACAGCGTTTTGGCACAATGTGCTTATTGCCCGATTCAATTGTATGGTTGCCTTTTTTTTCTTAAAGATATGTATAACTACATGATTTTTTATCAATTAATCTATTCTTTGTCTTTAAGTGCTTTATTTTGTTTGTCTGTAATGTTTTGTGAAAGTTCGCGCGTATTTACATTTTGAAACCTTTATTAATTACAATGAAACACTATCGGATACTTGGTATCATTTTCTTTCTGGATTAATATAACCCTTGTTACCAGAATGGTAATGCACAGTCGTGCTAATAATGCTCGAAAAGGGCAGTGGCCGTAGCTCGACATAATTAACGAGGATAATAACGATGAAACTTCGAGTACTCTCTCTGATGGTACCCGCACTGCTGGTTGCAGGCACAGCAGGCGCGGCGGAAATCTACAACAAAGACGGTAATAAACTGGATTTGTACGGTAAAGTCGACGGTCTTCACTATTTCTCCAGCAATGATGGCGCGGACGGCGATCAGTCTTATATGCGTTTTGGCCTGCGTGGCGAAACGCAAATCAGCGATCAGCTGACCGGTTACGGCCAGTGGGAATATCAGGCTAACCTGAACCACGCTGAAAACCAGGACAACAAGAACTTCACCCGTTACGGCTTCGCCGGTCTGAAATTCGGCGACTACGGTTCCTTCGACTATGGTCGTAACACCGGCGTGCTGTACGACGTCGCGGCTTACACCGACTTGCAGCCTGAGTTCGACGGCTCGACCTACGGCGCTGACCAGTTCATGTTCCAGCGCTCCAGCGGTCTGGCGACCTACCGTAACAACGGCTTCTTCGGTTTGGTTGACGGCCTGAACTTCGCCCTGCAGTACCAGGGTAAGAACGGCAGCGCTGAAGAGACCAACAACGGCCGTGATGTCCTGGGCCAAAACGGTGAAGGTTACGGCATGTCGATGAGCTATGACATGGGTTACGGCATCAGTGCCGCCGGTGCCTTCTTCAACTCTCGTCGTACCAGCGAGCAGAACGGCGGTGGCGGCTACCAGAACATTATGGGCCGCGGCGACAAGGCGGAAGGTTACTCCGGTGGCCTGAAATATGACGCCAACGACACCTACCTGGCCGTGATGTTCACCCAGTCTTACAACGCGGCGCGCTTCGGTAGCTCTACCAGCGATGCTTTCGGTTACGCCAACAAGGCGCAGAGCTTCGAAGCCTACGCGCACTACCAGTTCGACTTCGGTCTGCGTCCGTTCGTGGGCTATAACCAGACCAAAGGTAAGGATCTGGGCCGCGCCGGTAACGGCAAGGACTACGGTGATGAAGATCTGGTCAAATTCGTCGACCTGGGCGCGACCTACTTCTTCAACAAAAACATGTCCACCTATGTTGACTACAAAATCAACCTGCTGGACAACAACGACTTCACCCAAGCTGCCGGTATCAACACCGACAACGTGGTTGCCGTGGGCCTGGTTTACCAGTTCTAAGCACCTCAGTGTGAACGTCATCACGCGGCCTTCGGGCCGCGTTTTTTTTTGCCTGTAAAGCACGGATTGATCCGTTGTCGGCACGGGAAGCGCTTCGGCTAGCCCTCGCTCGGCCTACGCTGTCAGTACAGCAAACAGAGCGGAGGTGATATGGAACTCAAGATCGACAAGGTGATCGAAACGGTGCTGTACGTCAGCGATATTGAACGCGCGGACGCCTTTTATCGAGAGGTGCTGCAACTGCCGGCGATGGTTGCCAACGAACGGTTTCGCGCCTATAACGTCGGCGATCGAAGCGTATTGTTGCTGTTTATCGAGGGCGACTCGCTGCGTGGGGCGCACTATCCGACCGGGTTTATTCCCGCGCACGATGGCGTGGGGCCGGCGCATATCGGGCTGGCGGTAGCGAAAGACCAACTGCCGCATTGGGAACGGCATCTGATGGTCAACGGCGTGGAGATAGAGGGGCGGATGCGCTGGGAACACGGCGGGGAGAGCATTTATTTTCGCGATCCCGACGCTCATCTGCTGGAGTTGGTGACGCCGGGCATTTGGGCCAATTACTGATCGAACCCGCCTTGCGCCAACATGTCCAACGTAGCATTCAGCACCTGCAGCGCGGCCTGCGGTTGCCGCTCTATCTGCACTCTGACGATGGCGCCGTCGATCAGCATCGCCAACATCGCTGAGTGCTGTTCCCGCTGTGGGCCGGCGGGCAGGTGACGTGCCAGCTCGTCCGCCATCTGCCGCTTATGCTGGCTGGCGATGTGCAGGCTTTCCGGCAGCAGGTCGGCAAGTTCCACCGCCGTATTGATAAACGCGCAGCCGCGAAAGCGCGGATCGTCGAACCATTCCGCCAGGCAGGGCGCCAGCGCCGCCAGCAACCCGCCGGTTTGCGTCACATGCCTGGCCAACGCTGTGCTGAACCAGGCTAGCCACTGCTGGTGGCGATAGGCCAAAAACGCCGTAATCAAGTCGTTCTTGCTGGGAAAATGGCGGTAAAACGTCACCTTGGTTACGCCAGATTCCTTGATGATGCGATCGATGCCGGTGGCGCGGATCCCCTCCTGATAAAACAGATCGTGCGCCGTCAGCAGGATGCGCTGGCGGGCGGGCAAGGCGTTGAGATCGGCGGTCATCATTTTCTCCTGGGCTATTTCCGAGTGATTGTAGACAACTCTGTCTACATGCGCTAGCGTAATGTTGTAGACAGAGTTGTCTACATACCTTCACTCAGGAGATGAACATGAGCATTAAACCCCCATTGCCGCCTTTTACCCGCGAATCCGCCATCGAGAAGGTGCGGCTGGCGGAGGATGCCTGGAACAGTCGCGATCCTGAACGCGTATCGCAGGTATATTCCCTCGATACCCATTGGCGTAACCGCGCGGAGTTTGTCGAAGGCCGCACAGCGGTAGTCGGTTTTTTACAACGCAAATGGGCGAAAGAACTGGAGTATCGGCTAATCAAGGAACTGTGGGCGTTTGATGGCGCGCGCATCGCGGTGCGTTTCGCCTATGAATGGCGCGACGATTCCGGCAACTGGTATCGCAGCTTCGGCAACGAAAACTGGGAGTTCAATCAGGAGGGGCTGATGATCAACCGCCATGCGTGCATCAACGACATGCCGATCCGCGAACAGGATCGGCGTTTTCACTGGCCGCTCGGCCGGCGGCCGGATGATGTCCCGGCCCTGAGCGATTTCGGTTTTTGAATCTGACGTCGCGCCCGCGATGGCCGCTCGTGAGGAAAAGCGCACCGATCGACAAAGGGGAGTTTGTAGAAAAGCCTTTCCACTTCTAGACTTAGGGGACAACAAACGCACTCCAAGAGGACAAGCTATGACGAAGAAGTTGGTTTTGGCCGTCGGCACTGCGGCGGTATTTTCCATTCTTGCCGGCTGCACCGCCTATGACCGCGCAACCAGTTATGTCAATGAGCCGGTGGTCAGCGATGTCAAAGTAGGGATGACCAAGCAGCAGGTGCGGGCTATCGCCGGTCCGCCGTCGACCACCGCCACGCTGGTTCATGCGCAGGGCACTTGCGACACCTATGCGGTGGCGCCGCGCGACGGCAAAGTGCAAACGTACTTTGTCAGCTACAACGACACGGGCCATGTCATGAACAAGGGCTATCAAACCTGTTCAGACTACGATTCTCAGCCGAAATAATCGCGTTTCGGCCGACACAAAAAGCCTCGCTTGCGCGGGGCTTTTCATTTTTTAAGCGTTTAAGGCCTGAAGTTTAGGCAACTGCACCGGTTGTGCCATTTTTTTGCATGAAAACGATAGACATTTCATAACGGTATCGCTAATATCAGCGCCCATTGGAAGGATGGCCGAGTGGTTTAAGGCAACGGTCTTGAAAACCGTCGAGTGTAACAGCTCCCAGAGTTCGAATCTCTGTCCTTCCGCCAAATTCAGCCGGCTTAGCTCAGTAGGTAGAGCAACTGACTTGTAATCAGTAGGTCACCAGTTCGATTCCGGTAGCCGGCACCATGATAGAAGCCCCAGCAGCGATGCTGGGGCTTTTTGTTATGGATTTTTTACTGGAAGCGCCACGAGAAGGAGTTTCTCAGGTGGTGCTGAAGTTAACCGATAAGCAGCCATCAGATTGAGTGTTGATAGGCAATTACCGTAGCGCCACAGCTTTCGTTTGGTTGCGGCTAATAAGCATTTTGCCGAGTTTGATACCTGGTTTCTCAACAAAGTGGTACAGCAACGTTGCGATACCATAGGTGAGCGGGAGAATGATTCCTGATGCAACAATGAACCGCATTACTGAAGAAAGTTCAGCAAATGATGTGTTTGAGAGCAAATAGGCAACGACCGGTAGGACTATCAATAGGTGGAGCAAATAGACTGAGTATGAGACATCTCCCAGAAATACGCTGAAACGGTTTGTCAGGCACCAGCGCGGCAAGCGCAGCACGCGCGACCACTTGCTCTCTTCATTCCTGGCCCAAAGCATCGTGACCATCATTAAGATAAGACCTATTTGAGCGAGCAAATGGTATTTATTCAATTCGTTTGGCAGATACGCGCTACCCAGTACAGCTAATAAAGCAAAAACGACATAGCGAACACTCTTACTGCGGATTGATTCAGCCATCAGCATACCCCCAATAAATAAGTTCAGCTTTATGAGGATCATGGAGGGCATGGGGAATGCAGCAAAGTAGTCCGGTACTAAAAATTTGGCGAGTCCGCACAGCAAGACAACCGCGAGGCATGCACGGGCAAATCCCTGTTTCAAGACTGTCAACATGATGAATGGAAAAAGTAAATAGAACTGCATTTCCAAACCGATGCTCCAGTCGGGGAGCACCGTATTGAAGGAGTAATCAGGCAGAAAGCCAAACATAAAGGTGACGTGCGTAAATATATTCAAGAATGAATGATTGCTATAGCGTGAGCTGTTGGTTTGCGTTTCGCTGTAGAAGTGGCCAATGATGTCTCTGGCCTCACCGAAGTAGCTACCAAATACAATTGCCACAGCCAATAAGACGTAGTATAGCGGCGCGATGCGAAAGAATCGCCGAGTCCAAAATTTTTTGAAAGTCGACGCGTCGGTCCAGGGTTCCTGTTCCTTACGCTCAACATAATTTTTGGCCATTAAGTAGCCAGAAAGCAGGATGAATAGATCTACGCCGATAGCAGGGACAGAAAGAATAGGGAAATGAAAGCGGGTTAAAATGCAGATATGACCCAAAACAACCCAAAGAGATGCCAAACCACGTAATCCTTCAAGTTCCTGTGACCACTGATTGACGGGGTAGTCGGAGGATTCTGCTAATCCGTTTTTCATGAATCGTTCCAGCCTAAAGTTTGCATTTTATTCTAGTATAGAGCGGGTGGGACGAAATGTTGCTGGCAGAACAAGGGGCGGCATTGGCCATCAGTTTTGGCTGGAAATATAGCCGGTGGGTGAACCGGCTATCAGATAGAGTTCAAATATCCGTGACCAGCCACTGATCCGCTTCTTCGAACATCTCTTCCAACATTCGGTTCAGCTTCTCACGATCGCTTTTGCTGGCGTCGGAGTTCAGGCCGTTGGCCTGCATCGGTTTTACGCGCACTTCGGCATCAGGAAACAGCGCATGCACGCGTTTTTCCAGCTCGTTGCGAATAATCTCGGCGGCGTTGGGTAGCCCAGCGACGTTGCGCTTGTCGTACACTAATTCTACAAACATGACTCACCTGTAAACACTGATTTAATGTACAGTATTCTGGCCTGAGGAAGGCGGGTTGGCAAGAGTGGGAAAGCAATTTTGCATGAGGCGTTCATTCTTGCTTGCGCTACGGAGGGCTAAGCCTGCCGCAGAATCATTTTCTTATGTCTGGCCACTGGCCTGCATTTTCCCCGCTCACTTCGCGCGTGAATCTTCAAAGGGCGTGATCATTCCCGCAGTCTGCATTTTTCTCCCTTAAAAATCAGTACGTAAGGCGGTGGCGTCGGGCCGGGGCTCCCTGGTGTTGGAGGCCCGGCGCCACCTTTCTGGTCGCCGTTCTTGGCATAATGTTGCTCAACGCAGGTATGCGCCGGAACTCGGCGCTACGGGCGCTGACGCAGCGTCTTCGCGTTCTGACGGAGAAAAAATCCCGAGTGTTGGGCAATAGTCGCTCTATGAGCGCTGAATAAGGCATTCATCTCATTTCGTTTAAAATTAAACCGGGATGCGGTTTGCTCTCCAGGTGGGCTTTCTTGCACTAAATTGCTGCGAGGTTAATGATCAGTATTTTAGGTTTCTCCCGCGGCAGCTATGGCGTGAATGCGATGAAGATATCCCGGGCGTTGTCAAGCGCCTCTGAAGCTTGATGAACGGGATATGAGTTAGCCTGCTTAGATAGTTTTTATAAGTAAAATGAATCATTTCAATAAAAACCAGTCACGTTCATCAAGAACGATGGTTTGCAATAAAATCATTTTATTACAATAGGTTTTTTGTGTTTTTCGTCCGTCTCTCGCCCAGGGTCATTGTCATGCCCACCCTGGAAGTGGTTTAATGTTTTTAATTCACTTTAATGACGCTAAAGTATAGGTTTAAAACATTATAATGCAACCAAACAACATTAAAATATCAGAAGAAAATGGTATGTCATTGAAAATGATAGGCGAAAACCTCACTTACCTCATGCGCATGCACGGGATTGACGCCAGTCGGTTGAGCAGCGAAACAGGGATAGGTATTGCCACCATCAATAATCTGAGGAAAGGGGTGGGGAATCCCACGATCGCCACGCTTGCATCCATTGGTGAATTTTTCAGCGTAAAAGTAGGGGAGCTGACTGACAAGGATTTAAGCGTCACAGGGGAGGCCAAACACAATGTGAGATCGCTGCCGCTCATTAGCTACAGCGATGTAGAGCGTTTTCTGGCCAACAGGGTCAGAACGGCAGATACCTATACGACGGAAGTCGATGACATGACGGACGATTCGCTGTTTGTGGCAGAGATAACGAATAATTCACTGTCGCCTGAATTAGACCGTGGAACGTATTGTGTGATCTCCCTCAAGGAGCCATTTTGTGATGGGGACATCGTCCTGGTTAAGCTGAAAAATTACCCAATATGCTTAAGGCGAGTTTTTGTTTCTGACGACGACTTGTTGTTTACAAATATCTCATTAGATTCAGATAGCAGCGTGAAGTCCTATAGCGATTATGCGATCGTCGGTGTTCTATTGAAAACGATAAAGAGGCTGAAATAAATGGATTTATTTAACATAATGAGAAGGCTAAGAAAAATATACTCTCCCAGTTACCTCTATACGTTAGATCGCAGCGTGATCCGAACGGCGGATGGATATTGGCTTTTCAAAGAGTTTGGCACCCATACTTTCGTGAAAAAAAACTGGGGGCAACTCATCGAGGGCGATTTTCTCAGGCACGTTAACCCGAAAGACATCGCTTTTATCGCCGAGACCGAGTCTAAAATAAAAATCGCCTCGGCCAAACTGTCGATTCATGAAGAAAAAAGAAACTGTATGTGGACGTTGAAAAACGACGTTGACTCGATATCAATATCAGGGGCGGATTTCCTAAAGGATCGCGATCTTGTCGACAAAACCGAGTCCTTGGATGCGACGAAAATAGCCTTTTATGCCGGGGTAAAAGAAGGCAGAGCACTCTCTGCCTCTTTGAAAAATGCAAAGAAAAGCGACAAGTCTAAAAAAACAATACTGACGTTGATTAAATAAACCAGGGTTCGACGTGAATATGCTCATCGAACGTAATTACGCTGAAAGCCGAGTTGTCTATGCTGCTGACATCGCTTGTGCCGTTTTTCCATTGCGAACAAATTGCCGGGGAAACAGAGATTAAGGTTTCCCCCAGCTTTCTTTGGAATAACGTATGCGCATGGCCTGAGCCGATAAACTTAACGTTTAATCGTTGGCAGAGGCTCAATAGCTCCTCAGCATTGTTTAACATACAGCTATCAACAATCGGGGTGCCTACAGGAATAGGGTGATGATGCAAGAAGACGGCGACCTTTTTATTGCCACTTGCGGCGATGGCTTTTTCAAGCGTGTCGAGCGCATGCGTCGAGACCCTGCCGAAATCTTCGTTATCAACCACCGAGTCGATGCTGAGCATGCGCCATTCGTCATCTTCAAACGAGTTTATATCATAGTTGCCGCCCTGTTTATAGGCTGCATCGTCCAGGTTCTTTTTGTTGTCATGGTTGCCTGGGAAAAAATAGAAAGGTAAGGAAGTGCGGTTCATTATCTTAAAGAAGCGCTCATAAGAGGGGATATCGCCATCATGAGAGATGTCACCCGTCACAATGATTAAGTCGGCATTGATTTTATCTGCATTGGCATTAATGAAGTCAATGGCCCTGTCGAAATTAGCAAGATGCTTCGAAGCCAGCGCGCTTTCATTAGGCATAATATGTATGTCGCTAATCTGAATTACTTTCATGCTAGACCCTGTTGATATTACTTAAATGGATTGTATGAGGTGCCCCAATCATAGTGATCGGTGTTTTCTATCTTCTTCACCCACTCGACTAAGGCGATGGCGAGCGGCAGCAAGACAATGGAGACGACAACTTTATAAGACCAGGTTGTGCTTATGATGTTAACCAACTCCATGAAGGTGTATTTTCCTGAAAGACTGATCGGATAGGCTGTCAGCAACAGGGCGGCCTGCGTAGACATGGAGCCCACAATATATCGGATAAAGAAGTATTTGCCGGAGAAGATAATCTTCATCTTTGAAATAATGAAGCCATTGACGAAATAAGCGACCGGAACGGACACCCAGGTACCGATCATGACTCGCCAGAATTCGTGGTACAAAGAATAATAGTGCGTGGCGATATCGTTGTTTTCTGGCTGAATAACGGCTGAGAGATTAAGTATTATGACATATAAGCTTTGACAGAAGACCATGATCCATATTGCTCTGACCGACAATTTATAGCCGTAAACCTCAGTAAGCAATGTGGAGATCAAGAAACACAGGGAGAATACAATGCCGCTGGCCGTTATTTTAAAACCATAGATATCAAAGACCTTATAAACCAACGTGTCGCAGGTGATCATAATGGTCACCGTCAGGCCAACAAAAAGGCCATAGAGCTTGAGATTTCCTTGCATTTTTATTCCTTATTTAGTCCGTGTTCTTCTGTTATTCATAATCCATACTTATTTAAAGCGTCAACCAAGCGGCCAGATAGTGGCGCAATGATGCTTGAGCCATGTCGCATGGCCATCGTTTCTCTTTATTCAAGGCAACGCCTCTCCTTTCCCTCACGGGGTTCCTGAAGGCGAAAGCGCTACGCTGGGTTATGCGAAGAATGCTGATGGCCTGTTGATTGAGAAAAGATGACTTTACCGTAATTCATTAATATTTCTAATGAATATATTACCTGGATTGCGCTGTGTCAATCATGGGAAGAGGAATACGGGACGTTAGCTTGATGAGGGCTTTATACGTTCACTCCCGGGGCGTGGGCGGCAGAGCCTGCAGCTGAATCACCAATTCCGCCAGGCTAGCGGCCTGCATTTTCTCCATCACTTTCGCCCGGTGAACCTCCACGGTGCGCAGCGCGATATTCAGCCGCTCCGCCATTTCCCGATTCATCATGCCTCGCACTACCAGCTGCGCGATGTCGCGTTCTTTCGGCGTAAGCGTGCGGTAGCGGCCGTAAGTTTCATGGCGTTGCCAGGCTGCGGCCGAAACCCGGTGCGCGCGTTCGAGGGCGGCGATCAGCGGTTCAGCGGCGATCGGTTTTTGCAGGAAGTCCACCGCGCCGTACTTCATTTGCTCCACCGCCATCGGCACGTCGCCATGGCCGGACAGGAACACCACCGCCAGCGTGCTGCCGAGGCGGCGCAGCTCAGCGTAGGCCTGGTGCCCATCGAGTTTCGGCATCCTCATGTCCAGCAAGACGATCCCGGTCTGAAACAGGTCGGCCTGCGCCAAAAAGTCGGTGCTGTCATTCCAGCACTGCACGTCGTGGCCGAGGCTGATCAGCAAAAAATGGCAGGCGTCGGTGACGGCGACGTCATCGTCCACCAGATGAATTAGCGACATGGTTTTCCTCATCGTTCAATATGAAATGCAGCGTTACGCACAGCCCATTGCGGCTGTCGGGGGCGGGGCGGTTAGCCAGGCGGATTTCGCCGCCGCCATAGCGGGCCAGGCGCCGACAAATGGCTAACCCCAGCCCCATGCCGCCGGCTTTGGTGGTGTTGAAGGGGCGAAAAGCCTGTTCCAGCCCGGCCATTGTCATGCCGCCCGCGTTGTCCTGCAGATGCAACTCGATCGCCCGTTCGCTCTGGGTGGCGGAAAGCCAGACGGCATTGGCCCCGGCCTGCGCCGCATTCAGCAGCAGGTTCGCCAGCAGCTGTTCCAGCAGCGCCGGCGGCAGGGTTAGCGTCAGCGAAGGCGCCACGTTGTTGAACAACGTCAGGTCTGGATAGCGCTGCGTCAGGCGCAGCAGCGCCCACACCCGCTCGGCGGTTTCGCTTACCGCAGCGGGCTGCCAGCGCGTTTGGTCTATCGCCTCTGCGGTGGGCTGTGCCCACTGGCGCAGGTTATGAATCGTCTCGCCGCCGCGCTGCGCCTGTCGGTCGATATTTTCCAGCGGCCCCAGCAGCGGATGCCCGGCGTCCGTTTTGCGCAGTTGGATCAGGCATCCTTGCGCATAGTGGCGAATAGCCGCCAGCGGTTGATTGAGCTCGTGTGCGAAGCCGGAGGCCATCTCCCCCAGCACGTTCAGCTGCCTGGCGTTCTCCAGCGCCTGCTCCTGCCGCCGCAGTTGCTCTCCGGCATGGAGCAACTGCCGCCCGCGCCGGCGTACCAGCAGCGCGATCCAGATGTGGTTGACGATCAACAGCGCCAGCACCGCCAGCGACAGGCCGACGGCCGTCTGATGCTGGATCAGCCAGCTTTTGATATCCAGCCACAGCCGCCGCTGTTCCGGGTGCTGATTGACGGCGCGCAGCAGCGCTTCCACCTCGCTGGTCGAGGCCGGTGCGCCCCACAGGAAGGGTGACTGCGGCGGTGCGGTCAGCAAGGCTCTTGCCACCGCATCCACCAGTGAGTTATCCAGGCCGGGTAGGGCGGCGAACGACCAGTTGGGGTAAAGCGGCGTGCTGGTAACGCAGGGAACCGACGCGGCCTGTTGCAACAGCGGGCGAAAATCCGCCGGATTGATCAGGCCTTCCTGATCCATTTTCTCCAGCAGGCAAACGGGGACGATGGCGGCCTGAATGGCGCGTTCGCGCAACAGATAGAGCAGGGCGTCGGCAGGGAAACCGGTAAAGCGCAGGTGAAAATCGCGCTCGGGCCGTATGCCGGCATCGCTGAGCACCTTATAACCGGTCAGATAGCCGCCGAAGGCCTGCGGATCGATGGCGCCCACCGTTTTGCCCATCAGCGCCTGCGGCGTCGTAATGCCGCTGTCGCGCCGCACCAGAATCACGCTGCCGATGATGTTGCCCGTTGCCCGGTCGCCGTTGGCGGCGCGCAACGACGCCAGCCAGCGCAGATGATAGTGGCTGTTCAGCTGCACAAACTGCGCCGGATTGGTGACCACGAACTGCACGCTGCCCCGATTGACCGCCTCGCGCATCTGCGCCAGATCGAGCGGCCGCAGGCAGAAGCGTTCACCGCCGACGCTGCCGTTGAGCCTGTCGATTAGCGGCTGCCAGTCACGCGCGGTCGCCGCATCGCCGCGCATCGCCAGCACGCCGACCGACCACTCGCCCGCCTGTGCCGCCATCCCCCAGCCGAGACTGAGCAGCAGTAATAACACGACCCTCACGGCCCCTCCTGATGGGCAATCTGCCTGCCGTCACTTGTTTTAGATCAACGTTAGGTTCGGTATGTGGTTAACCACAATAGAGCTGAGCCCAATGCCATTTTTACACTGTAAATCATCGACATTGTTTATTCATCTAACGGGCATCAATAGCGTGATCGGGGTGATGCCTAGGGTGTGGGAGAGGCGCATGGATTTCGGTAAACGGCAGTTTTTGCAGCGGCTGAGCGTGTTGACGGCGGGGGCTTCGCTGATCCCCATGGCGGAAGCCGGGCTGACGTGGGCGCCGACGCGGCGCGAGGGGGATATTCGCCGCCGCTACGCGATGCTGATCGACCTGCGGCGCTGCGTCGGGTGCCAGGCCTGTACCGTGAGCTGCGCCATTGAAAACCAGACGCCGCACGGGGAGTTTCGCACCACGGTAAACCAGTACCAGGTCAGCCTCGAAGGCGAAGCGGTGGCGACCAACGTGCTGCTGCCCAGGCTGTGTAACCACTGCGACAACCCGCCCTGCGTGCCGGTATGCCCGGTGCAGGCCACCTTCCAGCGCGAGGACGGGATCGTGGTGGTCGACAACAAACGCTGCGTGGGGTGCGCCTATTGCGTGCAGGCCTGTCCGTACGATGCCCGCTTTATCAATCACGCCACCCAAACGGCGGACAAATGCACCTTCTGCGTGCACCGGCTGGAAGCGGGATTGTTGCCGGCGTGCGTGGAGTCGTGCGTGGGCGGGGCGCGGATCATCGGCGACATGCGCGATCCGCACAGCACGCTGAGCAAGCTGCTGCGGCGCCATGAGGCCGAGATCAAAGTCCTCAAGCCGGAGAATAAAACCGCGCCTCACGTCTTTTATCTGGGGCTGGATGACGCCTTCGTCACGCCGCTGCCGGGCCGGGCGCAGGTCGCCTTATGGGGGGAGGGACGATGAGCCGCCAACTGATGATCGCAGAAGTGCTGAGCCAGCCGCAGGCGGTGAGCTGGCTGCCGTGGGCCGTGCAATATTTCTTCTTTATCGGCATCGCCGCCTGCGCCGCGTTGCTGGCCTGCGTGTGGCGCTGGCGCGGTGGAGATAACGCCGCGCATCTGGAGCGCATGGCGCTGTTTATCGGGCTGACGTGTGCCATCACCGCGCCGCTGGCGTTGACCGCCGACCTGCATCAAACCGCCCGCTTTTGGCATTTCTACGCTTACCCGACGCCCTGGTCGTGGATGCCGTGGGGCGCGCTGTTCTTGCCGCTGTTTACCTTGTTGATTGGCCTGTGGTTTATCGCGATCGAATTTACGCGGCTGACGGGCAGGCGGGTGGCGCTGCTGCGTGGGATAGCGCCCGCTTGTGCGCTGGTAGCTATCGGCCTGCTGTTGTACACCGGGCGTGAGGTTTCCGTCGTGCGCGCCCGCCCCATCTGGTTCAGCTACGGATTTCCGATCGTGATGTTCCTCAGCGCGCTGCAGGCGCTCTTGGCCCTGTTGCTGTTGGCGATGCGCAAACGGCCCGGACTGCAAGCGCCGCTGGCGCGCGGGATGCTGCTGACGCTGTTGCTGCTCGGCGGGGCGATCCTGCTGTGGGTGTGCGGCGATACGCTATCCGGCGCGGCGGTACGCCACTGGCTGCAGACGCAGGCGACGGCACGTCAGTATGCCGCCGGGTGGATCGCGCTGTGGGCACTGGCGCTGGCGTGTGCCGCCTGGGCCGCCTATCGACGTTTGCCGCGCGGCGGCGCGCCGCTGCTGGTGGCCGGCGCGCTGGGGCTGAGCTGGCTAATGCGCTGGACGCTGTTGATCGAGGTGCAAACCCTCCCGAAATACAACGCGTCTTATTCCCTCTATAGCCTGCCGCTGGGTACCGACGGCTTGCTGGCGATCGTCGGCACTTTCGGGCTGTGGCTGGCGTTAATGATCATGGTGCGTGAAGCACAGGCGTTTTTATTGCGGAGAAAACAACATGGCTAAACTCACCCGGCGTCAGTGGTTGAAAGTGGGCCTGGCCTTCGGCGGGTTGTCCGCTTTTGGCCTGAGCTATCGTGAGGTCGCCAAACGGGCGATCGACGGCTTGATTCACGGCACCTCAGGGCGGGTGACGTTGGATCGCATCAACGGCAACTCTCTGCTGCCCGAAGGGCGGGCAATGCCGGAATGGCAAGGCAATCCGCAGCAGGCCATCTCAATGACCCAGTGTTTCGGCTGCTGGACGCAATGCGGCGTGCGGGTACGGGTGGACAGGCAGACCGATCGGGTATTGCGCATTGCCGGCAACCCTTATCATCCGCTGTCTCAGGAACGGCACGTCGACTCGGCGTTGCCGTTGCAGGAGGCGTTGGCGCAGCTGGGCGGCGAAAGCGGCCTCGACGCCCGTTCCACCGCCTGCGCGCGCGGCGCCACGCTGCTGGAGGGGCTTTACAGCCCGCTGCGCGTGCTGGAGCCGATGAAGCGCGTCGGCAAGCGCGGCGAGGGCAAGTGGCAACGCATCAGCTTCGAACAGCTGATCGCTGAAGTGGTGGAGGGCGGCGATCTGTTCGGCGAGGGGCATGTGGACGGCCTGCGGGCGATCCGCGATCTGGAAACGCCGATCGACGCCCGGCGGCCGGGGCTGGGGCCGAAAGCCAACCAGCTGCTGGTGACCAACGCCGGTGACGACGGGCGCGACAGCTTCCTGCGGCGCTTCGCCCAGAACAGCTTCGGCAGCAAAAACTTCGGCGCACACGGCGCTTATTGTGGGCTGGCCTACCGTGCCGGCTCCGGTGCATTGATGAACGATCTGGACAAGAACCCGCATGTGAAACCGGACTGGGAACAGGTCGAATTCGCGCTGTTTATGGGCACCTCGCCGGCGCAGTCCGGCAACCCGTTCAAGCGCCAGGCCCGGCAGCTGGCCAGCGCCAGATTGCGCAGCGAGTTTCGCTATGCGGTGGTGGCGCCGGCGCTGCCGCTGACCACCACGCTGGCGGACGATCATGGCCATTGGATCCCGATATTGCCGGGCACGGACTCGGCGCTGGCGATGGCGATGATCCAGTGGATCCTCGACAACCGGCGTTATCAGGCCGGCTATCTCGCCATCCCGTCGGAGGTCGCCATGCAGCGTGCCGGCGAGAAGAGCTGGACCAACGCCACGCATCTGGTGATCGCCGAGAGCGAGCACCCGCTGGCGGGGCAGCATCTGACGCTTGCTCATCTGAACGGCGCCGAGTCGGCGTCGCCGCTGGTCGTCAACGGCGCGGGGGAGCTGGTGCCGGCCGAGGCGTGCGACCGTGCCGAGCTGTGGGTAACCCGCACGGTGACGCTGCACGACGGCGCGCAGGTGGCGGTGAAAAGTGGTTTCCAGTGTCTGAAAGAGGCCGCCGATAAACTGTCGCCGGAGGCGTACAGCCGGGAATGCGGCGTGCCGGTGGCGCGCATCGCGGCGCTGGCCGAGGCTTTTACCGCCCATGGGCGCAAGGCGGCGGTGATCGCCCATGGCGGGATGATGGCGGCAAACGGGTTTTACAATACCTGGTCGGTGATGATGCTCAATGTGTTGATCGGTAACCTTAGCCTGGAGGGTGGAGTGTTCGTCGGCGGCGGCAAATTCAACGGCTTTGCCGAGGGGCCGCGCTATAACCTGGTCGAGTTTCCCGGCCTGGTAAAACCGAAGGGGCTGAATATCGCGCGCAGCAAGGCCGCCTATGAAACCTCCGACGAATACCGCGAAAAAGTGGCGGCGGGCGTTTCACCCTGGCCGGCCAGGGCGCCCTGGTATCCGTTCGTCGCTGGGCAGTTGACCGAGCTGCTGACGTCTGCGCTGGCGGGGTATCCGTACGGGCTCAAAGCCTGGATCTCGAACATGACCAACCCCCTGTACGGTATTGCCGGGTTGCGCGGCGTGGCGGAGGAGCGGCTTAAAGATCCGGCGCGTTTACCGCTGTTTATCGCCATCGATGCGTTTATCAACGAAACGACGGCGCTGGCCGACTATATCATCCCGGATACCCATAACTTTGAGAGCTGGGGATTCAGCGCTCCCTGGGGCGGCGTCGCCAGCAAGGCCACTACCGCGCGCTGGCCGATAGTGACGCCGGCGACCGCGAAAACGGCGCAAGGGCAGCCGATTTCCATGGAGGCGTTTTGCATCGCCGTCGCCAAACGCCTGGGGCTGCCGGGGTTTGGCGATCGCGCGATCGGCGACGGCCAGGGCGGGCTGCTGCCGCTCAACCGCGCCGAGGATTATTATCTGCGCGCCGCCGCCAACGTGGCGTTTGCCGGCAAGGCGCCGGTGCCGGCCGCGAGGGCGGAAGAGCTGGCGCTGTGCGGCGTCGATCGCTTGTTGCCGCAGCTTGCGCAGACGCTGCGCGCCGATGAAATCGACCGCGTGGCGTTTATCTACAGCCGCGGCGGCCGCTTCGCCGATCATGACAGCGGTCGCCGCGACGGCAGCGTGGGCAACCGTTGGGAGAAGCCGCTGCAGATCTGGAATGCGGAAGTGGCAAAGCACCGCCATGCGATCACCGGCGAGCGTTTCAGCGGCTGTCCCACCTGTTACCCGGCGCGTTTGTCGGACGGCCGCGCGGTGGAAGAGCTCTACCCTGAGCGGCAGTGGCCGCTGCGGCTGATGTCCTTCAAATCCAATGTGATGAGCAGCTCCACCGCGGTGATCCGGCGCCTGCACGACGTGAAGCCGGTGAACCTGGTGGCCCTGAACCCGGCGGACGGGGTGCGTTTCGGCATTCAACACGGTGACTGGGTGAGCATCAGTACGCCGGGCGGCAGCCGGGAGGCGCAGATCAGTTTGCTGGCGGGGGTGATGCCCGGTGTGATCGCGGTGGAACACGGCTACGGCCACCGGGAGATGGGCGCCAGCCAGCACTACCTGGACGGCGAACCGCTGGCGATGGATGAGCGCATCGCCGCCGGCATCAACCTTAACGATTTGGGCTTTGCCGATCCGACGCGCGAAGTGCCGAACACCTGGCTGGATTGGGTAACCGGTGCGGCGGTGCGCCAGGGCATTCCTGCGGCGATCGTCAAACTTTCCGCGTAAACGGCAGACGAAAAAAAACCTGCTGTAACAGCAGGTTTTCTTAAATTTGGTCGGCATGAGAGGATTATGCGCATCTTCGATGCTTGCCCTGCGGGCCGTTGCTAAAGCAACGTGGTCTCACTGCGCTCGGCTCAGACCTCCTTCGGAGATTCTCATCCTCTCAGCGTGCAGACGAAAAAAAACCTGCTACAACAGCAGGTTTTCTTGAGCTTGGTCGGCATGAGAGGATTCGAACCTCCGACCCCCGACACCCCATGACGGTGCGCTACCAGGCTGCGCTACATGCCGACGCTATGAAAATTCATACTACCGATTCCCGATGTTAATGCAAGCGCCTCGCTACTTGATTGCTTTAGTTTTAAGCAGTTAGTTGGCGATAAAGCGTTTTACATCGGTCAGCACCTGCAACAGCAGAGCAAGCTGCGGTTTCTCGTCTTTTATTTCATCGCCGTTCTGATCGTAGACGCGATAGTTGCCGCTGTTGTCCAGCATCAGCGTCTGCGTCGGCGTGGTGATCACCAGCTGATTGCCATCGCCGGTGGCGATCCAGTTGTTGCGGCGCTGGGCGGTGAACAGATCTTCGCCCTGCGAATAGTCTTTCGGCGCGGTCTTCACGTGCAGCAACCGTTGCATCAGGGTGCGCATCACGTCGTTATGGCCGGTCAGCTTGCTGATGGTCTGGGCCGGGGTGCCCGGCCAGTGGATCACCAACGGTACCTGCAGCTGCGCCTGGTTGAAGCCGTTGCCGGCCCCCCATTGGCCTTTACCGCTGTCGTTGAATTCGACGCCGTGCTCGGCGGTGATCACCACCACGGTTTTGTCCAGCAGGCCGCGCTGTTTCAGGGTGTCCAGCACCTGGGCTATCTGGGCGTCCACGTCTTGCGCGCCGGTACGATAGCGCTGGATAAAGTCGGCCGGCGCCGGGGTTTTGGCACCTTCGGCCGGCTCGGCGCCGCTGAAGTTGATATAGGAGAACCACGGCTCTTTATCGCCCTGATCCGTCAGCCAGCGCTGCCATTGCTGCGTGGTTTGCGCGTCGCTTTGCGGCGCCGGCGTCGGCAGCGAGAAGTCGGTCAACAGGGCCTGACGGTACAGGCTGGCGTTGAAGCCGTCGGAGGAGAACAGCCCCAGCTGGTAGCCTTGATCGCTGAGCGCATTGATCAGCGCCGACGGCTTGCGCCCGGCGAGCACGCTGTCCAGATAGGTCGGGGAAATGCCGTAGAACAGGCCGAACAGCCCGGTATCGGCATGGTTGCCTGAACTGTAATGATCGCTGAAACGCACGTTTTCCTGAGCGAAGCGCGTCAGCGCCGGCATGTCTTGCGCCACGTCTTTGGCGCGAATGCCGTCTACCACGATCATCAGCAGGTTATAGCCGCTGCCTTTATCGCCGTAGCTGAGATCGCTGAGCGGATATTCCACCGCCACCGCTTCCGGATTGCCTTGTTGCACCAGGCGGCGCTCATACTCTTGCTGGTCGAGCAGGCCGTGTTTTTCGAGGAACTTGCGCGCGGTCATCGGGTACGAGAGCGGCAGGTTGGCTCGCTGCATGGTGATCGGGCGATAGAAGTTGGCGTCGGCCCAGATATAAATCAGGTGCGACGCGAAAAAGGCGCTGATAAACAGCGTCGCCAGCGGCTTGCCGAAACGGCGGCGATTCAGGCTGCGCAGCTTTTGCCAGCTCCAGGTGCCGAACAGCATCTCCACCAGGAAGATCACCGGCACGCAGATAAACATCAGCTGCCAGTCGCGCGAAAGCTCGCTTTGGTCCGGGTTGACCACCAGATCCCACACCACCGGATTGAGGTGCAGGTGGAAATGGGAGAACACTTCGCTGTCGACCAGCAACAGCGTGAGCCCGGCGGTGGCCAGCGCGGCGGAAATAAATCGCAGCAGCCGCTGCGACATCACCACGAAGGTGAGCGGGAAGATCACCAGCAAATAGCCGGCGAACACGATAAAGCTGAAATGCCCCAGCAGGCTGACCAGAGCATAGACGCGGCCCAGCAGGGAAGCGGGCCAGTCGGTGACAAACAGGTAGCGGCTACCCAGCCCAAGGGCGAGCAGAATGTTGAATAAGGCGAACCAGTGCCCCCAGCTGATCATCTGGGAGACTTTTTCACGATAACGCTGACGGTTTGTCACCATAAGTCAATATTAATGCGCTTTATCTTCACGGACAGAAGCCTGCAGGGCTTCCGCGAACGATCTCGCCAGGGTTTTCCGCTGCGCGGGGGCAACGCTGGTGTTGATCAAATTAGTGACCATGTTGCCCAGCACCATCAGGGAAAGATCGGTGGGGGTATGGTGTTTTTCCAGAACATTGACCAGCTCTGAGAGCAGTTGTTCAACGTGTTCGTCACTGTAACGGGATGATTGTGGCATAAAATTGCGCTTAGTAATCTGCAAAGTGCTCTATCTTACCGTATAGGACAGTGATTTTCCGCTCTTTTATCACTTCCTGTCATTCGGGAAATCGTTCGCCCGCGCCGGGGCGGCCCCTCGCTGCGCCTTTCCGGTTTGCCGCAGTTTTTTAGTATTGCAGGGCGGGGCCTTCAGTGTTTGAATACGCGCCTAAAGAACAGGAGGATTTACCATGAGTCTGGATATCGACCAGATCGCTCTGCATCAGTTGGTGAAACGCGACGAGCAAACGCTGGACGTGGTGCTGCGCGATTCCTTGCTTCCCGCCAACGCGGCGGTGGAAGAAATGATGGCGGAACTGCATCGCGTCTACAGCGCCAAGAGCAAGGCCTTAGGCCTGTTCAACGAAGGCAGCGAATTGGCGGAAGCGCTGCGCACCTGCCGCAAGGACGATAAAGACTTTCTGGCCTTCAGCCGCGCGGCGACCGGCCGCCTGCGCGACGAACTGGCGAAGTATCCGTTCGCCGAAGGCGGCGTGGTACTGTTCGGCCAATACCGCTATCTGGCGGTGGAGTACCTGCTGATCGCGGTGTTGAACAGCCGTAACAGCATGCGCGTCAACGAAGAGCTGGATATCAACACCACGCACTATCTGGACATCAACAACGCCGATATCGTTGCGCGCATCGATCTGACCGAGTGGGAAACCAACCCGGAATCGACCCGCTACCTGACCTTCCTGCGCGGGCGCGTGGGCCGCAAGGTCGCCGACTTCTTCATGGACTTCCTGGCGGCGTCCGAAGGGTTGGACACCAAGGCGCAAAACCGCGGGCTGCTGCAGGCGGTAGACGACTATTGCGCCGATGCGCAGCTGGACAAGAACGAGCGCCAGTCGGTGCGCCAGCAGGTGTACAGCTATTGCAATGAACAGCTGCAGGCGGGCGAAGAGATTGAACTGCAGGCGCTGTCGCAGGAGCTGTCGCCGCTCGGCGAGAAAGACTTCATGCAGTTCTCCAGCGAGCAAGGGTATGAGCTGGAAGAGAGCTTCCCGGCGGATCGCGGCACGCTGCGCCAGCTGACCAAATTTGCCGGCAGCGGCGGCGGCATCAGCCTGAACTTCGACGCCATGCTGCTTGGCGAGCGCATTTTCTGGGATGCGGCCACCGACACGCTGACCATCAAAGGCACGCCGCCGAACCTGCGCGATCAGCTGCAGCGCCGGACCGGCAGCGGCAAGTAAGCTTGCCGAATCGCAGACAATAAAAAACGCCGCAATTGCGGCGTTCTTTATTTCGGCGTCCCGAAAGGTTCGAAAACGTAGCGATTAAACGCGAACGAAGTCGATGTGAGCCAGTTTTGGCTTGAACGGGTGACGCTGTACAGCCTGAACCTTAACTTTGGTTTCTTTACCGTCGATAACCAGAGTTACTGCTTCGCTGTAGAATTCTGGTTTAGCTTCCATGTTCTTAACAGAATCATGGTCCAATTCGATGGAAACTGCAGCTTCTTTGCCACCGTAAACGATAGCTGGGAATTTGTTTGCTGCACGCAGGCGGCGGCTCGCACCTTTACCCTGGTCTTTACGTACTTCTACATTGATAGTGAACATTGTTTTTTCTCTTAAAAGAAAATTTACCCTGCTACAGGCGACCCAAGTAGCAAGTTCGGAAACCCGCTTTAACGCTGGGCAGGCCCAGGTAAAGCGCGCGGCATTTTAACGGAAAGCCGCCCGCAGGGCAACGAAAACCTGCCCAGGTTGGGGACAGTTCGCTCAGGCCAATTGATTGGCGCGGCGGAAACGGCCTTGATAATCGAACACTTTCTCGCGCACCTGCCAAAACTGCCCGCGTTTGCGCGCCACCACGAAATCCGGATGGCGCAGCGCCTGCTGTTGCGCCAGCACGTCGGCGGCGGTGTGCCAGGCGAACGGCACGCCCGGCGCGCGCTGATGCGGGCGCAGGAACAGCATCTCGAACGCTTTGCGCTGCGCCGGCGTCTGCAGACGGAAGCGCTCGCTGGTGCTGGTGCCGTCCTCGTCGTAATAGGTGGCCTTCAGCCATTCGCCCTTGTCGTCGCGGCCGCTTTGCAGTTCCATGCCGCCGCAGCGCAGCACCAGCGCATCTTTCAGCTTCAGCGCCGCTTTCAGCATGTCGTCGGGATCGACCAGCACTTCCTGGCACTGATGGCAGCGGCGCGCGGCGATGTCGTTCTCCGCGCCGCAGTGCGGGCAGCTCTTGAATCGGAAGCGGTAATCGCACTGCTCGCGGTGGCCGTCGTCGTCCTCCAGCCAGCCCTGACAGCGGCGGCCGTAGTGCTCGATGATGTCGCCGTTTTCGGTGCACTTGCCCCAGAACAGGTTGGCGAAGCCGCAGGCCGGGCAGAACACCTGCACCGGTTGGCTGTCACCGTGCGGCTTGCTGACGCCGACCTCCGGCGTGAACAGGTCGTGCGGGTTGCCGGCGTAGTCGAGGATCAGGCAATCCTCCTTGCCGGGCGCCAGCCGCAGCCCGCGGCCGACGATCTGCTGATACAGGCTGACGGACTCGGTCGGGCGCAGGATCGCGATCAGATCGACGTGCGGCGCGTCGAAGCCGGTGGTCAATACCGCGACGTTGACCAGATAGCGCAGCCGCTGCTGTTTGAACGCCTCGATCAGCGCATCGCGCTCGGCGGGCGGTGTTTCGGCGCTGACCAGCGCGGCCTCGCCGGTTGGCAGCAGGCCGTGGATCTCGCGGGCGTGCTCGACGGTGGCGGCGAAGATCATCACCCCTTTGCGATCTTCGGCGTACTCCACAATCTGGCTGATGATATGCGGCGTGACGCGGTTTTGCCGCTTCAGCTCGCGGTTCAGATCCGCTTCGCTGAACAGGCCGTTGCTTCTGGCCTCCAGCCGGCTGAAATCGTACTGCACGATCGGCATGTCCAGCCGCTCAGGCGGTACCAGGAAGCCGTTCTTAATCATATAGCGCAGCGGCAGCTCGTAGATGCAGTCGCGAAACAGGCTGGCGCCGTCGCCGCGGGTGAAGCCGTGGTAGTGATACTGGTAAATCCAGCCCTTGCCCAGACGATAGGGCGTGGCGGTCAACCCCAGCAGCCGCAACTGCGGGTTGGTTTTCTGCAAATGCTGGATGATTTGCTGGTACTGGCTGTCGTCGTCATCGCTGATGCGGTGGCATTCATCGACGATCAGCAGCGAAAAGGCGCCGTCGAACAGCGGCAGGTTGCGCGCCACCGACTGCACGCTGCCGAACACCACCTTGCCGGCGCTCTCTTTCTGCTGCAGGCCGGCGGCGAAGATGTCCGCTTCCAGGCCGTAGGCGCAGTATTTGGCGTGGTTTTGCGCCACCAGTTCCTTGACGTGCGCCAACACCAGCACCCGCCCGCGGGCGCGCTTCGCCAGCTCGGCGATCACCAGGCTTTTGCCGGCGCCGGTCGGCAGCACGATCAGCGCCGGTTCGGGATGCCGCCGGAAATGATTGATGGTGGCTTCGACCGCTTCCAGTTGGTAGGGGCGTAGGGTAAAGGCCATAAATGAACGCCGTGGGTTGGGATGGGCCGTCGGGAAGCGGCTTTGTCACCGCTGCTCCCACAGAAACCGTGACATTCTACTCCCCGGACAGCCGAAAAATTTCTATTATTATGCCTTCTGCGCGCGCGCGGTGCGAGGAGCGTGAAAATTACCTCTGTCGGGCAACGCGTTGTGCCGCTATACTCGTGTGACAGCAATCGCTGTTCCCCCACGCGATTCCCCCCCTGAACCTGCCATTTGCACCCGGTGCAACGGCGGGCGTCATATTTTGGCAATACGATCAATGCGATCATAACAACGACAGGCAAAGCAGATCCCATGCGATTGGACAAGTTTTTATCTCAGCAGTTAGGCATCAGCCGTGCGCTGGTGGCGCGCGAACTTCGGGCTAAACGCGTCACCGTGGACGGTGAGGTAGTGAAGAGCGGGGCGATCAAACTGACCCCGGAGCAAGAAGTGGCGTTCGACGGTAATCCGCTGCAGCAGCAGAACGGCCCGCGCTATTTCATGCTCAATAAACCGCAGGGCTACGTCTGCTCCACCGACGATCCCGATCATCCTACGGTGCTGTATTTTCTCGATGAACCGGTCGCGTACAAGCTGCACGCCGCCGGACGGCTGGATATCGACACCACCGGGCTGGTGTTGATGACCGACGACGGGCAGTGGTCGCACCGCGTCACGTCGCCGCGCCACCACTGCGAGAAAACCTATCTGGTGACGCTGGAGCACCCGTTGGCGGAAGACACCGCGCAGCGTTTCGCCGAAGGGGTGCAACTGCACAACGAGAAAGACCTGACGCGCCCGGCGACGCTGGAGCAGGTTGACGAGCGCGTAGTGCGCCTGACCCTCAGCGAAGGGCGCTACCACCAGGTGAAGCGGATGTTCGCTGCCGTCGGCAACCGGGTGATCGAGTTGCACCGTGAGCGCATCGGCGCCATCGTGCTGGATGACGATCTGGCGCCGGGCGAATACCGCCCACTGACCGAAGAAGAGATCGCCAGCGTGGGCGCGCCGCACCTGCAGGACTGAAAACCGATCATCGATTGCGGCCGATTAAGGAGTCGTGGAACGTGCAACAGAACCGAACCTCTCATCTCGGTTTGATTTTCATTTTGGGCCTGTTGTCCATGTTGATGCCGTTGGCCATCGACATGTACCTGCCCAGTATGCCGGTGATCGCCGCCCAGTTTGGCGTCGAGTCCGGCAGCGTGCAGATGACCCTCAGCGCCTATATGCTCGGCTTTGCCTTCGGGCAACTGTTCTATGGGCCGATGTCGGACAGCCTCGGCCGCAAGCCGGTGATCCTGTGGGGAACGCTGATCTTCGCCATCGCCGGCTGCGCCTGCGCCATGGCGCAATCGATCGATCAGCTGATCGGGCTGCGTTTCCTGCACGGCCTGGCGGCGGCGGCCGCCAGCGTGGTGATCAATGCCCTGATGCGCGATATGTTCACCAAGGATGAGTTCTCGCGCATGATGTCGTTCGTCATTCTGGTGATGACCATCGCGCCGCTGCTGGCGCCGATGATCGGCGGTGCGCTGTTGCTGTGGTTCAGCTGGCACGCCATCTTTTGGACCATGGGCGCCGCGGCGTTGATCGGTTCACTGCTGGTGGCCCTGTTCATCAAGGAGACGCTGCCGAAAGAGCGCCGACAACGGTTCCACCTGCGCACCACGCTGGGCAACTTCGGTTCGCTGTTCCGCCATAAGCGGGTGCTGAGCTACATGCTCGCCAGCGCCTTCTCGTTTGCGGGCATGTTCTCGTTCCTCAGCGCCGGGCCGTTCGTCTACATCGAACTGAACCACGTTTCGCCGCAGCATTTCGGCTACTATTTTGCGCTGAACATCGTCTTCCTGTTCCTGACGACGCTGATCAACAGCCGCAACGTGCGGCGGTTCGGCGCGGTCAAGATGTTCAAGCTGGGGTTGTTGGTACAGTTGGCGATGGGGCTGTGGCTGGTGGCGGTGAGCGCCGTCGGCCTGGGCTTCTGGGCGCTGGTGATCGGCGTTGCGGTCTATCTGGGGTGCATCGCGATGATCTCCTCCAACGCCATGGCGGTGATCCTGGATGACTTCCCGCATATGGCGGGCACCGCGTCTTCGCTGGCCGGCACGTTGCGCTTCAGCATCGGCGCGCTGGTGGGGGCGGTCCTGTCGATGGCGCCGGGTAAAAGCGCGTGGCCCATGGTTACCTCAATGGCGCTGTGTAGCATCGTGGCGGTGCTGTTTTATCTTTACGCCAGCCGGCCACGCGATCGCGCGGCCTGACGTTCTCCCAATGCGGGGCGTGTCGCCCCGCATCGTCATAGGGTTGCGCCCTGCCATTTCAGGGTGCAACTGGCAATTGAAATTTTGTTGCTAAATATACGCAAGCTAATCAATTGGCCATTTTCCCCTCTGTGTGTTTTTTGTTAAAAAATTCCGCCGCCGCACCACCCCATATTCCCCGGGAGGCGCGGCGTTCTGCCGGCTGAGCGCGGCGGGGGGTTTGTATTAGGTTTTATGTAAATCAAAACATTAGCAGGGAAGGCTGCGCTAACGTGGTGGGGAAAATGTTTCTTCATTGTAAAAATATGGCGACGGAAAAGTAGTCGCATTGCAAGAAAAAAGAGTTGAGATCGCTGCGGGAAAGGGTTACATATAACGCAAAAATGCGAGCTGAGTCGCAAAATGCCGTGAAATAACACCGCACGGCGCGCCAAAAAATGGCACGGCATCGGCAAGCACGGGGTCTGGTTAAGGGCTAGCGGCAAAATTTACATTTAAATAACATTTGTGCGCGGCAGAGTCGGGAGTCAGCGGCTATAACTTAGTAACCCTGTCAGGTAAAAGTGTTTCACCTTTTCAATCTAGGGATTTCATGTGGAGAATATCCAACTTTCGGTAGTGCATCGCTTGCCGCAAAGTTATCGTTGGCTATCCGGTTTCACCGGCGTGAAGGTAGAACCGATTCCGTTTAACGGAATAGACGAAGATAACAACCTGATAGGGCTGAAGTTACTCAGCCATGAAGGGGCCGAGGCCTGGCAGGTAATGCAACAGCTCAATCTGTCGCTGCAGGAGATTCAGGTCGACTGCGCGATCGTCGAATGGGAAGGGGAGCCTTGCCTGTTCGTGCAGCGCAGCGACGAGAGCGCCACCATGTGCCGCCTGAAAAACGTCGGCGCCGCGATCGCCGAACCGCTCAGCGCGCAATACCCCTTCTAGAATTCGCCGCTAATCCGCCAACTGCAGCAGTTGACGGGTATAGTCGGCGGCGGGCGCCGCGAAAATCGCCCGGCAGTCTCCCTGTTCAACCACTTCTCCCTGTCGCAACACGATGACCTGGTGGCATAGCGAACGCACCACCTGCAGGTCATGACTGATGAACAGATAAGCCAGTCGGTGGCGTTGCTGCAGCGATTTCAGCAGCGTCAGGATCTGCGCCTGCACCGATTTATCCAGCGAAGAGGTCGGCTCGTCGAGGATCAGCAGCTGCGGCTGCAGGATCAGCGCGCGCGCGATGGCAATACGCTGGCGCTGCCCGCCGGAAAACTCGGTAGGATAGCGATGGCGCAGCTGCGGATCCAGGCCGACTTCCTGCAACACCTCGATCACGCGCTGTTCCCGCTGCTCTGTGCTAAGCCGCTGGTGCACTTCCAGCCCTTCGGCGATGATTTGCTGCACGTTCAGGCGCGGGTTCAGGGCGGAGTAGGGATCCTGGAAGACGATTTGCATCCGGCTGCGGTAGGGCAGCATCTGCTTCATCGTGAGCGGGTGCAGCGGTTCGCCGTCGAACCAGATGGCGCCCTGCGAGGCCAACAGGCGCAGCAGCGCCAGCCCGGTGGTGCTTTTACCCGAGCCGGATTCCCCCACCAGCCCCACGCTTTCCCCGGCGCGCAGCTCGAAACTCAATGATTTCAATGCATAGTGATAATCCACCGTGCGGCGCAGCAGGCCGCGGCGAATGGGGAAGCGTACCTGTAGATTTTCCACCTTGAGCAGCGGCCGCTCGTCGTCGGGGCGCCCGTTGGCCGCGGCAGGCAGCGGCAGCGGTTCACCGACGTCCTCGGCGGCCAGCAGCTGCTGCGTGTAAGGATGCTGCGGCCGGCTGAACAGCTGCGCACGGCCGTTTTGCTCCACGCTGCGGCCCTGGCGCATCACCGCCACGTTGTCCGCCAGGCGGCGCACGATATTCAGGTTATGGGTGATGAACAACAGCCCCATGCCCATCTCCTGCTTCAGCTCTTGCAGCAGCGTCAGGATCTGCGCCTGGATAGTGACGTCGAGCGCGGTGGTGGGCTCGTCGGCGATCAGCAGTTTCGGGCGAGTCAGCACCGCCATGGCGATCATCACCCGCTGGCGTTCACCGCCGGACAGCTGATGCGGGTAATCCTGCAGCCGGCTTTTGGCCTGACGGATGCCGACGCGCTCCAGGCATTCGACGATCTCTGCGCGCGCGGCTTCGCGCCGCAGGCCGCGGTGCAGCATCAGCACTTCCGCGAGCTGTTTTTCGATGGTGTGCAGCGGGTTAAGCGACACCATCGGTTCCTGAAAGATCATCGCGATCTGATTGCCTCGCACCTTGCGCAGCGCCGCTTCCGGCGCATGCAGCAACGAGTCGCCGTTGAACAGGATATCACCGGCAGGGTAAACCACCGGCGGCGCGGGCAGCAGGCGCAGTATCGACAGGGCGGTGACGCTTTTGCCGGAGCCGGATTCCCCCACCAGCGCCAGCGTTTCCGCCGGCGCGATTTGCAGCGAGAGTTCGTTGACCACCGGCGTGACGGTGTCGCCCTGGCGAAAGGCGATGCTGAGATCCTGAATAGCGAGCAAAGGAGTGGCCATATCAATGCGCCTTGCTGGGGTCAAAGGCGTCGCGTACCGCTTCGCCGATAAAGATTAATAACGACAGCAGCACCGCCAAGACCAGGAAGGCGGTGATGCCGAGCCACGGCGCCTGCAGATTGTTTTTGCCCTGCAGCAGCAATTCGCCGAGCGACGGCGAGCCTATCGGCAGACCGAAACCGAGGAAATCGAGCGACGTCAGGGTGGTGATCGAGCCGCACAGGATAAACGGCAGGAAGGTCAGCGTCGCCACCATGGCGTTGGGCAGCATATGGCGGGACATGATCACCCGATCCGGTACGCCCATGGCGCGCGCGGCGCGGATGTAGTCAAAATTGCGCGTGCGCAGGAATTCGGCGCGCACTACCCCCACCAGGCTCATCCAGCCGAACAGGATGGTGATGCCGAGCAGCCACCAGAAATTGGGCTGGACGATGCTCGACAGCAGAATGATCAGAAACAGCGTCGGCATGCCCGACCACACTTCGATAAAGCGCTGCCCCCACAGATCGAAACGCCCGCCGTAATACCCCTGGGTCGCGCCGACGCACACGCCGATCAGGCTGGAAAACAGCGTCAACGCCAGGCCGAACAGCATCGAGATGCGAAAACCGTACAGAACACGAGCGAGCACGTCGCCGCCGTTGCTGTCGGTGCCCAGCAGGTTGTGGCGCGAAGGCGGCGAGGGGAAGGGCACCTCGGTGGCGAAGTTGATGGTGTCGTAGCTGAAGCGGATCGGCGCCCAAACCGCCCAGCCGTGCCGTTCGATCTGCCGCTGTACGAACGGATCCTGATAGTCGGCTTCGGTGTTCAGCTCGCCGCCGAAGGCGGTTTCGCTGTAGTTAATCATAAACGGCAGGTACAACCGGCCTTCATAACGCACCAACAGCGGTTTGTCATTGGCGATCAGATCGGCGGCCAGGCTCAGGGTGAATAGCACCAAGAAGATCCACAGCGACCAGTAGCCGCGGCGGTTGCGGCGAAAACGCGCCCAGCGCGCCTGGTTGATCGGGCTAAGGCGGCTCATTGGCGGGCCTCGAAGTCAATGCGCGGATCGACCAGGGTGTAGGTGATATCGCTGAGGATATTCAACAGCAGGCCGATCAGGGTGAAGATATACAGCGTGCCGAACATCACCGGGTAGTCGCGCTGCAGCGTGGCGTCGTAGCCCAGCAGCCCCAGGCCGTTGAGCGAGAACATCACCTCAATCAGCAGCGAGCCGGTGAAGAACATGCTGATAAAGGTGGCCGGAAAACCGGCGATCACCAGCAGCATGGCGTTGCGGAACACGTGGCGGTAGAGGATTTTTTTCTCATCCAGCCCTTTGGCGCGGGCGGTGGTGACGTACTGCTTGCGGATCTCGTCGAGGAACGAGTTCTTGGTCAGCATGGTCAGGGTGGCGAAGCCGCCGATCACCGTCGCCAGCACCGGCAGGGTGATGTGCCACAGGTAGTCGGCGATCTTTGCCAGCCACGAGAGGGTGTCGAAGTTGCTGGACACCAGGCCGCGCAGCGGGAACCAGTCGAGGTAGCTGCCGCCGGCGAACAGCACGATCATCAGGATGGCGAACAGGAAAGCCGGAATGGCGTAGCCGATGATGATCAGCGTGCTGCTCCAGGTATCGAAGGCGCTGCCGTTGTGGACGGCCTTGCGGATGCCGAGCGGGATCGACACCAGGTAAATGATCAGCGTGCTCCAAAGGCCCAGCGTGATGGAGACCGGCAGGCTCTGGCCGATCAGCTGCATCACCGAAGCGCCGCGAAACAGGCTGTCGCCGAAGTCGAAGCGCATATAGTTCCACAGCATGGTGAAGTAGCGTTCGTGCAGCGGTTTGTCGAAGCCGTAACGTTGGGTGATCTCGGCGATCACCTCCGGATCCAGGCCGCGCGAACCGCGGTATTGGCCGTCGCCAGCCGCGATGCCCGCCCGGGCATGACCCAGGCCTTCACCTGCGCCGCCGCTGCCAAAACCGCTGCCGTGCCCCAGCTCAATGGCGGCGATGGCTTGATCGACCGGACCGCCGGGCGCAATTTGCACGATAAAAAAGTTGATGGTGATGATCGCCCACAGCGTGGGGATCACCAATAACAGTCTGCGTATCAGATAGGCCGCCATTCCGACTCCTTATTGCCGTTGAGCCGGTAAACGCGCCGCCTTGTTGACGTCGTACCACCAGTTATCGAAGCCGATCGCATAGGCCGGGCGGATCGGCGGCGTGGAGAACTTGTCCCAATAGGCGTAGCGATCGTGGTTGGAGTACCACATCGGCAGCATGTAGTTGTTCCAGGTCAGCACCCGGTCCAGCGCGCGGCCGAGCGGCAGCAGGGCTTTTTCGTCGCCCTGATGGGCGGCGATTTGCCTGACCAGGCTGTCGACCGCCGGATCTTTGACGCCGGCCGTGTTGTAGCTGGAATCGATGTACTGCGAATCCCACAGGATTTGCAGATCGGCGCTGGGGAACGGCATCGCCATGTACACCGTCGACATCATGTCGAAATCGCGCTCGCGCATGCGACGGGTGTACTGCGAGGCATCAACCTCGCGAATTTGCATCTCGATGCCCAGCCGCTGCAGGTTGTGGCGGAAGGGTAATACGTACTGGAAGTTGCTGCCGCTCAGCAGCATCAGTTCGAAGGTGAACGGCTGACCGGTTTTGGCGTTGACCAGCTTTTGATTTTTGACCACCCAACCGGCTTCTTTCAGTAGTTGAGTCGCTTTCAGCAGATTTTGCCGATCGTTGCCGCTGCCGTCGGAGGAGGGCGGCTGGTAGATGCTGGTAAACACCTCCGGCGGTATCTGGCCTTTGAGCGGTGCCAGCAAGGCCAGTTCGGCGGCGTCCGGGTAGCTACGGGCGGCGTAGGCGGTGTTTTGGAAATAGCTGTCGGCGCGCTGATAAGCGTTGTAATACAGCGCCTTGTTCATCCAGTTGAAGTCGAAAGCCAGGCCAATCGCTTCCCGTACCCGGCGATCGGCAAACAGCGGTTTTTGCAGGTTGAACGCCAGCCAGCGGGTATTCTGCGCCGCCTGGTTGGTCTCGTCCTGCTTGATGATGTAGTTGCGCGCGAAGTTGCCGCCCTGGTACTGGGTGGCCCAGCTTTTGGGCGACGGCCCGATGCGGAAATCGTAAGCCCCGGCCTTGAAGGCTTCCAGCGCCACTTTATCGTCCAGGTAATAATCGTAGCGAATGCTGTCGAAGTTATAGCGGCCGCGATTCACCGGCAGGTTGGCGGCCCAGTAGTCGCGCACTCGCTGGTAGGTGATGTACTGGCCGAGGCGGTAATCGCCGATTTTATACGGGCCGCTGGCGAGCGGCGGGGTGCTGAGCGGTTCGTTGAGCTTATGGTTTTTCCAGAAGCTTTCCGGCAATACGCGCAGGCTGAGCAGGCTGAGGATTTGCTCACGGTTGGCTTTAGGCAGCTCGATGCGCACCGTCAGCCGGGAAATGGCCTTGACCGTGACGCCTTTGTAATAGGAGCGAAACTGCGGCACGCCTTCGGTCATGAATTTATTGAAGGTGAAGGCCACGTCGGCGGCGGTGATCGGGCTGCCGTCTTGGAAGCGGGCGCGCGCGTTGATATCCAACTCCATCCAGCGCATGTCGGCCGGGAAACGGGCCGATTCGGCAATCAGCGGATAATAGCTGCCGGGTTCGTCGTCGGAGTTGGTGAACAGCGTATCGTACAGCTCCATCGTGCGTTCACCGGGTACGCCACGGGTGGCGAAGCGGTTGAAGTTGTCGTAGGTGCCGATGGCCGCCAGCCGTACGTCGCCGCCCTTGGGCGCCGCCGGGTTGACGTAGTCGAAATGGCTGAAGTCGGTGGCGTATTTCGGTTCACCGAGAAGGGCGAAAGCGTAGCTTTCGTTGAGGGCTTCGGCCTGCAGACCGAAGCTCAGTGCCGAGAGCACCAGAGCAGCGAAAATGCGCACGGACATCGGACGGTAAGCTCCTGCTGTGGAATAAAGTACAACCTGCGCCCAGCATAACATTCTTCGGGTGGGCGCAGGGTAAAGATGCTTAAAGATTAACTATTTTTTTGCCTGATAATCAAAGACCTGATGAGCATTGCAGTAGGCGACGAAGTTGTCGATGCTCAGCGGCATGCTGAAGTAGTATCCCTGCATGAAGTTGACGCCGTGTTCTTGCAGGAACTGCATCTGCTCGGCGGTTTCCACGCCTTCGGCCACCGTCAGCATTTTCAGCTTTTTCGCCAGCGAGATCACCGCATCCAGCACCGGCGCGGTGACCGTGTCCTGGCCAATGGTGTTGACGAAGCCACGGTCGATCTTCAGGTAATCCATGGTGAAGCGCTCAAGATAGATCAACGCGCTGTGCCCCGTGCCAAAATCGTCTACCGCGATCTCGATGCCCTGTTTGTGCAGCCAGTCAAACTCCGCCAGCGCGCTCTCTTCTTCCACCATGCCGCGCTCGGTGATTTCAAACACCAGCGTAAAGTAATCACCCGGCAGCTGCGCCAACAGTTCATACACGTCCTGGTGGAAGGACGGTGCGCTAAGGTGGGCGGGGGAGATGTTGAGGCCGACTTTACCTCCCCGTGGCAGCGCTTTGGCGAGCTGCGGCGCATCTTCGGCGATCAGCCTGAATAGCTGGCGGGTAAGCGGCACGATCAGCCCGTTGCTTTCGGCGTAGGGGATAAAGACATCGGGCGGGATGCGGCCCTCGATCGGATGCTGCCAGCGAATCAGCGCTTCCAGCCCGCCGATGCTGTTGCTGTCGGTGTGGAACACCGGCTGGTATTCGATAAAGAACTCGTTGCGCTTGATGCCGCGCAGCAGCGCGCGCTCCGGGCTTTGCCGCAGCAGCAGCATGTAGTAGCAGAGTACGCCGATCATCAATGACAGCACCAGGCTGCCCAACAGCGTCAGGCGAATGTCGTTGGGCGTCAGCTTCTCGTTGTAGAACATGATGGTCAACGGCAGATTGGGCAGCGTTAGGTTATCCGCCTTGCCTTTCGGCAGCTGATCGACCGGCATCAGGTTCGGGCTGAAAGTGGTCAGCGCGCGATTGCCCATCACGATGGCGATGCCCGGCGCCTGTTCGTCGTGCGAGGTGAACAGCAGATAGGGCATCAGATCGATGTCCAGCGTAGCGAGGATGCCGGTGGCCTGCTCGCCGGGATGCCGCAGCCAAACCGCAACCGCCGGCTTATTTGGCACGATCGGCGTGCCCTGCTGCAGCTTGAGATCCAAAGGCAGATCCCAGTCGATGTCCTGATAGAGGTTTTTCATCGGCAGCATCATGTCGCCAGTGGCGGAGGAGCAATAGGCGTAGCCGTCTTTCACCAGCAGGAAGGTGCGCACGCCGCTGGTAAAGGCCGCCTGGTAGGTAATGTCCGACTGGCTGGAGAGGCAAGGCTTGTCCAACAGCGGCATCATTTGCTGCATCACGGCCGTCAGATGCGAGATATAACCCAGCGTGAACTTTTGCGTACGCGCTTCGACTTTATGTTGATATTGCGTGCGCTGGTGGTTGATCAAAGAAAGCGTGACCGCGGTGAATAGCGTAAAAAATACCAGAGCGGCGACGCCGCTTTTAGCCAGGCTGCGCTGTCGGTGAGAGACGCTGCGGGCGAAAGCCCTTTTCAAGCCCATAACCGAGTCCTCTGCAACAGGGCGTCAGGGGTGTCGCACAGCCAGTTAATGGATTGTACCAACGGCTTTTTTTTCATTTTTGCCTTTTTATCCCGTACCAACCGGCGGCGCCGTTTAAATACGCGGCGTCGCCGACAGAAATATAATGCGCCTATTCTAAGCGGAAACGTTTTAAATAACGCCGGGGCGCCGTTGCCGTCATCTGACGATAATAGGCGAGTTTTTCCTCGACGGCGCGATTTCCTGCCAACAGTTTATCAAAATAATGGTGTGCGGCGGCGTTAAGCGGGGAGAGGTGACGATAAGCCAGGGACCAAGCGCGAGGGGAACCTGTTCAACCGCCAAAAAAAACGCCGCCCGTAGGCGGCGCTTATCGCTCGTTTGGTATTCAGAATCTTCAAGGCGATGCGCCGTCAGCCGCTGGTCAGCACCCGGCGCGCTTCTCGATAACGTTTGTCCCAATAGTTATCGGTCAGCTTGGAAATCATGACACCACTGCTGGTGGAGGCGTGAACGAATTGATCGTTGCCTAAATAGATACCGACATGGCGCCCGGTAGAGCCGGCGCGGAACAGCACCAAATCGCCGGCGCGCAGCTTGGTGCGCTGGATTTTCTTGCCGAGATCTTCCTGTTCATAGGTAGAGCGCGGTAAATCCATGCCGAACTGTTCGCGGAAGGTACGCTGCACAAACGCCGAGCAATCGATGCCGCGCTTGGTGTCACCGCCTAAGCGGTAGCGAACGCCTTTCCAGTCCGCGTACTGATCCATAATCTTTGACTTGACGTCAACGTTGCGGACCATCGCTTCGAATTCATCCTGAGAGGCTTGCAGTAAAAGACCGTCTTTGTCATTAACTGCACGCATCTCAGTTTGTGCGTTATTCAAGTTCGAAGTGTGAGTCGAGCTGCACGCTGACAGCATAACCGCCGCGGCAATTGCAGGGACTACCCGCAAAAAATATCTCAGAAACGGTTGAGATTTGACCATTGTTGTTGTTTTCCCTTGAAGTCCTTAACGACGAAAGTCGCTACCTGAAAAATGCCAAACGGAACGAGCCTAGTCCGCACCTGTTGCATCGACAACCAGTTACCGTTGAAAACGTGCGAGAACGCACATTTTTATCGGATTCCATACTGATTCGACTTAAACCAGGCACAAACGCATCTGAGATTACCGGAACAAATAGGGGATTGCGAGCCTTTTTCCCGTCTTTTTTATATGAATTTGTGATGTAACATAATGTAAATCTTCATATAAAAAACGCCAATTGTCCGATGTATGAATCTGGCGTGAAATCAGGTTGCAAAAGCGTTAACGGGCGGCGGTGAAATTTTGCGCGCGGCGCGGGGGGAGAGCACGGGAGGCGTGGGCCTCCCGGCATGAGTCATAGACGCAAGTTATGGTTGGCCGGGGCGGTGCTTGCCGGGCAACAGGCGATTCAACCGATCGACAATCCAGTCGCTGCAAGGCGTCATCAGCACCCAGCTGGCGCCAACCAGCACCACGGACAGCGAACCGACGGCGATATCGGTAAACCAGTGGGCGCCAATCATCACGCGTGGCAATGAAAAGACCAGCGTAATCAGCAGGGCGACGGCGAAGGCACCGCGGCCGAAATAGCGCAGCATAAAGCAGGAAAAAATAATCAGCATCATGCCGTGGTCGCCGGGGAAGCTGTCGCCGGAAGCGTCCTTGGTCGGGATGCCGGTCAGCTCGCTGACGCGATGGATATTGTCGAAGGTCAGGGTAGGGCTCGGATGTTTCACCGGCAGCAGATGGCCAAGCTGATTCAGCACCACGGCGGTCAGCAGCATCACCACGCCGGTGATCACCAGGCGGCGGCGGCCGGCGGCGTCCTGCTTCAGGTAGAAGTACAGATACAGCAGACCCATGGCGAGCAGCGAAATGACATCAAACGCGCGGTTATTGGTGATGGCGACCAGATGCAAAAATGCCGGGTCGGTAGCCAGATGGCGGTTAAAGAAGAAAAAAATCGCCGAATCCAGGGTAAACCAGCCGCCGTGATTGGCCGGCAGGAACCAGGACAGAAACAGCGCAACGCCCAGTAAGTTAAAGAAGAGAATGAAGGGTAAATTGCGGCGTGTCATGACATAACCTGTTGAAAAAATGAAAACGAAACAAAACCCGGCCGCCCTGCGACAACCGAGGGGGCAACGGTACGGGGTTTAACTTAAACGAATCTTAAACAAGGCGGATTGCAGGGCGTTCCAGTCGGTATTTTCGCTGTGGATCAGTTCAATCCGGCTGTCGAGCGGCGCGAGCGGGCGGGTTTCGATGTTGAGATCCTGCCCCTGACGATTGATCAGCAATGTGCCTTCGGGAATGCGCACCACGCCTTTGGCGCGTTCGACCGGCGCGAGTCGTACCCACTCCATAAAGCCGACGGTGTCGAACTGGGTGTCGGCGTCAAAAATCCAGCCGCAGCTGGTGAAGCCTTGCCCCTCGTTCAGCGCTCGCCGCCAGCGGGCGTGCTCCGGCAATCGCAGCGCTGCCAGCCCCTGCGTTTTCGCCTGACCATGATGATGCTGCGCGTCCGGTAATTCTGCACGATTCGTGCGCGGGAGGGACAACAGCGCGACATCCGCTTGGCCTTGCGCGATGGCGTAGCAGGGCCGCTGCAGCGGATCTTGCGCCCTCCAGGCTTCCAGCGCCCGCCTGTCTTCCGGCTGATAGGTATCGCTTTTGCTGGCCAGAATAACATCGGCCGCGGCCAGCTGATCGCGGAAGTTTTCGTTGTCGCGGTAGCGGGGTTGGCTGAGCTGGCGGGCATCCAGCAGGCACAGCGTGGCCTGCAGATCGATCCAGCCGGCATAGCTCTCCTGGGTCAGCAGCGACAGGATTTGCTTCGGGTGTCCGAGCCCGGTCGGCTCAATCAGCAGCCGATCCGGTTTGGCCTGCTGCAGTAGCATATTCAAGCCCACCTGCATCGGCAGGCCGTTGACGCAGCACATGCAGCCGCCGGGGATCTCTTTGAGCACCGCGCCGCTGTCCGCCAGCAGCGCGCCGTCGATGCCTATTTCGCCGAATTCATTGACCAATACCGCCCAGCGTTCCTGTTCGGGCTTATGAGCCAGCAAATGGCGGATGGTGGTGGTTTTACCGCTGCCGAGAAAGCCGGTAATCAAATTGGTTTTGGTCATTAATAATTCCTGGCGTAAAAATTAACTTGCTTAATAAATGAGTTACGCTGCCTTGTCGGTGAAGCGGCCGCAATTTAATTTGTGCTCTATCTCGCAAATTTTGCACGTCACCCTGCGCTTTTCAACCGGCAAAAGCCACCTTTAAAAGCAAGAAAATTCTTAGATAAAACCCTGTATTAGATGCGGTTAACTTTTGTTAGTAGCTTGTTTTTACATTGTTAATGACGCGATTAACGATCAAATCCTGTCCCTTTCCTTGCGATTATTCCTAACAAGATCCTCTATGGTTAAATTGGCTTAACTAAAAATGAGGTTGCCATGAATACCTTTCGGTTATTTTTGATCGTAGGAATGTTGTTTTCATGGACGGCAGTGAGTCATGCAGGAGTGGCCGGCGGGGTAATTCGCTTCGTCGGTTCTATCGTTGAAAGTCCTTGCACGGTCAATATTGCAGATTCTAAGGCGAATACGCAATGTTACCGCAACGGCCAGCGTTATCAGGCCCAGCAAGCGTTGTCAGGTTTTGATGCTACACGCAAAGAACTTCCGCTAAATCTAGGCACAACCGAAATGAAGTGGGTAGACCAACAGAAAAAACTTGCTGTTATGACGGTCGTTTATCGTTAAGTCGTTCCGCCATGCCGGCGTAACGTTACGCCGGCATGGTTATTCTCGGCCCTGCAGGCTCCTCACCGCATCACCCACTCCTTCACCGTTTCACGCGCCCCGCGATCGCGCAGGGACAAATAGGCTTGCGTTACCGCTTCGGTAAACGCCGCATGCGCCGCCAGCGTTTCGCCGAACACTGATTTCAGCGCCAGCAACGCCGTTACGCGTCGCCGATCGTCCGTTGTGGCGGCGATCGTCTGTTGCAACACGTCTGCCAGCGGATCGCGAATGTCGATCGGCTGACCGGCGTCATCGACGCCGCCGACGTAACGCATCCAGCCCGCCACGCCCAGCGCCAGCCCGCTATAGTCACCGCCGTGCCGCAGATGCCAGCGCACCGCGTCCAGCAGGCGCTGCGGCAGCTTCTGCGAGCCGTCCATGGCGATCTGCCAGGTGAGGTGTTGCAGCGCCGGATTGTTGAAGCGCGCGATAAGCTGTGCGGCGTAGTCGGCCAGACTGATGCCGGCGACGCTCAGCGTCGGGGCCTGTTCGTCCAGCATCAACCGCAGGGCGGCGCGGCGGTAGTGCTCATCCGCCATGCACTCGTTGATATAGCGGTAGCCGCCCAGGTAACCGAGGTAAGCCAGGAATGAGTGGCTGCCGTTCAGCATGCGCAGCTTCATGTGTTCAAACGGCAGTACATCGCTGACCAGTTGGACGCCGGCCTGCTCCCACGCCGGGCGTCCGGCGATAAAGTTGTCTTCCACCACCCATTGGATGAAGGGCTCGCAGGCGATGGCGCATTCGTCGCGCACGCCGCCCAGCGCGGCGGCGATCTCATCCAGCGTGGCCGGCGTGGCGGCCGGCACGATGCGATCCACCATGGTGCAGGGGAAGGTGGCGGCGGTGGCGATCCAGTCGGCGAGTGCCGGATCCCGCGCCTGCGCCAGATCGAGCACCGCCCGGCGCAGCACGTGGCCGTTCTCCGGAATATTGTCGCAGGAGAGCAGGGAGAAGGCGGGCAGGCCGCGTTCGCGCCGCAGCCGCAGCGCTTCCACCAAAATGCCCGGCACGGTCTGCGGCTGATGCGGCCACGCCAGATCGGTGACGATCCCCGAATGCTGCCTATCCAGCCGCCCGCTGCCGGGCTCGATGCAATAGCCTTTTTCGGTGATGGTCATCGAAACGATCGCCACCTGCGGCTCGGCCAGCTTCTCCAGCACCGCGGCGATGCCTTCCAGCTTGCGATGCAGGCTCTCATGCACCGCACCGACCACGATGGCCTGATGGCCGTCCGCGCCTTTCTCCAGCACGCTGTACAGATGATCCTGTTGCCGCAGCGCCTCAAACAGCGGCACGCCGCCGGAAAGACTGATTTCGCAAATGCCCCAATCGCCGCCTTGGGCGTTCAGCACCCGATCGGTCAGCAGCGCCTGATGCGCGCGGTGGAACGCGCCGAAGCCAAGGTGCACGATGCGGCTGCGCAGGGCCCGGCGGTCATAGTCCGGCTGCCGGACGGCGCTCGGCAGCGGGGTGTTGGCGATCGTTTTCATCTCATCTCCAAAACGGGTAAGACAGCTGGCGGGCCACTTGCGCCAAGTTAGCAGACCAGTTTTCCGCCGCGCAGGCAGGGTGGCACCGGTGATAAAAAACTGCGACCAGTGTAAGGATGTCGGCCAGTTAAAGGAATTGGTCAGTCCAAAATAAGCCAGAATCGTGAAGTGGATCAACCAATGAGGGGTTCTGTTTTGACAGCGCAGGGCGAAAGAGTAAGTTAAAGATAACTGACATCTAAATTAAACTGGTATAACAGCATTGCGGTGCGAGACAGGCATAAGGACAAAACATGGAACAAACATGGCGTTGGTATGGCCCGAACGATCCGGTTTCTCTGGACGATGTGCGTCAGGCCGGGGCGACCGGGGTGGTGACGGCGCTGCATCATATCGCGAACGGTGAAGTCTGGCCGATCGACGAAATCCGCGCGCGGCAGGCGCTGTTGGCGGAAAAGGGGCTGGTGTGGTCGGTGGTGGAGAGCGTGCCGGTACATGAGGAGATCAAAACCCACAGCGGCGACTGGCGGCGGTATATCGCCAATTACCAGCAGTCGCTGCGCAACCTGGCGGCCTGCGGCATCGATACCGTCTGCTACAACTTCATGCCGATCCTCGACTGGACGCGCACCGATCTGGCCTATCCGCTGCCGGACGGTTCCAAAGCGTTGCGTTTCGATCAGATAGCCTTCGCCGCGTTCGAGCTGCATATCCTGCAGCGCGCCGGCGCCGAAGCCGACTATACGCCGCAGGAACGCAGCCAGGCGGCGGCCCGTTTCGCCGCCATGAGCGAGGAGGAGAAAGCCACGCTGACCGGCAACATCATCGCCGGGCTGCCGGGGGCGGAGGAGGGCTACACGCTGGATCAGTTCCGCCGCCGGTTGGCGGAATACGACGGCATCGACAAGGCGCGGCTGCGCGAAAACATGGCGGCCTTTCTGCGCGCCATCGTGCCGGTGGCGGAAGAGGCCGGCATCCGGCTGGCGGTGCACCCCGACGATCCGCCGCGGCCGATCCTCGGCCTGCCGCGCATCGTCTCCACGATTGAAGACATGCAGTGGCTGAAGCAGACCGTCGACAGCATTTATAACGGCTTCACCCTATGCACCGGTTCATACGGCGTGCGCGCCGATAACGATCTGGTGCGGATGATTGAGACCTTCGGCGATCGCATTCACTTTACCCACCTGCGCGCCACCTGCCGCGAGGAGAACCCGAAAAGCTTCCACGAAGGGGCGCACCTGCAGGGCGATGTGGACATGGTGGCGGTGATCGAAGCGATCCTGACCGAAGAGCTGCGTCGGCAACGGGCAGGCGATCGGCGGCCGATCCCGATGCGCCCCGATCATGGGCATCAGATGCTGGACGACTTGAAAAAGAAAACCAATCCGGGCTATTCGGCCATCGGGCGGTTGAAAGGGCTGGCGGAGCTGCGCGGCGTCGAGCTGGCGCTCAAGCGGCGCTTTTTCCCGGAATTGCCGTAGCGGAAAAGGGAACGGGGCCGAGACTCGGCCCCGCTGGCGTCGACTAGTCGGCGCGGCTCATGTAGCGGCGTTCGGCGATATGAATGCGAATCTTGTCGCCGGCGCTGAGGTATTCCGGCACGTGGATCACCAGGCCGGTCGCCATGGTGGCCGGTTTGTTGCGGGCGCTGGCGGAAGCGCCTTTGATGCCCGGCGCGGTCTCGACGATTTCCATATCCACGGTCTGCGGCAGCTCCAGCGCCAGCACCTGGCCGTCCAGCGTCAGCACCTGCATGCCCGGCAGACCGCCTTCCGGAATGAACAGCAGCTCGTCTTCGATCTGGTCTTTCTTGAAGATGTACGGCGTGTAGTCTTCGTCATCCATGAACACGTATTCTTCGCCGTCGATATAGGAGAAGTTCACCTTGCGGCGCGACAGGGAAATGGTGTCCAGGATATCGTCGCCCTTGAAGCGTTCTTCCACTTTCAGGCCGGTGCGCACGTCGGAGAAGCGCATTTTGTACAGGGTGCTGGCGCCGCGGGCGCTCGGGCTCTGCACGTCGATATCTTTTACCAGCAGCAATTTGCCGTTGTAGCTGATCGCCATGCCGCGCTTAATTTCGTTAGCTCTTGCCATTTCAATTCATCCGCAATGAAGAGTATTAGAGAAGTTGCGACAAGGTACTCGTGCCGCTGATTTCAGGCAATAGCCCGGCGTAAAAACAGTGCGGGAAAGGGAGAGCAGATGCTCTCCCTTCGGGGATTAGTGGAAGATCGGCAGCAGACCGAACAGCGACAGAATATGCGCGGCAGCGTTGATTAGCCCGAACAGGATGACGAACAGGATCACGCCGTTGCCGCCCGGTGCGCGGTATCCCGCCTGCGGATAGCGGCGGCGGCTGGCGCGCGCCATCAGCGCCGGCACGATCACTGCCCAAATGGTGGCCGCCAGCCCGGCGAAGCCGATGGCGTACAGGAAACCGTTCGGGAACAGCAGCGCGGCCAGGGTCGGCGGCACAAAGGTCACCAGCGCGGTCTTGCTGCGTCCGACGGCGTCGTCCTTGAACTTGCAGAAGTCCGCCAGGTAATCGAACAGGCCCAGCGACACGCCGAGGAACGAGCTGGCCAGCGCCATATAGGAGAAGGCGTTCAGCAGTTGGCTGACGGTCTGGCTGCTGGAGACGTTGCCCATTTGCTTGAGCAGGCTGCCGATATTGCCGCCCTCGGCGATCACCTGCTTGAAGGCGTCGCGCGCGATATTGCCCTGAATCACATACTGCCACAGGATGTAGATCGCCAGCGCCAGCAGGGTGCCGTACACCAGGCTGCGCACCACGGAGCCGCTGTCCTTGTGGTAGTACTTCACCAGCCCGGGAATGTTGCCGTGGTAACCGAACGAGGTCAGCAGGTAAGGCAGCGCCGCCAGGGCGTAAGGCAGATAGCTGGCCTGATCATCGCCGGTGTTGAACAGCACCGCAGGCTGCACATGGGTGAACATGTCGCCCACCGACATCACGAAGGTGATCACCATACCGCCGATCAGAATGGTGCTCAGGCGATCGACCGCGCGGGTGGAGAGCCAGACGATAAACGCCACGACCAGCGCGAACACCAGGCCGGCGGTGGTCTGGCCGACGCCGACGATGCCCTCCAGTGTATGCGCGATAATCGAGCCGCCGGCGGAGATATAGGCGTAGGTCAGGATGTACAGCACGAACGCCACCGACAGGCCGTTCACGGCGTTCCAGCCTTTACCCAGCAGATCCTTGACCATGGTGTTGAAGCTGGCGCCGCTCGGATAGTGCAGCGTGGCTTCGAGGATCATCAGGCCGGAAAGCAACATGCAGGCCCAGGTATACACCAGCAGCGCGACGGAGCCGCTGAACCAGACACCGGAAGTGACGATCGGAATGGAAAACATGCCGGCGCCAACGGCGGTTCCGGCAATGATCATCGCGCCGCCGAGGACGGAAGGGCGGGCCAGCTTCTGGATGGTGTCCGTAGACATGCGTGCTCCTGATGGAAAAGGTTCTTTTGTACTAGCTCAATGGTACATGGGTGTATGGCGCATGTAAAGCGGGGTAATTGCACGTTTCACGCGTTTTTATCTGTAAATCAAGGTGTGTTGGGCGTTTATTCGCCATAGGATGACGCCGGCCGGTGCAGGGCGATGAGTGTAAAGATCGCCGGGGCGCAGGGATTCTGCTGGCGGCCGCCGCGCGCGGCTGCTATTGTCGCGCTTCTTTTCCCCAGCCCACCAGGAGTAGCGCTGATGGACTGTCGCAGCGACTGCGGCGCCTGCTGTATCGCGCCGTCAATATCCAGCCCGATCCCCGGCATGCCGAACGGCAAGCCCGCCAATACCCGCTGCATTCACCTGGATGAACGGCTGCGCTGCGGCCTGTTTCATTCGCCGCTGCGGCCGAAAGTGTGCGGCAGCCTGCAGCCGAGCCGCGACATGTGCCACGATCACCGCGATCAGGCGCTGATTTATCTCGCCAGGCTGGAAGCGGACACCGCGCCCTAAGCGTCTTTCAACCGCCACAGGCACAGCGTGGCCCCCACCGTCATCGCCAGCGCGGCGTAAAACACCGCATGGTAGTTCCAGATTTCCGCCACCGCGCCGGCGATCGAGCCGGCGATGATCCAGCCCACCCGGGTGGTGTTGGTGAACAGCGTGGTGGCCGCGCCGGCCTGGCCGGGCATCAAATCCTGAAAATAGAGCATGCCGATCCCCGCCAGCACGCCGATAAACGCCGCATTCAGCAGCTGCAGGGCGATGAGCTGCCAGCTGCCGGTGATAAACAGCAGGCCGCAGTAGAACAGCACGCCGGCGACCACCGCCCCGCGCATCAGGCGGCGTTTGCCGCAGCGCTTCGCCGCCAGGCCGGCGAGCAGCATGACCGGGATCTCCAGCCCGGCGGCGGCGCCCATCAATATCCCGGCCAGCCGCTCCGGTAGCCGCAGCTCGTGCACCACGTACAGCGGCATGTTGATCAGGTACATGCTGTTGGCGGTCCACATCAGGGTGCAGGCGACGAACAGCAGCAGCGAATCGCGGCGGTGCTGCCGCGGTGCGGCCAGGGGCGCGTTCGTCGCCGCGGTTTTCGGCATCGAGGGCAGCCGTTTCCACACCAGCAGGCCGCACAGCACAAAGGCCGCCGCGCCCGCCAGATACATGGCCTTAAAGCCGAAGCCCAGCGCCAGCGCGAAGGCGATCGGCGGGCCAATGACCCAGGCCAGGGAGACCTGGGCGCGCATGATGGAGGTGAACATCACCGCCTCGCGGCCGGTACGGTCGGCATGCTCACGTGCCAGCGCAAACATCTGCGGGTTGGCGGTGGAGCCGAAGCTGGTGAGCACCACGCCGACGATCAGCAGCAGGTAATAGTCGCGGTTCCAGGCGAACAGCGTGAACCCCAGCGCACCCAGCATGCAGCAGAGGAAGATCAGCGATTTGCGGTCGCCTTGTTTATCCGAACGGCCGGCGAGAAACTGGCTGACCAGAATGCCGATCACCGCGCTGCCGGTAAAGAACAGCCCGACCAGCGCCGGCCGTACCTTGACCTCGGTTTCCAGAAACAGGCTCAGCGTCGGGGTTTGCAACGCACCGGCGATACCGGTCAGGAACGCCACCGCCAAAAAGGCCAGCGAAGTGAGATCGGGCGCGCGTCGCGTTACTGCGGATGAAGTCGGCATGGTGGTTGAGAATTCGTCGAAAAAGGAAGGTCGCGCGCATCATACGCCCGTTGAAATGAAACGCAAACCGCTCCCTTGCGGCGAAGGGTAAACGGATATGTCGTGCGGCGACGAGAAAAAAGGGGCGCGTCGCGCCCCCCAGACCGTTGACAAAGGAGGAAAAAACGTGGTTTTTCCTCCTTTGTGGTCATCAGCCGAAAATCAATTCATTGATTTTCCCTGTTTGTTATCCGCTGCTTTCTGCAAACCGGGCAATGACATGAGGTTTGTCATCAACCTCAGGGGCGCGTCGCGCCCCTTTGCTTGCCGGTAAATCAGGCGCCTTGTGGCACCGCGTGCGCGGTATTTTTCAATACCGGCCCCCGATACTTCTCGATCTGCAGCTGCGCCATCTGCCCGCAGTTGCCCTGCGCCAGGCTGGAAGAGCCGATGTCGAAGGTCAGGCAGTTGACATTGCCGTTCTTGCACAGCGAGCCGGGTTGCGCCGGATCGGCCGGATCGAACCAGGCACCTTCGCTGATGCGCACCACGCCCGGTCGCACGTCTTCGCTGACCACCGCGCCCACCAGGATCTGGCCACGATCGTTGAACGCCCGCACCAGATCGCCGCCGCTGATGCCGCGCGGCTGCGCGTCCTGCGGATGGATCAGGATAGCTTCACGATCCGCTACCGCGTATTTCTCGCGCAGCGGCGTGTTGTCGAGCTGAGAGTGCAGCCGGTTGGTCGGGTGCGCGGTATTGAGCGACAGCGGATATTTGGCCGCTTCCGGCCCGCGATACCACTCGTGCGGCGGCATCCAGGTCGGGATGCCGGGGCAATCCTCGTAATGCATTTTGGCGATGGCGTCGGAGTAGATCTCGATCTTGCCCGACGGCGTGCCCAGCGGGTTCAACAGCGGGTTGTCGCGATAGTCGGCGAAGCGCACCCACTGCGTGTTGGCCTCCGGCACCGGGAAGCGCACGTAGTTGTTGGATTGCCAGAACATGTCGAACGGCGGCAGCGCCACCCGGGCCGCGCGCGCCTGGTTCTTCATGTCGTCGTACATGCCTTTCAGCCACTGGGTTTCGTCTTTGCCCTCGGTAAAGGCCTCCTGCACGCCCAGCCTGGCCGCCATCGCCGAGAAGATGTCGAAGTCGCTGCGCGACTCGTGCTGCGGCGGCACGCATTGATGCATCGGGAACACATAGAGCTGCGAATAGTCGCCGCCCATTTCCAGATCGTTGCGCTCGTAGCTGGTGGTGGCCGGCAGCACGATGTCGGCATGCTTGGCGGTGGCGGTCCAGTAAGGCTCGTTGACCACGATGGTGTCCGGCCGCTGCCAGGCTTTGACCAGGTTATTGGTGTCCTGATGCTGGTGGAAGGTGTTGCCGCCCGCCACATACACCATTTTCACCTCAGGGTAAGTGACCTTGGCACCGTTGAAGTCGATGGTTTTGCCCGGATTGCTCAGGCATTCGGCGATGCGCGCCACCGGGATCGGCGCCGGGGAGTTCTTCGGCGCGTTGCCGGCGGAGATGCCGGCGATGATGCCGCCCTTGGCGGTCGGGCTGCCGCCGGAGGAATAGTGGTAGCTGAAGCCGAAGCCGCCGCCCGGCAGGCCGATCTGGCCGAGCATCGCCGCCACCGTCACCAGCAGCCAGTGCTGCTGTTCGCCGTGGTGCTGGCGCTGAATGCCCCAGCCGCCCATGATCATGGTGCGATGCTTCGCCATCTCGCGCGCCAGACCGCGCAGAGTGTCGGCATCGACGCCGCTGATGTCGGCCGCCCATTCGGCGGTTTTCGCCACGCCGTCGCTCTCGCCCAGCAGGTAGGCCTGGAACTTGTCGAAGCCGACGGTGTAGGTTTTCAGGAAGTCCGGGTTATGCAGCTTCTCGGTCAGCAGCGTGTGGGCGATGCCGATCAGCATGGCGCCGTCGGTATAAGGACGCGGGGCGATCCACTGCGCATTGACGAACTTGGCGCTGTCGCTGTGCACCGGATCGATGCTGATCACCCGGGTGCCTTTCTTCTTCAGCGCCTCGAAGCCGGTCTGGCCGACGTGATCCGGCACGTTCCAGCTGTTTTTCAGCGTGACCATCGGGTTGCAGCCCCACAGGATCACCAGCTCGCTGTTCTCGATCACGTTCGGCCAGGCGGTCTGCTGTTCGTAGACCTCCATCGAACCGACCACGTGCGACATGATCACCTGCGCCGCGCCGGTGGAGTAGTCGCCGGCGTAGCCGAGGAAACCGCCGGTCAGGTTCATCAGGCGCTGCAGCAGCGTGCGGCTGTTGTGCAGCATGCCGACGCTTTTCCAGCCGTAGGAACCGGCGTAGATCGACTGCGGCCCGTGATCTTTTTGCAGGCGAACGATCTCATTGCACACCAGCTCGGTCGCTTTGTCCCAGCTGACGCGCACCCACTCGTCGCGGCCGCGCAGCTCGGTATGGCTGCCGGGGCCGCCTTCCAGCCAGCTTTTACGCACCATCGGATATTTGATGCGGTTCTCGGCGTGCACCTGATAAGGCGCCATGGTGATCAGCTCATTGGGGTACGGATCGTCCTGCACCGGCTGCACGCCGACCATCTTGCCGTCTTGCACGATGGCCTCGAATGCGCCCCAGTGGGCGCCGGTCAGAATGCCTTTTTGCGCCTGACGCAAGACGATGAATTGCGGCAGCGCTTCGCTGATGGCCTGCGCCAGCGCCGCTTTGGGCCATAAGCCTGCCAGCAGCGGGGCGGCGGCCAGCGCGGCGGCCCCGGTCAGGAAGCGGCGGCGGCTCATTGTTAACGGTTGTTGGTTGCTCATTGCGCTTCTCCCTTAAAGCTTGGCCGGTGCGGCAGGTGGCATGTCGCTGGCGTGTTTTTGTACGTATTGCGTCAGCACGCGCAGCTGTTCCTGCGTCAGCGAGGTGCGCGGCGCCATGCCTTTGATGACGCCGATCCATTGGTTGGCGTTGAAGCGATCGAGCGCGGTCAGCCCGTGGCAACCGGTGCAGTTGGCCGACATCATGTCCGCGGCGTAGCGCCAGATTTTTTGCTGATCGTCGATCAACTGTTTACGCGGCAGCCACACCTGCAGAGAAACCTGATGCCAGACCAGGCCGGTTTCCGCATCGGTCTGGGTGGAGGCGGTCTTCAGCTGTTGGCGCGCGTCTTCACCCAGCAGCACGCTGAGGATGCGTTTGCCCTGCGCGGCGTAGAACACTTCGCTGACGCCGTCCTGCTGCCAGCCGCTGACGGTGGCCAGCACCTTGTCGCCCTGCTGCTTAACCACCTGCACTTCGGTGGACGGCATCAGGTTGCCGGCGTTATGGCTGTCATCCGCGCTGAGGAAGAACGGCTCGGTGGCGATGGTGTAGAGGGTGGTGGCGTCCGGTGCGGTCAGCGCCGCGGCCTTCGCCAGCTCGGCGGCGCCGGCCTGGGTTTCGCCGCTCATGTCTGGCAGGATGTGGGCCACGCCCTTATGGCAATCGATGCAGGTCTCGCCCTGTTTGATCGCCACCGGGTGCTGCAGGCGCGCCTCAGGGCGCTGGGCGGTGATGTCCATGGCGTCGTAGCTGTGGCAGGAGCGGCAGGTGGCTGAGTCGTTCTCTTTCAGCGTTTTCCAGACTGACTGCGCCATCGCCAGCTTGTGCGCTTCGTATTTTTCCGGCGTATCGATGGTGCCGACCATCTCGCCGTAAATGTCTTTCACCGCGCGGATTTTGGTCCACAGGTAATCGATCGGCTGGTGCGGCACGTGGCAGTCGGCGCACTCGGCGCGGATGCCCTTGGTGTTTTGGAAGTGGACGCTGCCCTGATATTCGGCCAGCGGTTGTTGCATGGTGTGGCAGGAAACGCAGAAGGCGGTATCGCTGGTTTTATGGAAGACGGTGGCGGTCCCGGCCAACAGCGCCGCGCCGAGGATAATCCCCAGCAGCAAAAGCCATAGCCACCCCCACCGGCGCTTTTTTTCAAAGCCAGTCAGTTTTTTGCTCATGATAAACCCGCTTATAATTATGAATTTAAAATAAAATCTTGCCAAAAGGCCGCCGACCGGAGGTCAGAATGCCACGTCGATTGCAGGGGTAATAATAGAAGAGGGTTAACCCCATAGGGTTATCCGTAGTCAAAAAAAGGGCATATATCGCAAAAAATAGCGTTATATTCTAATTTATACAGCGATGAGGCAGGGCGGCAGGGGAAGCGAGCGCAACATGCGCTCGCGATGGGTCAGGCCGTGGGCACATAGGCCTGGCCGCTCAGCCACAGGCGGATGGCGGTGCGGCTGGCTTCGAAATGCGGCTCCGGCAGGGCGTCTGGCGCGCACCAGCGCCACTCGGCGCACTTTTCAGGTTCTTTCAACTCGGCGCTGCCGCCGGGATGATCCACCTGCAGGCAAACAGACACCGTGTGTTTGCCTTCGGCGCGCCAGGTTTGCAGATTGTTGCTGACGCCCACGAAGCGCGGCGGGTCGATAAGCAACCCGGTCTCTTCGGCGATTTCGCGCTGGGCACACTGCTCGAAGGTTTCACCGGCCTCCAGATGCCCGCCGGGGATCGACCAAAAGGGCGCGTGCGGGCCGCAGCGTTTGCCCAACAAAATCTCGCCCTGCGGGTTGACGATGATCACCCCGACGCCCGTCACTACGTTCATGCTTTTCTCCGTCAGCAAAGTTTCAGCACAGTATGTCATTTTGCCCTGGCGCTGACCAATGCGCCGGCGAAAGTGTGCGTAAGCTCAAAAATCTGCAATGGCGAAAGGGAGAAAGCTTGCTTTCACCTTGCGCTGCTTACACACTCCTTGAAACGTTTCAGCGTTATCCGGCCGCTTGTGGCGAGCGGGTAGCGCTCCTTTTTCTCAATGAAGCTGAAACGATTCAATTCAGCAGGAGAGGAGAATCATGTTCCAGTTGTCACCGCAAGACATTCATCTGGGCGCCGCTGCCGACGGTAAGCAGGAGGCCATCCGCCAGGTGGCCGCCGCCCTGACCGAAGCCGGCTGCGTCAGCGCCGGTTACGTGGACGGCATGCTGCAGCGCGAACTGCAGACGTCCACCTATCTGGGCAACGGCATCGCCATTCCGCACGGCACCACCGATACTCGCGATCTGGTGCTGAAAACCGGCGTGCAGGTATTCCAGTTCCCGCAGGGCATCGCCTGGGGCGAAGGCCAGACCGCCTATGTGGCGATCGGCATCGCCGCCCGTTCCGACGAGCATTTGGCGCTGCTGCGCCAGCTCACGCACGTGCTGAGTGATGACAGCGTGGCGGAGCGGCTGGCGAAAACCACCTCCGCGGAAGAGCTGCGCAGCCTGCTGATGGGCGAACAGCAGAGCGCCGAATTCCAGTTCGACGTTTCGCTGATTGCGCTCGACGTCGCGGCCGACAGCCTGATGACGCTGCAGGCGCTGAACGCCGGCCGGCTGCAAAAGGCCGGCGCGGTCAACGCGCAGTTCGTCAGCGATGCCATCACCCGCAAGCCGCTGAACCTGGGGCAGGGCATCTGGCTGAGCGACAGCGTCGAAGGCAACCTGGCCAGCGCGGCCACCGTCAGCCGTCCGGCGCAGGCTTTCGTGGAAGACGGTGAGCCGGTGGCGCTGCTGCTGACGGTGTCGGTTGCCGATGCGCAGCCGCTGGCGGTGCTCAACTACCTCAGCGACCTGCTGCTGGCCAACAAAGCTGAACGCCTGCTGAAGGCGGATGCCGCCGGGGTGCTGGCGCTGCTGACCAGCGAAGTGGCCGAGGAAAGCAGCGTGCTGAGCGCCGAGTTTGTGATCCGCAACGAGCACGGCCTGCACGCACGGCCGGGCACGGCGCTGGTCAACGTGATCAAAAGTTTCAACAGTAACATCACCGTCACCAACCTGGACGGCAGCGGTAAGCCGGCCAACGGGCGCAGCCTGATGAAGGTGGTGGCGCTGGGCGTGAAGAAAGGGCATCACCTGCGCTTTACCGCCAATGGAGAAGATGCTGAAGCCGCGCTGAAGGCGATCGGCGAAGCGATTAATGAAGGACTGGGCGAGGGCGCAGCATGAGCAGAAGAGTAGCAACGATCACCTTGAACCCGGCGTACGATCTGGTGGGCTTCTGCCCGCAGATCGAGCGCGGGGAAGTCAACCGGGTAAAAACCGCCGGCCTGCACGCCGCCGGTAAGGGCATCAACGTCGCCAAAGTGTTGAAGGATTTGGGCATCGACGTCACCGTCGGCGGTTTTCTGGGCAAAGACAATCAGGACGGTTTCCAGCTGCTGTTCAGCGATCTGGGGATCGCCAACCGCTTCCAGGTGGTGCCGGGCCGCACCCGCATCAACGTCAAGCTGACGGAAAAAGACGGTGAAGTGACCGACTTCAACTTCTCCGGTTTTGAAGTGACGCCGCAGGACTGGGATCGCTTCGTCAGCGACTCGCTGAGCTGGCTGGGCCAGTTCGACATGGTGGCGGTGAGCGGCAGCCTGCCGGCCGGTGTCGATCCCGATGCCTTTACCGACTGGATGACCCAGCTGCGCGCCAAGTGCCCGTGCATCATTTTCGACAGCAGCCGCGAAGCGCTGGTCGCCGGGCTGAAGGCCTCGCCGTGGCTGGTGAAGCCGAACCGCCGCGAGCTGGAAATCTGGGCCGGCCGCCCGCTGCCGACGCTGGCGGACGTGGTCGAGGCCACGCATGCGCTGCGCGAACAGGGCATCGCCCACGTGGTGATCTCCCTCGGCGCGGAAGGTGCGCTGTGGGTTAACGCGTCCGGCGCCTGGATCGCCAAACCGCCGTCCTGTGAGGTGGTCAGCACCGTGGGCGCCGGCGATTCGATGGTCGGGGGCCTGATTTACGGCCTGCTGATGCGCGAATCCAGTGAACATACCCTGCGTCTGGCCACGGCGGTAGCGGCGCTGGCGGTCAGCCAGAGCAACGTCGGCGTGACCGATCGTCCCCAGTTGGCCGCGATGATGGCGCGCGTCGATCTGAAACCTTTCAATCAATAGCAGGAGGCAGAATGAAAACGCTGCTGATGGTAGACAGTTCGCTGGGGCAGGCCCGAGGCCACCTGGCGAAACGCATGCTGGAGGCTGCCGCGGCCAAAACCGGCCTGACGCTGGTCGAGTCGCTGCAGGACGCCGAACTGGTGGCGGTGGCGGGGCAGTCTGCCCCTGCTGACGCCGGGCTGAACGGCAAATTGGTGTATGTGGGCGACGTAGAGCAGGCGGTGCGTGAACCGGACGCTTTTCTGGCGCGCGCCAAGGCCGAAGCTGAAACCTATCAGGCACCGCAGGCGGCGGCGCCGGTGAAAGCCGATGGGCAAAAACGCATCGTGGCGATCACCGCTTGCCCAACCGGCGTGGCGCACACCTTTATGGCGGCCGAGGCCATTGAAAGTGAAGCGAAGAAACGCGGCTGGTGGGTGAAGGTGGAAACGCGCGGCTCCGTCGGCGCCGGCAACGCCATCACCCCGGAAGAAGTGGCGGCGGCGGATCTGGTGATCGTCGCGGCGGATATCGAGGTGGATCTGGATAAGTTTGCCGGCAAGCCGATGTACCGCACTTCCACCGGCCTGGCGCTGAAGAAAACCGCCCAGGAACTGGACAAGGCGCTGGCCGAGGCCGAGGTGTTCCAGCCGCAGCAGCGCGGTAGCGCGGCGCCGGCGGGTAAAAAGAAAGAGGGCAACGGCCCGTATCGCCACCTGCTGACCGGCGTGTCCTACATGCTGCCGATGGTGGTGGCCGGCGGTCTGTGTATCGCGCTGTCGTTCGTGTTCGGCATCAAGGCGTTTGAAGTCAAAGGCACGTTGGCGGCGGCGCTGATGCAGATCGGCGGCGGCTCCGCCTTTGCGCTGATGGTGCCGGTATTGGCCGGTTTCATCGCCTTCTCCATCGCGGATCGCCCGGGCCTGACGCCGGGCCTGATCGGCGGCATGCTGGCCGTGAGCACCGGCGCCGGGTTCCTCGGCGGCATCATCGCCGGTTTCCTGGCGGGTTACGTCGCCAAGGCGATCAGCAGCAAGCTGCGCCTGCCGCAAAGTATGGAAGCGCTGAAGCCAATTCTGATCATTCCGCTGGTCGCCAGCCTGATCACCGGCCTCATCATGATTTACGTAGTCGGCACGCCGGTGGCGAAAATCATGGAAGGCCTGACCCATTGGCTGCAGTCGCTGGGCACCGCCAACGCGGTGCTGCTGGGGGCGATTCTCGGCGCGATGATGTGTACCGACATGGGCGGCCCGGTGAACAAAGCGGCCTACGCCTTTGGCGTGGCGCTGCTCAGCTCCTCGGTGTATGCGCCAATGGCGGCGATCATGGCCGCCGGCATGGTGCCTCCGCTGGCGATGGGGCTGGCGACGCTGCTGGCGCGCCACAAGTTCGAGAAATCCGAACGGGAAGGCGGCAAAGCGGCGCTGGTGCTGGGCCTGTGCTTTATCTCTGAAGGGGCGATCCCGTTCGCCGCCCGCGATCCGATGCGCGTGCTGCCTTGCTGCATCGCCGGCGGTGCGCTGACCGGTGCGCTGTCGATGGCGTTCGGCGCCAAACTGATGGCGCCGCACGGCGGGCTGTTCGTGCTGCTGATCCCGGGTGCAATCACGCCGGTGCTGCTGTATCTGGTGGCGATCGCCGCCGGTACCCTGCTGGCGGGCGTGGCTTATGCCCTGCTGAAGCGTGCTGAAACGTCGGTCGCCGCCGCGGCGTAACTGACGTCGGTATCGCCAAAACGCGCAGCCCTGGGTTGCGCGTTTTTGTTTGTGGTTGAGGCAGTTAGCACGATTTACCCCTGGCCAAAAGCCACACCGCTTTCTAAGCTGACAGCGCGACTTTGTTCATGCGAACAAGGAATGACTCAAGGAGATTCATCCGTGGCTAAAAAAGTGGCGATCGTACTGGCATCCGGTTTCGCCGATTGGGAATACGCGCTGATTGCCGGCGTTGGCGGCCCGTTTTATGGGCTGGAGGTGGCGTTTTTTGCGCCGCAGGTCGGAAAGTTTCGCTCACAGGGCGGGCTGACGGTAGAGATTGAAAAAGGCGTGGCCGAATTGGCGGATTGGCGCCCCGAGGTGCTGGTGGTGGTCGGTGGCACTCTATGGGAAACCGAACGGGCACCGGATATCAGCGCGTTGCTCAACGAGCAGTTTCAACGCGGCGCAACCCTGGCGGGCATTTGCGGTGGAACGTTGGCGTTGGCGCGGGCCGGCCTGTTGAACGGCAGGGCGCATACTTCCAACGATGCCGGGTTTTTGACGCGCCATGCTGAGGGCTACACCGGGCAGAGCCATTTCGTTGCGAGCGCCGCCGCCGTCGTGGATGACCGTGTCATTACGGCACCGGGATCGGCACCGGTCAGCTTTACCGCCGCCGTGTTCAGGGCTGCGGGCCTGGATGAAGAGACGCTGCGCCAGTTCAGCGCCATGTTGGCGGCGGAGCACGCGGTGGGGGAAACCGCTCGCGCCTAGGCGAGCGGCCAGAGGTGGGTTACTGCTGCGCCTTCAGCCAGGCGATCTCTTCCGCCCAGATATCCGGATTTACCGTTTCCAGAATCAGCGGGATATTGTCGAAACGCGGATCGCGCATGATGTAGCTGAACACCGTTTTGCCGATGTTGCCCTCTCCCAGGCTGTGGTGGCGGTCGACGCGGCTGTTGAACTCGCTCTTGGCATCGTTCAGGTGCATGCCGCGCAGGTAGTTGAAACCGACGATGTCGCCAAGCTGCTTAAAAGTGCGCTCGCACTCTTCTTCGGTACGCAGATCGTATCCGGCGGCGAAGGCGTGGCAGGTGTCGATGCAAACGCCGACGCGGCTCTTGTCTTCCACGCCGGCGATGATCGCCGCCAGATGTTCGAATTTGAAGCCCAGGTTGCTGCCCTGGCCGGCGGTGTTTTCGATCACCGCCGTCACGCCGGCGGTTTTGTCCAGCGCGATGTTGATCGATTCGGCGATGCGCGCTAGGCACTTGTCTTCATCGATTTGCAGCAGGTGGCTGCCCGGGTGGAAGTTCAGCAGCGTCAGCCCCAGCTGTTCGCAGCGCTGCAACTCGTCGATAAACGCCTCGCGCGATTTTTCCAACGCCTCGGCCACCGGGTGGCCCAGGTTGATCAGGTAGCTGTCGTGCGGCAGGATTTGCCCCGGCCCGAAGCCGTACTGCGCGCAGGCGCTCTTGAACTTATCGATCACGTCGGCGGCCAGCGGCGCGGCCTTCCATTGACGCTGATTTTTGGTGAACAGGGCGAACGCGGTCGCCTCCAATTCGTGCGCGCGGATAACCGCCTGATCCACGCCGCCTGACGCGCTGACATGTGCACCGACAAACTTCATCTTCATTCTCCTGTGTTATCGGTGACATTATGGCATTGATGGCGGGCGGATTGAATGATGAAAAGCGGCGGCCCGCCGAAGCGGGCCGCTGAAGGGGATGATTAGAGCCAGTGTTGCACCAGCTGGTTTATCGCGCCGCCGCCGACCAGCAGCCAGACGAACAGCAGCGTGGCCAACAGAATCGGTTTCATCCCGGCCTGGCGCACGGCGCTGATGTGGGTGGTCAGCCCCAACGCCGCCATCGCCATCGCCAGCATCCAAGTGTCGGCGGTGATCAGATGGTGCACCAGCGTGGCCGGCAGCAGGTTGAAGGAGTTCAGCCCGGCGACGGCGATAAACAGCACGGCAAACCACGGAATGGTGATGGCGGATTTTTCCGCCTTGCCTGCGCTGCCGCGGCTGATGTAGCCCGACAGCAGCAGCAGGAACGGCGCCAGCATCATTACGCGGATCATCTTGGCGATCACCGCCGCATTTTCGGCGTCCGGCCCGATGGCGTGCCCGGCCGCAACCACCTGAGCCACTTCGTGGATGGTGGAGCCGGCGTAGATGCCGAAGGTTTCCTGGCTGAACGGCAGCCACTGGAAGTGTTCATTCAGCTGATACAGCCATGGGTAGGCGAAGATCGCCAGGGTGCCGAACACCACCACGGTCGAGACCGCCACCGCCACTTTGCTGGAGTCGGCCTTCAGCACCGGCTCGGTGGCCATCACCGCCGCCGCGCCGCAAATGCTGCTGCCGGCGCCGATCAGCATCGCGGTCTGGCTGTCGATGCCAAACACTTTCTTGCCGAGCCAGCAGGCCAGCAGGAAGGTGGTGGTCAGGGTCAGCGCATCGATGATGATGCCGCTGGCGCCCACGTCGGCGATTTGCTGAAAGGTCAGGCGGAAGCCGTAAAGGATAATGCCCAGACGCAGCAGGCGTTGTTTGGCCAGCTGTACGCCGCCGTGACAAACGGTTTGCCAGCGGGGATACAGCGTGTTGCCCACCAGAATGCCGAACAGGATCGCCAGCGTCAGCGCCCCCAGGCCCAGCTCCGCCACCCAGGGAATGTCGCCGGCCCAGACGGCCAGCGCGGTGAGCGCGCCGGTGAGCGCCAGCCCCGGCACCAGGCGCGGCAGGCCGAACAGCGGAAAGCGTCGCTCGGGATAAGTGTGAGTGGTATCAGTCGCCATAAAAGTCAGTCCTTCAGTCTGTTTCTTGCTGCTAAGAGTACGTTTGGGCTGAATAAAAGAGAAATTGATTATATATTTATAACCTATCTGAATAAGTGGTATGGCGTCAGGCATTGGCATAAAGCCGCATTGCGGCTAGGGTGAGGAGGAGCGGCGAGCCGCCGTCAACTTTCCAACTGAACAGGAGCAGGCGATGGATACCGACGATCAACGCAGAGAGCAGATAGACCAGGAAGTGGGGCGCGCGGTGCGGCGGTTGATTGAAGAAAACAAGGTGGTCGATCGCGATCGCCTGGTGGCGATGCTGCAATTAATACAGCGGGACGAAGCCGGCACGCCGCGCGAGGCGGTGCTGGCCGCGGCGGCGCAGCTGGTCGCCTTGGGCAAGTAACGCGCCGAATTGGCCGTAAACCGGGTAGCCTCGCCGGGCTACCCACATCATGTTGACATCATTTTGCGGTTCTCTGGCAGAACCCTTTTTCACTACCGGGACGGCTATGCATATCACGTTGCGTCAACTGGAAGTCTTCACCGAAGTGCTGAAAAGCGGTTCGACCACTCAGGCCTCGGTGGTGCTGGCGCTGTCGCAGTCGGCGGTCAGCGCGGCGTTGGCGGATCTGGAGGGGCAACTGGGCGTGCAGCTGTTCGATCGCGTCGGCAAACGGCTGGTGATCAACGAGCACGGCCGGTTGTTGTATCCCAAGGCGCTGGCGCTGCTGGAGCAGGCGGGGGAGATCGAGCAGCTGTTTCGCCATGACGGCGGGGCGCTGCGCATCGCCGCCAGCAGCACCATCGGCAACTACATGCTGCCGGAGATGATCGCCCGTTACCGCCGGGACTTTCCGGCCACGCCGCTGGAGCTGAACGTCGGCAACAGCCAGGACGTGATCGTGGCGGTGGCGGATTTCCGCGTCGATCTGGGGCTGATCGAAGGGCCTTGCCATATGCCGGAGCTGGTGACGCAGCCGTGGCTGGAGGACGAGCTGGTGGTGTTCGCCGCGCCGGACAACCCGCTGACCCGTCAACCGCCGACGCTCGAGGCGTTGGCCAATGCGCCGTGGATCTTGCGCGAGCGCGGTTCGGGCACCCGCGAGGTGCTGGATCATCTGCTGTTGGCGCACCTGCCGCACTTCCAGCTGGTGATGGAGCTCGGCAACTCGGAGGCTATCAAGCACGCGGTGCGGCACGGCATCGGCATCAGCTGCCTGTCGCGGCGGGTGGTGGCGGAACAGCTGGCCAGCGGCGCGCTGGTAGAACTGCCGGTACCGCTGCCGCCGCTGCGGCGCACCCTGTACCTGATCCGCCATCGGCAAAAGCACATTTCCAACGCATTACAGCGTTTTCTCAGCTATTGCGCGCTGTAATCGGCAGCGCGTCACGCCCTCTGCTGCCGCGCAGGCCGGAAAAAGCATAAAAACCTGCGCGCGCTCACATTAATGAGAGTAAGTAAGGCCATAAGGGCCGCGGCTAATAATTGCCTCTGAATTATGAAGCTATCTTATATCAGTGCAATGTTGCTAGTTCACCGGCGGGTATTTGTTACAATCCGCCCTCATTTTTCAAAGAGCAGATAGGGTACGAATGGCTCAGCAGGATATAAAAACATCGGGGCAGCAAGCACCCGGATTGCGCCGCGAGCTGAAAGCCCGGCATTTGACCATGATCGCCATCGGCGGCTCCATCGGCACCGGCCTGTTCGTCGCCTCGGGGGCCACGGTTTCTCAGGCAGGCCCCGGCGGGGCGCTGTTGTCTTACGCGCTGATCGGTTTGATGGTGTACTTCCTGATGACCAGCCTGGGCGAGCTGGCGGCCTTTATGCCGGTCTCCGGTTCATTCTCCACTTACGGCGCCAAATACGTGGAAGAAGGCTTCGGCTTCGCGCTGGGCTGGAACTACTGGTACAACTGGGCGGTGACCATCGCCGTTGATCTGGTGGCCTCGCAGTTGGTGATGAGCTACTGGTTCCCGGACACCCCCGGCTGGATCTGGAGCGCGCTGTTCCTCGGCCTGATGTTCCTGCTGAACTACATTTCGGTGAAAGGGTTCGGCGAGGCGGAATACTGGTTCGCGCTGATCAAGGTCAGCACCGTGATTATCTTCATCGCCGTCGGCGTGCTGATGATCGTCGGCATTCTGAAGGGTGGCGAGCACGCCGGCTGGCAGAACTGGACGATAGGGGACGCGCCGTTCGCCGGTGGCTTCTCGGCGATGATCGGCGTGGCCATGATCGTCGGCTTCTCGTTCCAGGGCACCGAACTCATCGGCATCGCGGCCGGCGAATCGGAAAACCCGGGTAAAAACATCCCGCGCGCGGTGCGTCAGGTGTTCTGGCGTATCCTGCTGTTCTATATCTTCGCCATTCTGATCATCAGCCTGATCATTCCGTATACCGATCCGAGCCTGCTGCGCAACGACGTGAAGGACATCAGCGTCAGCCCGTTCACCCTGGTGTTCCAGCATGCCGGCCTGCTGTCGGCGGCGGCGGTGATGAACGCGGTGATCCTGACGGCGGTGCTGTCGGCCGGTAACTCGGGCATGTACGCCTCTACCCGCATGCTGTTCACCCTGGCGTCGGAAGGCAAGGCGCCGCGCATCTTCGCCAAGCTGTCGAAAGGCGGCGTGCCGCGCAACGCGCTGTACGCGACCTGCGTGGTGGCCGGGCTGTGCTTCCTGACGTCGATGTTCGGCAACCAGTCGGTTTACCTGTGGCTGCTGAATACCTCGGGCATGACCGGTTTCATCGCCTGGTTGGGCATCGCTATCAGCCACTATCGCTTCCGTCGCGGTTACATGCTGCAGGGGCGCGATCTGAACGACTTGCCGTACCGTTCCGGGTTCTTCCCGCTGGGGCCGATCTTCGCCTTCGTGCTGTGCCTGATCATTACCCTGGGCCAGAACTACCAGGCCTTCCTGCAAGACAAGATCGACTGGTACGGCGTGACCGCGACCTACATCGGCATTCCGCTGTTCCTGCTGATCTGGTTTGGTTACAAGCTGTCGCGCGGCACCCGCGTCGTGAAGTACAGCGAAATGGAATTCCCGAAGATGGACGTGAAGTAATTTTCGGAGAGTGAGACGCGGCGGGGGTTCCCGCCGCGTGTGGTTTTACTTTTTCCCGCCTTTGGCTTCCGCCAGCGCCTGCTGCGCCGAGCTCATCAAATCTTCCACCGTCGCATAATCCTGCGTCAACGCCAAAATGCCGGCGTTGAGCTGCATGTTCACCTCGCCGAATGCGCCAAAATCGTAGGGCGCCTCCAGCGGCGGCACGATGCGCGCGAGGAACTCGCTTTCCGCGCCGTAGGGCAGATCGTGCACCAGTATCAAAAACAGGCCGCCGGTATAGCGGCAGACGTAGTCGCTGGGGCGGATCAGCGTCTTGAGGCGCTCGCCGACGGTGCGCAGCACGTCATCGCCAATCTGGACGCCGTGGCTTTGGTAGAGCGCAGCCAGCGGACCGAACTCAAGAATGAACAGGTGGGAGATCGTCTGCGCCGCTGCGGGGCGGCAGATGCTGCGCATCACCACCTCGCCGCCCGCTCGGTTGAGGAAGCCGGTCAGGCGATCGCGGTGCGACGCCTGCTGCTTCTCCCAAGCCAGCGTGACGTGCTGTACCCGCTGACGGTGGTAGCGAGCGATCATGCCATGGGCCAGCACCAGCCACAGCGGCGCGAGGTCCGCCAGGACAAACAGGTTTTGCACGCGCGACAGCGGTGCCGCCAGCAGGTAGGGCAGCGTCAGCGCGATCACCTCAAGCAGCGCGAAGCGCGGCGCGGCGGCGTGGCGCTGCATCAGCCAGCAGGCCAGGGCGGTGATCGTCAGCCCGGCGAACAGGATTAAAACGAAGCGGCCTGACAGCATCGCCAGCGCGGCGCTGGCGCCGACCAGCAGCATCCACAGCAGCACCGTCACCAGCATGGCGTCCGGCCAGGCGGGTTGGCGCCGCTGCGCCAACCCGGCGCGTCCGGCGGTTAACAGCAACAGCAGCAGCAGCAAACCGATACCGACCAGCCGCTGGTTCAGCCAGGCATACCCCACCAACAGCGCCGCCGGCCCCACGGCATTCAGCCAGGGGGTGAGGGGAGAGGGCGTCAGCGTGAGCCGCAGCTGGCGTTGAAACGGCTCGTCGTCGGCGTGCAGCGGGCTGTACAACAGCCAGTTCAGCAGCGCCGGGCGTTTGGGCGTTACCGCCGGAGATGGACTTCTCATTACAGCCTCGTCAATAAAGGCCGCTCTTGCGGCGGCCTGAAGGTTTTTTGCACGCGCGGTGCTGTGGTTTTGGATTCTAAGTGGTTTTTTCGTTATTTGTCAGAGTCTGGTCGGATCAGGAATAACTTTCAGAATAATGAACCTAATGGCCGTTGGCGGGGTAAAGGCGAGGGGATGAAAAATGGCGATAGAAAACAATTTATTACATTTTCATAACGCCGTTTTCACCTATTGATATGATTGATAAGTATTATCGTTTGCTTTATTGTTAACGGCTGCGCGCAGGCTGTCGCCGCGCGCTTTCCGGTTTACGGCGGACGCTTTCGCACCGCTGTCATGATGGTTGTAACAGGTATCCTAACTAATGAGCGTATCCACCGATCCCATGACTGAAGCCAAGGGGCAACCCGACGCCGGCGTGATGGGGCGTTATCAGCATATTCTTCGCCATCGCCTGTTGATGATGGGCGTGTTGGCACTGGCAATCCTGGGCTCGCTGCTGCTGGATTTCACCATGGGGCCGTCCGGGCTGTCGCTGTCGTCCTTATGGCAAACGCTGCTCGATCCCGCCGCGGCCGATGCCGGCACGCGGGTGATCGTCTGGGACATCCGCTTGCCTTACGCGCTGATGGCGGTGGTGGTGGGCTTTGCGCTCGGCCTGGCCGGGGCGGAAATGCAGACCATCCTGAATAACCCGCTGGCCAGCCCCTTTACCCTCGGCGTGTCTTCCGCCGCGGCCTTTGGCGCCGCGCTGGCGATCGTGCTCGGCATCGGCATTCCGGGCATTCCCGATCAGTGGTTCATCTCCGCCAACGCCTTTATCTTTGCGCTGTTCGCCGCGCTGATGCTCGACGGCATCACGCGCTGGACGCGGGTCGCCACCTCCGGCGTGGTGCTGTTCGGCATCGCGCTGGTGTTTACCTTCAACGCGCTGGTATCGATGATGCAGTTCATCGCCAGCGAGGACACGCTGCAGGGGCTGGTATTCTGGACCATGGGCAGCCTGGCGCGCGCCTCGTGGGACAAGCTGGGCATCCTGTTCGGCGTATTCGCCGTGCTGCTGCCGCTGTCGATGATGAGCTCGTGGAAACTGACCGCGCTGCGTCTGGGTGAAGATCGGGCGGTGAGCTTCGGTATCGATGTGCGCCGTCTGCGGCTGGCCACGCTGCTGCGCATCAGCATTCTCTCGGCGCTGGCGGTGGCCTTCGTCGGGCCGATCGGCTTTATCGGCCTGGTGGCGCCGCACATCGCCCGCATGATCTTCGGCGAAGATCACCGCTTCTATCTGCCGGCCAGCGCGCTGATTGGCGCGCTGGTGCTGTCGATGGCCTCGGTGGCGTCGAAAAATCTGGTGCCCGGGGTGATCATTCCGGTGGGCATCGTCACGTCGCTAGTCGGGGTGCCGTTCTTCCTGAGCATTATTCTGCGCCACCGGGGGAACGTATGATCCAGGGCTTACGAATAGAAAACTTCTCGGCGGGCTACCCGAAGCGCCCGGTGATCGACGATCTCTCGGTGCCGATGCTGCCACGGGGGCAAATCACCGTGCTGCTGGGGCCGAACGGCAGCGGCAAATCGACGCTGCTGCGCTCGCTGGCCGGGCTGAACCCGGCGCAGGGCAAGCTGTGGCTGGACGACGGCGATCTGATGCAGATGCCGTTCGCCCGTCGGGCGGAGAAAGTGGTCTATCTGCCGCAGTCGCTGCCCGCCGGGGTGCATCTGCACGTGCTGGAGTCGATCATCGTGGCGCAGCGCGCCTCGGGCGGCCGCAGCAACGCCGGCAGCGAAGCGGAAGTGATGGCCCTGCTGGAGCAGTTGGGCATCGCGCACCTGGCGCTGAGCTACCTCGATCAACTGTCCGGCGGCCAGAAACAGCTGGTGGGATTGGCGCAGTCGCTGATCCGTCAGCCCTCGCTGTTGCTGCTGGATGAGCCGCTGAGCGCGCTCGATCTCAACTATCAGTTCCACGTGATGGATTTGGTGCGCCGCGAAACCCGCAAGCGCAATATCGTGACGGTGGTGGTAGTGCATGACATCAACATCGCGCTGCGCCACGGCGACCACGTGCTGATGCTGCAGGATGGCGATCTGATCGCCGACGGTGCGCCGGAGCAGGTGATTACGCCGCAGAGCCTGGCACGGGTCTACGGCGTGCGCGGGCGCATCGAACGCTGCTCGCAGGGCACGCCGCAGGTGCTGATAGACGGCCTGGTAAACCAGCCGACGATTTAACCCAAGAAAAAGCCCGGCATCGCCGGGCTTTCTTTATCGCGCAGTGTGGTTCAGCGCCTCGCTCACGCGTTCGACGACGTGCTGGGCGGTGACGATGCCGCCGGACAGATACACCTCGGCCGCCGGCAGGTAAACCACCTGGCCTTTTTTCACCGCTGTGGTTTTCTTCAGCGCGGTACCGGTAAGGATTTTCTGCGGTGCCACCGCGTTCGGCCGTCCGGTCGCGGCGTCTCTGTCGATAACGAACAGCCAGTCCGGATTCAGTTTGGCCACCTGCTCAGGCGTCAGCTTGTTGCCGCGCACGTCTTTTTCGTCGGACTGCAGCGCAGACGAGAAGCCGAGGGCGTCATAGACGAAGCTGAAACGGCTCTTGGGGGCGTAGGCGCTGATCTTGCCGCCGGAGAACAGCACCACCAGCCCGCGCCCGGCCTGAGCGGCCTGTGGTTTGACCGCCGCGATCTGCGCATCCAGCTTATCGACCGCCGCCTGCGCCTGCTGCCGCTTATCGAACAGCTCGCCCAGCTGCAGCGTGCGCTGTTTCAGGCTGCCCAGCTGATCCTGCGGATCGACGGACATGTTCAGCGTCGGCGCCAGCGCGTTCAGCTCGTCATAGGCTTTGGACGCCCGGCCGGCGATCAGGATCAGATCCGGCTTGGCGGCGCGCAGCACGGCCATATCCGGCTCGAACAGGGTGCCGGCATTGAGGTATTTGTCATCCTGATAACGCTTCAGATTATCCGGCAAGTTCTTGCGGTTGCCGGGCAGCGCCAGCGGCTCGACGCCCAACAGCTGCAGCGTTTCAAGCGAGGCGTAATCCAGCACCACGATGCGCTGCGGGTGCTTTTTCACCTCGGTGCTGCCGTTCAGGTGCTGGACGTTGACGGTGGCCGGCGCCACCGGCGCGTCGGTTTTGCTGTGGCAACCCGCCAGCGCCATCGCGGCCAGCAGGGCGATCATCAGGGGGGAGCGGCGTAATCTCATGGGGCTTCCTCACGGTGATGGAATGAAAAGGGCGCGCAGCGCGCGCCCAGGGGCATCAGAAGTTGTAGGTCATGCCGACGGTGTAACGGCGGCCGTCCAGCGTGGTGCGGTAGTGGTCGTAATCCACGGTTTTGTCGAGGATGTTGTAAACCCCGCCGGTCAGCTGCAGGTTCTTCGCCGCCTGATAACTCAGGCCCGCATCGACAAAGGTGTAGGATGGGGTGCTGGTCTCCATCGACGTGCGGCTCAGGTAGTCAGAGGTGCGGCTGCGGAAGTTGACGCGCGACCACAGGCTGAGGTCCTGCGTGGCCTGCCAGTCCAGCACGGTGTTGAGCATGTGCTTCGGCATCTGGTTGAGCGCCTTACCCTGGAAGTCGCCGCTCTTCTGTTCGGAAGCGGTGTAGGTGTAGTTGGTGTTCCACTTCCAGTCTTTGTTGATCTGCCAGCCGAAGGTGGCCTCTACGCCGCGCATATTGGCTTTGTCGACGTTGACGCGATCGCTGATAAAGTCATAGACATCGTTGCCGATCTTGCAGTCCGGCGTGTCTTCGCAGCGGCGTACTTCGGTGATCTTGTTCTTGAAGTCGGTGTTGAAGACCGTCACGCCGGCGTTGACGCCTTTCAGGCTATCCCACATCAGGCCGATCTCTTCGCTCAGGCTCTTCTCCGGCTGCAGATCCGGGTTGCCGACGATGATGCCGTTACGCACGCCGCCGCCGGTGACCTGGCCCCAGCTGGCGGAGGATTGGCGCAGATCCGGCGAACGGTAGCCGGCGGAGACGCCGCCTTTCATCGTCCACTGCTCGGTCAGGTGCCAGACGCCGTACATGCGCGGCGACCAGTGGCTGCCGAAGTTCTGATCGCGGTCCATACGGATGCCGCTGGTCAGGCTGAAGTCGTTGGTCAGCGCCCATTCGTCTTCGGCGAACAGCGCCCAGCTCCAGCGCGTCAGCTGGTTGACGTCTTTCGCCGAGCTCAGCTGGTTGCCGCTGTCGCCCAATTTCTCATAGCGGTATTGGCCGCCGAGGTTCAGCATATGGGAACCCAGCTCGAACTGGTTCTGGGTGTTGAAGATGGTGTTATACATCTTCATCTTGCGACCCGGGTTATTGGTCTCTTCCCGCTGAACGTAGCTGGTGGAGTTGCCGAAGTCGTAATAACCGTTGTGGGTCAGCGAGTAGTTGGTGCGCGTGTAGAGATCTTCGCTGCGAGAGGTAGGTTTGCACTTGCCTTTGCTGCAACGCTCTGCCACCACCGATTTGCCCGGTGTGCTGTTGCGATCCTGCAGCGAGCGGCCGATTTCGAAGTCGAATTCGTTTTTCTCGTCCGGCGTCAGGGTGAACACCGCGGTGCCGCTGCGCATGCGCTGTTCGTTGTAACCGTTGGCGATTTTATCTTCGGCGCGGCGCGACAGCAAGCCGTTGACCCGCACGCCGAGCAGGCCTTCAATCAGCGGGCCGGAGGCGTAGGCGTTGGTCTGGAACAGATCGCCGGAATCGCGGTTTTCCTGAAGGGTGGCGTCGCCGTGCAGCGAGCCTTTCCACTCGGTGCGGGAGGTCTTGCGGGTGATGACGTTGATCACGCCGCCCATGGCGTCGGAACCGTACAGCGAAGACATCGGCCCGCGCACCACTTCGATACGCTCGATGGCTTCCATCGGCGGCAGCCAGCCCTGTTCGATGCCGGCGTTGTCGCTGTTCGGACGGGTACCGCGGGTGTCAACGCGCTTGCCGTCCACCAAGATCAGCGTGTACTTGGAGGACATGCCGCGGATGCTGATGTCACTGCTGCTGGCGCCGCCGGTGACCACCACGCCCGGCACGTCTTTCAGCGCGTCGGTCACGTCGCGATAGGCCTTGTCTTCAATTTGCTGGCGTGGGATCACCGAGATGGAAGCGGCGGAGTCCTGAATTTTTTGCTGGAAGCCGGAGGCGGTGACGACCATGGTGTCCTGGGTGTCATCCTGCGGCGCGGCCAGCGCGGCGGTGGCGCTGAGTGAGGCGACGACCAGAGCGGCGAGCTTGCTGTAACGTGGCGTTTCCATGAGGTAAACCTTTCCTGGATTGAAGTGAAAGTAATTAACCAATTGAATTTCTAATGAAATTATTCATCGTTCGCTGAGAAATACTTCGCTTCGTCAGCGTTGCGTGAGGGTATTGTAAGGATTTTTTACTGAATGTAAACGCTAATGATAATTCATATCATTTGTATGCTTGTTCTGCTGACGGGAAAGGGTAACCGGATGAATTAAAGGGAAAAGCGGCGCAGCGAGCGTGCGCCGGGGAGGATCAGCGTTTCTGGATGTAGGTGATGGCCAGCGCCAGCGCCAGCACCAGGCCTTTGATAATGTCCATGGCGTAGTAGGGCACCGACAGCATCACCAGGCCGTTTTGCAGCACGCCGAGGATCACCGCGCCGATCAGGGTGCCGAGCGCATTGGGTTTACCGGCCCCGGCCAGCGAGAAGCCGATATAGGCCGCCGCCACCGCGTCCATCAGATAACCGCCGCCGGCGTTGACCTGCGAAGAGCCGATACGTGACGCCAGCAAGATGCCGCCAAGCGCCGCCAGCCAAGAGGAAATGACGTAAGCGGCAACCCTGTAACGCACGGTGCGGATGCCCGACAGACGCGCCGCTTCGGGGTTGCCGCCGATGGCATACATGCGGCGGCCATGCTTGGTCAACGACAGGAACAGCTGCACCGCGACGGTGACCGCCAGCATGATCAGCACGATCACCGGCACCTGGCCGAGGGCGGAAAACATTTCCGGGATCAGGCCTTCCGCCATGTCACCATTCGGCAGCACCATGTTTTGGGTGATGGATCCGCCGTAGCTGTAGGTCATCGCCACGCCCTGGATCACGAACAGGCTGGCCAGCGTCGCCAGCATATCGGGAATTCTGAACACCACGATCAGCAGGGCGTTGAACAGGCCGACCAGCGTGCACAGCAGCAGCGTTACCACGATGGCGCCGGTGGTGCCGAACCCGTGCCAGACGAACAGCGAAATCACCAGCGCGTTGGCCAACGAGGCGGTTGAGCCGACCGACAGATCGAAACCGCCGACCGACAGCGAGATAGAGACGCCGATGGCGATCACCGTCACGATGGCGATCGAACGCAGGATATTGATGATGTTGTTGGCATCGAGAAAGTTGTCCGACGCCAGGCCGAACAGGGCGATCAGCGCCGCCACGGTCAGCAACATGCCCCATTTGTAGAGGAAATCGAACAGCTGTTGGCGCCAGGGCAGCGCAGGCCGCTGGGCTAATTCTTTACTCACGCAGGGGTTCCTCCGGTGGAATAGAGCAATAAGGTTTCTTCGTCGATGTCGGCGGCGTTCAACTCCGCCACGATGCGGCCGTCCCACAGCACGCAGATGCGATCGCACAGGCCAACCAGCTCGGCGAACTCGCCGGAGGCGTAAATCACGCCTTTGCCGGCGCGCGCCAGGCCGTCGATCAGGCCAAACAGCTCCTGCTTGGCCTTGATGTCCACGCCCTTGGTCGGTTCATCGAAGATCAGCACCTCGGCGTCGCCGCGCAGCCATTTGCCGATCGCCACTTTTTGTTGATTGCCGCCGGACAGGCGCGCCAGCCGCTGTTGCGGGCCCGAGGCGCGAATGTTCAGGCGTTGCATGATCTCGCGCGCCCAGCGCAGCTCTTGCCGCCGGCTGAACAGGCTCCAGCGCGAGAAGCTGTCGTCGGCGCTGACGCTCAGGTTCATCGGGATCGCCTCATCGATGAAGATGCCCTCTTTGCGGCGCTCTTCCGGCACCAGCGCCAATCCTTGTTCGACCGAGAGGTGCGGCGCGCGCGGTGCCCAGGGTTGCCCGCGCAGTTCGCCGCGCTCGAGCTGCACGGCGCTGGCGCCGAACAGCGCTTTGCACAGCTCGGTTTTGCCGGCTCCGGCCAGCCCGGCGATGCCGAGAATTTCGCCCTCATGCAGCCGCAGCGAAACGTCGCGCAGCTTGTGGCGATCGCGCAAGCCTTGCACCTGCAGCAGCATTCGCTCGGCGTGCGGCGGGCGCGGCGGCGGGAAAATGTCGTCCAGCCGATGGCCGAGCATCTTCTCGACGATCTGCTCGCCGCTCAGCCCGCGCATGGGGTCTTCACTGACGCGCCGGCCGTCGCGCAGTACCGTCAGCCGATCGCAAATGTCGCTCAGTTCGTGGATGCGGTGGGAAATAAACACGATGCCGATGCCTTCGGATTGCAGGCGGCGCACCACGTTAAACAGGCGCTCGCTCTCGGCGCGATCGAGCGGCGCGGTCGGTTCGTCGAGCACCAGAAAACGGCAGCGGTGCGACAGCGCACGCGCCAGCAACACCTGCTGTTTTTCCGCCAGCGTGCAGTCCGCCAGCCGCCTGCGCGGGTTGAGCGGCAGCGCCCATTGCTGCAGCAACTGCGCGGCGCGGCGGTGCAGCTCCGCCCAGTTCAGCCAGTGGCCCGGCTCGTTCAGCCAGTCCAGCATGATGTTTTCCGCCACCGACAGCGTGGGGATCAGCGCGACGTCGACCTCTTGCTGCACCACGTGAATACCGTGGCGGCGCGCCTGCAGCGGGGAGTGGATCGCCACCGCCTGGCCGTCGATCAGGATCTCGCCGCGATAATGATCGTGGGCGCCGGAGAGGATCGCCATCAGCGTCGACTTGCCCGCGCCGTTGGCGCCGACCAGCGCGTGGATTGAACCGCCCTGCAGCGTGAAGTCCACGTCCTGCAGCGCGTTGAAGCCGGCGAAGGCGATCGAGATATTGCGCATCTCGAGGCGTGAAGGCGTTGCGGTTGGCATAGAGCAATAAGGCCGTTTAGATGTTTAGATGGCTGTTCTGCTCTGTTGTAACACAGATTGCGCCGTTGGCAACCAACAAAATGGCATAACGGCGGTGAAAAACGCGTTGGCGGGCAGGGGCGCAACCCGCGTCAGGCTGCGCCGGTGCGAGAAGCGTCAGAAGGTGGTGGGGGTGTGAGCGCTGACGATGCGGCAGATGCGCGCCGAGGTATTGCTGAAGCTGTGCGGGATGCCGGTATTAATGGCGTAGCTCTGACCGGCGGTCAGGCAGTAGCTCTGGCCGTTGATGGTCAGCACGATCTCGCCTTCCAGCAGGGTGCCGATCTCTTCGCCCTGGTGTTTGATCTTTTCGCCGGTGGTGGTGCCGGGCTGGTAGGTTTCCAGCATCATCGCCAGGTTGCGCGTCGGGCTGCCGTTGTGCACCAGCTTCATCGACACCCCCTGGCTGCCGATCTCAATCAGGTCCTCGGCGTCGATCACCACGCGCGGTTCGTCGGCGGCTTCCGGTTCGGCAAAGAATTCAGACAGCGACAGGCCATACACCTTCAGCAGCTTTTGCAGCGTGCTGATGGCCGGGCTGACCTTGTCCTGTTCGATGGTGCTGATCGCACTGTGGGTTAACCCGGACAGTTCGGCGACCCGGCGCTGCGACAAACCCAATTGCTGACGGATCTGCGACAGGCGTTTGCCCGGTGCCAAGCTGGCTTCGCTCATAGCGGTACTTCCTTCTGGTAGGGGCGACAGGCAGACATGAATATCGCTATCGGGCGCCTGTCTGGGCGATAACGATGCTGCATGATATCGGTAGTTAGGGCAGGTTTGGAAAATATATTGCCCATGTTCACTCTCGGTGCGTTGGACGAAATAGTTGACGCAAAAAGGACGGTAAGGCCTTTTCGGTCAATATTTTATCAATTTAGCAGCCGGTGGCGAATAATCAAACAGGATTGTAACATTTGCAAACCTATTCTGTTAAGGCTATGTTTCATATTGTGGATGTTATTTTGAGCGCCCAGCAGCGGCGCGGCCTGGCGAGAAATCCAATCATGTGTTGAATCGAACGGCGGACGGGCGCCAACGCGCCTTAAGAGCATAATGGCGGGTGACGTATGCAAACCAATAGCGCAGCAGTTGAACATTTTGCACAGCATCATGAAGAGAGGCGAAGTAGCGCGTTCCAAAATGAGGTTGCTCATTATTTGGAACGCCATCCCGCCACGCAGTATGTCGATATCCTTCTCACCGATCTCAATGGTTCCTTCCGCGGCAAACGCATACCCGTCTCAGGGTTGAAAAAACTGGAAAAAGGCAACTACTTCCCCGCGTCGGTGTTCGCCATGGACATCCTCGGCAACGTGGTGGAGGAAACCGGTCTTGGGCAGGAGCTCGGCGAACCGGACCGCGTATGCCTGCCGGTGCCCGGCTCGCTGACGCCGTCGGCCGCCGATCCGGAGCATATCGGCCAGGTGCTGCTGACCATGCTGGATGAAGATGGCACTCCCTTTGACGTTGAACCCCGCAATGTGCTGAACCGCGTGTGGCAGGCGCTGCGACAGCGCGGCTTGTTCCCGGTGGCAGCGGTAGAGCTGGAGTTTTATCTCATCGATCGGCAGCGCGACGCGGAGGGCGATCTGCAGCCGCCGTGTGCGCCCGGCACCCAGGAGCGCAACACCCAAAGCCAGGTGTATTCCGTCGATAACCTGAACCATTTCGCCGAGGTGCTGAACGACATCGACGCGCTGGCGAAACTGCAGGGGCTGCCGGCGGACGGCGCGGTGGCGGAGGCGTCGCCGGGGCAGTTCGAGGTCAACCTGCGTCATACCGACGATATCTTGCTGGCCTGCGACCACGCGCTGGCGCTGAAGCGGCTGGTGCGGCTGGTGGCCGAGAACCACGACATGCACGCCACCTTTATGGCCAAACCCTATGAGGATTACGCCGGCAGCGGCATGCACGTGCATGTCAGCATGCAGGACGGGGCGGGCAACAACCTGTTCGCCGACGCGGAAGGCGAGGATTCACCGCTATTGAAACAGGCGCTGGCCGGGATGATCACCCTGATGCCGGCATCGATGGCGCTGCTGGCGCCGAACGTCAACGCCTACCGGCGCTTCCAGCCGGGGATGTATGTGCCGATCCAGGCCGCCTGGGGCCACAACAACCGCACCGTGGCGCTGCGCATTCCCTGCGGCGAACCGGAGAACCACCGGGTGGAGTACCGCGTGGCCGGTGCCGACGCCAATCCCTATCTGGTGATGGCGGCGATCCTGGCAGGCATGCTGTACGGGCTGGACAACGCGCTGCCGCTGCCAGAGCCGGTGACCGGCAACGGCCTGGAGCAGGACGGGCTGCCGTTGCCGATCCGCCAGAGCGACGCATTGTACGAGTTCGAACACCAGCACGCGCTGACCCATTATCTGGGCGAGCGTTTTACCCAGGTTTATCACGCCTGCAAGACGGACGAACTGCTGCAGTTTGAACGGCGGGTGACGGAAACCGAGATCGACTGGATGTTGAAAAATGCCTGAATGGGCGTATAAAGTAAGAGGTATGTGCGGGCGACCGGCCTGCTGGTAGCGGATTAATTCGCCTGCCGGGCTGGTTTTCCGTTCGATCGACAAAAAGAATTTGTATTTGAGGGCTTCCGGATCTTGTCATCCGGAGGCATTCTGGTGCAAAATATCTCAAATGCAGATAGCCGACGTTTTAACGCGTCGGTTATTTTTTTTGCATTAAGTTTTACCAACGTAGCGTTTCATACACCAAGCGAGGCCGGACACCGATCCGGATAGATAAATAGTTTCGTGCACGATCAAACAAAACTTTATGGTCGTGACTCATGAGGATTAGAAAGATGGGGCAATTTTTCACTTTAGCACCGGTGCCCGCCGGTTTCCGCTGTGGCCGCAGCGACTATGGAGCAGCCGAGGTTTCCTCGACCCGTTATCCAGCTTACAATCCCCTTCTTTTAGAATTAAGTCGCTCGTTGCGAAGTTTCCCCGCAACCTTAAGTCTTGGCGTGTCCGCCATCCGCAAGGCTCAAGGTAAGGGGGGGCTGAACAATGTCCGATAATACCCTCAACGCCGCTCCGGCTCAGCGCACCCAGCTGCGCAAAACCCTGACTTTGGTTCCGGTAGTGATGATGGGCCTGGCTTATCTGCAGCCAATGACCATCTTCGATACCTTCGGCATCGTATCCGGCCTGACCGATGGTCACGTCGCGACTGCGTACGCCTTCGCTCTGCTGGCGATCCTGTTTACCGCCCTGAGCTACGGCAAGCTGGTGAAGAAGTTCCCTTCCGCCGGTTCTGCCTACACTTACGCCCAGAAAGCCATCAGCCCGCACGTCGGCTTTATGGTGGGCTGGTCATCGCTGCTGGACTACCTGTTCATGCCGATGATTAACATCTTGCTGGCCAAGATTTACCTGGAAGCGATTTTCCCGGGCGTCCCGTCCTGGATCTTCGTGGCGGTGCTGGTCGGCTTGATGACGATTTTCAACCTGCGCGGCATCAAGCTGGTGGCTAACCTGAACTCCATCATCGTGGTGGTGCAGGTGGCGATCATGATCGTGTTCCTCGGCCTGGTGATCAACGGCATTTACCACGGCGAAGGCGCCGGTACGCTGGTCAGCAGCCGTCCGTTCTGGTCCGATAACGCCCACGTGGTGCCGATGATTACCGGCGCGACCATCCTGTGCTTCTCGTTCCTGGGCTTCGACGGCATCAGCTCGCTGTCTGAAGAGACCAAAGACGCAGAGAAAGTGATCCCGAAAGCCATCTTCCTGACGGCGCTGATCGGCGGCATCATCTTTATCGTGGTGTCTTACTTCGTGCAGCTGTACTTCCCGGACATCTCGCGCTTCAAGGATCCTGACGCGTCGCAGCCTGAAATCATGCTGTACGTGGCGGGCAAGTTCTTCCAGTCGGTGATCCTGGTGTTCTCCTGCGTGACGGTATTGGCGTCTGGCATGGCGGCACATGCGGGCGTTTCGCGTCTGATGTACGTGATGGGCCGCGACGGCGTGTTCCCGACTCGCTTCTTCGGCTATGTGCATCCGAAGTGGCGTACCCCGGCGCTGAACGTGCTGCTGGTGGGCGCCATCGCGCTGTCCGCGGTATCGTTTGACCTGGTGACCGCGACCGCGCTGATCAACTTCGGTGCGCTGGTGGCCTTCACCTTCGTCAACCTGTCGGTGATCTCGCAGTTCTATATCCGCGACAAGATGAACCGCACCGTGAAGGACACGTTCAACTACCTGATCCTGCCGGTGATGGGCGCACTGACCGTCGGCGCGCTGTGGGTCAACCTGGAAGCCAGCTCGATGACGCTGGGTCTGGTCTGGGCGGCTATCGGCCTGATCTACCTGGCCTTCGTCACCCGCAGCTTCCGTTTGCCGGTGCCGCAAGCGAGCGAAGACGCCGCCTAAGCGCGAGCCGTCTCCTCTGCCATCAAAAAGGCCGCATTCGCGGCCTTTTCCTTTTCTGCTTGCAGCGGGTTTTACCCCACCAATTCTTTGCCGTAATCGAACAGCGCTTTCAGCAGGGCGGTTTTCTCTTTGTCGCCTTCGTGCAGGTTATACAGCGATTCGAGCTGCAGCAGGTAACTCTGCACGCGCTCCGCGCTCAACGCTTCCTGGCGGTGCTGCAGCCAGCGGCGCTGCTCGGCATCGTCCAGCGTATTCGGGTAGTTGCGCGCGCGGAAGCGGAACAGCAGCTCTTTCATGCGGCCGTCGCTGAAGGCCAGATCCAACGCCGGCAGGTTTTGCGGCTTGGTCTGCTGAATAATCCTCATTGCCGCCTTGTCGGCGTCGCTGAAGAAACCGTCGTACAACCGGGCGTCGACGTCGTCGGAGCCTTTGAACGGCTCGGCTTCGGCGAACAGCGCCACCACTTTCTCGCGCACTTCCGGGTGCTGTTTCAGCAGCTGCAGGTTCTGCAGGCAGGTCTGGCGATCGATGCCCAGCCGCTCGGCGTTCTCCGGCAGCAGGGTTTTGGCCGGCGCCAGCACCGGGCATTTGTTGATGTGCACCAGCTTGATCGGCACCGGCGCCTGATCCGGCGCCAGGTCGTCGCGGCGGGTATACAGGCGTTCACGCAGCTGCTCGGCGCTCAGCGTCAGCAGCGGCGTCATATCGCCGGCGAGATCGCACATGATCACCGCGTTCTTGTTGTCCGGGTGCCAGGCCAACGGCGACACCCAGCTGGTGTTGCCGCGTGCTGCGCCGAACATGCCGGAGACATGCACCAGCGGCGTCATTTCGGCGACGTCGATCAGGGCGTTCAGCTTGTGCTTGTTGCGGTGCTGCAGCAGGAAATCGAACAGCCGGGGCTGCGCCTGCTTGACCAGTTTGGCCATGGCGATGGTGGCGTAAACGTCCGACATCGCGTCGTGAGCCTGCGTGTGCTCGACGCCGTTGGCGCGCGTCAGGTGTTCGAGGCGGAAGCTGGGGAAGCCGTCTTCGTTTTCCGGCCAGACGATGCCGTCGGGGCGCAGGGCATAGCAGGCGCGCATCACATCCAGCAGATCCCAGCGCGAGTTGCCGTTTTGCCAGCTGTAGGCATAGGGATCGTAGAAATTGCGATAGAAGATATTGCGGCTCACTTCGTCATCGAAGCGGATGTTGTTGTAACCGAGAATGCAGGTGCCGGCCACGCTGAAGGCCTGATGGATTTGGTGGGTGAACTCGGCCTCGTTAACGCCTTTGGCGCGCGCCACCTGTGGCGTGATGCCGGTGATCATCACCGCCTCGGGTTCCGGCAGGTAGTCGTCGGCCGGGGCGCAGTAGATGACCAGCGGCTCTTCGATAATGTTGAAATCCATATCGGTGCGCACGCCGGCGAACTGCGCCGGGCGATCCAGCGACGGGCTTTTGCCGAAGGTTTCGTAATCGTGAATATAAAATGTGGCCGTTGCCTTGCTGCTCAAAATCGCGTCTCTTCAGTGGCGGATACAAGATGCCCCTATTGTAACGGCGTGGGGAGCGATGCCAAGCGGCGGTTAGCGAAATGCGCGCAATTACGCACGGCGATAATAATCCAGCCGTTGATGAAAGTAGGGGAGCAGGTGGTCGGGGATCTGTTGTTCCGTTTCCGCCTGGGTCGAGGCGATGCCGTAGCGCTCGTTGTAGATCACGCTGATGGCCAGCAAATCGGTTTCTATTTTTTCGCGTTGTGCCTGCGGTAAGCTATCCAGCTTTCGAGCCATCGTTATCTCCCTGTTAACCTTAGGGCATAATAGGATCGTTAGCGGGTCTTGTCCCTACCCATTCCGGGGGGCGGTGGACGCCTGAGCGCCTTGCTGCGAGCAGGGGGCCAGGCTGTGGCGCGCGGCGAACTCGCTCTGCGGCTGGTGTGCATTGAGGCGATCCGCCCGGTTATACAGCGAACAGGCGCCGCCGATGACCGCCACCCAAAACAGGGTGCACAGCAGCAAAACCCCCAACCAGGCTTTTTGGTTATAGGTCATAAGTCCTCCACGGACGAGAAGAGAAATAACATTGACCGTTAAATTAAATCAGGGGCTACATCAATGGTATTTAAACAGTAGGGATTAATCGCAATGCGTGCCCGACTCTTTTGTTACGAAATCCATGATGGATGTTTCAAAAGATTCCTTAAGATAATATTAAGAAAATTGAGTAGGGGCGCCGTAATTCTATTTAATATTTGTTTAATTATCCGCAGATACAATCTTCCACATTCAATGCCAATGTGGGTGACAATTATGAAAACGCTACTGTTGACCGGCGCTACCGGCTTTCTCGGTGGTGCAGTTCTCGAAAAATTATTGATTGAAAATCAGTCTATTAATTATCTTTTACTGGTGCGCGCCGATGATGCGCAGCAAGGGCTGGCCCGTATTCGCGCGAATATGGAAAAGTTTAATATCGATGCGAACCTGCTGGCTAAAATTACGATAGAAAATATATTGTTGGGCGACCTTTCCGAGCCGGCCGACTTTTTAACTGACGCACGTATTAACAATGTCACGCACGTTATTAACTGTGCGGCCGTTGCTTCATTTGGTAATAACCCGCTCATTTGGAAGGTAAACGTAGAAGGCACTCTGGCCTTTGCCGAAAGAATGGCGCAGGTGCCGGGATTAAAACGTTTCCTGCACGTCGGTACCGCCATGTCTTGTTCGCCGGAGCCGGGTTCGCTGGTGGCGGAGAGCGGCGAGTTTGAGGAAGACGCCGAGCACCTGGTGGAATATACGCGTTCCAAATCCACCATCGAACAGCTGATGCGGCAACGCTGCCCGCAAATGCCGCTGACCATCGCTCGTCCGTCGATCGTGGTGGGGCACACCCGCCTGGGCTGCCAGCCTTCCAGCAGCATTTTCTGGGTGTTTGGCATGGCGCTGATGCTGCGCAAATTCATGTGCTCGCTGCAGGACAATATCGACGTGATCCCGGCGGACTACTGCGCGGATGCGCTGGTGATGCTGATGAACAGCGAAACGCTGGAGAACGACGTGTATCACATCTCCGCCGGCGTGGAGAGCAGCGTCAGCTTTGCCGAAATTGACAACGCCATGGCGGCCGCGCTGGAAAAAGCGCCGGTGGGCGATGAGTATGCGCAGGTGACGTATGACGCGCTGGTGAAAATGCGCCGCCAGCTGAAAGACATTTTCGGCCCGTGCAACGAGCGGCTGATGCTGAAAGCGATGCGCCTGTACGGATCGTTCGCCATGCTCAACGTGCGTTTCAGCAACGAGAAGATCCTCAAGCTGGGCATGCCGAAGCCGCCGCGCTTCACCGACTACATCGCCGGCTGCGTGCAGTCGACCCGCGGGCTGTCTATCCAGCAGCAGATGGTGGTGGACTTCAAATAACCGCCGGGCGCAGCGGGCCCCGAGGTTGTTCCGCTACCAGGACGAAGAGGACCAGAAGACGCGGCCGAGCACCACCAGTTGCTCTTTGCGCTGCTGATAGCTGAGGTGCTCGTCCTGGTACTCTTCCCGGTTGAGGGAGCGGATGATGACGCCGCCGTCCGGCTGCTCGATCAGCACCTTCACCCGCAGCAAATTGCCGTGGCGGATGGCGTAGGTCTTGCCTTCCCGGATGCGCGTGTCGTCGGTGTTGATGCCGACCACGTCGCCGTCCTGCAGGCGCGGCTCCATGCTTGAGCCGGAGATGCGAATAATACGCGCGGCGTTGACCGCCACCCCCATCTTGTGCAGGTAGTAACGGCGGAAGATCAGCGAAAACTCCTCGCGATCGACGATTTCGTAGCAGCCGTCGCCGGCGGAAAAATCAATATCCAGCAGCGGGATCTCCACAAACTCTTCCTTGTCCTGTTCGGTATCTTCCCATACCACCGGTTTCAAACGGGCGGGCTGGAAGTCCGACTCCGCCGCCACGTTGTCAAACGGGCGCACCAGCTGCTTTTCGTGAAACACGTCGAACCAGCCCTTGGGCAAATTCAGCCTGGCCTCGATCCGCCTGGCCAGATTGTCGCCAAGATTGCGGGAGGATTTTTCCCCGATGATTTGGCTCAGCGTCGGCGCGGAAGACTCAACCAGCGTGGCGAACTCATTCTGGTTGACGCCTTGCCGGGCGTAGCGGGCCATCAATTCGCGCAGATTGTTGCGCCTGATTTCTTTAGTTTCCATTGTTCGATGATCGCACTCTTTAGCAAAAAGGTAAATAACGGTTTTGCTAAAAAACGCTTGCGCATAATTTAGCAATTAGCTAAAACAAAAAGGGTGAGCCAAAGGTTCACCTGTGCGGAGCGGCCTGTCATGATGAGAGGCCGCTCAGTGAAATCAAACGAGAGAGGGACTTTACGATGTACAAGATTGATTACAATAGCTACCGATCGGTCGCCAGCTTCGGCCACCGCGTGCGCTTTCTGGTGCTGCACTACACGGCGCAAAACTTTGCCGACTCGGTGAAGTCGTTGACCGGAAAATCGGTCAGCGCGCACTATCTGGTGCCGGATCCGGCCGAGGCCACCTATCAGGCCGCCGGCTTTAGCGGCGTGCGCATTTTCAACCTGGTGGACGAGAACGAGCGCGCCTGGCATGCCGGTACCAGCCAGTGGGGCACCCGCAGCAATATCAACGACACCTCGATCGGCATCGAGATCGTCAACCTGGCGAGCGGCGACGGTGAAAACATCACCTTCCCGCCGTTCAACCCGCAGCAGATCGAGGCGGTCACCCAACTGGCGCAAAACATCCTGCAGCGTTACCCGGACATCTCGCCGGTGAACGTGGTGGCGCACTCCGACATCGCGCCGGGCCGCAAGAGCGATCCGGGCCCGCAGTTCCCGTGGCAGCAGCTGTATCAGGCCGGCGTCGGCGCCTGGTATGACGAGGCGACCAAGCAGCAGCGCCAGCAGGAATACTGCCACCAGGGGCTGCCGGCGCAGGCCGAGCTGCTGAAGCTGTTCGCCCAATACGGCTACGACACCTCGGCGGCCAATACCGCAGAAGGCTATCGCCAGCTGGTGCGCGCGTTCCAGCTGCACTTCCGCCAGCAGAAGTATGACGGCGTGATGGATGTCGAAACCGCCGCCGTGCTGCGCGCGCTGGTCGACAAGTACGCCGCCTGAGCCTGACCGCGAATGGGGGACGCCTCATTCGCCTTTTCCTTGCCGGGCTTCCTCCGCTAAAATAGCGGCCTGGCTGGTCTTTATCGGAGGCATTGTGCGCCTCGATCGAAAAATCTCTTCCCTTGAATTGCTGACCTACCGCCACTATCGCATTGTCCACGGCGTGCGCATCGGGCTGGCGTTTATTCTGACCTTTCTGCTGATCCGCTTGCTGGCGGTGCCCGAAGGCACCTGGCCGCTGATCACCCTGGTGGTGGTGATGGGGCCGATCTCGTTTTGGGGCAACGTGCTGCAGCGGGCGCTGCAACGCATTGCCGGCACGGTGTTCGGCGCCGTGTCCGGCCTGATCGCCCTGTATCTGGAACTCTATTCGCTGCCGCTGATGCTGGCTTGGTGCGGCGTGGTGATGTTCGTCTGCGGCTACCTGACGCTGGGCAAACGGCCGTATATGGCGCTGCTGGTGGGGATCACGCTGGCGGTGGTGTGCGGCGCTGGCGCCGGCGACATGCATACCGCGCTGTGGCGCAGCGGCGACGTGATCTTCGGCTCGCTGCTGGCGCTGCTGTTCACCAGCATCTACCCACAGCGCGCCTATATTTTGTGGCGCATGCAGATGGCGGACTGCCTGCAAACCGCCGCCCGCCTCTACGGCGCGTATTTTTCGCCGAACGTCATTGAGCGGCCGCGGCTGGAGCCGCAGCTCAAGGATCTGCTGAATCAGGTGGTGAAGCTGCGCAGCCTGATCGTGCCCGCCAGCAAGGAAACCCGCATCCCCAAAGCGGTGTTCGAGGCGGTGCAAACCCTCAGCCGCAATCTGGTGTGCACGCTGGAGCTGATGGCCGACGCCTACTGGGCCTCGCGCGAAACGCACTTCATCATGTTGAACGCCCGCACGCTGCGCAGCACCCAGCTGCTGACGCTGAGCTCGCTGGAATCGCTGGCGGTGCTGATGCGTGAAGGGCCCCAGGCGCAGCGGCAGGCGGCGGCGGGGCAGCTGGCGGAGATCGCCGGCGAGCTGAAAACGCTGATGCAAGAGGTCAGCCTCGGCCAGCACGGCGAAGCGCCGATTTACGGCTATGTCTGGCTCAGCATGGAGCTGGCGCAGCAGCTGGAAGAGCTGGGGGATCTGCTCCAGGTCTGCACCGCCGCCGGGCGCGAATAAGGGGTCAGATCATGAAGGCGGCGCTTTGGGTTTTGGCCGCCGGGGCAAAGTGGGTAAGATAAGGCAATCACTGTTGTGCCGGACCGCCACAAACCTGTATCTTGGTGCCATGTGGCCGTAAGCAAATGAATCTGTGTATTACTAAAGCAAGGGTATAAAGATGGATAATGCAAATAAGCCGAGTTTCCAGGATGTGCTGGAGTTTGTGCGTATGTTCCGCCGCAAAAACAAACTGCAACGCGAGATCGTCGACAACGAAAAGAAAATTCGTGATAACCAGAAGCGCGTGCTGCTGCTCGACAACCTGAGTGAGTACATCAAGCCCGGCATGAGCATTGAAGACATTCAGGGCATCATCGCCAATATGCGCAGCGACTACGAAGATCGCGTTGATGACTACATCATCAAAAATGCCGATCTGTCCAAAGAACGCCGCGAGCTGTCCAAAAAGCTGAAAGCGATGGGCGAAGTGAAGTAACCCGCTTTAGCGGGCCGGGCGTCCTGCCTGGCCCGCATCCTTATCCCGCCTGATTTTCCGTTCTTGCCGACACTGCCGTTTCCGTTGGGGCGTTCCCCGGCGGCCGAAGGCGCCTCCCCATCCTGCAGGATCTGCAGGTGACCGCCGGGGAACGCTGGTTACTGCTCCGCGCCGTACATGTCGAAGTCGAAATACCTGTCGTTGATTTTCTTGTAAGTACCGTTGGCGCGGATCGCCTGCAGCGCGGCGTTGAAGGCGTTCAGCAGCGCGGTATCGTCTTTGCGCACCCCGATGCCGTCGCCGACGCCGAAGTATTTGCTGTCGGTCAGCTCGGCGCCGATAAAGGCGAAATCTTTGCCGCCGGGCGTTTTGAAGAACTCGCTGGCGCTGACGCTGGCCAGCAGCGACTCATCCAGGCGGCCGTTGGCCAAATCTTCGTTCACTTCCTGTTGGCTTTGGTAAGCCACCACGTTAACGCCGGCCGGGCGCCACAGCGCGTTGGCGTAGGCCTCCTGGCTGGAGCCTTGCTGCACGCCGACCGATTTGCCTTTCAGGGAGGCGACGGTAGGCTGCAGGTTGCTGCCCTTATGCGCCACCAGCCGCGCCGGGGCGTTCGAGACTTTGCTGGAGAAGGCGATCTGCTGCCGGCGCTGCGGCGTGATGGTCATCGACGAGGCGATGGCGTCGAACTTCTTCGCCTGCAGGCCGGGGATCATGCCGTCCCAGCTGCTTTCTACCCACACGCATTTGGCCTGCATCTGGTCGCACAGCGCCTGGGCGATATCGACGCCGAAGCCGGTCAGCTTGCCCTGCGGGGTTTTATATTCCAGCGGTGGAAAGGTGGGATCGATGCCTAGCTTGATCACTTTGCCGCTGAATTCACCGCTCAGCGCGGGAAAGCTCGCGGCCAGCGGCAGCAACAACAACAGCCCTTTGATGGTTTTCATGTCATTTCCTCAGCGTTGGCGATTAAACCGCAGGGCGAGCCAAAAAGCGCTCGACCAATTTGACCCAGTAGGTGGCGCCCAGCGACAGACTGTCGTCGTTGAAGTCATAACCGGGATTGTGCAGAGAATTGCCCGGCGTGGCGGGGCCGTTGCCGATCGAGATATAGCTGCCCGGGCACTTCTCCAGCATAAAGGCGAAATCTTCGCTGGCGGTGAACGGCCGCAGCGTGGGGATAACCCGGCTCTCTCCGGCCCATTCCAGTGCCACCGCGCGCGCCAGCTCGGTTTCTGCCGGATGGTTCACCAGCACCGGGTAGCCGTGCTGATAGTCGATCTCCGCGCGGGCGCCGAAGCTGGCGGCCTGCGCCGTGACCAGCTCGGTGATGCGCTGCTCCAGCCGCTCACGCACCGCCGCCGTCAGCGCGCGCACGCTGAGCGTCAGGGTGGCGGTCGCCGGGATCACGTTGGCGGCCTGGCCGGCCTGCATCGCCCCCACGGTGACGATCGCCGTTTCCTGCGGATCGATATTGCGCGCCACGATGGTTTGCAGGCTCATGACGATGGCCGCGCAGGCCACCACCGGATCGACGGTGCTCTGCGGCACCGCGCCGTGGCCGCCGTGGCCGTGCAGGGTGATGTGTACCGTATCGGCCGAGCACATGAAGGGGCCGCTGGCGAAGCCCAGGTGGCCGGTGGGGAAGCCGGGCACGTTGTGCATGGCGAACACCGCGTCGCAAGGGAAGCGCTCAAACAGGCCGTCTTCAATCATCACTCTGGCGCCGCCGCCGCCTTCTTCCGCCGGCTGAAAGATCAGGTGCAGCGTGCCGCTAAAGTTCGGCTGCTGCGCCAGATAGCGCGCCGCCGCCAGCAGCATGGCGGTGTGCCCGTCGTGGCCGCAGGCGTGCATCACCCCGGCATGGGTGCTGGCGTGCGGCAAACCGGTCGTTTCGGCAATCGGCAGGGCGTCCATGTCGGCGCGGATGCCGAGCGATTTTCCCGGCCCGCGCTGCAGTGTGGCGACAACGCCGGTTTGTCCTACGCCGCGCGTGACGCGGTAACCCCATTCCTCCAACCGCTGCGCCACCAGATCCGACGTCGCGAACTCCTGGAAGCCCAGCTCCGGGTGGGCGTGAATGTGGCGGCGAAGCGCGACCATCTCATCATGAACGGCGGCGATCTCAGGCAGTACGAGTGAAGGGTTCATCACGGTCTCCGGCAAAAGAGTCCCGACCAACGGGCACGGAACGGGGCAGAGGGATAGGCATCGAGACTAGCAAACTCCGTTTTTGCCGGGTAGCCGCCGTTCGGTTATGCTGACAACCAATGATTGTCAGGAGGTGAACATGAAACTGCACCAACTGCAGGCGCTGGTGGCCAGCGCCGACAGCGGCAGCATTCGCGCGGCGGCGCGGCATCTGGGGCTGTCGCAGGCGGCGGTGACACGCGCGCTGCGCGAACTGGAGCAGGAACAGGCGCTGCCGCTGCTGATCCGCACCCCGACCGGGCTGGGCTTTACCCCCTACGGCAAAACCCTGCTGGCGCACGCCCGGCTGGTGTTGAATCAGCTGGAGCAGGCTCAGGGAGAAATGGCGGCGCTGCGCGGGCGGGCGGCGGATCTGGTCAAGGCGGCGATCACCCCCTGGTTGATGCTGACGGTGCTGCCGCCGGCGGTGATGGCGTTTCGCAGCAAGGTGCCGGCGGTGCGGCTGGAACTGTCGGAAAGCCTGATGGCCAACGCCCAGTCGCAGCTGCGCGAGGGCACGATGGACTTTGCCATTACGCCGCTGCCGGCGTCGTCGGCGCCGCAGGAGTTCCACTGCGAGCCGCTGCTGGAGTATGAAACGGCGTACATGGTGCGGCGCGGCCACCCGCTGGCGCACAGTACCTCGCTGCATCAGCTGCTGGAGCAGGATTGGGTGATGAGCTATACCCCGGAAAGTTTCGATGCGCTGCTCGACGAGGTGTTTCACCGCCACGGCGCGCGCCTGCCGCGCCAGCGCATTATCCAGGCGCATTCGTTCGGCATGCTGCAGGCGCTGGTGGAGTCCGCCGAGATGTGCACCTGGTGCCCGCGGCCGATCGTCGCGCTGCCGCAGTTCGCCTCCCGCGTGCAGCCGCTGGCGCTGCGGGAGAGCTGCCAGCCGGCGCAGCTGAATATCGTCACCCGGCGTAACAGCATTCTGAGCGCCGCCGCCCATGCGTTTATCGACACGCTGGTGCGCACCCTGCGCCAGCAGACGCGATCGTCGCGGCCGGAAGATCGCCAGATCTACGATCGCGTGCGCCTGCTGATTTAGCGGATCCCCCCGGTTCGCCGATCTCGTAAATGGGATCGCGATCCGCATTTGTAGCATTTTTAGCCGCAATGTTAACGATATGTGATTTCGCTCAAATAATTATTTTTGCAGCTTTGGTTATATGTCGCTCTATGTTCACGTTGTCATTTTGAGTTTTCCTGGGTGTTTGATGATTAATCAATTGAAATTTATCACTTTATAACGTTGGTTGTTTTTTGTTGGATAAAAATGACAACGTCAACATTAAGAAAATTCAAGCGTTTAACGAGTGTATTGGAGGAAGAGATGAGCCAGTTGCCGGAAAAAATGCGTGCGGTCGTTTGCCACGGCCCGCAGGACTATCGTTTCGAACAGGTGCCCACGCCGCTGCCGAAGGCGCGCGAGCTGGTGATCAAGGTGGAAGGCTGCGGCATCTGCGCCGGCGACTGCAAGTGCAAGAATGGCGCACAGATGTTTTGGGGGGAGAACCCGTGGGTTAAACCGCCGGTGGTGCCGGGCCACGAGTTCTACGGCCGCATCGCCGCGCTGGGCGAGGGCGCGGAAGGCAAATACCGGCTCGGCGAGCGGGTGATCGCCGAGCAGATCGTGCCGTGCTGGGAGTGCCGCTACTGCAAATCCGGCAGCTACTGGATGTGTGAGACGCATAACATTTACGGCTTTCAAAAAGACGTGGCGGAGGGCGGCATGGCGGAGTACATGCGCTTTTCCGAGAACGCCATCGTGCACAAGATCCCGGAAAGCCTGAGCCATGAAGACGCGGTATTGATTGAACCGATGGCCTGCGCCATCCACACCGTGGCGCGCGGCGACATCCAGCTGGACGACGTGGTGGTGCTGGCTGGCGCCGGGCCGCTCGGGCTGTGCATGGTGCAGGTGGCGCGCCTGAAAACGCCGAAGAAACTGATCGTGATCGACGCCATCGACGAACGGCTGGCGCTGGCGAAGGAATTTGGCGCCGACGTGGTGATCAACCCGCTGAAGGAAGACGCCGACCAGATCGTCAAATCGCTGACCGGCGGCTACGGCTGCGACGTCTACATCGAGGCCACCGGCGCGCCGATCGGCGTCACCCAGGGGCTGCAGATGATCCGCAAGCTGGGCCGCTTCGTGGAGTTCAGCGTGTTCGGTAAGGAAACCACCGTCGACTGGTCCATCATCGGCGATCGCAAGGAGCTGGACATTCGCGGCGCGCACCTGGCGCCCTACAGCTACGAAATCGCCATCGATCTGTTCGAGCGCGGGCTGGTGACTTCCAACGGCGTGGTTACCCACAGCTATTCATTGAACGACTGGGACGAAGCCTTCGCCCTGGCGGACTCGACCGACTCCATCAAGGTGATCCTGGTTCCCTGACCCTCCCGCTGTACCGCTGTTGCAGTCACGATCGCCGGCCCGCTCGCAATGGGGGGCCGGCCGGTCGGTCAAACGTAAAGACATGCTGTTGCTCTGATAACCACAACAAGAAGCTTCCCTACAGGAGAATTGGCTATGTTTTCATTATTCAAAAAGACCCTGCCTTTTATCGTCGCCGGTGGAATGTTGGCGGCCAGCCATGGGGCGCTGGCCAAGCAAATCACTATCGGTATGTCGTTCCAGGAAATGAACAACGACTACTTCGTCACCATGAAGCAGGCGCTGGATCAGGCGGCGGCGGATATCGGCGCCAAGGTGTACGTGGCCGATGCGCGCCATGACGTCGCCAAACAGATCGGCGACGTGGAAGACATGCTGCAGAAGAAGGTGGACATCCTGCTGATCAACCCGACCGATTCGGTAGGGGTGCAGTCGGCGGTGATCTCCGCCCATAAGGCCGGCGCGGTGGTGGTGGCGATCGACGCCCAGGCGGAAGGGCCGCTGGACGCGTTCGTCGGCTCGGAAAACTACGACGCCGGCTTCCAGGCGGGTGAGTACCTGGCGAAAGCGCTGGGCGGCAAAGGCAAGGTGGCGATCCTCGACGGCATCCCAGTGGTGCCGATCCTGGAGCGCGTGCGCGGCTTTGAAGCGGCGATGAAGAAATACCCCGACATCAAGATCGTCACCAAGCAAAACGGCAAGCAGGAACGCGACACCGCGCTGACCGTGACCGAAAACATGCTGCAGTCGGCGCCGGATCTGGCGGGTATCTTCAGCGTCAACGACGTCGGCGCGCTCGGCGCCCTGGCGGCGATCGAAAGCAACGGCGCCAAGGTCAAGCTGGTGAGCGTCGATGGCCAGCCGGAAGCCATCAAAGAGATCCTCAAGCCGAACTCGCCGTTTATCGCTACCTCGGCGCAGTTCCCGCGCGACCAGCTGCGCATCGCGCTCGGCATTGCGCTGGCCCGCTACTGGGGCGCCACGGTGCCGAAAACCGTGCCGGTCAAAGTGAAGCTGATCGACCGCAGCAATGCGGCCGGCTTTAGCTGGTAACAGCGGCCAGGTTCGCCCCGCTGCGGCGGGGCGTTCGGCGCGGAGGGCAATGCGGTGACACCTTTACTGGAACTGAAGCGAATAAAGAAGAGCTTTCCCGGCGTGAAGGCGCTGGACGGCATCGATCTGGCCATTCAACGCGGCGAAGTGCACGCCCTGTTGGGCGAAAACGGCGCCGGCAAATCGACGCTGGTGAAAATCATGTGCGGCATCTATCAGCCGGACGAGGGCGATATTTTTATCGACGGCGAGCAGCGCCGCTTTAACAACTATCGCCAGGCGATCGAGGCCGGGGTCGGCATTATTTTTCAGGAATTCTCGTTGATTCCCTACATGAGCGCCATCGACAACATCTTCCTCAACCGGGAGATCCGCAACCGCTGGGGCCTGCTGGATCGGCGGGCGATGCGGCGCAAGGCCGAGGCCATTTTCAAGCGGCTGACGGTGGCTATCGATCTCGATTGCCCGGTGGAGCAGCTGAGCGTGGCGCAGCAGCAGTTCGTTGAGATCGCCAAAGCGCTGTCGCTGGAGGCGCGGGTGCTGGTGCTGGACGAGCCGACCGCCACGCTGACGCCGGGCGAGGCTGAGCACCTGTTCAGCGTGATGAGCGATCTGCGGTTGCTGGGCGTCGGCATGGTGTTTATCTCGCACCACCTGGACGAGATCTTCACCATCTGCGATCGCATCACCGTGCTGCGCGACGGCGCCTACATCGAAACGCTGGCTACCGGCGACACCAACGTGGAAGAGCTGGTGCGGCTGATGGTCGGGCGCAAAATCGAGAACGCTTTCCCGGTGAAACAGCACCCGGTCGATACCGCGACGGTGCTGCTGGAGGCGGAGATCCAGCGCGAGAAGCACGGCGCGACCGACCGTTTCCGGCTGCACAAGGGCGAGATCCTCGGCTTCGCCGGGCTGGTGGGCTCCGGGCGCACCGAGACCGTCTCGGCGCTGATCGGCGCCAGCCGCTGCCACCGCAAACGCGTCAGCCTCGGCGGCCAACCGGCGGCGCTGCGCTCCCCGGCGCAGGCGCTGGCGCAGGGCATCGGCCTGCTGCCGGAGAGCCGCAAAACCGAAGGCCTGGTGCTGCCGTTCTCGGTAGCGCAGAACATCACCCTCAACCGGCACCACCGGCGCGGCAAGATCTTCGTCAACGCCCGCCAGGATCGCGACGTGGTGCAGCGGCTGATCCGCGCCGTGGGGGTGAAAACCCCGGACGCCGAGACCGCCGTCAGCACCCTGAGCGGCGGCAACCAGCAGAAGGTGGTGATCGCCCGCTGGCTCAACAACGACTGCAACATCCTGATCTTCGACGAGCCGACGCGCGGCATCGACGTGGGCGCCAAGGCCGAGATCTACCAGCTGATGCAGCAACTGACCCAGCAGGGCATCTCCATCATCATGATTTCCTCCGAACTGCCGGAGATCATCGGCGTGTGCGATCGCGTGCTGGTGTTTCGCGGCGGCCACATTGTCGCCGAGCTGACCGGCGACGACATCGAATCCAACCACATCATGCTTCACGCGACCGGGAGTGCCTTATGATCGGAATTGAACAACCCGCCGTGGCGCGCCGCGCCGCCGGCCCCAGCCTCGGCAAGCGCTGGGAAAAACTGCTGCATCACCCGGCGGTCTTGCCGTTTATCGGCTTCGCTGTCTTGTTCGTATTGATGAGCCTGTTGAACGACAGCTTCCTCAGCGTCAACAACCTGACCAACGTGGCGCGCCAGGTGTCTATCAATGCCATCATCGCGGTGGGCATGACCTGCGCCATCCTGACCGGCGGCATCGATCTTTCGGTGGGGCCGGTGATGGCGCTGGCCGGCTCGGTCGCAGCCGGGCTGATGCTGGCGGCGGTGCCAATCCCGCTGGCGATGGTGGCGGCGTTGGCGGTCGGCGCGCTGTTCGGCCTGGCCAACGGCGCCTGCATCGCCTACCTGCGCATGCCGCCGATCATCGTCACCCTGGCGTCGATGGGCATCGCCCGCGGCCTGGCGCTGCTCTATACCGGCGGCTACCCGATCTCCGGCCTGCCCGACGTCTTCTCGTTCTTCGGCCGCGGCACGGTGCTGGGCATTCAGGTGCCGATCCTGATCATGCTCGGCGTGTACCTGCTGGCCTGGCTGATGCTCAACCAGCTGCCGTTCGGCCGCTACGTCTACGCGATGGGTGGCAACGAAGAGGCGGCGCGCCTGAGCGGCATCCGCGTGCCGCGCTACAAGATGCTGGTGTACGTGATCAGCGGCTTGACCGCCGCGCTGGCCGGGCTGGTGCTGACCTCGCGCCTGATGAGCGGGCAGCCCAACGCCGGCGAAGGCTTCGAGCTGGACGCCATCGCCGCCGTAGTGCTGGGCGGGGCGGCGATCTCCGGCGGGCGCGGCGCCATCATTGGCACGCTGGTGGGGGCGATGATGCTCGGGGTACTCAACAACGGCCTCAATCTGATGAACGTATCGCCGTATATCCAGAACGTGGTGAAGGGGGGCATCATCCTGGCTGCCATCTACCTCAGCTCCGTGCGGCGCAAATAGGAGGCGCGATGGCAGTCTTTCTTGGCATAGACGTCGGCGGCACGGTGATCAAGGCCGGGCTGTACCGGGCAAGCGGCGAAGAGCTGGCGATCGCCGAGCGCGACGGCGCGGCGATTGCCGCCCAGCCGGGCTTCAGCGAACGCAATATGGACGCGCTGTGGGATGACGTTTGCGCGGCGATCCGCCAGACGCTGCACGCGGCGGGGCTGGAGGCCGGGCAGGTGCGCGGCGTCAGCTTTTCGGCGCACGGCAAAGGGCTGTACGCCATCGACCGCCACGGCAAGCCGGTCGGCAACGGCATCCTCTCTTCGGACAACCGCGCGGCGGCCACGGCGGCTGAGCTGCGCCGCGCCGGCGTGGACGCGCAGACCTACCCGCGCAGCCTGCAGCCGCTGTGGCCCAGCCACCCGGCGCTGCTGCTGCGCTGGCTGAAGCAGCGGCAACCGGCGCAGTACGCCGCCGTCGATCGCATCCTGATGGCGCACGATTACCTGCGCTTTCGCCTCACCGGCGAGGCGGCGGCCGAGGTGACCAACATCTCCGGCAGCAACCTGTTTAACCAGCACAGCGGCGCTTACGATACGGCGCTGATGGCGGCCTTCGGCATCGAAGAGGCGCAGGAGAAGACCGCGCCGGTGATCGGCTCGGCGCAGCTGGCCGGGCGGGTGACGGCCACGGCGGCGGCGCAATGCGGCCTGCGCGCAGGCACCGCGGTGTACGGCGGCCTGTTCGACGTGGTGGGCGCAGCGCTCAGCTCCGGCGTGGCCGACGATCGCACGCTCAGCGCGGTGGCGGGCACCTGGTCGATCGCCACCTGCGTGACCGAGCGCATCATTCCTGCCGATTCCCCCTACGCCTGGGGGCGCTACTGCATCGACGACCGCTATTTCGTGCACGAAGGCAGCCCGACCTCGGCCGGCAACCTGGCCTGGTTCCTGCGCCAGTTCTGCGCCGACGACCGGCAGCGCTACGCCCAGTTCAACGCCTGGGTGGCCGAGCGCCGCGAGCAGCCCAGCGGGCTGCTGTTCCTGCCTTATCTGTACGGCTCCAACCTCGGCGGCAACACGCCGGGCGGGCTGATCGGCCTGAGCGCCCACCACGAGATGGCGGACGTGGTGCAGGCGATCTACCAGGGCATCGTGTTCTCGCACCTGATTCACCAGGAGCGCATGGTGCAGCTGAACCCGCGCATCGAGCGGGTGCGCATGACCGGCGGGCCGACGCAGTCCGAGGTCTGGATGCAGATGTACGCCGACGCCGGCAACCTGCCGCTCGAGGTGGTGGAAACGCGCCAAAGCGGCTGCCGCGCCGCCGCCCTGTGCGCCGCCGTCGGCGCCGGGGAGTACGCCGGGTTCGCCGAAGCGATCGCCGCCGCGCCGCCCAAGCTGCGTTGTTATTATCCCGCGACCGCCGCCCACCGGCGCCTGCGCGCCCAGCAGGCGCGCTATCTGGCGGTCGCTCAGGCTTTGAGTGAGGTGACTGATGCAAACGACTAACGCCGCCTGTCTGGGGCTGTATGAAAAGGCGCTGCCCGCCGATCTGAGCTGGCCGCAGCGGCTGGCCACCGCCGCCGAGCTGGGCTTTGAGTTCGTGGAGATGTCGATCGACGAGCAGCCGGCGCGCCAGCAGCGGCTGGACTGGGATCGCCGCCAGCGGCTGGCGTTTATCCAGGCGCGGCTCGACAGCGGGGTGACGGTGCCGAGCCTGTGCCTGTCGGCGCACCGGCGCGAGCCGTTCGGCAGCCATGACGCTGCCACCCGCGAGCGGGCGCGGGGGCTGATGAGCAAGGCGCTGGAACTGGCGACGGATCTCGGCATCCGCAACATCCAGCTGGCGGGCTACGACGTCTATTACGAACCCGCCGATCGCCACAGCCGCGAGCGTTTTATCGAGGGCATGCAGTGGGCGGCGGCGCAGGCCGCCAGGGCGCAGGTGATGCTGTCGGTGGAGGTGATGGACACGCCGTTCATCAACAGCATCAGCAAATGGCGCGACATCGCGCGCCACGTCAACAGCCCGTGGTTCACGGTGTATCCCGATCTCGGCAACCTCAGCGCCTGGGGCAACGACGTCGCCGCCGAGCTGGCGCTGGGCATCGGCAGCATCACCGCCGTGCACCTCAAAGACACCGTGGCGGTGGGGCCGGGCAGCGCCGGGCAGTTCCGCGACGTGCCGTTCGGCGAAGGCTGCGTGGATTTCGTCCACGCCTTTTCCGTGCTCAACGCGCTCGGCTATCGCGGCCCCTATCTGCTGGAGATGTGGGCGCGCGAAGACGGGCAGGACAAGCAACGCATCGCCCAGGCCAAGGCCTGGATCGAACAACAGATGAATGAGGGAGGCATCGCATGCTGAACGAACTCAAGCGGCAGGTGCTGGCCGCCAACCTTAGCCTGCCGGCATACGGGCTGGTGACCTTTACCTGGGGCAACGTCTCGGCGATCGACCGCCAGAGCGGGCTGGTGGTAATCAAGCCTTCGGGCATCGCCTACGAGGCGATGACGCTGGAGGATCTGGTGGTGGTGGATCTGGAGGGCAAGGTGCGCGAAGGGCACCGCAAGCCCTCATCCGACACCGCCACCCACCTGGCGCTGTACCGCGCCTTCGCCGATATCGGCGGCGTGGTGCACACCCACAGCCGCAACGCCACCATCTGGGCGCAGGCCGGGCAGCCGATCCCGGCGCTGGGCACCACCCACGCCGACTACTTTTACGGCGACATTCCCTGCACCCGGCCGATGAGCGAGGCGGAGATCGCCGGCGACTACGAGGGGGAAACCGGCAAGGTGATCATCGAGACCTTCAATCAGGCGGGGCGCGATCCGCAGCAGGTGCCGGGAGTACTGGTTTATTCCCATGGCCCGTTCGCCTGGGGCAAGGACGCGGCGGATGCGGTGCACAACGCGGTGGTGCTGGAAGAGGTGGCGATCATGGCGATGGCGACGCGCCAGCTGGCGCCGGCCATCGCCCCGATGCAGCCGGAGCTATTGGACAAACATTTCCTGCGCAAGCACGGCAAACACGCCTACTACGGGCAATAGCGCCCGTCAGCGATTCAACAGCGAGCCGGTGAAGAACTCTCTGCGCACCGGCAGCTCGCCGCGCGGGCTGTTAATGGCGCTGAACAGCAGCTCCGCGGCGATCTCCCCCAGTTTCTGCGTATCGTGATACACCCCTGGAATGTGCAGGCCGTAAGCGCCGGCGCGCGGCGGCTCGTCTATCGAGAAGAACTTCACCTGCTCATAAAGCCCCATCTCGTGGCAGATGGCGATGGCGCCCAGCGTGATGATGCCGTTCAGGCCGATGATGTAATCCGGGCGGTTCTCCGGCTGCGCCAGATAGGCGCGCACCTCACTTTCCTGCGAGGTGAAATCGTAGTCGCCGTTGATGATATGAATCTCACGCCCGCTGCCCTGCAGCGCCGCGACGATGCCGGCGGTGCGCGTTAAGGTTATTTCCGAATCCGCCGGGCCGCCGATAATCAGCAGCTTCTGCTCCGGCTGCTCCGCCAGATAACGCCCGGCCAGCACGCCGATCTCGCGGTTATCGAGGAACACGCCGCTCAGCTGCTGATCGTAGAGATCGCGGTCGATCAGGATCAGCGGCACGCCGTACACCTCGGCCAGCTCGAGATAGGCGGGGCGGTAGCGCTTATCATCGCGCACCGCCGACAGCAGGATGCCGCGCGCCTTGTAGCCGAACAGCGCCTGAATGGCGCGCATTTCCGCCTCTTCGCTGCCGTCGGTGTCGAACAGCATGATCTGGTAGCCCTGCTGACGCGCAATGCGCGACACGGTCTTGATCAGGCCGGAATAGAACGGGTTGTACATGCTGCTGGTGACGATGCCGATAATCTGGCTGCTGCTGCTTTTCAGCCCCTGCGCGAACGCGTTGGGCACATAGTTCAGCTCTTTGGCGATGGCGTGAATGCGCTCGCGGGTTTCCGGCTTGACCAGCTCGGGCTTATTGAAGGCGCGGGAAACGGTGATATTGGTCACCCTGGCGCGGCGGGCGATATCCACGATAGTGGCATTGGGATTGGCTTTCGACACCGTCTTTCCTTGCGTTATGCCTCAACAGATCCCTTATTGTAGGGAAAGGGCGGGGGCGGTGCTAGGGGGGAGTAGATTTGTTTGTAGGGGGAGAGAATAATAAAATGCAAAGAAATCGAATAATAAATTTTGTTGATTTATGTTTTATTTAATTATTTGGAGTGGAGGGGGTTTATTGCCGAAAATTTCAGTAAGGGGTGTTCCATGGGATAGGGTTGATATAGAAGGCTGTTTTGTGCCAAGAGCAGAAGTCGCCAATGTTGATGTTTGTATATTTGTGAACAATAGCTCACTATCAGATACCCTCAATTGACAGAGGGATACCTCCATCTGAAGATGACTGGAGTGGATCATGGCTCTGACAAAAAAGAGTGCCGTTAGTCGTGCCTAGGTAAATAGGGTAGGGTTCACAGAGCAGCTACAACTATCTTAATAGATTAGGGTTGTAAAATATGAAGTATTTTTATGAAAACTTTGATAAATACAATGGGATTTTACAAGGTGATGTATTTAGAGTAAATAATCGCTGTGACTCACCATTTCAGGATGGCGAGCAATTTGCTATTTTAATTACAGCAGATTGTGACTTGGCTAATCGGAATAAAAATGTAAATTATCTTACATTTCTCCCTATTGTCTCAAGTACATGCTACTTGGAAAAAATATGGATCCCAACATATTTTGAAAAGATTCGCATAGAAGTAGCCAAGTCACTTCATAAATTAATAAATAATTTGGAAGTACATAAAAAACATGAGTGCAATGAATTAAAAGAGTCAGACATTAGAGTGTGGCTTGAAAAAAACAAGTACATTGATATTTTAGATGATTTATCTATAATCGACCGCAATCAATCCATTGAAATAGATATAAAGCTTGACGAGTTATCGAGATGTGAAGAAACGATAGGTAATTTTTTTAAGATAAAAGAAATTAAGGGTTCTAAGTTTAAAAATATAACTAATGAATTAAGAGAAGCCATTAAAAAACCCAAAGAGGAATTTTTTGTATTACCGATGATTGACTCTTTATTTGATGAGTGTGGAATTCTAAAGCTCAGAATGATAAGGCCGATTCACAGAAAGAATGTTTATGTTCAGGAGATTGATGCAAGGTTATCAAACCATTCTGATTCTACTAGCCTCGTTCGTATTGGTAGATTGAGTGATTATTTAAGATATAGCATCTCTCAGAGTTTTGCATCTCTTTTCTCTAGAATTGGGATGCCAGAAAATTATGAAAATGACAGAGAAGAATCAATAAATTTATTAATTGAAAAAATTGAAGGTGGATATGACAAATAACACTATTGTTCTAGATGAAGGGGCGATCAATCTTCTCGAGCGTTCAATTATAAATGAAGGGTGGTTTAATGATCTTAAAATCCCTTCCTCATATAGGAACAGCTTATGCTCACTAAAACACAATGGCATTAACTATATATTATCAAAAAAAGCAAGTGTGGATAGTAAATATCTCGTTATTAAAACAGGAGATGAATTGGCTTTTTGGGGATTAACAGGTAAAGATCTAATCTATGCTTTTGAAAGATGTTTATCATTTGCAGTACGTCATTTCAATAAAGATAGTACCAGCGGACGTCATTGGGGCAAGTATATCGATGGGAATATAATATCTTTTTTCGCAACACAGAGAAACGCAGAGGACTCCCTTAGATTATATTTCAATATATTTCCCATGGACACTAAAAATATTTACCTATATAACGCCACGGAGAAGTTCCCACGCAATCCTGATGAGTTAACAGAGGATGAAATATTTGTTGATGCAATCAGTAATGTAAATTTAGTCATACCAAAAACCACTTATCCTGATGAAGGGAATAAAGATGGCGAAGTAAACTTCGGCATCGAACTCACTGAACAGATAAATGACAATCTTTACTATAACTATTCTTTTCAACAATGGTATGATAACAAACTAACAACTGAGCAAAGGGATTTTGTTGATAAGGATTACAATGATCCCGTTCGGCTGAGAGGAGCAGCAGGAACTGGAAAAACTATTTCCATGGTAATAAAGTTAATTAGAGATAGTTATTCATTTGAAAATTTAGGTGTGAAGAAGAGATTTTTATTCCTTACACATAGTCACTCAACTAGTGACTTAGTAAACAATATGATTTTGTCTCTAGATAAAGAGAGTAATATCAGGAAATTAAAAAATATCAAGATTAAAGTTTGTTCATTATATGATTTAGCTCAAGAGATATTAAATTACAATCACAAGAATATATTCCCAATCTCGACTGATGGAAAAGAAGGCCGGGAAAATCAATACGAAATAGTTGATAATCTTATTGATGAAAGTGTCAAGGACTTGCGGTTTCGCACTTCAATAATAAATAAATGCTCTTCAGGTTTACAAGAAAAAATAATTAATCCTGAGCGTAGACATTTTATTTGTATAGAGATTTTAAACGAATTTGCTTGCATTCTTGATGCTGAAAATATTTATTTAGGATCGGAAAACTCTAAAGATTATTTACAAGGACATCGTGAACCATGGCAGATGGAATTAGTTACCAATGAAGATAGACTTTTTTTATTGAATTTGCATAATATATATCGAGAGAAGTTGAAGGAGTTGAATGCATTAAGCATGGACCAAATGATTGCAGATCTAAGTAATTATTTGCACTCGCATATTTGGAATAGAATATGTGAAGAGGAAGGCTACGATGCTATTTTTATAGATGAGTTACATTACTTTACAAAACCAGAGCGGATGGTATTCAACGACTTGTGTAGGTCTAGACATACAAGTGGCCGATACCCTCTATTTATGGCTTATGATATTAAACAATCAATGAGTGATGTTTTTTTAAATTCAATAAGAAATGAGTCTATAGCCAATGTCTTCAAGTCTACGGGGGTTGGTGCATCTGAACTAGTTGAATTAACTAAGGTCTTCAGATATTCACCAGAAATAGCTTCTTTTCTAACGGATTTAGACGGTGCATTTCCTGCTCTAGATCTTTCTTCTGAATGGAATAAGTTAAAGTTATCTTCGGAAAATGTCAGGGGTGAATTACCAATAATACATGTATATAAAAGCGACATGGATCTTATTGACAACGTTTTTCAAGAGGCATCGCGATTGGCGAGAAAGGAAAAGTCTAAGTCAGTAGCCATACTTTGCCTTAATTTACGTATATTTTCTCGATATTTAAATGTTGGGAGGATAAAGAAACTTTATGAACCATTAACCTCTAGGGATGAAATGTTAAAGCCGATGAAATACAAAGGTAAGTGTTTGTTTAGCATGCCAGAATATGTGGCGGGAATGCAATTCGATACAGTATATTTAATACATATTGATCGGAATGAACTTCCAGATGAAATCACTCATAGTGGTATCCACAGAAGGTTTGTCTCTCAAATTTATTTAGGTGCAAGTAGAGCTAAGGAACGTTTAATTCTTGCAAGCTCTGATGAAAGACGTGGTATGTCACCTATCCTAAATAGTGCAATTTATAATGGAACCCTTGTTTTGCACGGCAAGGCAAAAGATTAGTTGTGTTAACTAGTCAGCCTCACTAGTTACTCTGTTATTCTTTTAGATAGTTCCTAGACGTTACTACCTTGTTTTTTCGGGGGAACGTCCTCTCTTTGCTCAAAGCCGCCCCTCAAATGTCATCAGCCAAAGCACTCAACTAGCGCCAACAGCGATGGAGCAACGATGATGAGGGGCTCATTGCAGAAAGCATCAATCCCCGTTTAAAGGCGAGCGGAGAAAAAACATAGGTGATGAGCTCTAAGATCGACTATCGGCAACAACACCGCTAATCTAGCAGCAACTTTTCACCCCCCAACTTTCCGCCACAACCCCGGCAACAACCCCAACGTCTCATCAATCAGCGCCCGCCGGTCATTGCCCGGCTTCCAGATGGTCACCATGGTTTGGCTGATCCCCTGGCTGCCCACTTCGGTGCGCAGCGTGTTGACGTTTTTCCACCGTTCGGCATGCATGTGCGTCGGCAAGAATCCCCAGCCGCAGCTCTGTTCAAGCAGGGCGCGCAGCATTTCCAGCTCGTTGGTAAATATGGTATGCCCCGAAATTTGCAGGCGGCGCGCCACCGGTTCGTCAGAATCCGGGTGCATGATCACCTGCGGCGTTAGCGAGAGCTCCAGCAGCGAAAGCGGCTGTTCCGCGCCGGGGAAAAGCGCTTTGGCGGCGTAAAAATCCATCTCTATCGCCCCTAGGGCGCGCCACTCCATGGCGTCGCCCACGCTGCGGTTGCGCGCCTGGCAGATGCCCAGATCGGCCTGGCCGTTTGCCAGTAGCCTTTCCGCCTCATCGCGCGAGGCGTTAATCAGGCTCAGGCGCGTGTTTCGCTGGGCCATGGCGGCAATCAGCGCCTGCAGCAACGCGCGGGGCGTAAAGGGATCGTAGACCAGCGAGATTTCCTGCGCCGCGCTCTTCGGCACGTCTTTGGCAAATGCCTCAAACGCTTTCACCTGCCGCATCAGCAGGTGCGCCTGGCGCTGCAGCTGTTCGCCCTCCGGCGTCAGGTGCAGGCTGCGCCCCTCGCGCAGGAACAGCGCATAGCCCAAGCCATCCTCGAGAAAATCAATCAAATCGCGCAGCGTCGTGCGGTCTTTGCCCAGCTTGAGCGCGGCTTTCGCCAGGCTGCCGTGCTCGGCCACGGTGGTGAAGGCTTCCAGTTGGGCAAAGGAATAAATCAGGCTCGGCACGCGGTTCTCCCGTCGATTTTGCGGGGGATTTTCCCCCATCAGGCGTTTTTTATTATAGGCCGCGTTTTTTTAAGCTGAACGCCTTCCTGAGCTAAGCGAGAAAAAATATGAAAAGCAAAGTGTTTAACCGCAGCCTGCTGGCGGGCGTTGTCATCAGTCTCTGCAGCGGCCTGTTGGCGCCCGCCGCGCTGGCCGCCTGTGCGGGCACCGAACTCAGCGCCTGTCCCGCGTCTTTCGATGCGCAATTGCCGGACACGCACAAGATGCTCACCTGGAGCCAGAGCGACCGGGTGGTCGGTTTTCGTAATGACTACCGCAACTATGCCGGGGATGTGTTTCACCACGGCAATGCCACGCCGCTGCCGGCTGCCGCTAAACCTTTAACCGACGCCAGCTATCGGGTGAATGGCAAAACCTACCACCTGCAGGATTATCTGCAGCGCCAGAACGTCAGCGGCATGCTGGTATTGAAAGACGGCAAAATTGCCTGGAAATATCTGGGGCAGGGCAATACCGACGCCACGCTGTGGACGTCGCGCTCGGTGGGCAAATCGGTGGTCGCCACGCTGGTGGGCGTGGCGATTAAACAGGGCAAGATCCGCTCGCTCGACGATCTCATCACGCAATACGAACCCGATCTCAAAGGCACCGCGTGGGACGGTGTGACCCTCAGGCAGCTGATCACTCATACCTCCGGCGTGGCGTGGAATGAGGATTACACCAACCCGAAATCAGACTTCGCGCAGTTGACCGAGTGTGAAGCCAAACCCGGCACCTACGCCTGCGTGCGCAAGCTGGTGGCCGGTCTGCAGCGTGCGCATTCGGCCGGGCAGAACTGGTCTTACTCCTCCGGCGGCGCATGGCTGCTGGGCGACGTGCTGGAGCGCGCCACCGGCATGCCGCTGGCGGCCTATCTGCAGCAAAGCATCTGGCAGCCGTACGGTATGGCGAGCGACGGCGTGTGGCATGCCTACGCCAAAGGCCAGCACGACGTGGGCGCGCACGGGTTCAACGCCACGCTGGAAGACTGGGGGCGCTTCGGCGAATTCATTCTGCATAACGGGACGTTGCCGAACGGCAAACAGATCTTGCCGGAAGATTGGGTAGCCCAGTCGTCCGACTGGACGCGGGCGGCGGGCTCGGTATCGGCGGCGCATCCTGACGGTATTTACGGCTTCCAATGGTGGAACAACGAAGTGCCGGTGAATGCGACTAATGTAGAACCCGCTCCGCAGGCGTCCCTCAAGCATTCCCTGTGGGCGCTGGGTATCTTCGGCCAGATGATTATGGTCAATCAGGCGGAGAATCTGGTGATCGTCCAGTGGTCTACCTGGCCGCAGGCGGAGCCGTCCTTCAGCGCGCAACCGCTGGAGGCATCGCTGATGTTTAGTGCGATAGCCAAGGAACTGCGTTAATCCCACGGCGCGAACAGGGGCGGTTGCCACTCCGCCCCTGTTTGAAGGCGATGGCAAAAATGCGCTCACACATATAACAGCGCGGAAATGGCGATCTGGGCTATGCTTTTCACCACATCCACTTTGTGCCGAAACGGGCGTGACAAAAGTGCGATAGGTCAGGCCAGGCTGAAGCTCTTTATCGAACGGCTCTTCACAGGAGTGGGTAAATTGAAAATCGATTGGCATAGCGCATTGCTAACACGCGCCACGATCGTGGACAAAAGCTACAAAAATACGCAAAACGTTCGTCGTTTCATGATTGAGGCGTGCGGAGAAGATTTTCGCTTCGATCGTGAGTTTATGGCATGGATACGCAATGACATGCCAAAGACGTTAGGTGATGTCGTCGATGAGTGGCGGCGCAGGCACATCATCAACCCTGGCAAATAGGGTTCAATCTGGGGGCCGGTTGAGGGTATACCTACCTTCATTGCCAGGCAGATTGGCTTAGCACGTAAAGCGGAACCTTGCCCCTGTACTGTATGTGATGGCATTGTTCCGCTTGGTACTCTCCCTTGCCAAGATTGCCTCTAAACCAGCGCTTTCGCTAACCACGCCGATCAAACCGATAAAGCAGCGCCGGGATCAGCAGCGGCGGGGCGATTGAGGTTCTTTGGGGGAGAGCCCCTCGCATCGGCATAACAAATATAGCGTTAGACTCTAACTAGCGACTCAGTTTGAGTGAGCGAGAGCTGATAGCGTTTCACTGCCTCTGCAAAGGCTTGGGCGGCATCGGCATTCGAGACCATATATTCTTCAGTTACACCCGTTTGAGACTGGAAAGTCATATTCCCATAAATACAAATAGGGATTTGATAGTTGTCTTTGAATCTGCGATCTGGCGAGCCATTTTTGTTCGTTTTAGCCCATGTATGCCCAGCTATACTGGCATCACTTGGAACACCATCTTCTTCATGGAACCCGCGAGGTTCTGCACTAATTTGTAATTCGCGTAAGTCAATTAGAGCAAATGCCCCATCAGCGCGTGGCATGACTGCAACACCAGGGTAAAGCAAAATATCGTCACCATTGGCATTTTCAAACCGCATCGCTCGTCCTGTAAACTGTATGAGATCAGTTGAACTAAAATCGAAGGTAACCGGATGACGATTAACAGACCGTGTGGCTAACGTCCTTTCGGCAAACTGGTCTATAGCCTTATCAGCAGTAATATCCCATTTCTTGACGCTCGATTTTAAAACGTCGAATGCACGAACCATTGCGTCATAAGCTCTCTGTGAGGCATCGCTGCTTTCGAAAGTGATAGCAATTTTTGTACTGTCTTCCCAAGACACTAGGCGAGATATTTCTGCTTGGGTTTGCGGAAGTTTGATCTCAAGCTCTGCAATACGACGCTTGTAGAACAAACGGAACAGGCTTGATTTACGCCGAGCCAATTCGCTCTTTTGTTTTGACTCTTCAGCGATTGCCTCTTGTAAATCAGCTTTTACCTCAGCTCTTTGTTCACGTGCTTTGGCGAGCAAGTCTCGTAAAGGTAAAAGAGATGTGCTGGTCAGAACTTCAACAGAAGCGCTGGAGATTTCATTCATGCCAGCTTGAGGCATATAAATTTTGGCGTTTGAAGGAACGTTACCTGGCGCTGTCTCCGGTATTTCAAGATGAGCATCTGTAGCAGACGGATCCGGTGGATTTGTAACTGAATGCTTGGCTCCGTAGGAAAAAGTAGGTGTTGTATAAGATAAACCAGAACCCGGTAGTCCTACGGTTGCTCTAACCCCTTTTTGCCCAACATTGACTGTTGCGCCAGGTACACCGATGCTCGCGCTTATTCCACGCTTACCAATATTGAGGCGAACGCCGGGGAAAAGAGTAAAGGTTTGTCTGAAGCGGAGAGACATAAGGTAATCCCTGTGTAGTAATACGCATCAAAGTCTGAAATTTTCTTCGTATGAACATTAAGTTGATACTGAAGCCTAATTCTTAGCCTATTCCAATGCTGACTTATAGAAATTGATTATTGCTTCAAAAAACACAGCAATAAATTGGCTTCTTCATGCGTAATTCTCGCACTCAACGGGATAAATATCCATATGAATTATGGTGATGGTGATCAAGATTAACTTGCGAGCAGTATTATTATGGCTGTTAATTATAATGATTAATCGCCAGAAATGTCTGTGCGTCGACCATGAAAGATATTCTCTGCCTACATTTCCCATGTGCCTCACAATGTGGCCAATAGGAGGCAGTTCACTCTGCTTGTCATTCATATCCGCCAGCACCCACCAAAATCTAGCGTGTGAACTCAGGCGCTGTGTTAACGCCGCTTGCGGACGAGTAAATCACCTGCAGCCCTTCCCATCATTCCACGGTTCTCACTCCTAACCCCGCCGATCAAACCGATAAACCAGCGCCAACGCCAGTGCCAAAATCAGCAGCGGTGGGGCGAGGGCGGTGAAGGGCGCGTTGAGGGCGAACAGCAACCCCAGGTTGAGGACAATCTGATAAGCGATGTAGGTCAGCAGCCCGACGATCACGCCGAGCGCCAACCGGCTGCCCATGCCGGGGGCGCGCGGGGCGGTAAAGGTAAACGGGATGGCCAGCAGAATCATCGCCAGCACCAGCAGGGGCTGGCCGAGTTTTTTCCACAGCGCCAGGCGGTATTCGGTGCTGGGCTGCCCCGAGCCCTGCAGGTAATCGATATAGCGATCCAGCTGCCGGAGCGAGAAGCTGCCCGCCGGCAGGGTCAGCTCTTTCAGGCTCGGCACGGCGAACAGCGAGCGCCACGGCAGGCTGCTTTGCCGCTCAATCGTCTCCTTTCCGCCTTGCCAGCTTTTTTGCATCACGTTGTGCAGCAGCCAGCTGCCGTCGGCGGCGGTGCTGGCGCTGTCGGCGTAAAGGTAAGATTCCAGCGCGCGGTTGGCCTGATAACGGAAGATCTCAATGCCGTGGGGCTGGTCGTTCTCATCGACGGTGTTGACCGTCACAAACTCGTTGCCGCGCCGTGCCCACAGTGGGTTAACGGTGACGTCGTTATCGTTCGACTGCGCCAGCGCGTTGTTCTTCATCTGCAGCGCGCGTTGCTGCAGCGGCGAGGCCGCCCACTCATCGAGGGCGCCGAGTGAGAGGTTCATCAGCAGCCCGGCGGCGAGCATCACCAGCGCAATGCGGAATATCGACATCCCGGCCGAGCGGATCGCGGTCAGTTCCAGGGTTTTCGACAGCTGCCCCAGCCCGACGATGCCGCCGAGCAGCGCGATAAACGGCCCCAGATCGACCAGGCTGCGCGGCAGGGTCAGCACGGTCACCAGCAGCGCCTGCTGCCAGCGGTAGCCGCCCGGGGCCACGTCCTCCAGCTCGTTGATCAGCGTAAAGGTGGTGAACAGCGGGATGAGCAGCCCGGCCGCGGCGGCGAAGCCGATGAACACGTTGCGGATCAGGTAACGGCTAAAAATAGTCATCGGGAGGGTTTCCGCAGCAGGGATAAGTCGCGTGCCAGCAGCAGGGCGATGCCGACAGCCATGGCTATCGGCACCAGCCAAACGCCGGGGATCGTCGGCAGAGAGCCGTTGGCCACCAGCGTGCGGCAAATGTTGCCGCCATAGAAAATCACGGTAAACAGCACCGTCAGGGGCAACAGCGCGGCGTAGCGCCCTGCCGCGGTTTGATGCGGCTAAAGGGGATCGCCAGCAGCACCATCAGCACGGTGGTCAGCCCGCGGCTTTCGCGCCATTGCAGTTCGGCGGCGTCGCCCGGATCGGCGGAGCGCGCCAGCTCCGCCGGCGAGGCCGATTTGTGCCGGCTCTCGGCGCTGGGCACGAACGGTTTGAGCGCGATATCAAAGCTGTCGTAGTTCTGCCCGTTGTCGTCGGTGCCCTGGCGATCCAGCACATAGGCGGTGCCGGTTTTCAGCCGCACGGCGGGGCTGGCGGGGGAGGCGTCGAGCACCTCCACCGACTGCGTGCGGTACAGGTTGGTGTGATGGCCGCCGCGCACATAAATCAGGGCGTCCGTCAGATGATTGGCCGTTTTGTCGACGTGACTGGCGAGGATCATGCGGCCGTTGCCGCTGACGTTGAATTTGTCGGCCTGCAGGTGGCTCACGTCCAGCACCGACTGCGACTCTTGCTGCAGCTGATAGATATTGGCGTACGCCCAGGGCCTGCCATACAGCGACAGCAGCGTGACCGCGATCGCCAGCGGCACGGCCAGTATCAGCACCGCTTTATACAGCCGCAGCGGGCTGGCGCCGGCGGCCAGCATGGCGGTGATCTCCGCATCGCTGTACAGCTGGCTCAGCGCCACCGCCACCGAGACATACAGCGCGACGGGCAATATCATCTCCAGCGCGATCAGCGACTTATAGAAAACCACCTCGGCTACCACCCGCAGCGCCAGCGTGCCGTTGGCGGCGTCGGTCAGGTAGCGCTGGGCGGAGTAGCTGGCGAACATGAAGATCAGAAACCCGGCGATCATCATCACCAGGCGGCGGATCTCAACCGTGATATAGCGTTCAATCAAAGACATGCGTTATCGGCTCCCGGCGGCGTGCACTTCATGGCGTCTCCCGGTCGATCAGGGTGCGCAGCAGGGCGATCACCTGGTCAACCTCCTGCGGGGTGAGTGCGCCGTCCTTCGCCCACTGCACGCGCCCGGTCTTGTCCAGCACCACGATGGTGGAGCTCTCTTCCGGCAGCCGCCAGGCCATGCGCCCCAGCCCGTCGCTGTCGACGATGAACTGCGCCCAGGGGTAATGCCGCTTGTTTTTCTCTATCTTGCCGCGCACGAAGAAGCCGGAGCCCGGTATCGCGTCGTCGGTGTTGACGATGGTGGTGGGCTGGAAGCGATCGACCGGCAGGTTCGCGTCTTTGACGGCGTTGATCAGCAGCGAGTTCTTCTTTTTGGCGGAGGTGCGCCCGGCGATGTACTGGATCACCCGCACCTTGCCCGCCAGCTTTGCGCTGTTCCACGGCCGGTAGTAGAAATCGCCGTTGCGCAGCAGCAGCTCGCCGCGATCGGTGATGGCGATCGGCGCCACCGGCCGGCCATGCACGAAGTTATGCGCAGGCGCCGCCAGCGGCGTCAGCAGCAGGGCGAGGGGCAGCAAGCGGCGTAACGTCATCATGGCTCTGAGCAACGCGCTTATCTGCCCGCCGCGATGGCCGGCTGGGAAAACGACAGCGGAAAGCGCGCCAGCAGCAGCTCCAGGCGCTGGCGGATGTCGATGTCCAGCGTCGCCGGCCGGTCATAGATATCGCCGCCGGCCAGCTTGTCCGCCACCATCACGTCGTGCCGGTCACCCATCAGGCCGTTAATCGCCGCCAGGAAGCGCGAGATCTGCCGGGCTTCGCGGTTGTCGGGATCGATCGATCTCAGCGTGTCGTAAAACGACACCTGCCGGCTGACGATTTTGCGCACGTCGTGGAACTGATGCCCGGTCAGCGCCGGGCTGGCGATCAGCGTCTGCAGCTGGCGCATCTGTTCCTGGCGGTAGGTGATAAAGCCTTGCGGGTTTTCCAGCCGGGTGTGGCGCAGCGCATAGCGCACGTAAGACCACACCGGCTTGCTGAGCAGCAGCCGCAGCAGGTTGCCGTACAGCGTCAGGTTCTTCTGGTTGCCGTTGCGAAACGCATCCTGAAAATGGCCGAGCACCACGGTGGTGGTGTGGAACAGGCGGTTGGCGCGGTGGGGCGCGCCGTACAGCTGCTGGGCGAAGCGCAGGTGCTTATAGCGGGCGCGGATATATTTGTAGCGCATGCGGGTGGCCGCCGCCAACTGCGGGTCTTGCAGGAAACCGTTCACCAATTGCAGCAGCTCGCGGCGGGAAAAGCCGTCTTCCCAAAACTGCAGGCACAGCGCGTAGTTGTCCCGAATGCTCTCGGGGGAACACTGCAAATCAATCTGCTGCGGCAGGCTGATATTCGCCTCAACCAGGTCATCCTCTTCCACCGCGACAAACAGCGCCTGGGTGGTTTCGGCGGAGAACTTCTTCCAATTATCGTTAGCGGTCATTAATTACTCTCTTTGGGCACATTCAGCCCCAACATAAAGCGATTGCGGTAGGCGCCGATCGTCGGTATCAGGGATAACAGAACGTCTAAACATTGCCCCAGTAAATAAGCGAAGGCGGCGCCCTGCACGCCGAAGGCATATGCCATCGACACCAGCAGCGCAATGTAGGCCGCCGAGGCCGTCGCCTGCGCGATCAGGAAGGCGCGCTGCTTGCCTGCCATAAACAGTAAGGATTCCTGCGGGAAGCCCATCATGGAAACGATGATCGCGCCCAGCATGATTTGAATCAGGTCATAGGCTTCCAGGTATTGCTGCCCGAAGACGGCGGAAATGGGCGGCTTGCCCACCAGCAGCATCAACACCGCGACGGCCAGGCCGATGCCGCCGGCCAGCAGCGAGGAGCGCAGGCCCAGCAGCCACGGGGTCTTGGTGCGCGGGTCCAGGCGCATGATCTCGGGATAGAAGCTTTTCTCCAGCAGCTTGGCCGGGGTGCCCGTCGCATCGAAGAAGGTCATGGCGATCTTGAACAGCCCGGCGGCGGCCGGCCCGAGCACCACGCCCACCAGCACGGTGGTGCAGGAGTTGCGTGCGGCCCAGATGGTATGGGCGATGTTGGTGGTCCAGACGAAGTTCCAGGCGCCCTCGATGCGGCGCGCGACGTTGAACAGGCGCGGCCTCAGCGCGCCGTGGATATCGCGGCGGCGCAGTTCGCGCGCGGTGAACCACCAAAACAGCGTGCCGCCGATCAGGTTAGAGGCGTACCAGGTGACGATAAAGCCGGGGAATCCCAGATCGAAATAATAGGAGATGACGCTGCCCACCGCCTGCAGGAACGGCTTGATCGCCTGCTGGATGGCGATGAGATCGAAGCGGTTGAAGGCGCGCAGCACGCCGGTCGGCGTGGACGAGGTCATCGACGGGATCAGGGTGCAGTACAGCATGGCGAGCCAGAAACTTTCGCTGTCCAGCCCCAGGGCGTGGGACAAGAACGGCAGCATGATCATGCCGCCCAGTACGGCGATGACGCCGCTGGCGATATCCAGCCCGAAGGAGAAGGCGACGACGTCGCGGAAGCGCCCGGTGTTTTGGTGCTCCAGCGCCGGGGTACCGAATTGCACCACAAACTGCCAGGTCTGGAATTTGATGAAATCGCTGACCGCTTTGGTATAGGCCTGGATCACCACCAGCACACCGAACATTTCAGGCGACATGCCTTTACCGGCGCAGGAGAGCGCCAGCAGGCCGAGCAGCGCGCTGGCCACGCTGCCGGAGCCTAAGTAGGCGGCATTACGTAAAATGGAGCGAAACGCGCCATCGGAAAACCACCGTTTCATAACCCAAACCAGCCGTTATCGTTGTTTTGCTGCATCTTGTGTTCCGCTGTCATGCACTTGCCCTGTATGCGTTTAATAAATCTGAGTTTCTTCGCCGGCGTTTTCGCCGGGTTGCCCGATGTCGCTCTGTGGGCGCTTCACGGGGGGCACCACGGCCGAAATGGCGTTGAGCGCGTTGCTCAGCACCTCGTCGTAAGGGGCTCTGGCGTCCAGCTCGATGATGCGCGCGCCGTTGTACTGCAGGCGCACCATGGCGGAAATCTTGTCTTTCAGCTCTTCATAGCTGTGATCGGGCTTACGGGAAAACGCCGTATCGACGTCGATATCGAGGCGAATGATCAGCGCCGGCCGATAGACGGCCATGCGTTGATATAAACGGCGTTCGCGCGCCGCCAGGCGGCTCAATAGCCAGCCTTTTGCGCGCTCCACGCCGATGCCGGGCCCGTCGTAGTAAAAACCTGAAATTTCCGCCTGCGGGTAGCGATCGCTGATCACCAGCATGCCGCTCTGCGCCAGCCGCCGCACCTTGCGCAGGTTGGATGCGCGCCACAGCGAAAAGCCGTACATGATCAGCGCCGCCCACAGCGCCGGCGGCCTGTTGCTCATACGCTGGGTTTTATCGGATTTGGCCGCCAGGCGCCGTTCCAGCCACACGCCGATGAACGGCAACTTCTTGATTTTGTCGCCGTCTTCGCCGGAGATCAGCCCCAAATAGCGCCGCTCCGTGGGGCGATGCTGCTGCAGGTTTTTCACTAGATCGGCGGTCAGCGTGGACTTGCCCGTGCCGTCGCTGCCCACCACGGCAATCAGCCCGCTAATGCAGGTGGAAGAGGAGTGCTGTTCGGCAGTGAGTTTATTTTTTTTCATCTGTTTCGGTACGAAAAGGTTATTTGGCGGCTAGGCATTGGCGGCCCTCAGCGATATTTTAACGGCGCGCAGCGATTCGTCGAAAATATGGCTGGCCGGTTCGCGGCCGTCTAAATCCAGTATGTTAGCGCCGTTAAACGTCAGGTGTGGGATGACGGCGATCTTTTCACGCAACACCGCCAGCGAGTGATCGGGTTTGCGTGAATAGGCCGTTTGTTCGTCAATATCCAGCCGAATTAATAATAGGGGCTGATAAGACGCCATCCATTGGTACAGGTGTTGTTCGCGCTTTCTCAGCCAGCGTACCCAGCGATTGCCGCCGGCGGTTTTTGCCAGCTGCGGGCCATCGAAACGAAACCCTGCCACTTCGGCCTGCGGATAACGATCGGTAATCAACAATGCGCCGCGGCGACTTTTCTTCAGCATGCGGCGGAATTTATAGACGCGCCAATAGGAAAGTAAAAAAATCACCAGCGCCGTGGCATTATCCGGCGGTGCGGAAGGGCGATCGTGCACGCGCTGCGACTTCTTCAGCAAATAACGCCCGAAGGGCGCGCCAATAATCGGCAGTGAACTGATCCATTCGCCGATACGCCCGGAAGACTGGCCGAGATAAAGCAGTTCGGCAGGTTCTTTTGCCGATAAGGCGTTGACCAGACTGGCGGCCAAGGTGGATTTTCCCGAGCCGTCACAGCCGGTTATCGCTATTACGCGCACGGGCGAGCGATCAGATGAAGGTCTTATCTGCTGACTCACAATAATTGATCCAATGCGAAAAAAACTATTGTATTCCAATACGCCTTGGGTTCAAGATATTTATTGTGCTTTGCCACGATAAAATAATGAGATGGGTATTTTGGTTCGTTATTTGAATTGATATTCATGGCGTTCGTTCTTGTTATTTTGTGCTAATTGTTCGCGCGCAGGTCAGTTTCGCTTTTTATGTTAATTTCCGGCATGGCCCGCAGCGGAAAAAGAGCAGGGGTTTTTAATTTTCGCTTAATCTTTTGTGCTGTTTGGCACTGCGCTGAGGCAATTTATTTTGCGCGGCTGCCGAGCAAGGTTAAGCGTGATTTCGCTGCAAACATGGCACGCCGTTTCTGGTGTATTGAAAGAGAGTCTTATTATGAGTGCAAAATTTCCGCCGTTGATTGCGGTTATTGGCAGCGACGGATCGGGTAAGTCCACCGTTTGTGAACATCTGATCGAATATGTGAAACATTATGGCCCGGCGGTGCAGGTGCATCTGGGCAAACAGGCGGGCAACGTCGGGCGCGCGGCGGCGAAATTGCCGCTGCTCGGGCGCTCGGTGGGCAAGGCGATCGAGAGCAATACCAAAAAAGTCAAAACGAAAAAATCCCGGATTGGCCTGTTGCCGTCGGCGGTGATCATCGCTTTCGTGGGGCGGCGGCTGCTGCGTTTTCGCCGCATGCTGGCGTTTCGTCGGCAAGGGTTCATCGTGTTGACCGACCGTTTTCCGCAGGCGCAAATTCCCGGCGCTTACGACGGCACGGTATTTCCCGTCGACGTTGAAGGGAGCCGGTTTGTCCGTTGGCTGGCGGCGCGCGAGCGGGCGGCGTTCCAATGGATGGCGGGGCAAAAACCGGATCTGGTGCTCAAGCTGAATGTCAGTCTGGCGGTGGCCTGCGCGCGCAAACCCGATCACCGCAAAGCGGCGCTGGAGAAGAAGATCGCCGTCACGCCGTTATTGACGTTCGAAGGTGCCGACATCGTGGATCTTGATGCCGATCGGCCGATCGAGGAGGTGCTTTCGGCGGCGGAAAAAGCCATCGCGGAATTTATGGCGGCGCAGGGCTATCGCTATTCGGCTGATGAGGTATCAACGGCTGCGCACTGAGGCGCGCATCGGTTCGGCAGGGCGGCGATGCCATTTTCGGCACCGCCGCCGCGGCCGAGAGGGAAAGGCTTTATTTTTTCAGCGCCGCAAAGGCGCGCACGATGGTGTCGATCTCTTCATCGCTGTGCGCAGCATTGACGCTGCAGCGCAGCAGGGTAACGCCCGCCGGCGCGGCCGGTGGCAGCACCAGATTCACATACACGCCGTGGGCGATCAGCTCACGCCAGAAATGCAGCCCTTCTTCCTTTGAGCCGATCATCACCGGCACCACCGGGCTGATGCGCGGCCCCAGGGTATACCCCAGCTCGACGAGGCCGTGGTAGAGGCGGTGCGCATTGCTCCACAGTTTTTCCCGCAGTTCGGGATGGCGCGCGATTTTTTGCAGCGCCGTGCGCACCGACGCGATGCTGGAGGGCGACGGCGACGCGGTAAAGATATACGGCCGGCTGCTGTAGCGCAGCACGTCCATCCCCTTGCCGCCGACGGCGAAACCGCCGATCGAAGCCAGGCTTTTGCTGAAGGTGCCCAGGATGATATCCACGTCTTGCTCGACGCCCAGCGCTTCGGCCAGGCCGCGGCCGTGCTCGCCCATCACGCCGAAGGAGTGCGCTTCGTCGACCAGCAGATAGCCGCCGAGCCGCCGCTTGATGTCGACGATTTCCACCAGCGGGGCCACGTCGCCCAGCATGCTGTAGATGCCTTCCACGATAATGATCGCCTCGCGGGCCCGTTCGCCCAGGCGCAGCATGCGGCGCTCCAGATCGGCGGCGTCGTTGTGGCGGAAGCGAATAATCTCCGCGCCGCCGAGGGCGCAGGCGTCGTAAATGCTCGCGTGGCTGTCCGCGTCGATCAACACCACGGAGCCCGGCCCCGCCAGGGTGCTGATGACGCCCAGGTTGGCGGTATAGCCGGTGGAGAACACGATGGCGCTGGGGCGATCGAAGAATTCCGCCAGCTCCCGTTCCAGCGTCAGGTGCGATCCGTAGCTGCCGTTCGCCATGCGCGAGCCGGTGGTGCCGGTGCCGAGTGCGGCCAGGGCCGTTTGGCCGGCGGCGATCGCCTGCGCATCGAAGGTCAGGCCGAGATAATTATTGGTGCCGGCGAGGACAATCTTTTGATCGCCGATGCGGCCCTGGGTGGCGGAATACACTTCGTCGATACAGGTGCCGAACGGATTCAGACCGGACGTTTGAAATTGTTCACGGTCATTGGCGAGCCGCGCAAACTTATCATACAGTCCCATGGCTTTTCTCCAGATAAGGGCGCAGCGCGTCAAGCAGTTGCTCAGGCGTTCTGACATCAAGCAATATATTGATAGGAATGGAGATATCTAATTCATCTTCCAGCATCATCAGCAGATCCAGGACTCTGATGGATTCCAGGCCAAGATCATTGACGAGATCGCTATCAGGTTTTATTTCCACTCCGCCTTCGACGATACCTTGCAAACACGTCAGGATATAATCCATTACAGCATCGCGATTTAGCATAAGAACGTTGACACACCTCTATTTGGAATAATTAAAACAGCCCTTCACGCAGCGCGCGTTCCAAACTCACCTGTGGAAACCAATTAATCTGTTGCGACAGCGCGTGATTGCTGGCGGACCAGTCGTGATGGGTTAACTCGCGTATTTTGCTGCGCGTCAGCATCGGTTCCTGTTTGACCAGGCGGTTCCACACCACGCTGATATCCGCCAGGGCTTTCAGCAACGGCAGCGGAATGCCTACCAGACGCACCGGCCCGTGCCGCACGGCGGCGCCGATGTCCCGCAGGCGCAGCCAGTTATAGCCTTCGGCCACGCCGTCGCACAGCTCGTAAATATTCGGCTGCGCGGGTTCGGCCTGCACCCATTGGCTGACCGCCTTGGCCAAATCGCTCACGTGCAGAAAAGAGAGCCTGGCGTCAGGCGCGCCCAGCCGGGGCAGCACGCCGCGCAGCAGGCCGTTGAACAGCGGCTTCAGCTCTTTATCGCCGGGCCCGTAAACCGCCGTCGGGCGGAAAATTCCCAGCGCGATGTCGCCCGTGGCGGCGATGAGTTGCTGCTCGGCGGCCTGCTTTGAATGGGCGTACCAGGACAGCGCCGGATGGCGGGCCGCCAGCGACGACATGAACAGGAAGCGATGGCAGCGGCCGTTCTGCCTGGCGGCCTGCATCAGGTTCAGGCTACCGGTCACGTTGCAACGGGTGAACACCGCTTCCGCATGCCCGCGTACCTGGCCCGCACAGTGCACCACGCACTCCGCGCCGCGCACCAGCTCGGTGAGCGAGGGCCGATCTTCCAGCGCGCCGGGGATCCACTGTAGGTTGTCGATGGCGGCTTTTCCGGCTTGCCGCGTCAGGGCGCGCACGCTAAACCCTTGCGCCAGCAGTTCCTGGACGATGTGCCGGCCGATAAAACCGGTCGCGCCCGTCACCGCCACGGTGCCGCTCATTGCGCGAAACCGGCCAGCTGCGGCATTTGCGGGTAGAGCGAAGCGCTCAGCCAGCGTTTTTTGGCCTCGGCGCGGGCGGGTTTGCCCGACGACGTGCGGGGAATGCTGTGCGGCGGCAGCAGTTCGATGTCCACCGCGATGCCGAACTCGCTTTGAATGCGCGCGCTCAGCGAATGCACGATTTGCTCCCGGCGTTCTTCCGAGCTGACTCGGCACTGGATTTGCAAAATGATCCTGGCCGCCTCGTCGTGTTCTTCGGTCACGAAGGCAATCGCATCGCCGGAACGGATTTCAGGCTCGGATTCCGCAACGTACTCAATATCCTGCGGCCAGATATTGCGGCCGCGAATGATGATCAGGTCCTTCTTGCGGCCGGTGACGTACAGATAGCCGTCCAGCAGATAGCCCAGATCGCCGGTGTCCATCCAGCCGGTCACCTGGATCTGCTGTTGGGATTCGTCATCGCAGAAATAACCGTTCATCAGACTGGGGCCGGAAATCGTGATGTGGCCGACCTGGCGTTCCGGCAGCGGCTGCCCGGTTTCGCTGCGGATCTCGATGCGGTGGCCGGGCAACGCTCGGCCGCAGTTGACGAAGGTCGAGACGGCGCGGGTCTTCTTGCCGGGCGCGACCGCTTTGCCCTCGTACTCCAAAATATCGCGGTCGACCGCGTTGGTTTGCGGGCCGGAGCAAGGGTCGGAAAAGCTCACCGCCAGGGTGTTCTCGGCCAGGCCGTAGCACGGCATGAAGGCTTTGCTGTCGAAGTTGATGCTGCTGAAGTGTTCGCCGAACTGGCCGAGCAGCTCGGCCGGGATCGGCTCAGCGCCTACACCCGCGACCCGCCAGCTGGAGAGATCCAGATCGGCCAGCTCTTTGGCGTTGCTGCGGCGCAGGCACAGGTCGTAGCCGAACGGCGGGGCGACGGACACCGTGCCGCGATTCTTGGCGATCAGTTTCAGCCACTGCATCGGGCGCATGGCGAAATCTTGCGTGCGCAGGTAATCGACGGACAGCTGGGTCGCCACCGGGGTCAGCAGGAAACCGACCAGGCCCATATCATGATAGAAGGGCAGCCAGGAGACGCAGCGGTCGCCCGCGCGCAGCTTGATCCCGTCGCGGCTGATCGCGTTCAGGTTCGCCATGGCCGCCCGCTGGGTAATGATCACGCCGCGCGGAAGCGGGTGCTGCCCGAGGTGTATTGGAGATAGGCGATGTCGTCGGGCGAAGGTGCGGGCAACGCGATTTCCGGCTCCGGCAAGGCGTTAAAATCCTCGTCGCTGAGGATGTGCAGCGACGGCGCCTTTTCCGTGGCCGAGGCGATCAGCGGCGTCCACTCTTCGCTGCTGATGATTGCCGCGGGGTTACAGCTGGCGATCAGCCCCTTCAGCTTGGCGGTGTAGGAGTCGCGCTGGCCCACGCCCATCGGGATCGCCAGCGGCACCGCCACCAGGCCGGCATATTGGCAGGCGAAAAACGCTTCGACGAATCCCGCGCTGGTTTCGGCGATCAGCGCCACGCGATCGCCTTTCTTGAGTTTCAGCGACAATAAACGCCGCGCGCCCGAGATCGCTTTTTGCTGCAGCGTGCGGTATTCGAGCACGGTCACGAGTTGATTGCGCCGATCGTAAAAATTCATTCCCGTATTGCCCAGCGCCGCGTAATCCAACGCGTCCACTAAAGTGGGGAAGTCCGCATAGCGCATGGGAAGAGAATGAACGGAACTTGTTTCAGACATAGACAAACTAGCCATAGATTAAAAATCACCAAAAGAGATAAAAGACTCTTGGCGAGGTAATTGATATTTTACTATGAATAGGTTTTGAATAAGTTTGTTATTCAACCATCTTCATTCCGCGAACAGCGTATATTACCGTGCTTGAACGGTACGCCGGTTATTACCCGGGCAGAGTGTGAGTTGCCCGTTTTATCAGCCTTGTACGGCACCCTGGCGATATACAGGGGGCTATTGTAAGCTCCGGGTTTCGCCGTTCTTTAGCCTGAATGTGTCGGGCAGGAAATAACTGTCGACTCATAGGTTTTGACCTCGTGCATGGCTATCTTAGAACTTAAACACTTCCTAAACAGTATGCCGCAAGAAATCAAAAAGTGAATGGCTCATTTAAGCTGAATCTTAAAAAGAGCATTAAGTGGTAAAAATGGCGATCCCGCTCCTGATTAAAGTCGGTACACTAAATACGGCAGATTTCTTTTGCCAAAACAGCACGAAATAATAAAAGAGCATCATTAGCGTAGCATGTCAGCGCCGCTTTTTGTTTCCCTTTTTTCGAACAATCACGGAAACCTCAGGGTGAATATCGGGCAATGAGCACGCTGATTCACCGGGGGTAATATTCGGTTTTTCTTATCGTTGAACCGGAGGCAATACACAATCCAATTAAAGAGAACAGCATAAAAAATGCTAAAGGCGTTGTCGCGCGCTTATTTAATTATTTTATTAAAACGTAAGGCTATTTATGATCCGCATTGAGAAAGTTCTGGATAAACGCGAGCTTAAAGAATTTATTGCTTTCCCCTCGTTACTGTTTCGCGATGATCCAAACTGGATTGAGCCGCTGTATTTAGAGCGCGAAGAGCATCTGTCAAAGAAGAATCCCGGCACCGACCATATCGAATGGCAGGCGTGGGTGGCCAAAAAGCAGGGGAAGGTCGTTGGGCGCATCACCGCACAAATTGATTCCCTGCACCGCGAGCTGCATGGCGAGGATACCGGCCACTTCGGCATGATCGACGCCGTTGACGATCCCGCCGTATTCAGCGCGTTGTTCACAGTGGCGGAGGAGTGGTTGAGGTCGAAAGGCGCGCGCAAAATCACCGGGCCGTTCAGCCTCAATATCAATCAGGAAAGCGGCCTGTTGGTCGAGGGGTTCGACACTCCGCCCTCGGCGCTGATGACGCACGCCAAGCCTTATTACGCGCCCCAGATAGCGCAGCAGGGCTATAGCGAAGGGATTGATTTGCTTGCCTATTGGATGAAAAGAACCGATCTGCACTTTTCGCCGTCGTTAACCCGGATGATGGACCAGGTGCGCAAAAAGGTGACCGTTCGCCGCCTCAACCGCAAGCGCTTTCGCGAGGAGATGCAGGTGCTGCGCGAGGTGTTCAACTCCGGGTGGCAGCATAACTGGGGGTTTGTCCCGTTCACCGAGCATGAGTTCGCCACCATGGGGGATCAGCTGAAGTTTCTGGTGCCCGACGATATGATCCATATCGCCGAGGTGGATGGCGCCCCCTGCGCCTTTATCGTCGGCTTGCCGAACATTAACGAAGCGATTGCCGATCTGCAGGGGCGGTTATTGCCGTTTGGCTGGGCGAAGTTATTGTGGCGGCTGAAGGTCAGCGGCGTGCGCACCGCGCGCGTGCCGTTGATGGGCGTGCGCCGGGAATATCAATTCAGCCGCATCGGGCCGATTATTGCGCTGTTGCTGATTGAGGCGCTGCGCGAGCCTTTCGCCAAGCGCAATATCGACGCATTGGAAATGTCTTGGATCCTGGAAACCAATACCGGCATGCGGACGATTTTAGAACGCATCGGCGCGGTTCCCTATAAGCGCTACCGCTTGTACGAGAAAACGCTTTAACCGGCTGATAACGTTTCGTCTTTTAACGTCCTCAGGATAATAAGCCCGCCAGGGCATTTTTCGCGCTGGTCGTTTCACTGTTGTGCGGGCATCGCGTGAGCGAATGAATCCTCTCCTGAGGGCAAACGGTTAAGGTCTTTAATTAATAAACCCGAGATAAATTCACGGCGCGTGATTTATTTGCGGGCGTTGTCGTCGTGTTGATGAGAGCAAATGCTATGCCTGGAAATAAGAAAAAGGGAATAAGCCGATTAACCTACAGCATAAGGAACTCATGGGCCGGGGTTATTGACGCGGTGCTTACCGAAGATGCGTTCCGCCAATTATTGGTTATTAACGCCATTTTACTGGTTGTTACATTTGGTTTAGATATTACAAAAATGGAGCGGCTGTTATTAATTATCTGCAGTTTCCTGCTATTGGTGGTGGAGCTGCTGAATACGGCGATTGAAACCGTGGTCGACCGTATTTCACTGGCGCTGCATCCGTTATCCAAACGCGCCAAAGATCTGGGCGGCGCGGCGCAATTGGTGGCGGTGCTGATGACCATCGTTGTTTGGGCAACGGTGCTGCTGGGGCGATAGGGGCGAGGCTCGCTTAGCCGTAACGCGGATGTCACGTGTCGCTCACCCATAGCCCGCTCGCTGCCTGTGACATCAAGTGCTAAGGTCGTGGCCAACGCGCAGGCGCTGGCGGCGGACATCATGCTGAACATTCACCTTGCCGAGCTGCGCGAAAAAGTACAGAAAACGCAGGTTGAAATGGCGCAGGCGCTGGGGATCCGGCAGCCGACCGTGGCCGTGATGGAAAAACCGGGCCGCGATCTGAAACTGTCTTCGCTAAAACGCTACGTTGAGGCGGCCGGTGGCAAACTGCGGCTGGATGTTGAACTGCCGGACGGCTCTCACTACGAAATGGTGCTGTAGACGCCGTTGCTCGGTTAACGGCAGAAAGCAAAAAGCCCGCTCGGGTTTCCCTGAGCGGGCTTCTCTAAATATGGCTCCTCTGACTGGACTCGAACCAGTGACATACGGATTAACAGTCCGCCGTTCTACCGACTGAACTACAGAGGAATCGTGTGAACGGGGCGAATAATAGCGGGGCGCCTGGGGTTTGTCAAAGCGCTAAACTGCAAAAAAAGTGCGTTTGCTGAGGGAATGAGCACCTTGCGCTGTTTTTCGGCATTTTACATCGCCAGGCGGTGATGTTTGCCGCCGGTCTCGTTATCGCGTCGCTTGCACATGCCCTTGCACGGCGATGGTGCAGGGCCACTCTCCCTCTCATGCCCCCTCTCATGCTAGCCGTACGGCCCCGACCCCGTTATCCCCGCCACACGCCGCGCCGCCACTGATATGTAGGATGAATAAGCAAGCAATATGTATTCGTCGTCACAATGGCTGGATTTTTGCTTACCCATTTTTGGGGAATGCGACTGCGCTCTCAAGAAAATTATTTTCCCCGTCTACACATAAAGTGACTGATCCGCGCCCCCGGGCGTTTCGCTACAACAGTGCTGAGGGAGATAACAATGTCATCGAAATTGATAAAAAGTCCGCTCGCTGCTTTGCTCATCGGTTGTTTAGGTACGGCGTTTTCCGCGCAGGCCGATATCGTCATCGGCGTCGCCGGGCCGTTCTCCGGGCCGAACGCCACCTATGGCGATCAGTATTGGCGCGGGGCTTCGCAGGCGGCGGCGGACATCAACGCCGCCGGCGGCATCAAAGGGGAAAAAATCAAGCTGGTGCAGGGGGATGACGCCTGCGAACCGAAACAGGCGGTCGCGGTCGCCAACCGGCTGGTGGATCAGGACAAGGTCTCGGCGGTGGTCGGCCACTTCTGCTCCTCTTCCACCATGCCCGCCTCCGAGGTGTATGACGAGGCCGGCATCATCGCCATCACCCCCGGCTCCACCAACCCGCAAATCACCGAGCGTGGCATGAAGACCATGTTCCGCATGTGCGGGCGCGACGATCAGCAGGGCGCGATCGCCACCAACTACATGCTGGATACCCTGAAGGCCAAACGCATCGCGGTGATCCACGATAAAGACACCTACGGCCAGGGGCTGGCGGACGCCGCCAAGGCGGCGATGAACAAGCGCGGAGTCAAAGAAGTGCTGTATGAGGGGCTGTCGCGCGGCGAGAAAGACTTCAACGCGCTGGTGACCAAGATCGCCTCGGTCAAGCCGGACGTGGTCTACTTCGGCGGCTGCCATCCGGAAGCCGGGCCGCTGGTGCGCCAGATGCGCGAGCAGGGCGTGACCGCCAAGTTCTTCTCCGGCGACTGCGTAGTGACCGAAGAGCTGGTGACCGCCGCCGGCGGGCCGCAGTACACCAACGGCGTGCTGATGACCTTCGGCAACGATCCGCGTCTGATCCCGGAAGGCAAGGCGGTGATCGCCAAGTTCCGCGCCAGCGGCTTTGAACCGGAAGGGTACACCCTCTACTCCTACGCCTCGATTCAGGCGATCGCCGCCGCCTTCAACGCCACCGGCGGCAAAGACAGCGCCAAGGCCGCCGAATGGCTGAAGTCACACGACGTCGATACCGTGATGGGCAAAAAGGCCTGGGACCAGAAGGGCGATCTGAAGGTCTCGGACTACGTGGTCTACCAATGGGATGACAAGGGCAAATATCACCAGCTGTAAACGGCCGAACCTTGAAGTTGTAACCCTATGACCGACGGGCTCGCCGCTCTGGCGAGCCCGTTCCGCGATGACCTTTGGGCCGCGTCGGACTGCGTTGGCGGCCTTACCAGGCGAGACTGCTCATTATGGATGTATTCTTTCTGCAACAGCTGATCAACGGCCTGACCCTTGGCGCGGTGTATGGCCTGATCGCCATCGGCTACACCATGGTTTACGGCATCATCGGCATGATCAACTTCGCCCACGGCGAGGTGTACATGATCTCCGCCTACCTGTGCGCCATCGGCTTGGCGCTGCTGTCGTTCTTCGGGCTGCACTCGTTCCCGCTGCTGATCCTCGGCACGCTGGTGTTCACCATCGTCATCACCGGGGTGTACGGCTGGGTGATCGAGCGCATCGCCTACAAGCCGCTGCGCAACTCCACCCGCCTGGCGCCCTTGATCTCCGCCATCGGCATGTCGTTAATCCTGCAAAACTACGCGCAGATAAGCCAGGGGCCGCGCCAGCAGGGCATCCCGACGCTGCTGAGCGGCGTGTTCCGCCTGGAGTTCGACGGCGGCGTGGTGCAGATCACTTACACCAAGGTGTTTATTCTGGTGGCGTCGCTGCTCGGCATGGCGATCCTCACCTACATCATTCAGCGCACCCGGCTGGGACGCATCTGCCGCGCTACCCAGCAGGATCGCAAAATGGCTTCGATTCTCGGCATCAATACCGATCGGGTGATCTCGCTGGTGTTCGTGATCGGCGCCGCCATGGCCGGGCTGGCCGGGGTGCTGATCACCATGAACTACGGCACCTTCGATTTTTACGTCGGCTTTATCATCGGCATCAAGGCCTTCACCGCCGCGGTGCTGGGCGGCATCGGCTCGCTGCCAGGCGCCATGCTGGGCGGGCTGTTGCTCGGGGTGGCGGAGGCGCAGTTCGCCGGCATGGTGAACTCGGATTACAAGGACGTGTTCTCCTTCGGGTTGCTGGTGGCGATCCTGATCTTCCGTCCGCAGGGCCTGCTCGGCCGGCCGCTGATCGCCAAGGTTTAAGGAGAACGCCATGTCGCAATCCGTGATCAACGGCGGGCTGGACGTTAAACGCAGCCTGCTGGACGCCGTCTTGGCCGGGCTGATCGCCCTGATCGTGTTCGGGCCGATCGTCGGCATCGTGCTGAACGGCTACAGCTTCAACTTCGAGCCGCACCGGCTGGTGTGGATTATCATCGCGGTGATGGCCGGGCGGCTGTTGCTGAGCCTGTTCTTGCAAACCGCGCCGGGGCGCAGGGTGCTGGCGCGCTTCGACGGCGGCAACGACGGCGTTTACGTGCGGCCGCTGGGCTATAAATCCAACCTGCGCTGGATCCTGCCGCTGATGGCGGCGATCGCGCTGCTGTTTCCCTTCGTCGCCACCAAATACCTGCTGACGGTGGCGATCCTCGGCCTGATCTACGTGCTGCTCGGCCTGGGGCTGAATATCGTGGTCGGCCTGGCGGGGCTGCTCGATCTGGGGTACGTGGCGTTTTACGCCATCGGCGCCTACGGGCTGGCGCTGGGCTATCAGTACCTCGGGCTGGGGTTTTGGGCGATGCTGCCGCTGGGGGCGCTGATGGCGGCGCTGGCCGGCGCGCTGCTGGGCTTTCCGGTGCTGCGCATGCACGGCGACTACCTGGCGATCGTCACGCTGGGGTTTGGGGAGATCATCCGGCTGGTGCTGAACAACTGGATGTCGCTCACCGGCGGGCCGAACGGCGTCTCGGTGCCGGCGCCGACGGTGTTCGGCCTGGAGTTCGGCCGCCGCGCCAAAGACGGCGGGGTGCCGATCCACGAGTTTCTCGGCATCGATTACAACCCCAACCTCAAGTTCATTTTCATTTACGCGGTGCTGTTTTTGGTGGTGCTGCTGGTGCTGTACATCAAGCACCGGCTGACGCGCATGCCGATCGGCCGCGCCTGGGAGGCGCTGCGCGAGGATGAGATCGCCTGCCGCTCTCTCGGGCTCAATCACGTGCTGGTGAAGCTGTCGGCGTTTATGCTGGGTGCCTCCACCGCCGGGCTGGCGGGGGTGTTTTTCGCCACCTATCAGGGCTTCGTCAACCCGACCTCGTTCACCTTCTTCGAGTCGGCGCTGATCCTGGCGATCGTGGTGCTGGGCGGCATGGGCTCCACCCTCGGCGTGGTGCTGGCGGCCTTCGTGCTGACGGTGGCGCCGGAGCTGCTGCGCAGCTTCGCGGAATACCGGGTGCTGCTGTTCGGCGTGCTGATGGTGGCGATGATGATCTGGCGGCCGCGCGGGCTGGTGCGCATCAGCCGCGCCAGCTTCGCCGAACGCAAGGGGGTGGCGCCATGAGCGACGCCATTTTGCGGGTGGAGCACCTGATGATGCGCTTTGGCGGCATCAAGGCGCTGAACGACGTCAATCTGGAGGTGGAGCGCGGCTCCATCACCGCCCTGATTGGCCCCAACGGCGCCGGCAAGACCACGGTGTTCAACTGCCTGACCGGCTTTTACCGCGCCAGCGGCGGCGCGATCCTGCTCAATACCCACAAGCGGCCGACCGACGTGATCCAGGTGCTGGGGCAAAAGTTTCGCGCCGGCGACTGGATACGCCCGAAGCGGCTCGGCTCGCGCCTCTATTACAAGATGTTCGGCGGCACCCACCTGGTCAACCGCGCCGGGCTGGCGCGCACCTTCCAGAATATCCGCCTGTTCCGCGAAATGTCGGTGGTGGAGAACCTGCTGGTGGCGCAGCACATGCAGAGCAACCGCAACCTGATCGCCGGGGTGCTGAATACGCCGGGCTACCGCCGGGCGGAGAGCGCTGCGCTGGATCACGCCTTCTACTGGCTGGAGGTGGTGGATCTGGTGGACTGCGCCAACCGGCTGGCGGGGGAGATGTCCTACGGTCAGCAGCGGCGGCTGGAGATCGCGCGCGCCATGTGCACCGCGCCGGAGATGATCTGCCTCGACGAGCCGGCCGCCGGGCTGAACCCGGTGGAAACGGCCACGCTGAGCCGCATCATCCGTTTTCTGCGCCAGCATCACGGCATCACGGTGCTGCTGATCGAGCATGACATGGGCATGGTGATGGAGATCTCCGATCGGGTGATCGTGCTCGATCACGGCGACGTGATCGCCCGCGGCACGCCGCAGGAGATCCAGCACAACGAGGCGGTGATCGCCGCCTACCTGGGCGCGGACGAAGAGGAGCTGGCGGGATGAGCGAAGCGATGCTGGAATTTCGCGAAGTGGACGTGTTTTACGGGCCGATCCAGGCGCTGCGCCAGGTGTCGCTGCAGGTCAACGCCGGGGAGACGGTGGCGCTGATCGGCGCCAACGGCGCGGGCAAATCCACGCTGTTGATGTCGATCTTCGGCCAGCCGCGCATCGCCGGCGGGCAGATCCTGTTTGGCGGCGAGGACATCAGCCGCCGCTCCACACACTACGTGGCGGCCGGCGGCATCGCGCAGGCGCCGGAGGGGCGGCGCATCTTTCCGGACATGAGCGTGGAGGAGAACCTGCTGATGGGCACCATCACCGTCGGCAATCGCTATCTGGAAGAGGATTTGCCGCGCATGTTCGAGCTGTTTCCGCGCCTCAAGGAGCGGCGCAACCAGCGTGCGATGACCCTGTCCGGCGGCGAGCAGCAGATGTTGGCGATCGCCCGCGCGCTGATGAGCCGGCCGAAGCTGCTGCTGTTGGACGAGCCGAGCCTGGGGCTGGCGCCGATCGTGGTGCGGCAGATCTTCGGCGTGCTGCGCGAGCTGACCCGCAGCGGCATGACGCTGTTTCTGGTGGAGCAGAACGCCAACCATGCGCTGAAGCTGTCCGATCGCGGCTATGTGATGGTCAACGGCCAGATCCGCCTCACCGGCAGCGGGCAAGAGCTGTTGAACGATCCGGAGGTAAGAAAGGCCTATCTGGGCGGCGGTTGAGCGCCGCCCCACGGGCAGGGAGGCCCGCGTTCATCCCCCGGCGGCGCTTCGTTCTTGCTCATCGTAGCGCGAGCGGGCCGCCCTGAAGGCGTCGGCGGAGGCGATAATCCACGACCAGAGCGGCAGCATGTTGAGCAGCATCTCTTTCCCCGCGTCGGTGATGGTGTAAACCACGCGGGGCAGCTTTTCCTGATAATCGCAGCGCGATATCAGCCCGTCCCGTTCGAGATGGCGCAGCGTCCGCGTCAGCATTCTCTGCGTCACGCCCGCTAATTGGCGGCCTATCTCGCCGTGGCGCAGCGGCCCGTGGGTGCCCAGGATATGCAATGCCCCCAGCGACCAACGGTTGCCCGCATGCGCGAGGATCTCACGCTTCAACCCTTCATCGTCGTTGCTCAATTCTTCACAGAACGCCTGCGAAAATTGCAGCAGCGCTTCCCGATCGTTCGTCATATTCCTCTCCGGTATCACGCGTGTACCTAATTGAACCCGTTTTTGTCAGCTGTCAGGATGGCGCAGTGTCAAGACAGGAGGCAAGAATGAAATCCACAAATCCATCCATCAATAACGTGCTCATACTCGGCGCCGGTGAACTGGGGCTGCCGGTATTGCGCGCGATGAGCCGGCAGGCCCGGTTACACCACGCTTTAAACATCAGCGTGCTGCTGCGGCCGGAGGCCGCCCGCGCCGTCAGCGGCCCGCATCGGGCGCGGCGGGATGCGCTGGCGCGGCTCGGCATCGCCGTGGTGGAAGGCGATCTGCAGCAAAACAGCGTGGAGGCGCTGAGTGCGCTATTCTGTTCCTTCGACGCGGTGATCAACTGCAGCGGCTTTGTCGGCGGGGCGGGCACGCAGATAAAGATCACCCAGGCCGTTTTGCAGGCGGGCGTGGCGCGCTACTTCCCGTGGCAGTTCGGCGTGGACTACGATGTTGTCGGCACAGGCAGCGGGCAACAGGTGTGGGATGAACAGCTCGAAGTGCGCCACCTGCTGCGTGCGCAGAAGGCGACGGAGTGGGTGATTGTTTCCACGGGCATTTTCACCAGCTACCTGTTTGACCCGGGTTTTGGCGTGGTGGACGCGGCAACCAAAACGGTGCGCGCGTTGGGCGACTGGCGTTACGCGGTGACGCTGACCACCCCCGAGGACATTGGCCGGCTGACGGCCGCGATTTTTTTCCATCGGCCCGCGTTTCGCAACCAGGTGGTCTATATCGCCGGGGACACGTTGACCTACCGCGAGCTTGCCGATGTCATGCAGGCGCACTGGGGCGTTGAGGTCAACAGAGTCCTGTTGAACAAAGAGCGGCTACAGGAGGAGGTGCTGAACCATCCGCGTGACGTCGGCGCCAAATACCGGCTGGCTTTCGCCCGGCCCGACGGCGTGGCCTGGGATAAGGCGAAGACCTTCAATGCGCGCCAGGGCATAGCCACCACCACTGCCGAGCAGTGGCTGGCGCAGCAATGCCCGACCTCCCGGGACGGGTAGTCGCCTGGGCGCCGGACTTAGAACTGGCGCTGCATCCAGCGCACGTTCAGCCGCACCAGGGCGATGATGGCGCTGGAGAGCAGCCGCAACCCGCCGGGCATGTCGCGGCGGCGGATGTCCAGCAGCAGCACGGTGCGCACCTGCGCGCTGTCGTTCCACACCTCGTGTTCGAAGGTATCGTCCCACAGCATGAACTCCCCCTCGTGCAGCCGGTATTCGCGGCCGTCCACTTTCAGCACCGCCGCCGGCACCCCGTCGGCGCGTTTGGGCATGTCCAGCACCAGATAGCCGCGCAGAATGCCGCGGAACGGCCCGCGGTGGGGTGGCACCTGTTTACCGGGCGCCAGGAAGGAGAGCGAGGCGGACAGCACGTCCGGCGACGAGGCGATCAGCGCTGCCAGCGTCGGGCAGCGTGCCAGGTTGCGGGCGATCGGCTGACCGTAGGCCTTCATGATGAACATGCGCCAGTCGCGCGCGTCGTTGGCGGAGATCGATTCCTGCTGGATCATGATCTCGTGAAAACGGGGAATATTGTGCAGATCGTGGGCGACGGTCAGCGCCTCTTCGCGGATCTGCCGCCATTGGGCGGTGAAACGTTCGGCGTCGGGGAACAGCGCGGCGCTGTCGAGCACCGGCTTGCCCTGAATGCGGCGATCGTAAACATTGCGCAATGCGAGCACGGACCAATCATAAATCGCGGACATAATGACCTCGCCTCAGAAAACGCCAAATGGACACTGCGCGCGGTTCTTCGGCGCGGCGCGTCGTCTGCGGCGGCCGGAGGGGAAGAGCGGCAGGAAAAATTGGTACGCTTCAAGAGATTAGCACAGCATTTGTGCAACCGTGTGTCTGCGAATGTGTCGAAATGCGGCGAAAAAAACCACACAATTAAAGTGTGACGCGTATCGCATTTAGCGGGCCGGTTGGTTAAAATATCGCTACTTACCCGCACCTGTCCGGATTTTGTTTACCATGGAACACGCTGCCGTTTCGCGCTCAACCGCCTGGTTGCGCGTGGTTATCCTCGCCGTCTCGGCCTTTATCTTCAACACCACCGAATTTATTCCGGTCGGTCTGCTGAGCGACATCGCCGCCAGCTTCTCGATGCAAACCGAACAGGTCGGCCTGATCATCACCATCTACGCCTGGATCGTCGCCGCCGCCTCGTTGGCGTGCATGCTGCTGACCAGCAAAATCGAGCGCCGCAAGCTGCTGATCGGCGTGTTCATGCTGTTTATCGCCAGCCACGTGCTGACCGCCGTGGCCTGGAACTTCACCACGCTGGTCATCTCGCGCGCCGGCGTGGCGCTGGCACACTCGGTGTTCTGGTCGATCACCGCCTCGCTGGCGATCCGCGTGGCGCCGCCGGGCAAGAAAGCCCAGGCGCTGAGCCTGCTGGCGGGCGGCACCGCGCTGGCGATGGTGCTCGGGCTGCCGCTCGGGCGGGTGGTGGGGCAGCTGCTCGGCTGGCGCATGACCTTTATCGGCATCGCGGTGTGCGCCACCCTGGCGCTGGTGCTGCTGTGGCGCTTGCTGCCGGTGCTGAAAAGCGAGCACTCCGGTTCGCTGGCCAGCGTGCCGCTGCTGTTCAAACGCCCGGCGCTGCTGGCGCTGTACATGCTGACCGTCATCGTGGTGACGGCACACTTCACCGCCTACAGCTACATCGAGCCGTTTATCCAGACCGTGGCCGGGCTGTCGGAGAACTTCACCACGCTGATGCTGCTGCTGTTCGGCGCCGCCGGCATCGTCGGCAGCCTGCTGTTCAGCCGCTACAGCGAGCGTTTTCCTTCCGGCTTCTTTATCGGCGCCATCGCGCTGCTGGCCTTGAGCCTGCTGCTGCTGTTGCCGGCCGCCGGCAGCGAAAGCCACCTGACGGTGCTGTGCATCTTCTGGGGCATGGCGATCATGGCCATCGGCCTGTCGATGCAGGCCAAAGTGCTGAGCCTGGCGCCGGACGCCACCGACGTGGCAATGGCGATCTTCTCCGGCCTGTACAACTTCGGCATCGGCAGCGGGGCGCTGCTGGGCAACCAGGTGAGCCTGCATCTGGGTATGGGCAACATCGGTTTCGTCGCCGCGCCGCTGGCGCTGATCGCCCTCGGCTGGTGCCTGCTGAGCTTCTACCGCAGCGAACGGCTGCAGCAGCACCCCAGCCGTTAAGCCACCGATTCGGGATGCCGCTGCGGCATCCCGCGTTGCATTTTCCTGCTATAAAACAGGCTGCTGCAGCGTTTTATGCTTAACTTTTTTTCATAGTCTGCTAATTAAAAATTTAACTCCGACGCCGCTTCGCTAGCATAGAAAGTCATCAAAAATGTTAATGCGAGGTTAACGGTGAGTGACTCTGTAGCGGCGTCGCCGATCCATGCGCGGGATTTGGCGGCCAGAATCGACGCCTTGCCCGCGTCGGCCGGTCTGTGGCGCTTTATCATTCTGCTGTCGCTGGGCGGCTTTTTCGAACTCTACGATCTGTTCCAGACCGGCTATATCAGCACCGGCCTTATCGCCGACGGCATTTTCCACACCGGCGCGCTGGGCGTCTTCGGCGTGTCGGATCAGGCGGCCTTCGCCTCCGCCACCTTTCTCGGCCTGTTCGTCGGCGCCAGCCTGCTGAGTCCGTACGCCGATCGCTTCGGCCGCCGCGCCACCTTCATGTTCGCCCTGATCTGGTATGGCGCCTTCTCGCTGCTGCTGGCGTTTCAACAGCAGGCGGAGTGGGTGATCTTTCTGCGCTTTCTGGTGGGCGTTGGGCTCGGCATTGAGCTGGTGACCATCGATACCTACCTGACGGAGTGGGTGCCCGCGCATCTGCGCACCCGGGCTTTCGCCTTCGCGTTCTTCGTGCAGTTCCTGTCGGTGCCGGCGGTGGCGCTGATGTCCTGGTGGCTGGTGCCGCAGACGATTTGGGGCCTGAGCGGCTGGCGCTACGTGGTGATCGCCGGCGCGCTGGCTTCGCTGGTGATCTGGCTGGTGCGCAAGGGGCTGCCGGAGTCGCCGCGCTGGCTGGTGCAGCAGCGGCGCTATGCGCAGGCCCGGCAGGTGATGCGGGATATGGAGCGGCGCTGCGGCGTGGCGGCCACGGACTTCCCGTCGCGCCCGGTTGACGATGCCGAGGGAGCGCCGCTGCGCGGCCGCTTTCGCGATATCTGGGCGCCGCAGTATCGCGATCGCACGCTGATGCTGGTGGTGATGAATTTCTTTCAGGCCATCGGCTTCTTCGGCTTCGGCAACTGGCTGCCGGCGCTGCTGTCGGGCAAGGGCGCTTCGGTCACCCACAGCCTGCTGTACGCTTTCTTCATCACGCTGGCCTACCCGCTGGGCTCGCTGCTGTGCAGCTTCTACGCCGACAAGATGGAGAACAAGTGGCAGATCGTGTTGTCTTGCCTGGTGACGGTGATCTTCGGCTCGCTGTTCGCGCTGCAGAACAACCCGCTGTGGCTGATCCTGTGCGGCTTCTTCATCACCTGGTCCAACGCCTGGCTGACCTACAGCTACCACTCCTATCAATCCGAGATCTTCCCGACCCACATCCGCGCCCGCGCCGTCGGTTTCTGCTACTCCTTCAGCCGCCTGTCGACGGTGTTCAGCAGCATCATCATCGGCATTATCTTGCAGTACGGCGGCTCGCTGGGGGTGATCGCGTTTATCGTCGCCAGCATGCTGATCGTGATGCTGGTGATCGGGCTGTTCGGCCCGAAAACGCGCGGCATCGATCTGGAAAACATCTGACGTTTTGCGCCGGTGGCGACGCCGGCCTCTTCAGCAAAAAAACTCGCGATCATGCGAAAATTATTCCGTTATCACTGCCTTTGCGCCTGCCGTACTGTTACCCGGTACAAAATCCAATTCAATACCGAGCGAGGAACACGTCATGAGCATCCTCACCGCGCCCGATGGCGCGCGCATTTTCTATAAGGATTGGGGCCGCGGCCAGCCGATCCTGTTCTCCCACGGTTGGCCGCTGTCCGCCGACGCCTGGGACAACCAGCTGCTGTTTTTCGGCCAGAGCGGATTCCGGGTGATCGCCCACGATCGCCGCGGCCACGGCCGTTCGGATCAGACCTGGCACGGCAACGATATCAACCAATACGCCGACGATCTGGCTCTGCTGATTGAAACGCTGGATCTGCGCGATCTGATCCTGGTCGGCCACGCCATCGGCGGCGGCGAAGTGGCGCGCTACATCGGCCGCCACGGCAGCGATCGGGTGGCGAAGGTGGTGCTGGTGGGCGCCGTGCCGCCGCTGATGCTGCAAACGCCGGCCAACCCGGAAGGCGTGCCCATGGCGGCCTTCGACGGCATTCGCAGCGGCGTGGCGGGCAACCGCTCGCAGTTCTTCAAAGATCTGGCGGTGCCGTTCTACGGCTTCCACTGCGACGAGGTGGAGAGCAATGCGGGGCTGATCGACCACTTCTGGCTGATGGCCATGCAGGGCGGCGTGAAAGGGCAGTACGACGGCGTGAGCTCGTTCTCCGAAGTGGATTACACCGCCGATCTGCTGGCGATCGACAGGCCGACGCTGCTGGTGCACGGCGACGCCGATCAGATCGTGCCGATCGGCGCCTCGGCGCTGAAAGCCGCTAAGCTTATGCAACAGGCGGAGCTGAACGTTTACGCCGGCGGCGCTCACGGCTTGGCGCAGGTCGATCCCGATCGCTTCAACGCCGATCTGCTGGCCTTTATCCAGAATTCGCCGTTCTAAGGGGGCGCGATGAACCTGACTGCTATCGCCGCCCGCTGCGCGCAGCGGCTGCATGCGCCCGCGGTGCGCTGGCTGCTGCTGCTCGCCATTTGCGCCGCCTACATCCAGGGCGGGTTGGTCAAGGCGCTGAACGTCGAAGGCGCGGTTGCCGAGATGACCCACTTCGGCCTGCAGCCGGCGGCGCTGTTCGCCGTGCTGGTCACGCTGCTGGAACTGGCGGCGTCGGCGCTGATCCTGAGCGGCTTTTATCGCTGGCTCGGCGCGTTGGCGCTGGCCGGTTTTACCCTGATGGCGACGCTGATGGCCAACCCGTTCTGGCAGTTCGACGGGGCGGAGCGCGGCCAGATGATGAACGGATTTTTTGAACACCTCGGGCTGGCCGGCGCGCTGTTGCTGGTGGCATTTAACGATTTGAAGGAGCGAACGGATGGCTGAACAGACGGAAAACAAGGCGGCGGCGGGCGGCTTCGCGCCGCTGAAAATCCCATTATTTGCGGTGCTGTGGGGCGCCACGGTGCTCGGCAACGTCGGCAGCTTTATGCGCGACGTCGCCAGCTCGTGGCTGATCACCGATCTGTCGAGCAACCCCTCGGCGGTGGCGCTGATGCAGACCGCCGCCACGCTGCCGGTGTTCCTGCTGGCGATCCCGGCCGGGGTACTGTCGGACATCCTCGATCGGCGGCGCTTTCTGATCTTCGTGCAAATTCTGCTGGCCTGCGTCAGCGGCAGCCTGCTGGTGCTGTCGCAGACCGGTGCGCTGACGGTGGAATACCTGCTGGCGCTGACCTTCGTCGGCGGCATCGGTGCGGCGCTGATGGGGCCGACCTGGCAGGCGATCGTGCCGGAGCTGGTGCCGCGCACCGAGCTGAAAAACGCCGTGGCGCTGAACTCGCTCGGCATCAACATCGCCCGCTCCATCGGCCCGGCGGCCGGCGGCCTGCTGCTGGCCAGCTTCGGTGCCGGCGCGGCCTACGGCGCGGACGTGATGAGCTATGTGCTGGTGATCGCGGCGCTGCTGTGGTGGAAGCGGCCGAAGGCCGAGGACAGCGGCCTGTCGGAACACTTCTTCGGCGCTTTCCGCGCCGGGCTGCGCTATGCCCGTTCCAGCCGTGAGCTGCACGTGGTGCTGCTGCGGGCAGCGGTGTTTTTCGCCTTTTCCAGCTCGGTCTGGGCGCTGCTGCCGCTGGTGGCGCGCCGCATGCTGGGCGGCAGCGCCGGTTTTTACGGCGTTCTGCTTGGGGCGGTAGGCGCCGGGGCGATCCTCGGGGCGATCGCGCTGCCGCGCCTGCGCCAGCGGCTGAATGCCGACGGGCTGGTGCTGCTGGCGGCGGTGCTCACCGCCGTGGTGATGGCGGCCCTGTCGCTGGCGCCGCCGCAGTGGCTGGCGGTGGTGCTGCTGTTGGTGCTGGGCGCCGGCTGGATCATTGCGCTGACCACGCTCAACGGCGCGGCGCAGGGCGTGCTGCCCAACTGGGTGCGCGGCCGCGGCCTGGCCATCTACCTGATGGTCTTCAACGGCGCGATGGCGGCGGGCAGCCTGCTGTGGGGGCTGGTGGCGCAGGAGCTGGGCGTGGCCGCCACGCTGCTGGTCGGCGGCGTCGGCCTGTTGGCGGCGGGGCTGCTGTTCCACCGCCTGCGTTTGCCGACCGGCGAGGCCGATCTACAGCCGTCGAACCATTGGCCGGAGCCGCTGGTCAACACGCCGGTTGAAAACGATCGCGGCCCGGTGATGATTCAGGTGGAGTACCGCATCCGCGAACAGGATCGGCCGCAGTTCCTGCGCACGCTGCTGATGCTGGAGCGGGCGCGTCGTCGCGACGGCGCTTACGCCTGGGGCATCACCGAGCACACCGGCGATCCGGAATGCATCATGGAGTGGTTCCTTGTGGAGTCCTGGGCGGAGCACCTGCGGCAGCACCAGCGGGTGTCGCACGCCGACGCCGATCTGCAGCAGGAGGCGTTGCGCTTCCACATCGGGCCGGAGAAACCGGTGGTGCATCACTTCCTGTCGCTCGACCGGCATCAGGTGAAGCATTAACTGCACGGCCAGGCGGTGAGAAGGTGCTATGCTTTTGGTCGGTTCGGCGGCGCGGCCGCCGTAAGACGAATGTAGTCAGCACAGGGAGACACATTGATGACGGCACCTTCTGCTTTTGCCCGCGAGCTTGGGCTGCGCTATCCGATCGTTCAGGGGCCGATGAACGGCGCGTCGCCGCCGGCGTTGGCGGTGGCGGTGAGCAACGCCGGGGCGCTGGGCTCGTGCGCGGCGGCGCTGTTTTCACCGGCGGTGATCCTCGAACGCGTGCAGCAGATCCGCGCGCAGACCACCGCGCCGTTCAACATCAATCTGTTTCTGCTCGATGAGCAGCACCCGGATCTCGCCGAGCTCAAGCGCGCCCAGCACCTGCTGCGGCCGTTCCGCGAAGCGCTGGGGCTGAGCGAGCCGCCGATCCCCACCCAATTCGCCGAAAACAACCGCGACCAGATCGCGGCCTTGCTGGAGGCGGCGCCGCCGGTGGCCAGCTTCACCTTCGGCGTGCTGCCGCGCGCCACGGTTACGCAGTTCAAGAAGGCCGGCTCGCGGGTGATCGGCACCGCCACCACGGTGGCGGAAGCCCGCGCCTGGGAAGAGGCGGGTGCCGACTTCGTTTGCGTCTCGGGCTCGGAGGCGGGCGGCCACCGCCCAACCTTCCTCGGCGACATCGAGCAATCCTGCGTCGGCCTGATGGCCCTGCTGCCGCAGGTGGTGGCGGCGGTGAAGATCCCGGTGATCGCCGCGGGCGGCATTATGAACGGGCGCGGCATCGCGGCGGCGCGCTTGCTGGGCGCGCAGGCGGCGCAGCTGGGCACCGCGTTCCTGTGCAGCCCGGAGTCGGGCATCGCCGATGCCTGGCGGGTGGCGCTGCGCAACGCCGGCGATGACAGCACGCGCCTGACGCGCGCCTTCAGCGGCCGCCCGGCGCGCGGTATCGTCAATGATTTCATGCGCCAGATGCGCGCGGAAGAGGCGCAGATCCTGCCTTATCCGGTGCAGAACGCGCTCACCGGCGATATCCGCCAGGCGGCGGCCAAGGCCGGGCGCGGAGAGTTTATGTCGCTGTGGTCCGGGCAGGGCGTGGGCCTGGCGCGGCCGATGCCGGCCGCGGAGCTGGTCGCCACCCTGGCGAGGGAGCTGGAAGCGGTGTGAGACAGACGGGGCGCCAGGTTCGGCGCCCTTTTTCTTGGCCTGGCGTTAAAAGCTGTAGGTGCCCTGCGCCAGCACGAAGTTCATGTCTTTCAGCCCGGCATGTTGCTGCAGGCTGTGGCCGACGTCGAAGTAGACATAGGCCACTTTGAACTGGAGATCTCTGCGTGGCGTCCAGGTGGTTTCGACCTGATACTGATTGCCGATAAAGCGCGAGCCCTGCTCGCTGCCTTTCACCGGGCGCATCGGCCCGAGATAGAAGGCATCCTCGCGGCGTTGCCGCCATAGCGCGTCCCAGCTGAAATCGATGGACAGGGTTTGCCACGGCGTAATCGTGACCGAAGGGTGGATGGCGATCAGGTTAGCCGGCGCCACCAGCCCGTTCTCGGTCAGGTAGGGCAGCTTGGGGTACATGGCGTTAAAGGTATTGAGCTGCCCATCGTGACCGTTTTTATCGCCGCTGGCGATGCCAATTTTGCCGCCAAAGCGCGGCTGCCAGCGCCAGTCGCTCACCGTATACCCGGCGTGCGCCGACGCCGACCAGGCGCGGATGTCGCGCTGTTCTGCGCTGCCGAACTGCCAGGCGGCCTCGTTGTCCCAGTCGAATCCCTGCGCCGCGCCGAAAATGCGCGCGCCGACGGTATAACGCCGCTCTTGCCCGCTGAGCTGCGCGTAGTGGGCATCGTTATCCTCAAAGCCGAAGGTGTAGAGATCGAGCGCGGAAGCCAGCGCGGCCAGCGGCGTGGTGCCGTACAGCCCCCACACCTTTTGGCTGTTGTCGGTATCGTCGTCGAAACTGCCGGTTTTAAGGGTGACGGGATGGCCGATAAAGGCGTCGAGGCGGTTTTTATCCTTGGCCCAGCTGGCGCGGACGGCGTCGAAAGAACGGCGCACGTTGGGGCCGTCGCGGGTGCCCATCAGGTGTAGCGAACCCAGCGCAATCTCCTGGCGGCCGACCCGCAGGGTGCCGAGGCCGTAGGCGGTGGGCAGTTTTAAGTCCACATAGCCCTGACCGAGATAGGCATGATCTTCGTCGGTCGGCTTGCGCCCGCGATCGCGCGGCGTGGCCAGTGACGATCCCAACTGAACATAGGCGCCAAAGTTGTCGCCATAGTCGAGGCGTGCGCCAATCAGCAGGCGCTGCATGAAGGTATCGTCGCGTCCGCCGCTCAGATCCCGTTGATCCGTCCATTCATAGCGCTCGCGCAGTGAACCGTCGAAAGACAGGGTGGCCGTATCGCCCAACGGGATGTTTTTCCAGGGGGACGCGGCGGGCTCCGCCGCCAGGGCGGGGAGCGTGGAGAACAGCAACAGTGCGGGAAGCGTGCGTTTCATCATGGATATCCGAAGAAAAAAGCGCGCCGCAGCGCGCCTTGGGTTTATTTAGCCGCCTGGTGAATTTCGGCGATGTAGCCGCCGGGGAAACGCACCAGCGCCGAGGCGCGGCGCTCCGCCGCCGTCGAACGCCACAGCACCTGCGCGCCGCTGGCCGTCGCTTTGGCCAGCGTGGCCGGCAGATCGTCGACGCCATAGCCGGTGCGCTCATGGCCGAACGGATAAGGCAGATGCCCGTCGGTGACGAAAATGCGCGTTTTGCCGAAGCGGGAGTCCAATTCGATCTGACGGATCTTGCCGTTGTCGCTGCGGCCGATCGCCGTATCGCTGACCTGTTCGTCGCTCACGACCTTGCCGTGCGAGAACGCCTGGTAGCTTTTCAGGAAATCGTCGACGCGGTAGGCGGAGAGATACAGGCGGTTTTCCGGCACGCTCAGCAGCGGCTTGTAGTTAGGCGCCTTGGTGTGCCAATAGAGCTGCATGTTGACGCCGCCGGGCCACTGGATCACCGCGTCGCGGCCGATCGGATCGTCGAAAGGCGCAACCTGCACATCGGCGCCGGCGGCCCTGGCTTGGCGGATGGCGGCGTCCATATCCCTGACCAGAAAACCGTTGCGCTCGGTGCCGAACGGGTGCGGGATCGGCGTTTTGAAATCGAACACCGAGAAGCTGCCGGCCGGCGTCAGTATCAGCTGGGAGTAAGTTTCGCTCGGCGTGGGCGTGACGTTGACCAGCACGCGTTCGGTGCTGGTACCGCCGAATGTTTTCAGAATGCTGTCGACAAAAGCATCCATCTTGCCGCGTTCGACGTAGACATGGGTGGTGTCATATTGCGGCCCTACGGCGAGAGACGCCGTATCGGCCGCCCAGGACAGTGCCGGGAGCAGCAGCGCAAGGGCCGATATCCTCAGCCGACGAGAAGAAATACCGATAATATGTTGCATGATGACCTCCAGGTAGCGGTTATTTTCCTGAGTAAAGTGTGATTCCCTATGACCTTTCCCGTCGGTTGAAAAATAAAAAAGAAAAGCGTAGTGCGCGGGGTGAAGCATTAAATAAGGGCGAGCGTCTGGCGCCTAGGAAAATATCACCCAGATGCAGAACCTCTTTTTTATTGGCATAAAAACGGTGGGCGCCTTTGGCGGCCGGGCCCGCAGCCGCTAAGGGGCGGCGATGAGAATAAAGCCCGCCTTGGCGCATATTGAGGTGAATCGAGGATAATCCATAACGGTGTTCTCCTGGATGGGATATATCGCATTAGCCAGCTGAGTTTACGGTCTTCATTGCCGTCTAAATATAAATACAGCATTAAAAGAATTGCCGCCCATCAAATTTTTATATGACTTGTTGAGTAAATACGAATAAGCGGAAAAATGAAATATAACGACGGGCGCTGCGGCTGGCGTTGAGCGGAGGCGGTGTTGATCTCGGGAGGAAAAACGGCCTGCCGAAGCAGGCCGTTGCGGGGTGTTTACGCCAGATCGAAACGATCGAGGTTCATCACTTTGTTCCAGGCGGCGACGAAGTCGTGGGCGAACTTCTCCTGCGCGTCGGCGCTGCCGTAGACTTCGGCCAGCGCGCGCAGCTGCGCGTGTGAACCGAACACCAGATCGACGCGGCTGCCGGTCCACTTGACCGCGCCGCTGCGGCGATCGCGCCCTTCGAACAGGCCGTCTTCATCGACCGGGTGCCAGGTGGTGCCCATGTCGAGCAGGTTGACGAAGAAGTCGTTGGTCAGCGCCTGCGGCCGCTGGGTGAACACGCCGTGCTGCGTGCCGCCGACGTTGGCACCGAGCACCCGCAGCCCGCCGACCAGCACCGTCATTTCCGGCGCGGTCAGGGTCAGCAGCTGCGCCTTGTCGACCAGCAGCGTTTCGGCCGGCACGCGGTATTTGCCCTTCAGGAAGTTGCGGAAACCGTCGGCGAGCGGCTCCATCGCCTCGAAAGAGTCCACGTCGGTCTGTTCCTGCGAAGCGTCCATGCGGCCCGGCGCGAACGGCACCGTCAGGGCCAAACCGGCGTTCTTCGCCGCCTGTTCCACGCCCGCGGCGCCGGCCAGTACGATCAGATCTGCCAGCGAGACGCGCTTGCCGCCGGTCTGCGCATCGTTGAAGGTGCGTTGGATGCTCTCCAGCTTGGCCAGCGTCGCGGCGAGCTGCGCAGGCTGGTTGATCGCCCAGTCTTTTTGCGGCGCCAGGCGAATGCGCGCGCCGTTGGCGCCGCCGCGTTTGTCGGAACCGCGGAAGCTCGAAGCGGAAGCCCAGGCGGTGGAGACCAGCGCCGACACCGGCAGGCCGGAAGCCAGCACGGCGTTTTTCAGCGCGGCGATATCCTGCTCGTCGATCAGCGGATGATCGACCGCCGGGATCGGATCCTGCCAAATCAGCTCTTCCTGCGGCACTTCCGGGCCGAGGTAGCGCGCACGCGGCCCCATGTCGCGGTGGGTCAGCTTGAACCAGGCGCGGGCGAAGGCGTCGGCCAGCTCCTCCGGGTGCTCATAGAAGCGGCGCGAAATCTTCTCGTAGGCCGGATCGAAGCGCAGCGACAGGTCGGTGGTCAGCATGGTCGGGCGGCGTTTCTTGTTCGGATCGAAGGCGTCGGGAATGGTTTCACCGATGTCTTTCGCCACCCACTGATGCGCGCCGGCCGGGCTTTGGCTCAGCTCCCATTCGTATTCGAACAGGTGGCGGAAGAAGTCGTGGTTCCACTGGGTTGGGGTGGTGGTCCAGGTGACTTCCAGGCCGCTGGTGATGGCGTCTTTGCCGACGCCGGTGCCGAAGGTGCTGTGCCAGCCGAGGCCCTGCGACTCCAGCCCGGCCGCTTCAGGATCGGCGCCGACGTTAGACGCCGGGCCGGCGCCGTGGGTCTTGCCGAAGGTGTGACCGCCGGCGATCAACGCCACGGTTTCTTCGTCGTTCATCGCCATGCGGGCGAAGGTTTCACGAATGTCGCGCGCGGCGGCCACCGGATCGGGATTGCCGTCCGGGCCTTCCGGGTTGACGTAGATCAGGCCCATCTGCACCGCCGCCAGCGGGTCTTCCAGGTCACGGTCGCCCGAGTAGCGGCTGTTTGGCCCGCCGCTCAGCTCCAGCCAGATCTTCTCCGAACCCCAGTAGACGTCGTCCGGCTCCCAGGTGTCGGCGCGGCCGCCGGCATAGCCGAAGGTTTTGAAGCCCATCGATTCCAGCGCCACGTTGCCGGTCAGGATAATCAGGTCGGCCCAGGAGATATTGCGGCCGTATTTCTGTTTGATTGGCCACAGCAGGCGGCGCGCCTTGTCGAGGCTGACGTTGTCCGGCCAGCTGTTGAGCGGGGCGAAGCGCTGCTGGCCTTCGCCCGCGCCGCCGCGGCCGTCGCCGATGCGGTAGGTGCCGGCGCTGTGCCAGGCCATGCGGATGAACAGGCCGCCGTAGTGGCCGAAGTCCGCCGGCCACCATGCCTGCGAGTCGGTCATCAGGGCGTGCAGATCCTGTTTGACCGCCGCCAGATCGAGGCTGTTGAAGGCATCGGCGTAGTTGAAGTCTTTGTCCATCGGATCGGACAGGGGGGAGTGCTGATGCAGCGGTTTCAGGCTGAGCTGATTAGGCCACCAATCCTGATTGGTGGGGCCGTCTTGCGGTGCGGGCTGCTTGCCGCCCGAAAACGGGCATTTGCTTTCAGTTGTCATAATGCGCTCTCTGCTTCCGTAAGGGTGCTCCAGCCGCCGGGCGTGGAGCGGTTAACAAGGCATGCGGGTCAGGCTTGCGTCGGGTGTTGCGCTAAATAACTGAACTCAATGGGATCACATCGCCCTGGCCGCTAACGGGCACAGGGCGACTCATGGCTAAGCTTAGTCAGCGGCGGCGGAGAGATAAAATAGGAATGAGTGAATATTGCGATAGCTTGCGGCGATTCATGGCTGTGTTATTGATAGCTGGCACGCCGCCTTATCGACGCCGCAGCATCACCTTGAGCACCGCGTCTGCCAGCTTGCCGAACGGTGCGCGCAGCAGATCGGTGAAGTGCCAGCGGCTTTGGATGAAGACGCCCTTGGCGTGGCTCAGCGCCCGGAATCCTTCAATGCCGTGATAGGCCCCCATGCCGCTGGGGCCGATGCCGCCGAACGGCAGATCGTCCTGGGCAAAATGCAGCAGGGTGGCGTTGACGCTGACGTTGCCGGAGGTGGTGCGCGCCAGCAGCCTGTCCTGCAGCGTGCCGCCTGGGCCAAAGTAGTACAGCGCCAGCGGGCGCGGCCCGGCGTTGATAACGTCGATCGCTTCATCAAAGGCGGCGTAGGTGCGTATCGGCAGCAGCGGCCCGAAGATCTCCTCTTGCATGATCCGGCTGTCGTCGGGGGCGCCGACGATCAGCGTGGGGGCGAGGGTTTTCGGCCGTTCCGCCGCCGAGTCCGGGCGGTGGCCGACCGGATGGATTTGCGCGCCGCGCGCCTGGGCGTCGGTGAGCAGATCCTGCAAACGGTGGTAGTGCCTGTCGTTGATGATGGCGCCGTAGTCATGGCTCGTCGGCCCGTCAGGGTAAAACGCTTTGACCGCCGCGTCGTAGAGCGCGATGAAGTTTTCCACATCGTCCTGATGGATCAACAGGTAATCGGGGGCGATGCAGGTTTGGCCCGCGTTCGACAGCTTGCCGAACGCCAGGCTGTTAACGGTTCTGGCGGTGAGCGCGCCGGGCGCCACGACGGCGGGGCTTTTGCCGCCCAGCTCGAGCGTCAAGGGCACCAGATTTTTACCGGCCGCCTGCATGATCTGGCGGCCGATCGTCGTGCTGCCGGTGAACACCAGGTGATCGAACGCCAGTGTGCTGAACCCGGCCCCGACGTCCGGCCCGCCGGTCACCACCGCGACCTCATCGGCGGGAAACAGCGCCGCCAGCATCGTTTCGATGAGTTGACTGGTGTGCGGCGTGAGCTCCGAAGGTTTCAGCATCACGCGGTTGCCGGCGGCCAGGGCGGTGGCCAGCGGGATGAAGGTCAACGAGAAGGGATAGTTCCACGGCGCCATGACGCCAATCACGCCTTTAGGTTGGTATTGCACGTAGGCGCGCCCGGCCTGGTACGGCAGGGCGACGTGGCGGCGTTCCGGCTGCATAAAGCGCTTCAGGTGGCGCAGCAGATAATCGATCGCCTGCACGGTGACCAGGATCTCCAGAATGTCGGTTTCGTAAGGCGAGCGGTGGCCGAAGTCCGCGCTGACGGCCGCCGTCAGCGCACCGCGCTGGGCCAAAATGGCGCTCCGCAGGCGGCGCAGGGCGGTTTTGCGCTGAGCGATCGTCGGTGCGCCGTCGCGCAGGAAGGCATGGCGCTGGGCGGCAAGCCGTTGCTCCATCGTCATGAGGATGTCATCTCCCTGCACTTGAATTCTCCTGATGCCGAGTGAAAGCGGGAATGCGGTTTGCCGAATCGTGTTTGACCTTAAAGTGAGCTTTAAACCTATACTCGTTAAACGATCAACGCAAGATCGTCGGCCAACCGGGATGAGGGAGCCAGAGATCCCGGCGCCGCGCGCAGTATCAACCTTCTTTTTTAACCATAGTGTAAATGGGAGAAACGACATGGGTTACGTAACAACCAGCGATGGCGTCGAGATTTTCTACAAGGATTGGGGCCCAAAAAACGGCAAGGTTATCTACTTCCACCACGGCTGGCCGCTGTCCAGCGATGACTGGGATGCCCAGATGCTGTTCTTCGTGAACCAAGGGTTCCGCGTGGTGGCGCACGATCGCCGCGGCCACGGCCGCTCCAGCCAGGTGTCGGAAGGGCACGACATGGACCACTACGCCGATGACGTCGCCGCGGTGGTAAAACACCTGGGCGTGCAGGGCGCGATGCACGTGGGCCACTCGACGGGCGGCGGCGAAGTGGTGCGCTATATCGTGCGCCACGGCGAGGACAAGGTGTCCAAAGCGGTGCTGATCAGCGCGGTGCCGCCGCTGATGGTAAAAACCGACGCCAATCCGCAGGGTACCCCCAAAGCGGTGTTCGATGATTTCCAGGCGCAGCTGGCCGCCAACCGGGCACAGTTCTATTACGACGTGCCCGCCGGCCCGTTCTACGGCTATAACCGCCCGGGCGCCAAACCCTCTGAGGCGATTATCTGGAACTGGTGGCGCCAGGGCATGATGGGCGGCGCCAAGGCGCACTACGACGGCATTGTCGCTTTCTCGCAGACCGATTTCACCGAGGATCTCAAGAAGATTGCCATTCCGGTGCTGGTGATCCACGGCGACGACGATCAGGTGGTGCCTTATCAGGACTCCGGCGTGCTGTCGGCCAAGCTGGTGCAAAACGGCACGCTCCATACCTATAAGGGCGCGCCGCACGGCATCCCGACCACCCATGCCGATCAGGTCAACGCCGATCTGCTGGCGTTCGTGAACAGCTAAAGACTCAACGCGTCGCGAGCCTCGCCCCTTACCGGGCGGGGCTTTTTATTGGCTGCGGGAGAGCGGATCACCAATGATAGCTGATGCCCATATCGAGCTTGTCCGACGCATCGACGCCGGCCGCGTGCTGCGAAAGGTTATTGAATTCATAGTTAATGAACACCTGCATATTGCTGTTGAGCAACCAGGTGACCCCCAACTCCTCATAGTTCAATAAGTCCGTGTTCCGGCCTGCCCGGGCCTGTATCAAGCGGGTATAGCCGATGTTGGGTTGAATATGGTCCGTCAGCCGATATTTGGCGAGCGCTTCATAACTTGACGCCGAGCCGCGGTTAGCGGTTTGTTGCGGGCTGATGGCGTTGTCGCTTTGGGTGAACACGGCCGCAAGATAGATTTTTTTCGACGCATAGAGAACCCCTTCGGCCAGCGTGTCGATGCGCCGGCGATAACCGGCGGCGTGTTGCTGCCGCTGCGTGGTTTGAGACGCCGAGGCGGCGGCGATGAGGCTGAGCGCCGGCGTCAGCGCATAACGGAACGAGGCGCCGAATCCGTTGCCGTTTTGTTTGCCCGGCGCTTGCCGTTCGTCGCCGTCTTTGAACTGGTATTGCAGCGCGAGGGCGGCGCGCCGCTGAAACAGGCTGAAAGGTTGGCGGTAGGTGAGCAGGTTATGCGCCCGGCCGCGCATAAAGTTGTCGATATAGTTGTAGGCCATCTCTCTAAACAGCGGAGAGCGACCGGTCAGGGCGGTCACATCATAAAGCACGCCCCAGTTGCGGCCGATATCGAGGCTGCCCAGGGCGGCGTTTTGCACGCCGATATAGGCGAGCCGGGTGCTGTTGCGCGTCGCGTCGGCGAAGCTGACGGTATATTCCCAGTGGGCGTAGGCCTGCCAGCGCGGCGCGATCTTTTTTTTGCCTATCAGGCCGAAATAGAGGTAGCTGCGGTCGCCGTCGTCGCGTTCGTTTTGGCCGCTGTAGCGTCTGGCGATAATCGTGCCGTAGAAATTCAGGCTGTTTTGCTGCGATCCCGTCAACGACACGGCGGAGGCGCCGTACGGCAACAAGGCCAGCAGGGGGAAAAGCATGCCCGCCGAAAAATTACGAGGATTGCGTTTTATCATGATGGCACCGTCCCTGTGCGCGGCAAGCCCGTGAGCTTGCCGCCCCGGCGAAGCTTAAGCGTGCGTTTCGCGTTTAAAGTAGCTGACGATCCCCTGAGCGATCGCCGTGGCAATTTTATTTCTGAAGGCGGGGGTGCCGAGCAGCCTTTCTTCCTCAGGGTTGGTGATGAAAGAGGTTTCCACCAAGACGGAAGGAATATACGGGGACTTTAAGACCACGAAGGCCGCCTGTTCGGTATTTTTGGCATGCAGATGATGGATGGGCGCAATATGTTGAATCAGGTGCGAGCCCAGCGCCAGGCTCTCTTTGATCGTTTCCGTCTGCTCCAAATCAAACAGTATCTTCTGCAAATAGCGGTCTTTCTTGATGACGTTAGGGCCGGCGAGATCGTCCGCCGCGTTTTCACTGTTCGATAAGTATTTCGCCATCGCGCTGCTGGCGCCTTTATTGGAAAGCGCAAAGACCGACGCGCCGCAGGCGCTGGGGCAGGTAAAGCCGTCGGCGTGGATGGACATGAAAAGATCCGCGCCATGCCGGTGCGCGATCTCCACCCGATCGTAAAGCGGGATAAAAACGTCGCTGTCGCGCGTCAGGCGGGCATCGATGCCGTGTCGATCGAGCTGTGCACGCACATTTCTGGCGATCTCCAGAACGACATGTTTTTCCAGCGAACCGGTGTGGCCAATGGCTCCGGAGTCGATGCCGCCATGACCGGGATCCAACATGACCAGGAATCTTTTTCGCGCCCCGTGAGGGCCGTTCTGCTTTTTGGGGCGTGGCAGGCCGTGGGCGTGAGCCAGCGGGGAAACGGCGCCGTTCAGCGCCAGGGCCGCCAACCCTGCCAACATCATTCTGCGGCGAGATAACCGGGTGTTCAAAAGGTCCGTCTTAGCCATAAGGGTAACCAGCATAAAAGGAAAGGGTGTTTTTGTTATAACATAACAATTCCGTGCGTCGGCGGGGTTGTCTGTTAGCGGCTGTTACTTTTAATGTCATTCCTTAAATTCACTGGCTTTTTATGCTGCATTTATTTTGTTTATTGAATGTTCGTATTGCTATTCATTTGTTTTGTATTTGTTAATTCTTATTTTGACACACTATTTAATCTAATATTTCAAATGAGATTTATTCTCCTCTTTAAGTGATATGTTATAACGTAATTACCAAAACGGATAAAAAACGGGGTCTTTGCCGCCGGCATGAAGCCACTCACGTTTTTGGAGCGTTAACATGACTTTTAAACACCAGGAAAAAGAGACATTAAATATATTCGCCGTTCTCGCGGTCTCGTTAAGCACGGTCATCGCCATGCTCGACAGTACCATCGCCAACGTGGCACTGCCGGTGATCGCCAAAGATTTCGGCGTTTCCGAATCGGCCTCCATCATGATTATTAATGCCTACCAGTTTGCCGTCGTCGCCTCTTTAATGCCCTTCGCGGCGCTGGGCCGCGCGGTGGGCAATAAAAAGATCTTTATAGCCGGGGTGGTGCTGTTCGCTTTTTCATCCTTGGGCTGCGCGCTTTCCGCGACGCTGTCGATGCTGACGGCATTCAGGGTGATACAGGGCTTCGGCGCGGCGGCGGTGCTCAGCGTCAATGCGGCGCTGATCAAGGAGATATACCCGGAAAGGCTGCTGGGGCGCGGCCTGGGCATAAACGTGATGGTGGTGTCGGTTTCCGCCGCCGCCGGGCCCTCCATCGCCTCGGCGATACTTTCGCAAACGAGCTGGAACTGGCTGTTTACCATCAATGTTCCCATCGCCTGCCTGTCGCTGTTGCTGAGCCTGATCTTCCTGGCCCCCCGCGAGCGGCGCAGCGTTGGATTCGACAGCGGGGGGGCCCTGTTGGTGTTTGTGCTGTTCATCGCTTTCTCGCTCAGCACCATGAGCATGACCACTCACCATCTGCCGGCGGCGGCGCTGAGCTTTGCGGTATTCGCCGGGCTGGCCGGGTTGCTGTATATCAATCAGAAAAGAAAGGCCAACGCCGCGCTGATCCCGATCGCGATGCTGCATAACCCGACGCTGTCATTGTCTTTGCTGATGTCGATGCTGTCCTACAGCACCCAGCTTTTGGCTTTTGTATCGCTGCCTTTCTATTTCCACAATGTCCTGCAAAGAAACGTGGTGGACATCGGTCTGTTGCTGACCGCCTGGCCGCTGGCCACCATGGCGTCTTCGCTGATTTCCGGCGATTTGGCCAAGAAATACGATCCCAATCTTGTTGCCCTCTCGGGCCTTGCCTGTCTGCTGGCTGGCATGCTGCTGATGGCCAATCTGCCCAGCGATCCGTCGAATGGGGCGATCGTATGGCGCGTGGCGCTGTGCGGCATCGGTTTTGGCCTGTTTCAATCACCGAACAACCTGCTGATCATGACGTCGGTCTCCCATGAAAACAGCAGCATCGCCAGCGGCCTGTTGGGCAGTTCCCGGCTGATTGGGCAAATCGTCGGTTCGGCGTTAGTGGCGATTTTCTTCAATATGCGGGGCGCGCAAGCAACGAATATCAGTTTAATGGCGGGGGCGGCATTCTCGTTCCTTTCTCTGGTCGTGAGCTATATGCGCTTCAAGTCCGCCGTTACGTTAAAAACCAGCAAATAGAAGCACGAGGTTTCCCATGCGATTTATCCCATTAGTGCCGTTGGTTATCGGAATGGCGGCGTTTTCCCTTGCCGGCTGCACGACCTACCACGACGTGGCGTTGCAACAAAAAGAGACGGGGCTCAATAGCCAATATTACCTGCTGCAGCCGCCGGTCTATGTCGGCGACCAGTTGAAATATGGTCTGAAGGACGGCAGCGGCGGCGAGTTGACGGTGGCGAAGGTTGAACCGAAAGACTTGGTTGCCGACAGCGGAAAAATCATTTCTCTGTCGCAGCTCTCTTTCCTGCAACGAAAAGACCTTTCCACAGGAAAAACCGCCGCGTTGGTCGGCGGCGGCGCGGTCGCCACCACGGCAATCGTGTTTGTGGCCGGGATCACCATCATGGCCGCCGGCATCGCCGCGTCGGCCTAAAGCAGCCCATCGACGCACGCCGCCGAGCGTGCGCACAGGAGGCACCATGTGCGTCACAGTGAAATTGATCGCCACCGCTCTGCTGGCAATATTCGCCTTGCCGACGGCGCCTTGCGCCACCGCCGGCCAGCCGGCGGCGGCCGAACCGCCACAAAGCGTGGCGGCGCAAACGCTGCCCGGCAGCTATCCGCGGATCGTCATCACCGGCAACTGCCCCTTCGGCGTGATCCTGGCTAACGAGGCGGCCTACCGGCACGTCGTCGGCGTGGGGCCCTGGGCGTTCATGCATGCCGATAGGCATGTATTGGAGGACATGAAGCCTGACATCGGCAGGATCACCTCCGCCTTCATCAATAAGGACTACCGGGTCAACATGGAATCGTTAATGAATCTACGGCCCGACATTATTTATTACTACGGCAAAAGCCAGGACGATCGGCTGGAAAGGGCGGGCGTGATGACCGTCGATCTGGATGCCGGCGGGAAGACAAAATACCAGCCGATGGCCACCCAGGTGTATTGGGAGAACACTTTCGCCGACACGCTCGGCCTGCCGCGCACGCACAAATTCAAAGACGCCTGGGAAAACACCCTGAAGCAGATCCGCCCCTATGCTGCAGCCATCCATGCGCAGCACGTCAGGGCGTTGTATCTCGAAGAAAGTGACGTCAGGCAGCTGAAGGTGAGTGGCCCGCATACCTACGGCGACACCTACCTGAAAATGGCCGGCATGGACAACGTCGCCGGGGATTTGCCGGTGAAAGGGGATGCCGGCAGGTACATCAACGTTTCGATGGAGCAGGTCATGGCCTGGGACCCGGATGTGATTTTCGTGGTGTTCGGCAGCGCCAAAGCGCTGCTGCACGGGGGGATCCCCGGCCAGGCCTGGGAAACGCTCAGGGCGGTAAAAAACGGCAAGGTTTTCTCGACGCCGGTGGGCATTCATAACTGGGGGGGCCTGTCGGCGGAAACGTCGCTGCTGCCGCTGTTTATGATCAACCGCTATGCCCCTGAAGACATTAGCGACAAGACGCTGCGGGAGGAGACGCGCCGCTATTATCAGACGATGTTCTCCTATGCGATCCCGGACCGGCTGCTGGATGAGGTGCTGGCACAGCGCTAGTGCCACGGTTGAATAGCATTCATTTAATGGGGGGAGCTTGGGGATGCCGGGCAGAGGAAAATATGTGGCGATCCTGATGGGGCTGTTTTTGGCCTTGTGTGTGGCCGCCGTCGCATCACTGTTTGCCGGCCGATACGCCTTGTCGGCCCATGATGTGATGCAGATTTTATGGCAGGGGAACATGCCGGGGGAAAACCCGACCCGCTATTCGGTGATTTTTAACCTGCGTGCGCCGCGGGTGGTGGCGGTGATGCTGGTGGGCGGCGGGTTGGCGGTCGCCGGCGCGACCTTTCAGGCGGTGCTGAAAAACGCGTTAGCCAGCCCGGACGTGCTGGGCACCTCTTCCGCCTCCGCCTTTGGCGCTGCGCTGGGCATTTTATTGAGTTTGCCTTTTGCTCTGAGTGCCATGCTGTCGTTTCTTTTCGGCGTGGTGAGCCTGCTGTTGGTGCTCGGCATCTGCCGCCTGAAACGTCGGCAGGATGCGCTGACGACGATTCTGTCCGGCATGATTATCGCGTCGTTGTTTATCGCGTTTGTCTCGGTCATAAAATATGTCGCCGATCCGCAGGATACCTTGCCGGCGATCGTCTTCTGGCTGATGGGCAGCTTCGCTTCGGTGGCGAAAGCGCAGGTCTATTGGCTAATCCCGCTGTTTGCGGCGTGTTACCTGACAATCTATCGGCTCAGGTGGAAAATGAACATTCTCTCGCTGGGGGATGACGAGGCGCGCATTGCCGGCCTGAATCCGCCCCGGCTGAAGATCCTGCTGCTGATCGCCGCCTCCTTGCTGGTTTCCGCCTCGGTGAGCTTGGCCGGCGTGGTGGGATGGGTCGGCTTGGTGATCCCGCATCTGGTGAGAAGCGTGCTGGGGTATAACCACGGCCGCCTGATCCCGGTCTCGGCGCTGAGCGGGGCGTTGTTTTTGCTGGTGATAGACAATATTGCCAGAGGCGCCACCTACGCAGAAATCCCGATCGGCATCCTGACGGCGCTGATCGGTGCGCCGCTTTTCGCCACGCTTTTTATTATGGGCAATCGATATGATCACCGCTAGCCGACTATCCTTTGGTTTCAAAGGGCGGGAGCCCATTTTCGACAACGTCAGCTTCGAGCTTAAGCGCGGCGAGATCCTCAGCGTGCTGGGCCCGAACGGCGCCGGCAAAACGACGCTGCTGAGAAATATCGCGGGCCTGTGTCGGCCCAGCGCCGGCTGGTGCGAGATCGGCCGCGTCGATAATCGAGAGGCGCGCCTGGCCTATGTGCCGCAGGCGAAGGCGCCACATTTTTCCTATGGCGTACTCGAGTTTGTCACTTTCGGCTGCGTTCGTCAGGCCGGACTGTTCGCCCGGCCGGGAAAGCGCGATTTCGCCAGGGCGCAGGCGGTGCTGCAATCCCTGGAAATCGGCCCGTTGGCGCAGAAAAGCATCGATCAGATCAGCGGCGGTGAACTGCAGATGTGTTATTTCGCCAAGGCGCTGATGGCAGATCCTGACGTCATGATCCTTGATGAGCCGGAGTCGAACCTGGATTTTTACAATCAGGCAAAAATGATTGAGATGCTCTGGCGCCTCGCCAAAGAGCGGCAGATGACGATCGTGCTGAATACGCATTTCCTCAATTACGCCGAACGCATCTCCGACAAGTGTTTACTGATGACAAAACGGCAGTCGTTGTTTGGCGTTAAAAGCGCTGTGCTGCGGGAAGATATCCTGGAGCGCTATTTCCGGGTGCCGGTAAGAAAGTGCCACTATCAACACCAGGGCGCCGGCGAAGAAACCTTTATTATCGCTCTGCGCAATCTCGCCTGAGTTTCGGCTGCAAAGATTGCTTGAGGGATATCCCTCATTGCGGCTCCGCCGGCGGTTATTTAAGCTGAAAGGGCAACGTAACGGTGAATATGGAGATAATCATGACTGATTCAGTGTCCAACGATCGTAATCCCACCCCGGATGTGGCGGAAGACAACGCGTTCTTCCCATCGCCTTACTCCCTCAGCCAGTACACCTCGTCCAAAACCGACTTCGCGGGCGCCAGCTACCCGAATGCCTATCGCGGCGGCAAGTGGAAGGTGCTGATGATCGCCTCGCAGGAGCGCTACCTGCTGATGCAAAACGGCAAATTCTTCTCCACCGGCAACCACCCGGTCGAGATGCTGTTGCCGATGTACCACCTGGATCTGGCCGGTTTCGAGATCGACATCGCCACGCCGTCCGGCGATCCGGTGAAGCTGGAGATGTGGGCGTTCCCGCAGGAAGATGAAGCGGTCAAGGCCACCTACGAGAAGTACCGCAGCCAACTCAAGCAGCCGAAAAAGCTGACGGAGGTGGTGAAGGATCTGGATGGCGGCAACTACCTCGGCGTTTTCATCCCCGGCGGCCACGGCGTGCTGAATGATATTCCGTTCAGCGAAGAGGTGAAAAAGACCCTGCACTGGGCGCACGACAACGATCGCTACGTGATTTCGCTGTGCCACGGGCCGGCGGGCCTGCTGGCGGCGGGCATCGGCGAGCGCAAAGAGGATTTCCTCTATCGCGGCTATGAGATGTGCGTGTTCCCGGACTCGCTCGATACCGGCGCCAACATCGACATCGGCTACATCCCCGGCCCGATGCCCTGGCTGGTGGGCGAACGCCTGCGCGAGCGGGGCGTCAAGATCGTCAACGCCGACATCACCGGCAAGGTGCATAAAGATCGGCGCCTGCTGACCGGCGACAGCCCGCTGGCCTCCAACAACCTCGGCAAGCTGGCGGCGGAGACGCTGTTGGCCGACGTCGCCGCGCGATGAGCGACGAGATCGCACAGCGCGCTTTCCAGACGGCGCTGGCGATGGACCACGAGCGAACCCTGTCCGCCATTCAGGGGCGAGTTCGCGCCTTTGCCGCGCCGTTCGGCTTCGATCGCTTTGTGCTGTTTTCCGCTTCTGCCGCGGCGGAGGCGGGGATCGAGCATATCTATTGGGTCGAGGGCGACTGGTTCGGCGACGGCGAGGCCGTCGATGCCCTGACCTACGTGCGGCACTGCCCGGTGACCCGGCACATGCTGCGGGTCAGCGAGCCGTTTTTCTGGACCAAGACCCGGGCGCAGCAGGGTGAACGCTACCGGATTGTGCGCACGCCGCGCGGCGCGGGCCTGCACGGCGTGCAGATCCCGGTGTTCGGCCCGGCCGGTTTGGAGGGCGCCGTCAGCCTGGGGGGCGAGCGCATCGACGCTTCGCCGCCGGTGCGGCTGGCGCTGTCGCTGGTGGGCACGGCGGCCTTTCAGGCGGCGCGGCGGCTGTTCGCACCGGCGGCCGGCGAGGGAGAGGGCCGGCTGTCGGCGCGCGAGCGTGAGGTGCTGAGCTGGACCGCCATCGGTCGGCGGCAGGCGGATATCGCCGCGATGCTCGGCCTGTCTGAACGCACGGTGGAAAACCACCTGCGCCGCATTCGCCAACGCCTTGGCGCCGCCACCACCGCGCAGGCGATCGGCGTGGCGATCCGCCTGGGGGAGATCGCCCCCGAGCGCCGTTAGCCTGCTGTCATTTGCCGCAGCAACCATTCGCGCAGCGCAATGATATCGGGGCGCTGCGCGGTTTCTTCGGTGGTCACCAGGTAATAGTTGGCGCCGGGTAACGACATCTCGAACGGTGCGGCCAGCACCCCGCGCTGCAACAAATCGCGCGCCAGCAGCCGGCTGGCGATCACCACCCCCTGGCCCGCCACCGCCGCCTGCAGCGCATGCGTCTCGTCGCTGAAGGTCAGCCCGGCTTCCACGTTCAACCCTTCCGGCCCGTAGCGCCGCCGCCAGTTTTCCCAGGTCGGCGCGTCGGCGGGCACCTGCCGATGTTCCACGTGAAACAGCGTCACCCGCTGCAAATCTTCGATGCGCTCCAGCGCCAGCGCCGGGCTGGCCACCACGATAAAGCGATCCTCATGCAGCAGGGTGCAGTGCAGATCGCTTTCCGGCGTTTCACGATAGCGAATGGCGACGTCCACGGTGCGCTGGTTGAGATCGACCCGCTCGACGCTGGTGTGCAGGCGCAGATCGATGGCGGGAAACTCCGCCTTGAAATCCGCCAGGCGCGGCACCAGCCAGTGGGTGAGAAAATTGGAGGTGGTGGTGACGGTCAGTGCCGGCGGCTGCTGGGCGCGGGTGATTTGGGCGACGGACTGCTCCAGCGCCGCAAAGGCGCGCTGGGTGCCGGCATACAGGATCTCGCCGGTCTCGGTCAGGCTGACGCCCTGCGCGCTGCGCTCGCACACCCGGCATTCCAGCACCGACTCCAGCAGCTTGATCTGATGGCTGACCGCCGTCGCGCTGACGCCCAGCTCTTCGGCGGCCAGTTTGAAGCTGCGACAGCCGGCCACGGCGTGGAAGGCGCGCAGCGCGCCCAGCGGCGGCAAACGGGGTTTTCTCATGGCTGAGTTATTCTCATCTAAGGCTGAAAACTATGAGTTTGTCTGACCGATTATACAAGAGATAGGCTACTGACATGTGAGCAGGGGAATGAATTAATTTCATCATTTCCACATGTCGGGAGTTAACGATGAGCCTCTATATCAACAACGGCGCCCTGGGCGCCATGGAATACACGGGAACGGCGGCGAGCGGTCTGGCGCTCAGCGTGCCGGTCGCGGCGGGCGCTTTGCTGTTGGAGGCGGAGAGCCTGCTGGGCATCGGCGCAACGCTGATGCTGCTAACGGCATTGGCGCTGGCGTTTCTCGGCGGCGCCGCGCTGGCCCGCTGGCAGCCGCTGCGGAAGCGGTCTGCGCTGGCTGTGCTCCGCTACGGTTTTTTGCTGGCGGCGGCGGGGTGGCTATTGACGCTGCTGATGCTGTTCGGCGGCCATGATTGGCCGGCCCTGCTGGCGGGCATCGCCCTCGGCGGCCTGGGGCAGGGCGTGGCCTACCGCACGGCGGTGGGGGAGAAAGCGGCGTTCGCCGTGGCGTGCCGGCTGGCGATGGTGGTGAGCATCGTGGCCGTGGTGGTTGCCGCGTTGCTGATTCAAACCTACGCCGCACCGGGGGCGAGAGGAAGCTGTTTCGCGCTGGCGTTGCTGGTCGATCTGGCGCTGTTGGGGGCGTTGATGGCGCGGGTTGCGGAGCGGGATGGGGCCTGAGCCGTCGTGCTGAAGGTAAACAGCCCGCCGGTAAACCCGACGGGCTTCGCTTAGGCGGCCGCGAGCTCTTGCGGCGTAACGGTTTGCAAGCCGACGAGCTGAATGGCCGGCTGCTCCAGCGTGATGCCGAAGTCGCCTTGCGCCCAATTGTAGATATTGACGACGTGCTGATTGAGCGCGCTTTCACCCTGCATGAATATCGACAGATCCTGCGTATGGGTTTGCGCGTTGTAGTTCAGTGAGAAGCTGCTGTTTGAGCCTTCGGCGCCGAAGGCCAGCAGGTGGTTATCGATAGACAGGGAAGAGGCCTGTAAAAAGCCCAGCTCGAAGCTGTCGTCGATGTAGATATTGTGAGTCTGCTTTACGGGAATATTCAGCAGGCTGTTGGGGAAGGGCACATCGTTGGACAGCATGCTCAGGTTCACGCCGAGATAATCCTGCGGCGCGCTTTCACCCGGCGCAGTGGTATAGCCGTGCTCGAAGCGAATCTCGCTGGAGCCTTTGCCCAGGTTGACCTCCAGGCCGTTGGCCGGCGTCAGCACCCGATCGTTAAAGGTGACGTTATCCTTAAAGTCCGTCAGCTTTACCGCCTCGATGTTGTACAGCCCGTCCTTAAAGCCATACAGCCCGATGCCGTTTTTCTCGATCACCCCGCGCCCGCCATAGCTGCCCTGGGCGTCAAACTTCAGGTTTACCCCGTGCGACAGGCTGGAATAATCGACCGTATCATGGCCGCTGCCGCCGTCGATGACCGTCCAGCCGTAGTTGCCGGCGTTGTTTTGCCAGCCGCGCGGCACGCTGATGGTGTCGTCGCCGCTGCCGGTGTTAACGGCGATATTGCCGAACGCCAGCGTGAAATCGTCGTCATACAGCGTACCGACGCGGTACAGATTCGGCGTGGACAGCACGTCGGCAATGTCGTTGAAAATCGCCGAGCCGATATCCAGCTTGCCGGGAATGAGGCTGCCGCCGCCGGTCACGCTGCTGCCGTAGGATTCGGTGTAGAAATCACGCGCCGCTTCGGCGGCGAGGCGGATGGTCTCGTGGCCAATGCCGAGGGTGGTCAAATAGGTGGGCACTTCGCCCGCCAGCAGCGTTTCAACCACGTAGCTGAGGTTTTTCATCTGCATGGAGACCTGCGCCGCCGCAATCAAATCATAGGTGCCGCTTTCGACCTTAAAAGGCGAGGTGTCGTTGGTGGCCACCCATTCGGTAAAGAACGAGGTGTCGCCTAAATAAGAGAACAGCGTGGTGCCGGCCCAGGGTGAATAGTTGGGGGCGCCGGTCGAGGAGGCATCGGTGAACACCTCGGACGCCGCCGCTCCCGCGTCGATCAGGCCGACCTCGTGAATGTCCGGCACTTTGGCGCTGGTGGGCGGGGCATCCGGCAGCGGCGCGTTGGGATCGCTGCTCAGATCGACGCCAAACAGCGTCTTGGCGAAGTTCTTGGCGATGTTGTCGGAGGCATTCTGGATGCGCGTTTCCCAGTCATCGGGCACATGCCCGGTGCGCAGCTCATACTGCAGCTTGGTTTGGTCGCGAATGTAATGGGCAAACGCCCCCTGATTCGAGTTCACGCCATAGGCGCCTTTGATCCAGGTATACACCGCGATGTCCACGCCCTGAATAGGTTGATTGGCATGGTTGGGATCGGTGAGCGCATCGACGGAGGCGGCATACACGGCCGGCCAGTCGCCAGCTTTGGCGGCCTCCCAAATCGCTTGCAGTTTTTCTCGGTCGGTAATGACGTAAGCCATATAAACACTCCTTGTTGCTGAGAGATTGCTGTGAAATTCAACATGATGAATGGAAGCGCGCGATGGAATAAACCGAAACCCGTACAGCCAGAAACGCGCATGCCGCGAACCGCAGCGAACGATGGGCGGCAGGCGCCCATAGCGAAAGGATAGACGCAACTTGCCGAGTGCGAACAATTCGCTTATCGATTGTTTTTACAGGATTATTGCTGTAAATCGGCGGGTTAACCCGCGTATTGGCGCCAGGGAGGGATTTCCGTCAGCTGGGTTAGGAATCTTCTTAGATAAAAGAGTGGGTTTCGCTGGTGGGGGGGCCAAGCGTTGGCGTTATGGCGGTGATTGTGGTTGCCGCTTTGCGGATTCACACCGACGGCAACGCCGGGGGGCGGTTTCTCTCTGACGTTGCTGGGGCGTGGAATGGTGTGGGCGTGGAATGGGGTGGAAATGCTGGAGTGGGTAATCTGACAGTCGGCTTTTTGCCAGAAGCGGACGTATAAACTGCTTGTACTAATTATTAGGTAATAAATTGCGGTCTCTTCCCCGCTTCTACATATTCAGAAAGATCATTCGAAACATCTAGTTGATGTAGATAATTAGTGGTTGAAAGGTGCCAGGAATGACGGAAGAATAGGCCTATATTGCTGAGTTTAAATGGGTTGAGGGGCAAAAAGTGGGCTCGCCTGAAACAGTAAAGAAAATCGTTATGCTGGCCATTTTGGCTAGTCTTACTGCGGGTTGCGCACCGTTACATCCTTCCGGCTGTCATAAGACCACGGCAACGGGTAGTTGCAGTTCAGGACGTTGGGATGATCAGGATGAATGGGGCGTGCAAGCGAGGGCAATCAGGGCGGCAATAAATGCTGAACTTGATGAGCCGCAAAACTGGAAGGGGAAAAAATGCAGGTTGCATATTGAATTTGCTCAGGATGGCACGGCTTTAAACGTATCAACCAGCAATGGCAATACAGCCTATTGCGAAGCGATAAAGTCAGCAGCCCATAAAGCCAAATTTCCAGCCTTCAACAATCCAGAAGTCTATAGAGATTTTCAAAAATCGGGCTTCGATATGCGCGGTTAGCCCGATAATAGCCCTTTCAGTACCCGCTACTCGCTCAAAGCAGGCCCAATGACCACGTAGCCTGTCCGTTGCGTGCCAGAAACGGACATTGATGATGTGAAGATATATAGTGGTAGATTGCCTATCGATAGTTGATATTACCCGAGATTGTCTCCGAAAATTATGATTAACGGATTGCTGATCAGTCGGATCCTAGCAAAAGACTCATATCAAAACCAGTTATCCGAAAACCAAACTCTTTATATAATTTTAAAGCCCTTTGATTGTCCGGTGATACTCTGAGTTCCACCTCATATGCGCCCTGTTGAGTCAGCTCATTCAGGAATGCACGGATAAAATCCCGACCCATTCCCTTACCCTGAAATTCTGGGAGAAGCATTATATCTGACAAAAAGGCTGAGTTATCTTCCAGGCTGAACCACAGATATCCCGCAGCCTGACTGTCATGTTCATAAGTTCTAAAATGGTTATTTTGAGTATTGATACCCGCTGGCAAGGCTGCTTTAAATGATTTCGACGCCTCTATCTGGGCTTTTTTACGACTGTACCGATGATTTGCCATCAGGTCTTCAACATAGTCATTTAAAGAGAGGCTCCCCCAGAGGTCAAACTCGTCGTCATGCATGGGCCTATAAATTGATTTGGGGATTTTTGACTGTTTTGTTTTCAATTTACTGTCTCATTCTTAATAGCAACGTAACGCATACTTAGTACTACTCTACCGAATTATCCGCCGATTCAGCATGATAAAATTGTATCATATAGCGTTGTCCACGGAACGTAATTTTGCTGACGCAGAAGTCTGCATTTCGCTCATAGCGGACTATCGTTTGCCTGACCAAATAAGCCTCAGTGCGATGAAACAAATACCGAGGCAGGCTGCGCGGGCGGAATGGCGAAGTGATGCTGCATACGCTTTATCTCCTCTGCCGGTGGCAGGCCAAACAGACGCTTGAATTCGCGGTTAAATTGCGATGGGCTTTCATAGCCAACGGCGTAACTCGCGGCGGCGGCGGTGATTTGTTGGCGCACCATCAGCATCCGTGCCTGGTGCAGGCGTACCGATTTCACATACTGCATCGGCGGCATCTGCGTTATCGCCTTGAAATGGCTATGAAAGGTCGGCACGCTCATGCCGGCCCTCATCGCCAGCTGCGTCAGCGTTAACGGCTCCGCGTAAGCGGCATGGATGTGCTGCAACGCTTTACCGATTTTGCCAAACAGGCCCTGCAAGGCCAGCGCGGCACGCATTGCGTTGCCCTGTGCGCCTGTCAGCACGCGAAAATAAAGCTCACGCACCCGCGCCGGGCCGAGGATTGCCGCCTCAAGCGGGTTAGCCAGGACTTCAAGTAAGCGAAGTACGGCCATTTTTACCGCGCCGTCCATGGGGCTCGACATCATGCTTTGCGGCGCGACGGGAGGATGCGGGGCGCCATGCTGTTCAATCTGCAGCATCAGTTCCGCGGCAAGCTGAAAATCCAGATGCATATAAATCGCCAGCAGCGGATGTGCTGCCGACGCGTCGGTTTCCATCACAAATGGCACCGGCACCGAAACCGCCAGGTAGTGCTGCTCATCATATAAATAGGTCTGTTGACCGAAATAGCCGCGTTTGCTGCCCTGGCAGACGATCACGATCCCCGGATCGTAAAGCACCGGCGTTCTGGCAAGCGGGCGATCGGAGCGCAAAATTCGCACATCAGGCAGGGCAGTGAGGTTGTATCCCTCTTGCATCGCAAGTCTATTCATCAGGGCAATCATGTCGGACATCCCACCACCTCATAAAATCAGGCAAGAAAAAGAGAAGATACGGCCTAAAAATACGGCAGGGAAGAGAATACCATGCAACCTTCTTGGTTCATGGGAGTTCTTTTTATGGCATCTGCAAAAACGATTTTAATTACCGGTGTCAGCAGTGGCTTTGGTCAGGCGCTGGCGCGGGAAGCCCTCGCCGTAGGGCATCGGGTTGTAGGGACGGTGCGCAACAGCGAAGCACTGCAGGCTTTCGCCGTGCTCGATACGCAGCGGGCTTTTGGCTATCTGCTTGATGTCACGGACGTTGAGCGTATTGATGAGGTGGTTGGAGAGATAGAGTCCGCCGTCGGTCCGATAGATGTGCTGGTGAACAATGCCGGTTACGGCCATGAAGGCATTCTGGAAGAATCCCCGCTTGCAGAGCTGCGCCGCCAGTTTGACGTCAATGTGTTTGGCGCGGTGGCGATGATCAAAGCCGTGCTACCGGGCATGCGCCAGCGCCGTCGCGGCCACATTATCAATGTCACCTCAATGGGCAGCTTCATTACCTTGCCCGGTATCAGCTATTACTGCGGCAGCAAATTTGCACTGGAAGGGATATCAGAAACCTTAAGTAAAGAGCTTGCCCCGTTCAACCTACACGTGACCGCCGTGGCGCCGGGCTCGTTTCGGACGGACTGGGCCGGGCGTTCAATGGTACGTAGCCCTCGCTGTCTCCCGGACTATGACGCGTTATTTGAACCTGTTCGTCAGGCGCGTCAGGAAAAAAGCGGCAAGCAACTGGGCGATCCCGTGAAGGCGGCTCACGCCATGCTGGCATTGATCGAGAGCCGGAATCCACCCACGCATCTGTTGTTAGGCAGTGACGCATTAAGTTTGGTACGGCAAAAGCTCGAGGCGTTAGGCAAGGAAATTGAACAATGGGAGAAGCTTACCCGTTCAACGGATGGCTGAACGGTTTCGGGTAGGGAGAGTGCAGGGGATCATCGATGATGACCGCCCAACAGCAAAAAGCCCGCTCAGGTTTCCCTGAGCGGGCTTCTCTAAATATGGCTCCTCTGACTGGACTCGAACCAGTGACATACGGATTAACAGTCCGCCGTTCTACCGACTGAACTACAGAGGAATCGTTTGAACGGGGCGAATAATAGCGAGGCGCCGTCGGCATGTCAAAGGCGGATTACACATTCTGTGACTGTTTGCTTACAGAATGCGCAACCCGTTGAGTTTTTTGGCAGATTTAGCTCTCGGGCGCCCGCTGCAGGCGCAGCTGATAGCGGTAAACGCCGGCGGTGAGCAGGTAATCCCGGTGCACGCTCGGGCTCCAGGAATCGTCGCCGCCCACCCCCATGTGGAAGCCGTCCAGATGCAGCCAGGTGCCTGCTTCCGGCTGCAGCAGATGCTGGTGGCTGCAGGCCATCAGCTGTGGCAGGCCGTAGCGGCTGAGCGAGAAGTGGAAGCGGCCGTCGATGCGCCAGCCGCCGTAGCGCAGGCTGCGGGTGTCGCAGCGCAGGCCGTTCTCGCCGGGGAAAATATACGGCGTGTGCAGATCTGCCAGCGGCAGGCGCCAGCGCCCGTGCTGCGCGGCCAGGCGGCGATCCGGGTAGTTCTCGTGCGGGCCCAGGCCCAGCCATTCCGCCTGCGGTTGCACCGTTGCCAGTTGGCAGTGCAGGCCGATGCGCGCCGGCGGCGGCAGGGCGTCGGCCACCTCGACCTCCACGTTCACGCTCACCGCGCCCAGCGCATCGAACAGCCACTGTTTGCGGCTAAGCAGCAAAATCTGTCCGTCCACGCCGAACTGGTGTTCGCTCACCACCTGCACGCCGTTTTGCAACGCATCGGCCAGCAGCCGCGTACAGCGTTCCTCCAGCCGGTACAGGCCCGCTAGCTTCCAGCGTTCGGCCCAGGCGTTGGGATCGATATGGTCCGCCTCGCTGACGCCGATGTCGTTATCGATCGGCGCGCGCGCAAAGCCGTCGCGCAGCGGCGTCAGCAGCTGCGGCTGCTCATTCTGCCACCACTGCGTCAGATGGCCGCTGCTGCGCTCGAAGCGCCAGCGCTGGTCGCCGTGGGTGAGGGTCAGCCCCTGATCGTCTTCAATCAGCGTGGGCGGCACGCCCTGCGGCGGCGGCGGGGCGGGATGCAGCGCGCGCGGCACCCGCCACTGATCCCAGGCGCAGCGGTGGTGCGCTTCGGACCAGTCGGTGGCCTGCGGCTGCACCACCTCCACGTTCAGCCACAGCTCGCCGGGCTGGTGCAGCATCGGCAGGCGATCGAGCAGGGTGAAGCGAGCGCTGCCCTGCGGCGGCAGCGCCAGATCGAAGCTGCCGCTGGCGCGCTCCACGCCGTCCAGCTCCAGCCGCCAGTTGAGCTGCTCGTTGTCGGTGTGGCGGAACAGGTAATCGCTGGTGACGGTCAGCGTCAGCGCGGCGGCGTCGAAGGTGAAGCGGAACAGCTGCTGCGCCCGCTGCGCTTCGAACAGCGCCGGGTGCGGGGTGCGATCCGCGAACACCAGCCCGTTCAGGCAGAACTGGCGATCGTTGGGGGTATCGCCGAAGTCGCCGCCGTAGGCCCAGTACTCTTCGCCCTGGGCGTCGCGACTGATCAGCGCCTGATCGACCCAGTCCCAGACAAAGCCGCCCTGCAGGCGCGGATAGTGGTGGAACGCGCGCCAGTAACGCTCAAAGCCGCCGAAGCTGTTGCCCATCGCATGGGCGTATTCGCACAGGATCAGCGGCCGCTGTTCCTCCGGCAGGCCGATCCACTTGCCGATCGCCCATTTGGGCACCGCCGGGAACGGCTGATCCTGATCCACCCGCGCATACATCGGGCAGATGATGTCGGTAGCGGCGGTGTCGGCGCCGCCGCCTTCATATTGCACCGGGCGGGTCGGATCCTGGCTTTTCACCCAGCGGTACAGCGCATCGTGGTTCACGCCGTGGCCGGACTCGTTGCCCAGCGACCAGATAATGATGCAGGGGTGGTTGCGATCGCGCTGCACCATGCGGGTGACGCGCTCGCTCATCGCCGGCAGCCACAGCGGATCGTCAGCCAGGCGGTTCATCGGCTGCATGCCGTGGGTCTCGATATTGGCTTCGTCCACCACGTACAGCCCATAGCGGTCGCACAGCCGATACCACAGCGGGTGGTTGGGATAGTGCGAGCAGCGCACCGCGTTGAAGTTGTGCTGCTTCATCAGCAGGATGTCGTGGCGCATCGTCGCCTCGTCCATCACCTGGCCGTGGCGCGGATGATGCTCGTGGCGGTTAACGCCGCGGATCAGCAGCGGCTGCCCGTTGAGCTTCAGCAACCCGCCGCTGATGTCCACCTGGCGGAAGCCGACGTCATAGGCCTCCACCTCGATAATCTCCCCCTCAGGTGAGAGCAGGGCGACGGTGGCGCGATACAGCGCGGGCGTTTCGGCGCTCCACAGCGCCGGGCGTTCTACCGGCAGGCGCAGCGTGACGCGATCGTTATAGGCGCCGCGCTCGTCCACGATCTCGCTGCCGAGCGGCTGGGTGCGTTCGGCCACCCGTGCGCCATCGCGCCACAGCTGAACCTGCACCTGCAGCGGGCCGGGCCGGCTGGCGCGCGCCGTCACCACCAGTTCGCCGCGGGTAAAGCGGTCATGCAGCGGCGTGGTGATGCGCACATCGCTCAGGTGCGCGGCGGGTTTGTGCAGTAGGCTGACGTCGCGGAAGATGCCGCTCATGCGCCACATGTCCTGATCTTCGAGATAGCTGCCGTCGCACCAGCGCAGCACCATCACCGCCAGCCGGTTTTCTCCCGGCTGCAGCCACGGGCTGAGATCGAACTCCGCCGGCAGGCGGCTGTCCTGCGAATAGCCCACCCAGTGGCCGTTGCACCACAAATAGAACGCCGAGTTGACGCCGTCGAAGATGACGCGCGTCTGGCCGGCGGCCAGCCAGGCCGGATCGACGTTGAAGGTGCGCGAGTAGCAGCCGGTTGGGTTGTCTTCCGGCACGCGCGGCGGATCGACCGGGAATGGGTAGCGCACGTTGGTATAGATCGGCGCATCGTAGCCGGCGAGCTGCCAGTTGCCCGGCACCGCCAGCGGGGCTGCGTCCGGTAAATCCTGCTGCAGCCAGACTTCCGGCGCCGCCTCTGGGCGCGGGAAATAGCTGAAGCGCCACTCGCCGTTCAGCGACTTGCGGCTGGCGCTGGGGGCATCGTCGCGCGCGTCTTCCACCGTGCGCCAGCTGGCGAACGGCGGGTGGGCGTCCAGCCGGCGGGAGTGGGTGCAGGCCGGGTTTTGCCAGTCACGGCGGGCGAGGATCTCGGTCAGGGAAGCAAGGGGCGCAGCGGGCATCGGCGATCGTCCAGTCGGCTAGGTGATGTTCACCAAGATGCTGACCGGCGCATAAAAAGTAAAGCGGTTACACGCAACCTTGCAAGGGCGATCAAATAACCGTTAATGCGGTTCGCCGGCGCGGTAGATCCGCTGCGGGCGGCCGACCTTGCCGTAAATGATCTCGGCGCGCAGCTGCTGCGCGGCGGTGCAAAACTCCAGATAACGGCGCGCGGTGGTGCGGCTGAGCCCCATTTTTTGCGCAACGCTTTCAGCGGTGTGGCGCGCGGCGGGTTCGGCAAACAGCGCGCGGACCTTGCCTAGCGTCAGCTCGTCGATGCCGGCGGGCAGCGCCGCCTGCTGTTCGCCGCGGGCGTAGGTGTTGAACATCTCGTCGATGCGGCGCTGGTTGAGGCGCGCTTTGTCCTTCAGCGCTTCGCGGCGCTGGCTGAAGCGCTGCAGGGTCTGGCTCAGCCGGTCATAGGCCAGCGGTTTGATCAGGTAGTCGAACACGCCGTAACGCAACGCCTCGGCCACGGTGGCCATGTCGCTGGCGGCGGTGATGAACACGATGCCGCCGCGATACCCGCTCAGCGTCAGTTCGCGCAGCAGGGTGATGCCCTGGCCGTCGGGCAGAAAGTTGTCCAGCAGGATCAGGTCCGGCTTGAAGCGCTCGGTCATGGCGCGCGCCTGCGCCAGGGTGCCGGCCAGCCAAATCTGGCGGCAGCCGCCGTTCTGGCGGATAAACTCCGCGTGCATTTCCGCCAGCGGCGTTTCGTCTTCAACGATCAGGATGTTCAGCCATTCCATAATGAAACCTACTATTGCAATCAAGATGCTAAATGAATGTAAGTAAATTGCGGCGCTAAATAAAGATTATCTCAATAATAAACACCATAAGATTAATTAAGCAAATAAAGAACATTAAATAACTTATTAACCGGAATCGGTTTGTGAAATAGGTCAATAATCGGCGTTTTTTTTCTGTTTACCATTGATTTATCGAACGCGAGACGGCGTTTATCTTCATGGTTTTTAAGGTTTTAATTATCCTTGTTGATGTTAATTAAAATGTCTTTTTGTATTTAACTTGTTGTTTGTCAGTTAACCCAGAGAGCGTGTTATGTTAGGCGATGCCGTATTTAATCGGGTAAAGCGATCGGATCATAAAGCGATTTCGGAAATAAGCGCCTTCTTGCGCAGTAACGATCTGAATATCGACACCACGGTTGAGATATTTATTACCGTTACCCAGCACGACAAATTGGTCGCCTGCGGCGGCATCGCCGACAATATTATCAAATGCGTCGCCATCAGCCCGCTGATGCGCGGCGAAGGGTTGGCGCTGGCGCTGGCGACCGAGCTGGTGAACCTGGCCTACGAGCGCCACCACACTCAGCTGTTTATCTACACCAAGGTGCAGAACGAGCCGCTGTTCCGCCAGTGCGGTTTCTACCCGATCGCCACCGTGCCGGGCATCGTGGTGCTGATGGAAAACAGCCCGTGCCGCCTGAAGCGCTACGCCGCCCAGCTGGCGAGCCAGCGCCGGCCGGGCGACACCATCGGCAGCATCGTGATGAACGCCAACCCCTTCACCCGCGGGCATCAGTATCTGGTGCGTCAGGCGGCCAAACGCTGCGACTGGCTGCACCTGTTTTTAGTGAAGGAAAACACCTCGCGCTTCAGCTATGAAGACCGCCGCCGGCTGGTGCTGGCCGGCACCGCCGATATCCCCAACCTCACGGTACACGAAGGCTCGCAGTACGTGATCTCGCGCGCCACCTTCCCCTGTTACTTCATCAAGGATCAGGGCGTGGCCGATGACTGTTACACCGAAATCGATCTGAAGATCTTCCGCCAGTATCTGGCGCCCGCGCTGGGCATTACCCACCGCTTCGTCGGCAACGAGCCGTTCTGCGCGGTGACCGCGAAATATAACCGCGACATGCGCTACTGGCTGGAAACGCCGGCGCTGCCCAGCCCGCCGATCGCGCTGGTGGAAATCGAGCGTTTGCAATATCAGGGCACGGCGATCTCCGCTTCCTGGGTGCGCAAGCTGCTGGCGGCGGGGGACTTCCACGCCGCCGCGCCGCTGGTGCCGCCGGACACCCTGTACTACCTGCAGGATCTGCAAACGCAGCGCCGGGCCAAGGCGGCCCCGCATCCTTTTGAGTCCGCACAATCAGGTGAATGATGAAAATTATCCGAGAAGCAATGGCCGGCACGCTGGAATCCAGCGATGTCATGGTGCGCATCGCGCCCGCCGAGGGGCCGCAGCACGATCTGTTGATCGCCAGCAGCGTGGAAAAACAGTTCGGCGCGGCGATCCGCCACACCCTGCTGGAGGTGCTGCAGCGCTATGAGGTGGAGCCGGTGCAGGTGATCGTCGACGACAAGGGGGCGCTGGACTGCGTGCTGCGCGCCCGGCTGGAAACCGCGCTGATGCGCGCCTGCGAGGGCGGCCAGCTGCCGTGGGAGGCGAAAGATGAAAACGCTGAATAAAACCCGGCTGCGCCGCAGCATGTTGTTCGTCCCCGGCGCCAACGCGGCGATGGTCAGCAACGCCTTTATCTACCAGGCCGATGCGCTGATGTTCGATCTGGAAGACTCGGTGATCCTGCGTGAAAAAGACGCGGCGCGCCGGCTGGTGTACCACGCGCTGCAGCACCCGCTGTACCAGGAGGTGGAAACCATCGTGCGCGTCAATGCGCTCGACTCCGCCTACGGCCTGGCAGACCTGCAGGCGGTGGTGCGCGGCGGCGCGGACATCGTGCGCCTGCCGAAGACCGACAGCGCGCAGGACGTTGTCGACATGGAGCGCGAGATTGCCGCCATCGAAGCGGCCTGCGGCCGGCCGGTCGGCAGCACCGGGCTGCTGGCGGCGATCGAATCGGCGCAGGGCATCACCAACGCGGTGGCGATCGCGCACGCTTCGCCGCGGCTTATCGGCATCGCGCTGGGGGCGGAAGACTACGTGCGCAACCTGCGCACCGAACGCTCGCCGGAGGGCATCGAGCTGCTGTTCGCCCGTTGTTCGCTGCTGCAGGCGGCGCGCGCCGCTGGCATTCAGGCGTTCGACACCGTCTATTCCGACGCCAATAACGAGGCCGGCTTCCTGCAGGAAGCGGCGCTGATCAAACAGCTCGGCTTCGACGGCAAATCGCTGATCAACCCGCGCCAGATTGAGCTGCTGCACAACCTGTACGCGCCGACCGCCAAAGAGGTGGCGCACGCGCAGCGGGTGGTGGACGCCGCCGAAGCGGCGGAGCGGGAAGGGCGCGGCGTGGTGTCGCTCAACGGAAAAATGGTCGACAGCCCGGTGATTGAACGCGCCCGGCTGGTGCTGGAGCGCGCCGCGCTGTCCGGCTTACGGGAAGAACCGGCGCAGCACGGGGAGGAAGCATGATGAACCGCCAACAACGATTGATGACCTTCGCCAACCCGGCGGATCTGCCGGGCTATCAGGACGTGTCCAAAGCCAATCTGCAGGCGCGCAAACCGCGCGATCTCAAGCTGTGCGACTCCTTGCAGGAAGCGGTGCGCCGCAGCGGGCTGCAGGACGGCATGACCATTTCCTTCCACCATGCGTTTCGCGGTGGCGATTTGACGCTCAATCAGGTGATGGAGACGCTGGCGGCGATGGGGTTCCGCAACCTGACGCTGGCGTCCAGCTCGCTGACCGACTGCCATGCGCCGCTGGTTGAGCATATCCGCCACGGTGTGGTGAGCCGCATTTACACCTCCGGGCTGCGCGGCCCGCTGGCGGACGCGGTTTCGCGCGGCCTGCTGGCGGAGCCGGTGCAAATTCACTCGCACGGCGGCCGGGTCAACCTGATCGAATCCGGCGAGCTGAAGATAGACGTGGCCTTCCTCGGCGTGCCGGCCTGCGATGAGTTCGGCAACGCCAACGGTTACAGCGGTGAAGCCTGCTGCGGCTCGCTCGGCTATGCGCGGGTGGACGCCGAGGCGGCGGGCACCGTGGTGCTGTTGACCGAGCAGCTGGTGCCGTATCCGCATCATCCCGCCAGCCTGGCGCAGGATCGGGTGGATCTGATCGTGCAGCTGGAGCGGGTGGGTGACGCCGACAAGATCGGCGCTGACGCCACGCGCATGACCTCGAACCCGCGCGAGCTGCTGATCGCCCGCCGCGCCGCCGAGGTGATCGCCGGTTCCGGCTACTTCACCGAAGGCTTCTCGCTGCAAACCGGCACCGGCGGCGCCTCGCTGGCGGTGACCCGGTTCCTGGAGGACAAGATGCGCGCCCGCGGCATTCGCGCCGCGTTCGCCCTCGGCGGCATCACCTCGACCATGGTGGATCTGCACGAGAAAGGGCTGATCGGCAAGCTGCTGGACGTGCAGAGCTTCGATCGGGCGGCGGCGACCTCGCTGGCGCGCAACCCGCGCCATATCGAAATCAGCGCCAACCAGTACGCCAACTTCAGCTCCAAGGGCGCCTCTGTTGATCGGCTCGACGTGGTGGTGCTGAGCGCGCTGGAAATCGACACCGGCTTCAACGTTAACGTGCTGACCGGCTCCGACGGCGTGCTGCGCGGCGCGTCCGGTGGCCACTGTGACACCGCCGCCGCCGCGCGGCTGGCGATCATCGTTGCGCCGTTGGTGCGCGGGCGCATCCCGACGCTGGTGGAGCAGGTGACTACCTGCGTCACGCCGGGCTCCAGCATCGACATTCTGGTGACCGACCACGGCATCGCCGTCAACCCGGCGCGGCCGGAGCTGGCGCAGCGTCTGCGGGAGGCCGGCCTCGAGGTGGTGAGCATCGACTGGCTGCGCGCCCGTGCGCTGCAGCTGACCGGCGAACCGCAGCCGATCGCCTTTACCGACAAGGTGGTGGCGGTGGTGCGCTACCGCGACGGCTCGGTGATCGACGTGGTGCATCAGGTGGCGGAGTAAGCGATGGCCGCCGTCGATCCCCAACTGGCTGCTGAACGCGCGGTCAGCCTGCCGGAGCTGCTCACCAGCCGCGAATGCCGTCAGGCGCGCCAGCAGGCGTGGCTGGCGCAGCACGAGTGCACGCTGCTGGTGCTGACGCTGGTGGTGCCCGGCCCCGTGAAGGACAGCGCGCTGACGCGCGGCATCTTCAACCTGGGGTGGGCGGCGCTGCTGCGACTGTGCGCCGAACAGGGTTGGCCCAGCCCGCAGGCCGAGGCGCTGGCGCTCTCCACCGGCTGCGAAGGGTTTGTCGCGCTGCGCGCCGATGCCCAGCGGGTGAAGGACTGCGCCATGCAGCTGGAGGTGAGCCGCCCGATCGGCCGGCTGTGGGATATCGACGTGCTGGATACGCAGGGGCGCATTTTGTCGCGCCGCGACATCGGCCTACCGGAACGGCGCTGCCTGCTGTGCGGCCAACCGGCCAAGATCTGCGCCCGCCAGCGGCGGCACAGCAGCGAGCAGCTGCTGCATGAAATGGAAAGGATGTTCAACGATGCGATCTCTGCCGATTAACCTGCCCGCCCACCGTGCCGAACCGGCCTGCGATTTCGCCCGCGCCGCTTTCCGCGCGCTGCTGGTAGAAGTCAACCTCACGCCCAAGCCGGGGCTGGTGGATCGCCATAACACCGGCGCCCACCGCGACATGGATCTCGGGCACTTCTATCGCAGCGCCCGCGCCATCGGCGTGTGGCTGCCGCGCTTTATCCAACGCGGGCGCGAGGACGCCGCTTTGCCGGCAGAGCAGCAGCTGGCGCGGCTGCGGCCGCTCGGCCTGGCCTGCGAAAACCAGATGTTTCGCGCCACCGGCGGCATTAACACTCACAAGGGCAGCGTGTTCTCGCTCGGATTGCTGTGCACCGCCTTCGGCCGCCTGCAGCAGCAGGGCCGCGCCATCGGCGCCGAAGCGCTGTGCGCCGAGGTGGCGGCGATGTGCCGGGGGCTGGTGGATCGCGAGCTGCGGCGCAACAACGCCGGGCAGACCGCCGGCCAGCGGCTGTTCGCCGCGCACGGGCTGAGCGGCGCACGCGGCGAGGCGGAGGCCGGTTTCCGGCTGGTCATTGACGGCGCGCTGCCGCTGTATCGGCAACGGCTGGCCGCCGATGGCGACGAACAGCGGGCGCTGCTGGACAGCCTGCTGTGGCTGATGGCCCACAACGACGACACCAACGTCGCCTCGCGCGGCGGCCTGCACGGGCTGCGCTGGCTGCGGCGCCGGGCGGCATTGCTGCTGGCGCAGGGCGGTTCGGCGGGGGAGGCGGGTCTGGCGCGCCTGCGGCGCTTCGATGCCGACTGCATCGCTCGCAACCTCAGCCCCGGCGGCAGCGCCGACCTGTTGATAGTGACCTGGCTGCTGGCGCAGCTGGGTGCCCAAGAATAATAACCAAGCCTTCAGGAGAGTCCCTATGTCCCAAACCCAGGAAAAGATCTGGAAAGCGATAGCGCCGCTGGCGGTGCTCGCGATCCTGTTATTGATACCGGTGCCCGACGGCATGCCGCCGCAGGCCTGGCACTACTTCGCCATCTTCGTGGCGATGATCGTCGGCATGATTCTGGAGCCGATCCCGGCCACCGCCATCAGCTTTATCGCAGTGACCGTCAGCGTGCTGAGCGCCAACTGGGTGCTGTTCGGCGCGCAGGAGCTGGCGGAGCCGGGCTTCAAGGCCGGTAAAGAGGCGCTGAAATGGGGGCTGGCGGGCTTCTCCAGCACCACCGTCTGGCTGGTGTTCGGCGCCTTTATCTTCGCGCTGGGCTACGAGGCCACCGGGCTGGGGCGGCGCATCGCGCTGTTCCTGGTGAAGTTCATGGGCAAGCGCACGCTGACGCTGGGCTATGCGGTGGTGATCATCGATATCCTGCTGGCGCCGTTCACGCCGTCCAACACCGCGCGCACCGGCGGCACGGTATTCCCGGTGGTGAAAAACCTGCCGCCGCTGTTCGACTCCTTCCCCAACGATCCCTCTTCACGCCGCATCGGCGGTTACCTGATGTGGATGATGGTGGTCGGTACCAGCATCAGCTCCTCGATGTTCGTCACAGGCGCCGCGCCGAACGTGCTGGGCATCGAGTTCGTCGGCAAGATCGCCGGGGTGCACATCAGCTGGATGCAGTGGTTCCTGGCGTTCCTGCCGGTCGGCCTGCTGCTGCTGATCATCGCGCCGCTGATTTCCTACTACCTGTACAAACCGGGCGTGACCCACAGCAGCGAAGTGGCCGCCTGGGCGGATACCGCGCTGGGGGAAATGGGCAAGCTGACGCGCAAGGAATACACCCTGATCGGCCTGGTGCTGCTCAGCCTGTGCCTGTGGGTGTTCGGCGGCAAAATGCTGGACGCCACCGCGGTGTGTCTGCTGGCGGTGTCGCTGATGCTGGCGCTGCACGTGGTGTCGTGGAAAGAGATCACCAAATATTCCAGCGCCTGGAATACGCTGGTTAACCTGGCGACGCTGGTGGTGATGGCCAACGGCCTGACGCGTTCCGGCTTTATCGACTGGTTCGCCCAGACCATGAGCACCCACCTGGACGGCTTCTCGCCGAACATGACGGTGGTGGCGCTGGTGCTGGTGTTCTACTTCGCCCACTACCTGTTCGCCAGCCTGTCGGCGCACACCGCCACCATGCTGCCGGTGATCCTGGCGGTCGGCAAAGGGTTGCCGGGCGTGCCGATGGAGCAGCTGTCGATGCTGCTGGTGCTGTCGATCGGTATCATGGGCGTGCTGACGCCGTACGCCACCGGCCCGGGGGTGATCATCTACGGCTGTGGCTACGTGAAGTCGAAAGACTACTGGCGCCTGGGCGGTATTCTCGGCGTGGTGTACATCGCCGCGCTGCTGCTGATCGGCTGGCCGATCATGAGCCTGTGGTACTGAGTTGAAGCCACGCGGCCACCGTCCGGTGGCCGCGGTTACGATCCTTTCCCGTGAACCCTGTCACACATTTGTCACACTAACCCCGCCATCATACTCAGGCAAACGCTAACACCTTAAAAATAATCATTTTCCGGGAGCCTCTGCGGATGAGAAAAAAAACCTTATTGCTGTGCCTGCCTTTGTTATTCACCGGGAACGCGCTGGCGGAAGCCGGCGGTTATCAGCTGGAACAGGTGCTGGTCATGAGCCGCCATAACCTGCGCGCGCCGCTGGCCAACAACGGCAGCGTGCTGGCGCAGTCTACGCCGAAGGCCTGGCCGGCCTGGGAAACGCCGGGCGGCCAGCTGACCACCAAGGGCGGGGTGCTGGAAGTGTATATGGGGCACTACTTCAACGCCTGGCTGAAGCAGACCGGCCTGTTGCCGAAAGAGGGTTGCCCGACCGCCGGCAGCGTGTACGTCTACGCCAACAGCCTGCAGCGCACGGTCGCCACCGCGCAGTTCTTCAGCAACGGCGCGTTCCCCGGCTGCGACGTCAGCGTGCACCATCAGGACAAGATGGGCGAGATGGATCCGACCTTCAACCCGATCATCACCGACACCAGCGAGGCCTTCAACCAGCAGGCGCTGGCGGCGATGAACGCCGCGCTGGGCTCGCTGAAGCTGGACGCCTCTTACCAACAGCTGGCGAAGATCATCGACTACAAGGATTCCGCCGCCTGCAAGACCGACAAACACTGTGACCTGACCAAAGAAGCCAGCGTGATGAGCGCGGTGCCGGGCAAAGAGCCGGGCGTCTCCGGCCCGCTGCGGGTGGGCAACTCGCTGGTGGACGCCTTTATGCTGCAGTATTACGAAGGTTTCCCGATGAAAGAGGTGGCCTGGGGCAAAATCGCCACCCCGCACCAGTGGCAGCATCTGGCGCAGCTGAAAGATGGCTATCAGGACTCGCTGTTCACCTCGCCGGTGGTGGCGCAGAACGTCGCCAAGCCGCTGCTGACCTACATCAACAACGCGCTGCTCGGCGAGCGCAAACCGGACGCGCCGAAGCTGACGGTGCTGGTCGGCCACGATTCCAATATTGCCTCGCTGCTGTCGGCCATGCAGTTCCAGCCGTATCAGCTGCCGCAGCAATACGAGAAAACGCCGATCGGCGGCAAACTGGTGTTCCAGCGCTGGCGCGACGCGCAGAACGACCGCGAATTGCTGAAGATCGAGTACGTCTATCAGTCCACCGAACAGCTGCGCAAGGCGACGCCGCTGACGCTGCAAACCCCGCCGCAGCGGGTGACGATGGCGCTGAAAGGCTGCCCGATCGACAAAGACGGCTTCTGCGCCTGGAGCGATTTCGAAAAGACCATGAAAGGCATCTTGTAATGCCCAGCCTCTCTCCCGCGCGCGGGGGAGAGGCCTCTCCCCATCCCGGCTAACGCGCCGCCACGCAGGCCTTAACGCCATTTATTTTGCCCAGGGTCATTGTTGCAGGCCGTTTCGGGGGCTAACATCATCAGCCTGCCTGTTTATCATGGATACCGCCGTTGCCCACTTTTATCCGCAATATCGAATTTTTCACGCCGGACGGCTATCCAGGCCAGGTGGCGCGCTGCCATTTTGCGCTGGCGGAGTATCGCGACGAGAGTTTTCCCGAGGCGGGCTTTGCGCTGCCGGATCATCTGGCGCGTGCGGTGCCGAAGCGCCGCGCGGAGTATCTGGCCGGGCGTGTTCTGGCGCGGCAACTGTTGGCGCCGCTCGGTTTTGCCGACTTCACCCTGGCGCGCGGCGAAGATCGCGCGCCGCAGTGGCCGCCGGGCATCGCCGGGGCGCTGAGCCATAATTCGGATACCGCGCTGTGCGCCGTGCACCGCGAGAGCGGGCTGGGCGGCGTGGGGCTGGATGTGGAGACGCTGCTCTCCGACGTGCGGGCGGAGGAGCTGTGGGGGGCGATCGTTTCCCCGGCGGAGCGCGAGGCGTTGCTGCGCGAGGCGCTGCCGTTCAATGAACTGCTGACGCTGACGTTTTCCGCCAAAGAGAGCCTGTTCAAGGCGCTTTATCCGCAGGTGCGCTGTTACTTCGATTTTCTCGATGCGCGCATGGTCGCCGTGGATATGCAGCGGCAGACGTTTGTATTAGCGCTGCTTAAGACGCTGACGCCAAATTGCCCCGCCGGCCGCCGGTTTAACGGGCGTTTTTGGCGTGAAGGTGACGATGTCACGACTTTTATTTTCTGCTAAAACACAATAATAACAGTGTGTTATTTCTTACTTTGCCGTAACGCGGATTTGCCGCAGCGGGCGGAAAGATTCATTCATCGGAGATTGACCCACGGTGGGGATCCGGTGTAATTTATCCTCCTTTTATGGCTAATGATAATTATTCGCATAAACATTATCATTGGTAAGGCGCAACAAAGGAGTGGTCTAGTGGCGACACTGACGACAGAAAACCAAACCTTCCCCGGGTTTGTGTACGCCGAACAATCGACCTTTTTGTACCGGTCCGAATTCCGTTCCCTCTCCGCCGATGGCGTGTTCGAGCGTATCGAGACGCCGGCGTTCGGCGGTGAGCAGGAAGGCAGCGCGCTGGCGCAGCATATCCGCCAGGCGCTCGCGCGCGCCAAAGCCGCCGGCCAGGAGACGCCGGTGGTGGTGGGCGCCATTCCGTTCGATACGCGCCGGCCTTCCAGCCTGTACGTGCCTGAAAACTGCCAGTTTGTCGCCAACGACAGCTTTACCCGCGCCGCGCGCCCGATGCTGCAACAGCCGCATCGCCTGGCCGCCTGCACCAGCATTCCGGACGAGCCGCGCTTCAAGCACGCGGTGGCGGAAGCGGTCAGCCGCTTTAAACAGGGCAAGCTGGACAAGGCGGTGCTGTCGCGCATCCTCGACATCGAGCTGGAGCAGCCGGTGGCGGGCCACCAGATCCTCAATAACCTGATGGTGCAGAACCCGACCGGTTATCACTTTTCCCTGCCGCTGGCCGATGGCGGCGTGCTGATCGGCGCCAGCCCGGAGCTGCTGATCCGCAAGCAGGGCGGCGAGATCCACACCAATCCGCTGGCGGGCTCGGCGCGCCGTCAGGACGATCCGCAGCAGGATCGCCTCGGCAGCGAGCGCCTGATGCGCTCGACCAAAGACAAATACGAACACAAGCTGGTGATCGACGACATTCGCCGCCACCTGGCGCCATTGTGCGCCAGCCTGAGCGTGCCCAGCGGCCCGTCGCTGCTCAGCACCGGCACCATGTGGCACCTGTCCACCCGCATTCGCGGTGAGCTGCTGAACCCGAATCTCAACGTGATGCAGCTGGCCTGCCTGCTGCATCCGACGCCGGCGCTGTGCGGCTTCCCGACCGAGAGCGCCCGCCAACTGATCGCCGATCTGGAACCGCACGATCGCGGCCTGTTCAGCGGCATTGTCGGCTGGTGCGACGCCAACGGCGACGGCGAGTGGGCGATCGTCATCCGCAGCGGCCTGCTGCGCGGCAACCGGGTGCGGCTGTTCGCCGGCGCGGGCATCGTCGCCGCTTCGACACCGCAGTCCGAGTGGATGGAAACCGCCGCCAAACTGGGCACCATGCTCAACGCTTTCGGCCTGAACAGCGGCGCGCTGTAGGCCTCTTTGCGGCGCAGTGCGCGCCGCGTCATACGCTTTCGCAGGAGACAACGATGAACAACAACATGACCCGGCAGCGTGCCCGGATGGCGGTGTGCGCATGAGCATTCAAATGGATTTCACCGGCAAACGCGTGTGGGTGACCGGCGCGGCGCGCGGCATCGGCGAGCAGATCGCCCGGCATTTTTTGACGCAGGGCGCCGAGGTGGTGGGATTTGACCGCGAGTTCGCCAACCCGGATCTGCCTTACCCTTGCGTGACGCTGGACATCAGCCGGCCGGAGCAGGTGGAGGCGGTGTGCCGCCAACAGTTGGCGGAGAACCCGCGACTGGACGTGTTGGTCAACGCCGCCGGCATTCTGCGCATGGGCAATACCGAAGATCTGAGCGTGGATGACTGGCATCAGTGCATCAACGTCAACGCCTCGGGAGCGTTTTACCTGTTCCGCGCCGTGCTGCCGCACTTCAAGGCGCAGCGCAGCGGGGCGATCGTCAGCATCGGCTCCAACGCCGCGCACGTGCCGCGCGCGCAGATGGCGGCCTACTGCGCCTCCAAGGCGGCGCTGACCAGCCTGAACCACTGTGTGGGGTTGGAGATGGCGCCGTTCGGCGTGCGCTGCAATCTGGTGTCGCCGGGCTCGACCGACACGCCGATGCAGCGCGGCATGTGGCAGACCGACGACGCGCAGCAACGCACCATCGCCGGCTTCCCCGAGATGTTCAAGCTGGGGATCCCGCTGGGCAAAATCGCCCGCCCGGATGAGATCGCCAACGCGGTGTTGTTCCTGGCCTCCGATTTGGCCAGCCACATCACCATGCAGGACATCGTGATCGACGGCGGCGCGACGCTGGCCGCCTGAGTCAGACCCGCTGGCGGCGCAGCAGGTGCTGCGCGCCTTCCGCCGCCAGCAGCAGCACCGCCAGCCAGATCGCCAGATAGGTCGGCCATTCGCTTTGGCCGATGCTTTCGCCGAGCAGCAGCGCGACGATCACCAGCAGCACCGGTTCCACATAGCTCAGCAGGCCGAACAGGCTGAACGGCAGCAGGCGGCTGGCGAGGATGTAACACACCAGCGCCACGGCGCTGATGACGCCGAGCAGCGGAATGCGCCAATACAGCTCGGCATTGATCTGCAGCGCCGCTGCGCCGCCGTCGCCGAAGGCGAACCAGGCCGCCGCCGGCAGCATCAGCGCCAGCTCGCACCACAGCCCGCCGAGATTGTCGGTGCCGAAACGCCGCCGCAAAATAAAGTAGAGCGGATAGCCCAGCGCCACCACCAGCGTCGGCCACGAGACGCCGCCCGCCTGATACAGCTCATTGCCCACCCCTACCATGGCGCACGCCACCGCCAGCTTTTGCAGCAGCGACAGCCGATCGCGGTAGATCAAACGGCCCGCCAGCACCATGGTCAGCGGCAGCAAAAAATAGCCGAGCGACACGTCGAGGGCCTTGCCGTGCAGCGGCGCCCACAGGAACAGCCACAGCTGCACCCCCAACAGCGCCGAGGTGAGCAGCAGGCCCAGCAGGCGCTGCGGCCGTTGGCCGATCCAGGCCAGCGTGTCGCCCACATTGCGCCAATCGCCGGACAACGCCATAAACAGCGTCAGGAACGGCAGCGTCAGCAGCGTGCGCCAGCCGTAGACCTGCTCGCCGTTCAGCGGGGTGAGGGTAGAGGTGAAGTAATACATCGCGCCGAACAAGATGGAGGCGACGACCGAAAGAGTGATGCCCTTAATCACACGCATTCCTGGTGAGTGATTGATTTTATGGCGGCTACTGTAGAGAAATTTGCCGCCAACGACAATGGCGTTGCCGGGCGCTGGACAATCGGCGGCGGCGGGTTACAATGAATACTGTGTATTCATACAGGCTTTAGCGATGACAATCGATCTTTTTGAAGACGCGCTGCCGCCGCCGTGGCGCGAAGAGATCGCCCCCGGCGCGGTGGTGATGCACGGCTTCGTGCGCGATCACGGGCCGGAACTGCTGGCGGCGGTGCAGGGCGTCGTCGCCCAGGTGCCGTGGCGGCATTTGACCACCCCCGGCGGGCACGTGATGTCGGTGGCGATGAGCTGGTGCGGCAACGGCTGGACCAGCGACAGCCGTGGTTACCGCTATTCGGAACGCGACGCGCGCAGCGGCAAACGCTGGCCGGCCATTCCCCCCATCCTGATGGCGCTGGCGGACGAAGCCGCGCAGCAGGCGGGCTTCGGCCCCTTCGTGCCGGATTCTTGCCTGATGAACCGTTACGATCCGGGCAGCAAGCTGTCGCTGCATCAGGATAAAGACGAGCACGACTTCGGTGCGCCGATCGTCTCGGTGTCGCTCGGGCTGCCGGCGGTGTTTCAGTTCGGCGGGCTGCAACGCAGCGACCGGGCGCGGCGCATCCCCTTGGCGCACGGCGACGTGGTGGTATGGGGCGGCCCGGCGCGGCTCTGTTTTCACGGCATCCTGCCGGTCAAGGAAGGCTACCACTCGCTGGTGGGGCCGCACCGCATCAACATCACGCTACGCAAGGCGCTTTAGCTGTGGCTCCTGCGCCAGGCAGGCGACGAGATAGTCGATAAACACCCGCAGTTTGGGCGGCAGATACTGGTTAGGCGCGTAGAGTAACCACAGGCCGCCGTGATAGCTGCTGAGGAAATCCCACTCCGGCAACACCTGCACGATCTCGCCGTCGTCGAGCGCCTGGCGGGCGGTAAAATACGGCAGGCTGCCGATGCCGATATGCTGTTTCACCGCGTCCAGCCGCACGCCGGTGTGGTTGGCGGCGTAGCGGCCGCGCACGTTGACCGTCACCGTTTTGCCGCTGCGGCGGAACTTCCATTGCGCGTCGCTCGGCGTTTCGCCCAGATAGATGCAGCTGTGCGCCGCCAGATCGTGCGGGTGCTGCGGCGTGCCGTGCTGCGCCAGGTAGTGCGGCGTGGCGCACAGCAGATGGTCTATTCTCATCAACTGGCGGCCGATCAACCCGGGCGACGGGCGATCGGTGATGCGCAGCGCCAGATCGACCCGATCGTCGATCAAATCCATGTAGCGATCTTCCAGCCGCAGCCTCACGTCCACCTTCGGGTAGCGGCGCAGGAACTCCGGCATGTGCGGATGCAGCACGAAGCGGCCCACCGCCTTGGGCACGCTGACACTGACCAGCCCTTCGGGCTCCACGGCGCCGCGCCCGCCGATCGCCATGACCGCGTCGGCCGCCGCCAGCAGGGTGCGGCAGTGCGCAAACGCCTCTTCGCCGCTTTCGCTCAGCCGCAGTTTACGGGTGGTGCGGTGCAGCAGCTGCAGCGCCAGCGCCTGCTCGAGCTTCGCCACGCTGCGGCTGACGGCGGAAGGCGAGGTGCCCAGTTTACGGGCGGCGGCGGAAAAGCTGCCGCTCTCTACCACCTGAACGAAAACGGCCATTTCGGGCAACAGGGCGTAAGAAAGATTTGTGCTCATGACGCAAAGGTCCATTGTGATGGCGGCGGATTATCCCTCGATTATGACATGAATATAATGGCTCTTCGAACCGAGGAGAAAAATGATGACCGAACGACGTTATTACTACAGCGACGATGTACAGGGCCAGGCGCAGGCGTTGAGCTGCGCGCCGGCCGAGGCGGGCGCTTACGCCGTGGTGCTCGACGCCACGCTGTTCCACCCGCAGGGCGGCGGCCAGCCGTCCGACGTGGGGACGTTAGGCGGCGTCGCCGTGCTGCGGGTGCAGCAGCAAGGGGATACCGTGCTGCACTTTACCGCCGCGCCGCTGCCGCTCGGGCCGGTTACGATGCAAATCGATGAAGCGCAGCGCCGCCTGCACGCCCGCTGGCACTCCGGCGGGCATCTGATCGGCTGGCTGGGAGAAACCCGAGGCTGGCGGCCGGTCAAGGCGCATCATTGGCCGGGGGAAGGGCGCATCACGTTTATGCCAGGGCCGGATGCGCAGACGGTAGAAGCGGACTTTTTGCAGGCGGAGCTGGCGCGTTTGATCGCCGCCGATTTACCCCGCCGCCAACAGGCGGTGGAAGGTATGCGCCAGGTCTGTTTCGGCGAACTGCCCGCCTACGGCTGCGGCGGCACCCATGTCGCCAGGCTGGGCGAGGTGGGGGCGGTGATCGTCACCGGTGTCAAAATGAAGAAAGGGCAGCTGATTGTGCAGTATGAGCTGGGGTGAACACCCTTGATTATCGTACCCTGTACGAGTAGGCTGGAGGGAACGATCGCAGGAGGCGATGATAATGGACTATCTGGAGTTTATCGAAACGACCGTTTTCAGCCGAAAGCGGGCTGAATTGATGAAGGATGATGACTTTCAGGCTTTCCAAAGCTATTTGCTGTTGAACCATCATGAAGGGGATACGATCAGCCACACGGGCGGATGCAAAAAGATACGCTGGGGGCTGGACGGAAAGGGAAAACGCGGCGGCGTAAGAGTGATTTATTATCTGACGGCGCCCAGCGGCCGAGTCTATTTATTGTTGATATACCGTAAAAATGAAAAGGATGATTTATCCGGACAGGAAAAGGCGATATTGAGATCCATCGTTCAACAACTTGATTAACGATGGCGAAATGGCGTGACGAAGGAGTTAAAGCATTATGAAAAAAGAACTTTTCGACGATTTGGTCAGCAGTATGAACGAAATGGTGGCGATCGAAAAGGGTAAGATGACGCCAAAATCCGAGCATGTTCACCGTCATGCTATTCCAGACGTCAAGCTGCTGCGCAAATCCCGTGGGATGAAGCAGGCGGAGTTTGCCAAGGCTGTGGGGGCCAGCGTGGGACTGGTGCAAAGCTGGGAGCAGGAACGCCGCATACCCTCGGGGTCGGCACTGAAACTTCTGCTGCTGATTGAGCGTAACCCGGCATTGCTCGATGAGTTGCTGGTGATTTAAATCATACTCAGCGCCCGGCCTGCCGCAGCTGGGTGCAGAACGCGCATTGGCATCCCGCTACCGGCACCGCCGCGCAGCTGCCGATGTTCACCGGCTGGGCGTCCATGGCGTGAAAGCCGTAAAACAGATTTTCGATGTTTTGTTCCGCCGCGCGCGCCTGTTCCGGGCGCGGTTCGGGCACTTTTGACTGAAACGCCGCGGCCTTGCCGGCCAGCAGGCTGAGAAACAGCAGCGACAGCTGGATTTTCATCGTCGTCTTCCTTTGGCTGAAGTTGTGATACGTTATAACAAAACCCCATCAATGCCAAGCGGCGGTGCCGCTGTCACTCACGTTATTTTTACGCGCTGCAACAGTTTCTCATTCAATTAACACTTCGACATATCTCTTGTCGATACGCTGACTAATAATTCAAATTACAAAAATTGCCTCATTAAACGAATATTTAGATACTCGCTGTGCGGCCTGGCCAGTGCTGACACGTTTTAAATTCTGAGCATACAGAAAGATGCCTCTGTAGGTATCGTCACGCACTCTGGATAGGACATCGCCACCATGGGCTCTTTTTTTAAGCAGGTCTACCGCTATTCCCACGCGCGCCCTTATCGGCATAACGAAAACCTCTGGCCCTATGTGAAGATCGCGCGCGGCGAAGGCGGTGAAATCGCCGCCTTATGGTACAAGCACCGGCCGGTGCCGATCGTCCCGCTGAGCGAACTGCGCAGCAGCTGCCGGGGGGAGGTGCTGCTGACGGCTACCGGCCCGTCGGTGAAGGCGCTGCGCTTCGAAAATATTCCCGCCATGCCCGCCATCGGGGTCAACGGCGCCTATTTTCTGCATCGGCAGGTGGATTTTCGCTTCTACGTCATCGTGGACATGGGGTTTATCGACAGCCGCCCAGAGATCGTGCGCGACGTCATTCAACGGCCTGAGCTGACGCTGTTCACCACCGTGCACGGCGTGGCGCGCATTCTCGATCGCTTTGGCCCGGCGGCGATCGGTTGCCGATTTGCGATCGTCGAAGACGCGGCCTGCAAGATTTACCGCCCCCGGATCGACAGCGGCGCGCTGTGGGAGCACTACTGCCGGGAAAACGGCGTGGTCTTTGCCGCCGAGAGCCGCATGCTCGGCTTTAGCCAGGATATCCGCTGCGGCATTTTCGATGCCGGCACCGTGGCCTATTGGGCGCTGCAAATCATCGCCTATCTCGGCTTCAAGCAGCTGTTTATCGCCGGGCTGGACATGAACAACTTCCACCAGCCGCGCTTTTACGAAACGGAACAGGATCGCTTGCCCACGTTCCTGGCGGACAAGGTGGAGTCGCTGGTGATCCCCGCTTTTCGACACGCCGGCGCGATCATGAAAAAGCAGCAGATCGCGATAAAAAACCTCTCCCTGCACAGCGCTATCGGCAGCGATATCTTCGAGAAGGTGGACGGCAATGTTTACTTTCAGCAAGCCTGAGCGGTGTTATCGCTTCGGCAGCGCGCTGTTTTTAGCCTTCGCGTTTTTCAGCGCGATCTTTTGCGGGCAGACCCGCGTCAACAACCTGTTTCATTTGGCGGCGCTGCTGTGGCTGGCCGCCGTATTCACCTGGCCGCCGCTGCGGCGGCAGCTGTGGGCCAATCGTCAGGCGCGCTGGGGCGGCGGGCTGGCGCTGATATTTTTGCTTTATTATTCCCTCAGCGCGCTGTGGGGCGAGACGCCGGGCGACATGCCGTCGGCCCTGACCCACAGCGCCTATATCCTGCTCTACCTCGCCTGGCTGGTGACGCTGCTCGACGGTGAGCGGCGTCACCAACTGCAGTGGGCGATGCTGGCCGGCATGACGGCGCTGTGCCTGTATCTGACGCTGGTCGACGCCCCGTCGATTTATCATCTGCGAGAAACCACCGCCCGCAATCCGGGGCCGAGCAACGTGATCGATCTGGCCGGTTACGCCGCCATCGCCATTTTGTTGAGCCTGATGATTTTCCGCGATACCGGGCAAAAAGCGGCGCTGTGCTTTATCCCGCCGCTGCTGGCATTCATGGTGCTGACGCAAAGCCGCGGCCCGCTGATCGCACTGGCGCTCGCGGTGGTAGTGGCGATGCCTTATCGACACCGGCCGGGACGGTGGCTGTGGTTTCTGTTGCCCGGCGCGCTGGCTGTGGTTCTTGCCGTCGTTTACAGCGCGATCGGCGAAATGTTGCTGACGCGTTTTGGCGAGCTGTATCAACAGAGCTTTGTTCGCATCAGCATTTGGCGCCACAGCCTGGCGCTGATCGAACAGGCGCCGTTCTTCGGCTACGGCTTTGATAAGCAGCTTAACTTTCTCAATTACACCGGCGAGCTGAACCACACCACGCACAGCCTGTACCTCGGCGCGTTGCTGAAGGGCGGCTGCGTGGGTTTCCTGTTGCTGCTGGCGCTGCTGGGATATGGCGCGCGGCTCGCCATCGCACACTGGCGCGCAGGGCGGCGCTGGGAGGCGGGCCTGTTTCTGTTTATGCTGGTGTTCTACAGTTCGCAGGGCATGTTTGTGATCGCCAATCCGGCGGAGTTTTGGTACCTGTTTTGGCTGCCGCTGGCGCTGCTGCTGTCGCAGCCTAAACGGCGGCCGATCGGGACTGTGCAGACGACAGCGCCGCCAGCGTCTTCTCCCACACCTGTTCCGCCGCGATAATACTAAGCGGCTGGCGGCGCTCAGCGGCACTCAGCGCGGCGCTGTCAACCGGCACGTGCATCACCTGATGCCGTTCGCTGTCCTGATAGGGGCCGGTATGCCGCGGGTTAGCGGTGACGAACAGGCTGACGGTGGCGGTTTTCAACGCCACGGCGAGGTGAAGCGGCCCGGTATCGCCGGTCACCAGCACCTGCAGATTGGCGATCGTCGCCAGCAGTTGCGGTAACGTGGTCGCGCCGATATGGCTTACCACCCGCTGTTGCTGTTCCTCGCTCAAACCTGCCATAAATTCCCGTTCGAGGCCGCGCTCCGCCTTGCTGCCAATCAACGCGATCTGACAGTCGGGGGAGTGCGCCAGCAGCCGTTGCGCCAGCTCAACAAAGCGATCGACCGGCCAGCGGCGCAGCGTTTCGGAGGCGCCCATCTGAAAGCCGATCAGGATCTTGCCCGCCGGTTTCGCCAGCGTGGGAAAAGCGACCGGGATGAACATGTCAGGATTGTCGGTACGGCACCCCAATTGCCCCACCATATCCAGCTTGCGCTGAATCAAATGGCCGTCGCTGCTGTGGCTGACGCCGGTCAGCCAGCGCTCCATACCGCTCGGTTTGTTGCCGTAAACGTCTTTGAACAGGTATTGGCAACCGGCGGCGATGGCGACCAGCACGTCGTAAGGCGCCTTCGAGTGCAGGATGACCGCCAGCTGTGGCCGGTTTTTTCGCAGGCGCCGGATAACGGCCAACATGTCTTTGGCCTTGTGGTCCCAGTAAATCACGTCATGAAAGCAGGGGCTGCCTTCGACCAGCTGCCGGTTTTTATGGCTGGAGACCAGCGTGATTTGCGCGCCGGGATAGCGTTCGCACAGTGCGCGGATGGCGGGCGTATTGAACATCAGATCGCCGAGGGCGCTGGTGGAGAAAATCACGATGCGTTCAAAGGATTGCTGCGGATCGAAGCTCGCTGCGGGCCGGAAATTGCCCGCGATGCGGGTATAGAGACGTAAACCGGCGTTGGCCGCCGCTATTTTCCACTGTTTAGACATTGCAGTTCGCTTCCGCTTGATATCGGCGGCCACCGTCTGGCGCCGCGTCGTATCATACAAGCGCGGCAACGGCGGGCCAATGGCCCGCAACAGATTGCGACAGATGCTAACGTTATGTTTGCAATTGCCGCCGGGCGCCGCGCTTACTCCTCCCAGACCTGCGTACTGCGCGGGCTGTCCATCTGATAATCCGAATAGGGGCGAGTGAAGAACTCGCGCCCCAGTTCGCGGGCGGCCTGCAGCGGATAGCGCGGATCGCGGGCGATCTCGCCGCGCTGGTTGCCGGCGCCGTGCACCACGCCGACGAATGCGGAATGGGTGTAGCGGCTGAACTCCTGGATCTGATGCACGATGCCCAGCGCCGCGCCGGGGTAGGTCTCTTCCGACGCTACCGCCAGCCCGATACGCTTGCCGCTCATGCGCTGGTGCACCTGTTCCGCCTGAGGGTAGGCGTTGGAATAGAAGCTGAACGAGCGATCGAAAAAGGCTTTGGTTTGCGCCGACATGCCGTACCAGTAAATCGGCGTGCAGAATACCGCGCCATCGGCCGGCAGGAAGTGCTCCAGGAACAGCTCTGCGTAGCGATCGGCCGGCGGCGGCGTGTGGCGTTCATCGCTCAGAAAACCGCTCAGGTAATCATCGAGAAAATGCAGGCTGGCGGACGTGCCGGCTTCGGCGGCGCCCGCCAGGATCGCCTGCGCCAGCGTGGCGCTGTTGCCGTCGCGGCGCGGGCTGCCGACCAACACCACCAGACGTTTAGATTGATGAGTTGTATTCATGTCATGTTCCTCGGTATGAAGTGGATTCAGCCCTACTCTAGAAACAAGTGCCGGCGGGCGACAAATGACCGCTTTTCTGCCAGGATGATTTCAACTCATCTCAAGAGGCTTCGCCATGTTTGCCACGCTGCCCGTCAACGCATTACGCACCTTTGAATCCGCCGCTCGCCTGCGCAGCTTCAAGCTGGCGGCGGCCGAGCTGGCGGTGACGCCGACGGCGATTTCGCACCAGATCAAAGCGCTGGAACAGCAGTTGGGGTTTGCGCTGTTCGAGCGGGTGCCGCGCGGCGTGCGGCTGACGCCGAAAGGCGAAACGCTGTTTGCCGGGGTGCACGGCGCGCTGCTGGACATCGCCGCCACGCTCGAGGGCCTGCGGCCGCAGCCCAGCACCGGGTCGCTGTGCGTCTCGGTCACGCACTCTTTCGCGGCGCTGTGGCTGGTGCCGCGCCTGGGGCGTTTCTACCAGGCGTACCCACACTATCTGGTGCGCCTGGAGGCCTGCGCTGAGGTGATCGATCTGCAGCAGGACGCCAGCGTGGACGTGGCAGTGCGTTACAGCCGCGCGCAGTATCCCGCGCTGCATCAGACGGCGCGGCTGGAGGAAAGCTTTGGCGTCTACGCCGCACCGGGGCTGGCCGCCGCCGAGCCGGAAAATCCGGTGCTGATCACCGTCAAGTGGGGGGATTCGGCGCTGTACGACAGCGGCTGGCATGACTGGTGCCGGGCTGCCGGCGTAGACTGGTGGCAGCGCCATGCGGCGATGCGCAGCTATCACGAGGAGCATTACGCCCTGCAGGCAGCGGTGGCCGGGCAGGGGCTGGTGCTCGCCAGTTCGGTGATGGTGTCCGATATGGTGGACAACGGCCTGCTGGTGGCGTACCGGCCGGAGGTGCGCGTACCGGGCGCCGCCTACAGCGTGCTGTGCGCGCCGGGGCGCGAGCGGCATCCGCCGGTCAGGGCGTTTCTCGCCTGGCTGCAGCAGGAGCTGCCGCAGGGCAATGGCACGAAATAAAAGTTTTATCGTCCTAAGCTGTGGGAATATCAGCGAACTTTTGTTTTTACTTCACTGCGAGAACCTATCATGAGCCAGCCAAGAACCTCCGATTACCCGATTGATGCGCAATTTATCGAGCGCTGGTCGCCGCGCGCGATGGCCAACGACGCCATCGACGATCAAACGCTGCTGAGCTTTTTTGAAGCGGCGCGCTGGTCGCCATCGGCCTACAACATTCAGCCGTGGCGCTTTGCCTACAGTAAGCACGGTTCCGACAGCTGGGAGAACTACCTGGAATTCCTGATCGACTTCAACCGCGGCTGGGCGCAGCACGCTTCGGCGCTGGTGGTGATCGTCTCCAAAACCACCAGCCTGAACGGCGAACGGCTGGTGGACAACCCGACCCACGCGTTCGACACCGGCGCCGCCTGGGCCAGCCTGGCGCATCAGGCGCACCTGAAAGGCTGGTTGACCCACTGCATGAGCGGCATTCACCACGACAAGATTAAGGCGGCGCTGCAGCTGCCGGACGACTATGCGGTGCACGCCATGGTGGCGATCGGTAAACCGGGCGACAAGGCCCGCCTGCCGGATTTCCTGCAGGAAAAAGAGGCGCCGTCGGGCCGCCTGCCGCTGGGCAAGACCGTCAGCGAAGGGCTGAATTTCATGCTGTGATTGCCCGCTTTCCCTCAGGCCCGCTTGGCGGGCCTTTTATATGCGGCGAGTAAAACTTAGGGAGTATGTTCTCGTTCGCTTATTCGCTGTATATTTTGTTATATAGCGATGGCGTAATGAGGAGGAAACCGTGGGTGACCATTTTGGCAAAGGGCTGTTGGCGGGGCTAAAGGCGGAGAACCTGAAGCCGGAGGCGGAGCTGTCGCGCTTTTGCTCCGACTATAAGCGCGGCTTTGTGCTCGGCTATGCGCACCATTTGGCGCAGCGCTGCGGCGACGAAAACCGGGCGGCGTTCGAAGCCGGGCAGCTGAGTCGCGCCTATGGCCTCGGCAGTGAGCCGATGAGCGAGTTCTTTTCCGGCGGCGACAGCCGGCTGGCGGAGAAGTTTTTCCGCGCCGGCTATAACCGGCCGACGCAGGGCTAGCGCGGGCGGGGCGTCAGGCGGCGCTCAGCACCGCCACCATATACACGCACGGTTGGTCGCTCTGGTTTTCAAAGCGGCAGTCCGCCGGTGGGCCGAGCTCCAGGCAGTCTCCCTCGGCCATGTCATGGCGCACGTCACCTTCCACAAAGACCAACTCGCCGGATAAAACCCAGATCAGCTGGCGCTTGAAGGCATACACCGAAGCCGGCATCGGGATCGTCGCGCCGGCCGGCAGTTCGATACGCACCAGATCGAGCGGCAGATCGGTGCGCGGCGAAACGTGGCGCCGCACGTAGCCGCTCTCCGGATCGACCCATACCGGCTGATCTTCCCGGCGCAGCAGCCGGCCTTCCTGCGTTTCCGCCCGGGCGATCAGCTTGGACATGCTGAGGCCGAACGCTCCCGCCAGCCTGCCCAGCAGCATCGCCGTCGGGCTGCTCTCGCCGCGCTCGATCTTATGAACCATCGCCCGTGAGACGCCCGCCTGCTCGGCCAGATCGGACAGCGACCAGTGGCGCGCCTCGCGTTCAATGCGAATGCGTGCGCCGATCAGCTGATTTAGATTGTCTAATTTAATATTCATATCGTAGTATTATAGTGGACAATTGGCCGGGGTAAACCATGATTATACGAAATGCGACGCTCAACGATAGCGCGGCGATTGCCGCCATCTATAACGACGCGGTGTTGAACAGCACCGCCATCTGGAATGAACAAACCGTGGATGCGGCCAATCGCGCGGCGTGGATCGGCGAACGGCAGGCGGCGGGCTACCCGGTGCTGGTGGCGGTGAACGGCGCGGACGAGGCGATCGGCTACGCGTCGTTCGGCGACTGGCGCGCCTGGGACGGCTATCGCCATACCGTAGAACACTCGGTGTATGTCCATCAGGCGCATCGCGGCGAAGGGATTGGCAAAGCGCTGTTGATCGCCCTGATCGCACGGGCGCGGGAGATCGGCAAGCACGTGATGGTGGCCGGCATCGAATCCGGCAATCAGGCCTCCATTCAGCTGCATCTGGCGCTCGGGTTCCGCGAGGTGGGGCGCATGGAGCAGGTGGGCGCCAAATTTGGCCAATGGCTGGATCTGACTTTCCTGCAGCTGACGCTCGACGAGCGAACGGCGCCGCCGGCGCGCTGATCCTGGGAGACAGGGCGATGAATATGCTATTGCTGCTGATCGCGGCGGGAATGGGACTGGTGGTGCAGAATCTGCTGATGGTGCGCATTACCGAAAGTGTCTCGACCATCCTTATCACGCTGGTGATCAACTCCAGCGTCGGTTTGCTGCTGTTGGTGGGGTTGCTGCTGGCCAAAAACGGCCTCGGCGCGGTGGCGGAAGTGACCGGCGCCGCCAGGTGGTGGATGCTGCTGCCGGGGCTGCTGGGATCGCTGTTCGTGTTTGCCGGTATCCTTGGCTACCAAAAACTGGGGGCGGCGGCCACCATCTCGATCCTGGTCGCCAGCCAGCTGTGCATGGGGCTGCTGGTGGACGTCTACCGCGCCGGCCCGGCGGCGCTGCGCGAGAATCTGCCGGCGCTGTTCGGCGCCCTACTGCTGGTGGCGGGCGCCTATCTGGTGGCGAAACGCAGCTTTTGAGGGAGCGGTTTGCCGCCGCCGGGATTGTTTCTGCGCCTTGAGCTACGCCGCATGTTATCGGGGGAAACTATTCCCCCGATAACAATCTAGTAAACATAGTCATACTTTATTTCTGCAACATGGCCGTAGACGTTATCCCGGTTTTTCTTCACGTCTTTAATCAAAATTGAAATATTTTGCTGAGCATTAATGCATCTTCCAAACTTATCCCAGCTTTTACAGGTGGTTATGGTCGTTTCTGTAGTGAAGGACTTCATCACTTCTTTGCTGGTTAACTCTCTATCGTCGTTATCATAAGTAAAATCTGCGGTTGTTGGACCTGATAGTGTTCTTATTAAACGGTTTTTAGCGTCATAACTATAAACGGTGTTGCCACTGTCATTGCCCAATGTGCTCACCCGGCTTGAACCGGAGAGCCTGCCTGCCTCATCCGTTGAGAATGTGGTTAGCGCTTTGCCGGACTGTTGATTTTTTCCGGCAGAAATATCGGATGTGTCCTCAGAACGGATTATTTTTCCATTGCTGTCTGTCAGGAATGAACCGCTCATTTTTTGTGTGATCAGTTCAGATTGGGCATCGCCATGTTCAATCATCGACATCTTGAAGGTCATGTTGTAATCCCAGTTCTTATGATTTTTATCTATGGCACCATTGAACTGGGTCAGCAAGACATTGTTATTAATCCGCGACCTGATGGTTTTATTACTGCGTGAGCGTAACAATGCGCCGCATTCATCAAATTCCATCTGCGTATCGGCCTTTATATAATCGTCTTTGCTTTCTATGCGCATGCTGACTTTTTTGGGCGTTTGCTTGGTGGAGACATCTTGCGCCAAGATCATGTTATTGAAAGTATTCACGGAAGAGGAAAATTCAGAACAGGTCTTTTCGCTTGAATAGACGTTACACGAATAAATAACCGGCAGGCACAACAACAATAATTTTTTCATCGCCAACACTCCCTGTAATAACGCGTTATCGAACAATAATTATACCTACGGCCGATCGCTGACTGCAATGCTTGACCCTCGGCGCGGATGGCGAGCGTGGGAAAATAAAATTTCGGTGGGAAATCATGGCAAAGGTCGGGTATGCAGCGCGCTTTTTGCGAATAGGGTGAACCTGAAGCGGAGAGGTAACGGCGCAGATGCAAAAAGCCCGCTCAGGTTTCCCTGAGCGGGCTTCTCTAAATATGGCTCCTCTGACTGGACTCGAACCAGTGACATACGGATTAACAGTCCGCCGTTCTACCGACTGAACTACAGAGGAATCGTGTGAACGGGGCGAATAATAGCGGGGCGGTTGCGGCTTGTAAAGCGTGAAAACGCCCGACGCGTTCGTTTGCTGCAAGATTGCCCAACCTGCTGCTTTTTCTCGCTTTTATCGCTTATCCCGCGCGCAGTGCCCCCGGATGGCCCGTTGTTCGGTGCCGTTGCCTGACTGTGGTGCAACGCCTGCCCCGCGTGGTGGCGCGCGCCGCCCGGCGAACGGCCATCGGCCGCCTGATATCCCGCCTCCGTGGCCGTTTACCGACTCTGGCCCGGATCTTGCTGCGGTGCCTGACCGGATTTCGGCATTCTCAATTTAGCGGCTCGCTGGAGGCACTATGAATTTCAGACGTCTGAAGTACTTCGTGAAAATCGTTGATATCGGCAGCCTGACCCAGGCGGCGGAGGTGTTGCACATCGCCCAGCCGGCGCTCAGCCAGCAGCTGGCGACGCTGGAGGGGGAGCTGAAACAGCAGCTGCTGATCCGCACCAAGCGCGGGGTGCAGCCGACCGAGGCCGGCAATATTCTCTACGCCCACGCGCAGACCATTCTGCGCCAGTGCGAGCAGGCGCAGAGCGCGGTCAACAGCGCCGGGCAGGCGATGAGCGGCCAGGTGTCTCTTGGGTTGGCATCGGGCAGCACCGCGGCGCAGCTGGCGCTGCCGCTGCTGCAGAGCCTGCGCGATCAGCAGCCGGGCATCCTGCTCAGCCTGCATGAAAACAGCGGCGCGGCGCTGGCCGCCCAGGTGGCCAACCAGACGCTGGACATGGCGATGGTCTACGGCGCCAAAATGCCCGCCGGGCTGCACGCCATCGCACTGATGCGGGAAGATCTCTATCTGGTGGCGACGCGCGCGGTGCCGCATCCCGGCAACAGCGTCGAGCTGCTGGACGTGGCGCGGCTGAACCTGTTCTTGCCGCGCGAGGGCGATGCGGTGCGCAACCAGCTGGAGGAGGCGATGGCGCTGCGCAAGCTGGCTGTCAACGTGGTGGGGGAGATCGAATCCTCGGGCGCGCTGAGCGCCGCGATCGCCGGCGGACTGGGGGCGACCGTGCTGCCGGAGTCGGTGGCGCGCGCGATGATCGGCCCGGCCAAGGCCTGGATGGCGCGCATCAATGCGCCGACGATGTCGGTGCCGCTGGCGCTGTGCATGTCGGGCCAACAGGCGCTGTCCGCCCCGGCGCTGCTGGTCAAAGACATGTTGCTGTCGATCGCCGGCGGCCGCAGCCAGGAGAAACGCGCGCTGGCGCTGGTGCGTTGAGGAAAAAACGGCCCGCCGCAGCGGGCCTCAGAACCGTTACCGGAACGGCGGCTCGTTGAAAGTGCGCAGCTTGCGCGAGTGCAGGCGATCGCCCTCGGCGCGCAGCAGATCGATGGCGCAGATGCCGATCTGCAGGTGCTCGGAGATCGCCCCTTCATAGAAGCGGTTGGCCTGGCCCGGCAGTTTTATTTCACCGTGCAGCGGTTTGTCGGAGACGCACAGCAGCGTGCCGTACGGCACCCGGAAGCGGTAACCCTGGGCGGCGATGGTGGCGCTCTCCATGTCGACCGCCACCGCGCGGCTGAGGTTGAAGCGCCGCGCCGAAGCGGAATAGCGCAGTTCCCAGTTGCGATCGTCGGTGGTGACCACGGTGCCGGTACGCAGGCGCTGTTTGACCTCTTCGCCGGGCATGCCGCTGACCATCTTGGTGGCGTCGTACAGGGCGCGCTGCACCTCGGCGATGCTCGGGATCGGGATATCCGGCGGCAGCACCGAATCCAGCACGTGATCGTCGCGCAGATAGGCGTGGGCCAGCACATAATCGCCGATCGACTGGCTTTCGCGCAGGCCGCCGCAGTGGCCGATCATCAGCCAGGCGCTCGGGCGCAGCACCGCCAGGTGATCGCAGATGGTTTTGGCGTTGGACGGGCCGACGCCGATGTTGATCAGCGTGATGCCCTGGCCGGTGCGCGAGATCAGGTGATAGGCCGGCATCTGGTGGTTTTTCCACGCCAGATCGGACACCGCCTGTTCCGGGGCGCTGGTTTCCGGCGTGATGTAGGTGCCGCCGGCGCTGGAGAGCGCGATGTACGGGCTGGCCGGATCGGCGATCTGGGCGCAGGCCCAGCGCACGAACTCATCCACATAGCGGGTGTAGTTGGTGAACAGCACGAACGGCTGGAAGTGTTCCACCGGCGTGCCGGTGTAGTGCCGCAGCCGCGCCAGCGAGAAATCCGCGCGCAGCGCATCGAAATGCGACAGCGGGAAATGGTTGTCGGTGGTGTGGTACAGGCCGTCGGCGGTTTCGTCACCGATCTGCGCCAGCTCGGTGGTGGGGAAATGCTGCGCGATGCCGGCGCTCATCGAGCGATCGAGCGCCAGACTGGAGCCGTCGATCACGTAAGGGAACGGGATCTCCTGCTGCGACGGCGCCACTTCGATATGGGCGGCGTAATCGTGCTCCAGCATCGCCAGCTGTTCGGCCAGATAGTGGCGGAACAGCTGCGGCCGGGTCACGGTGGTGCTGTAGCTGCCGGGATGGGTAAAGCGGCCGAAGGCGCGGGTTTTGCTCGGGCCGGATTGCTGACCGTCCCAGCTGACGCGCAGTTCGGGATACACGAACAGCCCGGCGGCGCGCGCCTGCGCATCCGGCAGCGTACCGTGGCTGATAAAGTCGCCGACCGCCTGACGCAGCGCGTCTACCGCGGCGTCATACAGGGCTTCCAGTTGATCGAGTGCCTGATCGGCGCTGAGGCCGCTGCGAGGTGGGGCATAGCTCATACTTTCTCCTTGGATGTCCCGGCTCTGTGGCGGGGTTGCGGCGTTTTACCGTCACAGGTTAGCCGAAGAAGGGCGTAAAAGCTTGGTCGAAATGACGGGCGCGGCAAAGAAAATACCGCGCCCGTGAAGGCGTGGGGATCAGGAGGCGGGGGCGGCCGCCTCGACCTTCAGCGACACCAGGCCGATGCCCAGTTTCTTCGGCGTAAAGCCGCCGCTGGCGCTCTCTTTCGGCTCGGTGGGGGCCGGCGGGGTAATGCTGATCTTCTGCGCGCCGCGCGGGTTGTCGAAGCGCAGGGTGACGGTGCTGTCCTGTTCGCCGAGCGACACGAAGCGCTCTTCGTCGCCGACGCGCACCGAAATCGGTTCGCCGACGTTATTACCGTAGGCGCGGGCGCGCAGCACCAGATCGAAGCGCTTCGGCAGCGGATCGACGTAATCGATGTCGACCGCCGGCGCCAGGTTGGCGTCGGACCAGCGGCCCCACTCCTCGACGCCGGAAACGCCGGTGATGGCCTTCACCTGCTCCGGCAGGCCGGGCAGCATGAACTCGATGCTGTCCGCCCGGTACTTCATCGCCGCGTCGTCCACCTGCAGGCGAGCAACGGCGTTTTGATAATCGGCGACGCTGTCTGCCGCCGGGGCGGTAAAGCTCACCTTGCTGCGGAAGCGTTCGCCGCTGGCCTGCACGATCTGCGGCGGTGAGGCCAGGGTGCCGGAGGCCACGCAGATGTCGGTGCTTAGCGCCAGCTGCGGCGCCCAGACCCGGCCGATCTCATAGCATTTATCGACCCAGACGAATTTTTCCCCCGCGCCCAGCCCGGCCAGCTGTTTGCGCAGCGGGGTGGAAAGGTAGACGTTGAACATCGGTTCGATGCGGTTATCGCCTACCCGCAGAATGAACGGCACCTTGTAGGTGACGCCGGAGAAGCTGAAGCTGCGCTGGCGCGTATCGACGCTGTAGTCGCTGATGCGGTTCGGCAGGCCCCACTGGTTGATCACCGCCGGTTTCCAGCCGTTGATCTTCTCTTCGATGTTCAGGAACACCGTAGACAGCGACGGCGCCGACAGGCTGCTGCGGCCGAGGCCGATGTAGTTGTCGCCGCCCATCACGTCCAGCACCGTGGCGCCGTTGTCCAGCGTGCTGCGCTTCTCGTTGCGCTGTTCCGCCAGCGGCCGGGTGCCGTCGATGATGAAGAACAGGTTGCGGCGCTTCTGTTTGGTCAGGATATCGTAGGCGGTGTTGTTCATCGCCAGATGATCGGAGGACACCACGATCACGGTGTTGCTGAAATAGGGCGAGCGTTTGATCTTGTCGATCAGCGCGGCGATGTGTTGCTGGCTGCAGGCCACCGCGCTTAGCGAGCGATTTTCTTTATTCTGCCAGGCGTAACTTTTCTTGCTGCAGCCGGCGGAGATAAAGCCGTCCGGGTGATGGGTGTCGACGGTCAGGGTGAACAGCGAGAACGGTTGGCGCTGCCTGGACAGCTCGACGAACTTGCCGTACACCACGTCCAGCACGCTGTCGTCGTACCAGCCCCAGTCGTTTTTGTAGCTCGGATCGGCGACCTGTTCGCGCAGCTCTTTGAAGCCGTAAACGTGGTCGAAACCGTGGGATTTCAGGAAGGTGTCTTTACCGGCGAACGCCAGCTCTGCGCCCTGATAGAAATAGTTGCTGTAGCCGGCGGCCTTCAGCACGTCGCCCAGGCAGACGTTTTCCGGATAGAAGGTGGAGACCGCGCTGGAGGCGTTGCCGTCGAAAGGTGCGAACAGCGGAATGCCGCACTGCGAGGCGACCATGCCGGCGATGGTGTAACCAGTGCCCGGCAGCTGCTGGGTGTTGCTGAAATCGATGCTGTCCGTGCGCAGGGCGTTCAGCTCGTCGGCCAGGCCGGGAAACAGCTCGGTATCGAAGTAGGTGCGCTCCAGACTCTCGGCATAGATGTACACCAGGTTCGGCCGCTTGCCCTGTACGGTCTTTTTCGGCGCCTTGTAGTAGGTGGTGAAATCGGCGGTATCGCCGACGATCTGGCTCTTGACCAGCAGCGAGATGTCCTGAAACGCCGGGGTGGTGCCGACCGAAAACAGCGCCAGCAGCACGGCGACGACGCTGTAGGCCACGCTGCTGCCTTTGGCCTTGCGGCGCAGCAGGCTGCGGGCCAGCACCGCGAAGATAAGCCCCAACCCCGCCAGCAGGCCGATAAACGGCAGCACGTATTTGCTGATGCCCGCGCCTTTGAGGCTGCTGGTGACGGTGTAAATCACCGCGTCGGTGATGCCGTCGCCGGTGAAGTAGTTGCTGGCGATCAGGATGACGTTCAGCACCAGATAGCTGCCGAGCAGCGTCAGCAAAATGGCGAACCACCAGCGGTTGGCGGCGGCCCGGGTGCGATAAATCAAAATCGACGCCAAAAAGAGAACAAACGAAACGACTGCTAAAACCATCCGCCAAACCTTGTCTGATTGAAATAAAACCGTTGCTGCCCTGGTTTGCGCCGCCGAGCGTGCCGCGGCGCGAAAAGTGAAGGGTATAGCCTATTGCCGGCGGCGGAACAACGCGCGATCTCCCGCTACGGCCGACGAGCGGCGGCTATTGTACATTTTTATGACAATAGTGTGACGTTAATCACGCCGACGGCGGCCTCGGCGGCTAAAGCTTGCTGGTCGGAGGTTTCGCTCTACGCTTAATGAGCGCCACGACGGTGCGCCCATCAGCCATTCAGGAGGAAGTATGCAGACGATTCCCGCCGCGGTACTCGACGATCTGGCCCCGCAAGGCGTGTTGCGCGCGGCGATCAACTACGGCAATCCGGTGCTGGCACAGGCCGGGGCCGGTGGCAAACCGCAAGGCGCTTCGGTGGAGCTGGCCGCCGCGCTGGCCCAGGAACTGGGCGTGGCGCTCGAACTGGTCACCTATGACGCGGCGGGCAAGGTGTTCGCCGACCTGGACAGCGGCGCCTGGAACCTGGCGTTTATGGCCATCGAGCCGGTGCGCGCGGCGCAGATCGCCTTCAGCGAGCCCTACGTGATCATCGAGGGAACCTATCTGGTGGCGAACGACGCGCCTTACTTTGAGGTGGCGCAGCTCGATAGGCCGGAGGTGCGCATCGCGGTCGGCCAGGGGGCGGCGTACGATCTGTTTTTATCGCGCACGCTGCAGCAGGCGCAGCTGGTGCGGGCGGCAACCTCCGCCGAGGCGATCGCGCTGTTTTTCGAACGGGGGCTGGAGGCGGCGGCCGGCGTGCGCCAGCCGCTGTTGGCCGCTGCGGCCGCCCATCCCGGCTACCGGGTGCTGGAGGGGCACTTCACCGCCATCCGGCAGGCGATGGCGGTGCCGCGGCAAAAAACTCAGGGCGCCGCCTACGTGAACGATTTTATCGAGCGCTGCAAGGCCAACGGGTTGGTGAAGGCGGCCTTGCAGCGCAGCGGCCAGGGCGAGGTGACGGTGGCGCCACCGGCCGCCTCGGCGTGATCAGTCGACATGCACTACAGCAGCTGCTTGTTTCTGTGACAGAGTGAACCAGGGCTCGCTCAAAACGCGATCGCGATGCAAACCGTAATCGCCGTGTGCGAATGCGAAGGCGTATTTTGGCCGACCGAAAGCAGGGCTTGGGGGGCCAACCGTATCGGCTGTCAGATGCAGAGGCCCACTCCAATTAAATCGATACAAAAAATATGCCAGCCTGAATATTTATCTTTTTTATACTATTCCGATTTTTTATTTAATTATGCTTATCAATTAGTTGTGCTACGAAAAATAAACCACCTTGACTTTCCATTGAAAACGACCAGAATTTGATGTGAATTCAAATAACCTTTTTATTTGTGTGTCTATTTTAAATGGAATTATTAAAATTGTAATGAATGTCTATTTATTTTAAATATGATGTTTTTTTAGCGTCTTGATGTGATGAGGTGTGATGCGATGTTCTAAAGAAGCAACGCTAACTGCATAGCTAAAGGAATGATTTTTTTAATCACGCCGGTCTCGTTTTTCTGGCGAGGTGGGAATGGATTTTTATCCAATAATGATAGTCAATCAAGGCGATGTGCTGCTGTGGCATACTTTATCTATTAGTTTTCGCCTGCGTGGTCTCGTCACTTTGTATGTGTATTTAATTTATTTTCAACTGATCATTAATTCGGTTTCTTAATGGTTTCTTTCCATTTTTTTTGTGGATAAATGAGAAGAGGAAATGATTTTATGGAAAACAATCGTAATGGTATTTCTGAGAGCGATGCGGCGGCAGTCCACCTTTTAGAGCAATCAATGGGGTTTACCTACCAGGCCGCGTTGCGGGCCGCTGCGGTTTTAGGCATCGCGGATTATCTTAAGGAAGGCGCAAGGACGGCGGATGATCTCGGTCGAGAGGTGAATGTCGATGGGCAGAAGTTGTACCGCGTCCTGCGCATGCTCGCATCGAAAAAAATCTTTGAAGAATTGGACGATGGTCGTTTTACACTGACGCCGGCCGCAGAATTTCTTCGTTCGGATGCCCCTCAATCGTTGCGTTCAGCGGTGCTCATGCTGACTGATGAAACATTTTGGTCACCGCTGGGTAATCTTGTTGAGAGTTTGCGCAGCGACTCTGCCTTTAAAAATTTATACGGCATGTCTTTCTATGAATATTGGTCGGAAGAGAGCAACCAAAGAGACGGATATGATTTCCATACCGGTATGTCTTCCATGTCCAAGGTAGAAAACTTATTCTTAACGCGCAGTTATAACTTCCCTGAACATGCAACGGTAGTGGATATTGCCGGGGGAATGGGGGGGTTATTGCTGAGCGTTCTACGCAGTAATCCAACGTTGCACGGCATTCTTTTTGATCGGCCCGAAGTCTTGGCGCGAAACCGTCTTTGGGAATTGGGTGACGATTCACGCTGGCAAACCCAGGCCGGCAGTTTCTTTGAGTCTTGCCCTGCGGCCGACTTTTATTTATTGAAATACATTACGATGGACTGGCCTAATGAGCAAGCGAGCGCGATATTACGCTGCTGTCGTAATGCCATGCATGAAAACTCGAAACTGCTGATTATGGAACCCGTAATCCCGAAAGGTAATGCCTGGCATGGCGGTAATGAAATTGACTTATTGCTGCTGGCCAGTTTTGACGGCGGGCAAACACGTTCTGAAGAAAAATTGCGCGCCTTGCTGGCTGGCGCCGATTTAAAACTGAATCGTATCATCAATACTGGCTGTTATGTCTCTATCGTCGAAGCTGTCATCAATTAACTGTATCTGGGGTTGACAATTTTATTTCGATGAAAGTTTTTGCTCTGACGCTGTTTAATAATAACGCTGACTTCCTGCCTGTCATTAATCTGGCGCGTATTGCCGTGCCGGTTATTGATACGGTGTGGAAGTCAACAAATGATGGATAGATTCATTCTCGCCTGGCGATGAGGAGGAAAAATGGGGAACGTTTCTGGCAAGGTGGTTGTTATTACGGGAGCCAGTAGTGGGTTGGGGGCTGCCACCGCCCGCCATCTGGCCTCTCTTGGTGCGACGGTGGTGTTGGCGGCGCGCCGTAAAGAACGTCTCGATCTGTTGGCCAGTGAATGCATTGCCGCAGGGGGCAAAGCCTTGGCGTTACAGGTCGATATTACACAACGCGATGAGGTGAGCGCCCTGATATCTACAGCTGTCATGCAATTTGGGCGTATTGACGTATTGATTAATAACGCAGGTTTGATGGCGATTGCGCCGATGAATATGACAAAAGTCGATGAATGGGAACGAATGATTGACGTCAACGTTAAGGGCGTACTGTACGGCATCGCCGCGGCGTTACCGGTATTCGAAAAACAACATGAGGGGCATTTCATTAACATTGCTTCGGTTGCCGGCATAAAACTTTTCAGTCCTGGGGGGGCCGTTTATAGCGGAACGAAGTTTGCCGTGCGTGCGATTTCGGAAGGGCTGCGCCAGGAGGTCGGCGCGCATATTCGAACCACAACCCTTTGTCCGGGGGCGGTGGATTCGGAACTGAAATTCGGCAGTTCGGATGCGCAGAGCAATCAGTTCGTGCAGACATTTTATCAGCAGGCTATCCCGGCGGATTCAGTGGCAAGGGCGATTGCCTATGCGATTGAGCAACCTGCCGATGTGGACATCAATGAAATCGTTCTGCGTCCGACACAAGAAATCTTTTGACTGTCGTTTCGTTCAGCGCTTTTCACTTTTAGGCAGGTTCTTGTCATGGCTGAAAATTATACCGTTGCTGATTGCCTTCTCGATCGCCTGGCTCAGATAGGCATCCGCCATATATTTGGGGTGCCGGGAGACTACAATTTGCAGTTTCTCGATCATGTGATCGCTCATCGACAGATAGCCTGGGTAGGCTGTGCCAATGAGCTGAATGCGGCCTACGCAGCCGATGGTTATGCCCGTTGTAAGACGGCGGCTGCGTTGCTGACGACCTTTGGCGTGGGTGAGCTCAGCGCAATAAACGGCACGGCAGGCAGCTACGCCGAATATGTGCCGGTGATCCATGTTGTTGGGGCTCCGGCACTGCGCGTACAGCAAGGCGGCAGCTTACTGCATCATTCGCTGGGGGATGGTGATTTTGGCCATTTCGCTCGCATGGCGAAAGAAGTGACCGTAGCCCAGAGCTGCCTCACCGTCGAAAATGCAGAAGCAGAAATCGACCGTTTGTTGACCTCGGCATTGTTTGAGCGCCGTCCTGTCTACCTGGTGCTTCCTTGTGACGTCGCGGAAGCACCGTTAACCTCACGGCCGATGTCATTGACATTGCGTCAGGCTGAACTGTCGGAGGCCTCGTTACAGGGGTTTATCGCTGCCGCAGGCGACAAACTGCAATCGGCGCGCCGGCTTTCAGTTTTGGCGGGCGGCTTGGCGGAACGCTTCAACGTTACGGAGGCGTTGGGACAGTGGATGGCTGAGGTTGAGGTGCCGCATGCCACCCTGCTGCTGGGCAAAGGCGCGCTGGACGAAACCCACGCCGGCTTCACCGGCACCTATGCCGGCGCGGCTAGCCTTCCGCAGGTTAAACAGTGGGTAGAGGAGGCGGATGTGGTGATCAACGTCGGCGTGTTATTCATCGACACCGTCACGGCGGGATTCAGCCACCGTCTTCCCGCAGAAAAATGCATCAGTCTCCACCCGTTTGAAGCACGAGTCGGGCAGCGTGTATTCAGCCAGATCCCGATGCATGTGGCGATTCACACACTGCACCAACTGAGTTTGAGGCTGGCAAAACAGTGGCGGCCGCCAATGATTAGCCGCCCGACGCCAACGAGCGTTAAACGCGGGAGCCTCGATCAAAACGCTTTTTGGCGGCAAATTCAGGACTTTCTGCGTCCGGGGGATATTATCTTCACAGAGCAAGGTACCGCCTGCTTTGGCGCTGCGGCGTTGAGATTGCCTCAGGGCTGTAAATTGATTGTCCAATCTCTCTGGGCATCAGTGGGTTATACCTTGGCGGCCGCCTTCGGCGCGCAAACCGCAGAGCCCGAGCGCCGAGTGTTAGTGTTTATCGGCGATGGCGCCGCGCAGTTTACCGCGCAGGAGCTGGGTTCGATGTTGCGTGACGGTTTGAAGCCCGTGATTTTCTTGTTGAACAATGGCGGGTACACCGTTGAGCGGGCTATCCATGGGCCCGAGCAGCGTTACCATGATATTGCCCGGTGGAATTGGACGCTATTGCCGCAAGCCTTAGCCGGCGAACATTCGGTGCAGGTGCTGAGCGTCACCGAATTGGAACAGCTGCAGCAGGCGCTGCGTGCTGTGGCAGACAACCAGCAATTCGCTTTTATTGAAGTTGTGTTGCCGAGCAGGGATATTCCGGCACTGCTGAACTCCGTATCACGAGCCCTTCAGATGAACAACGGGATGTAATGAGCCGTGATTATTGCATACGCAGTAAATCGCCCCACAGAGGGGCGCTTTCTGATTTTGTCTGGAATCGCGTGGCAGCTTGCTCCATTCTCCAATGCTGGCGTTCACTTTGGTCGTTAGAAAACAAAATGCCCGATGTCGGTCATCAGGCTTTTGCGGACTGGAATTGCCCGATTTGCTGCTTAGGTGACGGGATATGACCTAGTCCAGCTCCACCGCGTACTGTTCCACCGGGGTGATTTTCTTGATCAGCTGGTTGTCGAACAGGAACTGTTCGTAAGCCTGGTAGCGTGCCCGATCCAGCTTGGCCGGATCGCGTGCGAACAGCGGCAGGCTGGCTTGCCACGCCTGTTTGTTCAGCTCGGTATTCAGCTCCGGGTGCGCCTTGGCGAACGCCAGCCAGGTGTCCTGCGGGTGCGCATGCAGGTAGTCGCTGCCTTGCTTCAACGCGGCGAGGAACTTGCGGATTTTCGGCTCGTTCACCGCATCGCGGTGGGCGACGATGATCAGCTCGTCGTAGGCCGGCACGCCGTAATCTTCGACGTTGAACACCACCGGCGTCTTGCCCTGCAGCTTCAGCTCCAGCGCTTCGATGTTGCGGTAGCCGCCGATCACCGCATCGACCTGGCCCGCCAGCAGGGCGCTGGTCAGCTGGAAGTTGACGTTGATGAGCTTGATGTCCTGCGGCCTGAGGTGCTCGTGTTCGACCATGGTGGCCAGCGTCGCCTGTTCGATGCCGCTGACCGAGTAACCCACCGTTTTGCCCTTGAGATCCGCCGGCGACGTAATGTTTTTATCCAGCGCGATCACCGTATTCAGCGGCGTGTTGATCAGCGTGCCGACGCGCATCAGCGGCAGGCCCTGATCGGCGAAGAAATGCAGCTGCGGCTGATAGGTAATGGCGAGGTCGGCCTGTTTGGCGGCCACCAGCCGCGGCGGCAGCGCCGGATCGGACGGCGGCACGATCTTGACGTCCAGCCCTTCGGCCTTGAAGGCGCCGATCTGCTCGGCCACCATAATCGGCGCGTGATCGGGGTTGATGTACCAGTCGAGCACCAGCGTCAGCTTTTCGGCCGCGCCGGCCTGGCCGGTGATGGCGGCGCCGAGCAGCAGCCCGCAAACGGTTTGTTTGATCATGGTCGTTCCTTTATCCCTGGTTATGGTTGCAATCATCAGTCGTTTTCCGGCGCCCAGGCGATCAGGCGCCGCAGCAGCGCATCCACCGCAGCCCACAGCAGCACGGTCATCAGCACCAAAATAAACAGCGCGGCGAAGCAGACGTCGGTCTGCATGCGCGCGTTGGCGTTCAGCATCACGTAGCCCAGCCCTTCGGCCGAGCCGACCCATTCGCCGATGATGGCGCCGATCGGCGCGACGGCGGCGGCCATGCGCAGGCCGGAGCCGAAGGCCGGCAGCGCCGCCATCAGCCGCACGTGCCGCAGCTGCGCCCAGCGCGAAGCGCGCATCGTGCGCGCCAGATCGAGATAGTCGTTGTTGACCCGACGCAGCCCGTCGAAAAAGGCCGACACCACCGGGAAGAAAATGACCAGCACCGCCATCGCCACCTTGGCGCTCATGCCGAAGCCGAACCACAGCACCAGCAGCGGCGCCAGGGCGAACACCGGTATCGCCTGGCTGGTGAGCACCAGCGGCATCAGCCAGCGCTGCAGGCGCGGCGAGAAGATCATGCACAGCGCCAGCGCCGCGCCGAGCAGCACGCCCAGCGCCAGCCCGCTGACGATCTCCGAAGCGGTGACCAGCGTGTGCCAGGCGAGATAGCCGCGCCCGTCCCACAGCGCCTGCGCCACCGCGCTCGGCGTGGGCAGCAGAAAGGCCGGAATGCCGCTTTGCGCCGCCAGCCACCACAGCAGCAGCAGGCCGGCAAACACCGTCAGCCCACGCCGCAGGCGGGTAAGCCCACGCTCTTTGGCAATATTCATTGCGCGGCCCTCACCAGCTGTTGCAGCAGTTCGGCCTGGCTTTTCAGTAGGTCGGCGTCATCCGGCGCGCGCGGCGGTTGCCCGCTGATGCGGTGGGTATCGTCGAGGCCCAGCGGCCAGGGCGACAGCACCAGCAGCCGGTGGCTCAGGCGGCAGGCCTCCATCGGATCGTGGGTGATCAGCAGCACGGTGTTTTGCGCCAGCAGTTCGGCGGCCAGGCTCTGGATCTCGGCGCGGGTAATGGCGTCCAGTGCGGAAAAGGGTTCGTCCATCAGCACGATCGGCTGGCGTTCGTAGAGCGTGCGGGCGATGGCGGCGCGCTGGCGCATGCCGCCGGACAGCGCGGCGGGCAGGCTGCGGCCATGCGCGGCCAGGCCCACGCGCTCCAGCAGGTGCGCCACCCACGCCCGGTCCGGCGTTTCGCCGCGCAGCCGCGAGCCGAGGGCGACGTTCTCCTCGACGGTCAGCCACGGGTAGAGCAGGTCTTTTTGCCCCATGTAGGCGATGCGCCCGGCGATCGGCAAACCGTCGCTGCCGGTCACCGTGCCCGAGGTCGCCCGTTCCAGGCCGGCGATGATCTTCAGCAGGCTGGTTTTGCCGGCGCCGCTGGCGCCGAGCAGGGCGACGAAGCTGCCGCCGGCGATGTCGAAGCTCAGCCGGTCGAAGACGATTTGCTGACCGAAACGCAGGCTGAGATCCCGCACCTGGATGCCGGGCGGGAGAAGCGGGGAGGTCATGAGGCGTTCAGGCCCATCTGCCAAAATGCCGATTCCAGCTGGGTGGCGGTGGTGAAAATCTGCGCCAGCTCGGTGAGGCGGCCCTGTGCGCCGCGCTGGTGGCCGACGGTTTCCAGCAGCTCGATGGCGGCACGTACGCCGGCCAGATAGCCCTCGTCGCCGTAGTTGCGGATCCAGGAGGCGTAAGGATTGCCCTCCATTTTGGTGGCGGGGTCGTGCAGCAGCCGCAGGCCGATTTCGGCATAGCCGGCCACGCAGGGCAGCAGGCCGGCCAGCAGGTCGAGGGCGTCGCCGGCATGGCCGATATCCAGCACGTAACGGGTGTAGTTCATGGTCTCCGCCGCTTCCGGCTGGGCGGCGATCTGCGCTTCGCTCAGCCCCCATTCGGCGCAATAGGCCACGTGCAGCGGCAGTTCGGCGACGATGCCGTTGAGCGACGCCGTGGCGGCGCGCATTTCCGGCAGGGTGCGTAGCTTGCTGACCAGCAGCGCGTAGGCGCGGGCGAAGTGCAGCAGGAACAGGTAGTCCTGGGTCAGGTAGCGGCGAAAAGCGCGTTCGGGCAAGGTGCCGGCGGCCAGCTGCTGCAGAAACGGGTGATCGACGTAATCTTGCCAGTGGCTGCCGGCATGTTGGCGCAGCCGGCCGTAAAGGCCGCTTTCGAACAGGGTGGTGATGGACATGGGACCTCCTTGAGTCAGTGGAGATCCGGGCACGCTGGGGTATGAACAGGCAACGGGTGAGAGCGTTGTTGCCTAACCGTCCCTTCGCTGGCATGACCCAGATCAGGTTCAAAGGGTTCGGCTTGCGCCATCTCAGCCCGTAACAGGACACCCCTCGGAGCTGCTTGTTATACGACATTTGTTTTTTGATTACAATCGCCGGGCGGCGCAGCGGCAATCGGTTCGTTTAGTGCGATCGGGGGCGATTTTGCTGGCGCAGAGCGCGCGATTTTTGTCACTGTAGGCCGATGATTTTGCCTTTGAGGACGATTCCCGATGAAAAAGATTGGTTTTCTCTCGTTTGGCCACTGGTCGCCTTCCGCCCAGTCCGGCACCCGTTCCGCAGCGGATGCGCTGCTGCAGTCCATCGATCTGGCGGTTGCCGCCGAAGATCTGGGGGCGGACGGCGCCTATTTTCGCGTACACCACTTTGCACGCCAGCTGGGGTCGCCGTTCCCGCTGCTGGCCGCCATCGGCGCCAAAACCCAACGCATCGAGATCGGCACCGGCGTGATCGACATGCGTTATGAAAATCCGCTGTACATGGTGGAAGACGCCGGCGCGGCGGATCTGATCGCCGGCGGGCGGCTGCAGCTCGGCATCAGCCGCGGCTCGCCGGAGCAGGTGATCGACGGCTGGCGCTATTTCGGCTATGCCCCGGCCGATGGCGAGAGCGACGCGGACATGGCCCGCCGCCATACCGAAGTGTTCCTGGAAGCGCTGCGCGGCGAAGGGTTCGCCGAGCCCAATCCACAGCCGATGTTCCCGAATCCGCCTGGGCTGCTGCGGCCGGAGCCGTTTTCCGCCGGGCTGCGCGATCGCATCTGGTGGGGCGCCGGTTCGAACGCCACCGCCGTCTGGGCGGCGAAGCTCGGCATGCACCTGCAAAGCTCGACGCTCAAAAACGACGAGACCGGCGAACCCTTCCACATCCAGCAGGCCAAGCAGATCCGCGCCTACCGCGCCGCCTGGCAAGAGGCCGGCCACGCGCATGAGCCGCGGGTTTCCGTGAGCCGCAGCATCTTCGCGCTGGTGGATCAGCGGGATCGCAACTACTTCGGCGGCGGTGGCAAGGAGGGCGATCAGCTCGGATATATCGACGCGCAGACCCGGGCGATCTTCGGCCGCAGCTATGCCGCCGAGCCGGACGTGCTGATCGAGCAGCTGGCGCAGGACGAGGCCATCGCCGAAGCGGATACGCTGCTGCTGACCGTGCCTAACCAGCTGGGCGTGGATTACAACGCCCACGTGATCGAATCGATTTTAACCCATGTCGCGCCGGCGCTCGGCTGGCGCTAAACGGAGGAGTGACATGTCACGCATTTTTATTACCGGTTCGGTAGACGGGCTGGGCCGCGCCGCCGCGCAAACGCTGTTGGACGAAGGGCATCAGGTGATTTTGCATGCGCGTGAGCCCGGCCGTTTGGACGCGGTGCGGGATCTGCTGGATCGCGGTGCGCAGGCGGCGATCGGCGATCTGTCCGATGTGCAGCAGATCCGGCAGCTTGCCGAGCAGGTCAATCGCCTCGGCCGCCCGGACGCGGTGATCCATAACGCCGGTATGTTTACCGGGCCGCAGGTGATGCCGGTGAACGTGATTGCGCCTTACCTGCTGACGGCCCTGATCGAACGCCCCAAGCGCATCGTCTACCTGAGCAGCAGCATGCACTTTGACGGCGTGCCGGAACTGAACGGCGTAGACTGGCTCGGCGGCGCTGCGGGCTCCTATTCGGACAGCAAGCTGTTCGTCACTGCGCTGGCCGCCGCCGTGGCGCGCCTGTGGCCTGACGTGATCAGCAGCGCGGTCGATCCCGGCTGGGTGCCGACCAAAATGGGCGGCGCGGACGCACCCGACGATCTGGCGCTGGGGCATGTGACGCAGGCGTGGTTGGTGAGCAGCGATGAGCCGCAGGCCCTGGCGTCCGGCGGCTATTGGCACCATCAGCAACGGTTCGATCCCCACGCGGCGGTACACGACGAGGCGTTTCAAACGGCGCTGCTGGCGCAGTTGGCGCGCGCCGGTGGGGTGAGCCTGCCGCAGGCTTGAGGGCTGTGCTTTTTTGGCCCGCCGGTGCTTGCCGGCGGGCTTTTTTATGCCCGCAGGGTGAATCGGTGAGGCTTTTCTTATACAGTGGCTGTCTGACCTGTTTTGCTCGTTCTTCTTATTATCGCCATGCATACATTCCTGATTATCGTCCCTGAAGGGGGCATGCTGTTCGAAGCGGCGGGCATCGCCGATATCCTGATGCAGGCTAACCGTCTGAGCCCTGCCGAAGCGCCGCTGTATCAGATCGCGGTCGCCACCACGCAATCCCATCGGGTGGTCCACGGCCTGTCCGGGCTGAGCCTGTTGGCCGACCATCGCCTGGCGGATCTCGATCCGGCCCTGCCGCGCGATACCGTCATTGTTGCCGGCAAGGGGGCGACCGAAGAAGAGGGCGCCCTGGTGGCGGATTGGCTGCGCCGCGCGGCGCCACAGGCGCGCCGTATCGCTTCCGTTTGCGGCGGGGCTCTGCTGCTGGCCGAGGCCGGATTGCTGGACGGGCGGCGGGCGACCACTCACTGGCGGCTGGCGGAAACGCTGCAGGTGCGCTTCCCGCGGGTGCAGGTCGAGAACGGCCCGATCTACGTGCAGGACGGTCCGATTTGGACCTCCGGCGGCGTCAGCTCCGGCTTCGACCTGACGTTGGCGCTGGTGGAGGACGACTACGGCTTCGTGCAGGCGCGCGAAGTGGCGCAGGATCTGGTGATGTTTCTGCGTCGCCCCGGCGGGCAGGCGCAGTTCAGCCGCTACCCGCTCAACCAGGCCAAATCGCCGGGCCCGATCCGCGACCTGCAGTCCTGGATCCTGGAAAACCTCGCCGACGATCTTAGCATCGATCGGTTGGCCGAACGCGTGGCGATGAGCCCGCGCAACTTTACCCGGGTGTTCACCCGCGAGACGGGCATTTCTCCCGCCAAATTCGTCGAAGAAGGGCGGTTGCATACCGCCAGGCAGCGCCTCGAGCAGAGTGCGGAGGGCATCGAACAGATCGCGCTGGCCACCGGTTTCGGCAACGGCCTTAACCTGCGGCGGGTGTTTGAGCGCAAACTGCAGCTGACCCCGAGCGAATACCGCGAACGCTTCCACGCGCGCAATTTGGCGTAAATTGATCGATAAACGTCATTTACGCCGCCTCGTGGCAGGGCTAGATTTGAGGCAAAGCCCAAAACGAGGAGAGCATCATGGTGAAAGTAGGCATTAACGGCTTCGGCAGGATCGGGCGCAACGTGCTGCGCGCGGCGCTGGGGCGCAGCGATTTTGAAGTGGTGGCGATCAACGATCTGACGGACAGCAAGACGCTGGCGCACCTGCTGAAATACGACACGCTTTCCGGCACGCTGGCGGCCAGGGTGGAAGCCGGTGACAACCAGCTGCTGCTGGACGGCCGGCCGATTCAGGTGTTTTCGCAGCGCGATCCCGCCGAGATCCCGTGGAGCAGCGTGGGCGTGGACGTGGTGATCGAAGCGACGGGCTTCTTTACCGATAAAGCCAAGGCGGAAGTGCACATCACGCACGGCGGCGCCAAGCGGGTGATTATCTCGGCGCCGGCCAAGAACGACGATATCACTATCGTCATGGGGGTTAACGACCAGCTCTACGATCCGGCGCTGCATAAAGTGGTCAGCAACGGCAGCTGCACCACCAACGGGCTGGCACCCGCCGCGCAGGTGCTGCATCAGGCGTTCGGCATCGAATACGGGCTGATGAACACCACCCACGCCTATACCAACAGCCAGGCGCTGCACGATCAGCCGGAAAAAGATCTGCGCGGCGCGCGGGCGGCGGCAGAGTCGATCGTGCCTTACTCCAGCGGCGCGGCCAAAGCGCTCGGCAAGGTGATCCCGGATCTCGACGGCCGCCTGACCGGTTACTCGCTGCGGGTGCCGGTGCCGGTCGTCTCGATCGTCGATCTGACGGTGACGCTGAAACGCCCGGCGACGGTGGAGGAAATCAACGCCGCTTTCCGCGCGGCGGCGGCATCCGGCCCGCTGAAAGGAATTTTGGGCTACAGCGATGAACCACTGGTGTCGAGCGACTACCGGGGCGACGCGCGCTCATCGATTATCGATGGTTTGTCTACGCTGGTCATCGGCGGCAACCTGGTGAAAGTGCTCGCCTGGTATGACAATGAGTGGGGGTTCTCCAATCGGTTGGTCGATCTGGCGCTACTGATGGAAAAACGCGGGCTGTAAATGCCCCATAGCAAAAAGCCCGCTTAAGTTTCCTTAAGCGGGCTTCTCTAAATATGGCTCCTCTGACTGGACTCGAACCAGTGACATACGGATTAACAGTCCGCCGTTCTACCGACTGAACTACAGAGGAATCGTGTGAACGGGGCGCATGATATCCAGCGGCCCCGGGTGTGTCAACGCTAAATTGCCTTGAGTGATGCGACTGCTCGGTATCTGAGCAATGTGTCCGTCAATCAGCCCATTGCGCGTCGTTTTCCGCCTGGCTGCGCAGCAGGCGCGCCAGCGGATCCTGGCGGTAGAAGCGGCAAAAGTGCTGATACAGCGCCGGGAAGCGTTCGGCCAGCAGCTCGGGGGCGCTGAAGAAATACTCCGACAGCACGGCGAAGCACTCGGCCGCATCGGTGGCGGCGTAGGCATCCATGCTGGCGGCCTCTTCACCGACCATGTCTATCTCGTCCTGCAGGCTTTCCATCGCGGCGTGCAGATCGTGCTCCCAGGCGGCCACCTCGCGCAGCGGGATCGGCGGCACGCCGGTAGCGACGCCGCCGTTGCGCATATCCAGTTTGTGCACCGCTTCGTGGATCACCAGATTGAAACCGGAAAGATCGAAAGAGTCCTGCACGTCTTGCCAGTTGAGCACGATCGGCCCCTGTTCCCAGCTTTGGCCGGACTGCACCACCGGCCCCGAGTGCACCAGGCCAATTTCGTCCTGCCATTCGTCTTCCACCACGAACGGAGTGGGATAGAGCAGAATTTCGTTGAAGCCGTCGAGGCACTCTGCGCCGAGTTCCAGCACCGGCAGGGCGAACAGCAGGGCGATGCGCGCCTGCATTTGCGAGGTGAGCTGCAGCCCCTGCAGCGGCACGATGCGCTTTTGCTGCAAGATCTGCCCGGCAACGGCCACCAGCCGCTGCTGCTCCTGCTCATTCAGCGGCGAGAGCAGCGGGATCGCCAACGCGTCCTGCCACTGGGCCTGAGTGTCTGCCTGGGGTTGAGAGGGTTGAGTCGCTTTCCACGGCCATTTAATCATCAGGTTGCTCGTAAACTCATCACTTGAACGTTCAGCGGTATGCTAATGCTGTAAAAATGCCGTAAAAGCGGGCATGATAGCAAGCGTTGTTAGGAGAGATGCCGGAGCGGCTGAACGGACCAGTCTCGAAAACTGGAGTAGGGGCAACTCTACCGGGGGTTCAAATCCCCCTCTCTCCGCCACTATTCAATCACTTACGAATAAATCTTTCAACGATCCCCATCACAGATAGCGCTGGCCTGGCGCCAAATCACTGAACGACAATCCACTGCCTGCCGTTGATTTTCAGCGTGTATTCGCGCGCCATATTGGCATTCCGTCATCTGAAGCTTGCCCGACTTTCACGCTTCCAGCGCGCTGTGAATATAGCGTTGCGGCGATACGCCCAGTTTTTTGCGAAACATGGCGATGAACGCGCTAGGGCTGGCGTAACCCAGTTCGTGGGCCAGTTGACCCACGGCTACGCCGCGCGCCAGATTGCATACCGCCTCCAGCAGGCGAATTTGCTGGCGCCATTCGGAAAAGCTCAGCGCGGTCTCTTCGCGAAACAGCCTCGCCAGGGTGCGTTCGCTGGCGCCGACCTTTTTCCCCCACCAGGCGAGCGTTTCGCCATGGCCCAATTCGCGGCACAAAGCATCGCATACCTGGCGCAGGCGCCGGTCGCTCGGCAGGGTCACGTGACACAGTTGGCCTGTCTGCATGCGTTGAAACTCATCGCTCAGCAGATTTTGAATGAGCGTAAGCCGTTCGGCGGAAATGGCGTTTTCAAGCCCGGCGGCAATCAGGGGATGTAGCAGGGGAGTGGCGCTCAACCCCTGGGGGCGTGCGCCATAGCGACGAGAAAAGGGCGGCGTAAAATAGATGTTGTGCGTCACGACGTCATTGATGGCTTCCAAACCGTGCGGTGTGCCGCTGGGGAGCCAAATGGCGCGGCCCGGCGAGAGCAGCCAGATATGCTGCGCGGTGGCGATTTTCGCCACGCCGCGCAGCGGCAAAATCAGCTGCCCCTGCTCATGCTGATGGACGGGCTCTTGGCTGCCGGGGCTGTAGCGCAGTTGACGCAGGCCTTCAATACCGTGATGGGATGTCATGTTTACCTGCCTCTGTCCGGTTCTCACCATTTGTGCCTATTGCTGCGATAACGGACAACGTTTGTCCGTCTGGCGACATCCTGACTGTCGGTAGCGCCATTCTGCCATGAACGGGCTTCTCTTTTAAAGTTGAATAATTATCATTTCCATCAAATTCTACTAACAGTCGGAAAGGCGAAGAGACAGATGGGCAAATTTTTCAGGGAAAAACCGTTGAAAGTGCTGGTATATACGATAATCGCAGGCTATAGCGGGCAAGCCTTTACCGCGGATGGCGGGCAGAATACCACAAAAGAAGAGACGCTGATGGTGAGCGCGGCGGCGTCTCAGGATCAGGATGACGAGAGCACGCTGGTGGCGCACGGCGCCGCCTCCGCGACGAAGTCAAACCAGCCGATTAGCCGCACTTCACAGAGCATCTCTGTGGTGACGCAAGCAGAGATTGACGCGCAAGCGGCGAAAAACGTCCCGCAGGCGCTGCGCTATGTTTCCGGCGTCAACTCGGAGAGCGCCGGACCGGATACCCGTTTCGACACCATCATCGTGCGCGGTTTTGAAGCCGACGAATACCTTGATGGCCTGCGGCTGCCGCGCGAAGCGTGGTGGAGCCGTCCGGCGTGGGATCCGTTCCTGCTGTCGCGCATCGAAGTGGTCAAAGGCCCTTCCTCGGTACTGTATGGCCAGGCGAATCCCGGCGGGATCGTCAACCTGGTCAGCAAAACGCCGCAGGCGACCCCGTCCGGTGAGGTGTATGTCAGCGCGGGCAACGAAAACCAGTTTGGCGCCGGCGTCGACGCCACCGGGCCGCTGAACGATAACGGCACGCTGTTGGGGCGCGTGGCGGGGACCTTTTTTGATACCGAAACCCAGGTCGATCATACCCGCTATCAGCATTATGACATCGCGCCGTCGCTGACGTGGCAGCCGGATGCGCACACCAGCCTGACGATTATTTCGCAGCTGCGCAAAGATCCGGACAGCGGATTCTACAACCAGATGCCGCTTTCCGGCACCTTGACGCCCAACCCGTACGGCCACATCTCGACCCGTTTTTACGGCGGCCAGCCGGGCTTCGACAAGTACGAACGCCAGCAGGGCAGCATCGGTTACCAGTTCCGGCACGATTTCAACGATACGGTGACTTTCCGCCAGAATCTGCGTTACCTCAGCAGCACCGGCGACTATCTGATGGTCTATCCATGGGGTGTGCATGCGGGTGCGCCGCTCATCGATCGCTATTCGATGAACCTGAAGGAGAGCATGACCAACTTCGCGGTGGATAACCAGGCTGAATTCCACTTTGATACCGGTCGGGTGAAACATACGCTGCTGACCGGGATCGACCGGATGCATACCTCGGTGCGCAGCCAGTCGGGCTACGGCGACGCCAGCCCGATTAACTTCCTCAACCCGGACTATAGCGTGCCGGTGGCCATACCGCCGCTCGATAGCAGTACGCACAATACGCTCGATCAAACCGGGCTCTATCTCCAGGACCAACTCGAACTGGGGAGCTGGATACTGAACCTGGCCGGCCGTTACGACGCGGCAAAAACCAAAAGTATCGATCTGCTGAACGACGCTCGTACCGAGCGCAATGACTATGCAACGACCGGGCGCGCCGGGCTGCTGTACCACTTCGATAACGGATTGGCGCCTTACATCAGCTATTCTACTTCGTTTGTGCCGAGCAGCAGCAATGACTTTTACGGCCACGCCTTTAAACCGACCGAAGGCAAGCAGACGGAAGTGGGGTTGAAATACGATCCGGTCGGGCTGGATGCCTTGTTTACCCTAGCGTTGTACGACCTGCGGGAAACCAACGTGGCGACCGCCGATCCCGATCACCCGAACTTCAGCGTGCAGACCGGCGAAGTGCGCTCGCGCGGAGTTGAGCTTGATGGCCGCATCAATATCACGCCGGCGTGGTCGGTGCTGGCATCGTACAACCTGACCGATCCGAAAGTGCTGAGTGCCAACGACGATACGCAGGGCAAGCGTCCGGTGGGCATTGCGCGCAATACCGCCAAGCTCTGGAGCCAGTATGCCTTCGACGGCGCGCTTGACGGTGTGACGCTGGGCGGCGGCGTGCGCTATGTCGGCACCAGCTACGCCACCACGGACAACGGCCTGAAGGTGCCGGCGGCCACGGTCTACGATGCGCGCGTCGGCTATCAGTGGCGCCAATGGCAGCTGGCGCTGAATGCCGCCAATCTCGGCAACAAAACCTACCTGGCTTCCTGCTCCAACAATGGCTGCGAGTATGCGCTGAAACGCCAGTACATCGCGACCCTCAGCTATAAGTGGTGACCGATGCTGTCGCGACGCAGGTTGTTGACCGCTCTCCTGTTGGCCCCGCTTTACGCGCGGGCTGACGCCGGCCGGCCGCCGCAAAAGCTGGCCGTGTTGGATTGGGGACTGACGGAAATTCTGTTGGCGCTGGGGGTGACTCCGGCGGGCGTCTCGGCGCCGGATTGGTATCGCAAGCTGATCCCGACGCCTGCGCTGCCTGCGTCGGCGTTGGATCTCGGCCTGCTGTTTCAGCCCAATCTGGAAACGCTGTACGCACTGCGGCCGGACGCGATTGTCATCACGCCGCAGCATGCGTTGTTGAAGCCGGCGCTTGAACGTATCGCGCCGACGATCGCGCTGCCGGCTCATGGGCTGGCGGAACTCATCAGCGCCGCCCGGCAATTGGGCGAACGGCTTCAGCGGCAGCCTCAGGCCGCGCAGATATTGGCCAGCCTGAACGGCAAGCTGAGCTGCGCCTCGCTGCTGGCGCGGCAGGTTGAACGTCCGGCGCTGCTCGCCGCCCCGGTAGATGCGCTGCACCTGCGGGTCTACACCGCAGGCAGTCTTCCCGGCGACGTATTGGCCGCCTGCGGGCTGCGCAACGGATGGCATGGCGGCGCGGGAGCGGAAGGTAGCGTGCTGGTGGAGCTGACCCGCATTGCCGATCTGAATGCGCGGCTGATGCTGTTGACGCCTGACGATCAGCGGGAGTCGGTGTCTCAATGGCGCCAAAGCTCGCTGTGGCAACGTCTGCCGCTGACCGCAGCGCACAACCTGAACCTGATAGAAGAAAACATCAGCGATGCCGGCGCCCTGATTACCGCCGGGCGCTTTGCCGATATTTTTACCGCGATGATGATGAGGTGGCGTGATGCATGAATCTTTTTCCCGCCGTCTTTCCTGGGGGGTAATCGCCGCGTTGTGGCTGACGTCGTTGCCGTTGGCGCTGGCCGATATTCATCGGCAGGGCGGCATTGTCGCGTTGTTCTCCGAGCATAATCTCGATCCGGCGGCCATTATCCTGCATAGCATGTGGTTGCCGCGTCAGGGTATGGCGATGGTGGGGGGCGCTACGCTGGGGCTGTGCGGCTGGTTAATGCAGCGTGCGCTGCGCAATCCCTTGGCGGAGCCGATGACGCTCGGCATGACCGCCGGAGCGACGTTGGCGATGGGGCTGGCATCGTTGTGGCTGCCGTCGCTGCTGGTCGGCGCGCGCACCGCCGTGGTGATTGCCGGTGAGATTGCGGCGCTCGCGTGCGTGCTGGCGCTCAGCTGGCGTCAGCGCATGTCGCCGCTGGCGATGGTGCAGGCGGGCATCATGATCAATTTGTGGTGCGGGGCTCTGACTTTGCTGATCGCCATTATCAACGATCGCTTTTTACTTCAGGTGCTGATGTGGGGAGGCGGTTCGCTGGCGGTGGAAAACGGGCAAATTCTGCTGCGGATGTTGCCGTGGCTCGCCGTCTGCGTAGTGGGCCTGTTGTTCTTGCTGCGCCCGCTTGAACTGCTGCAACTGCCGGAAACCGTGGTCAGCAGCCTCGGTGCATCGCCGGTGCGCATCCGCGCCGCCGCGGTGCTGCTGGCGCTGACCATGAGCGCCCTCATCATTAACGCCGTCGGCGTCATCGGGTTTTTGGGGCTCGCAGCGCCCCACCTGGCGCGCTTTGGCGGCGCGCGAACATCCCGGCAAATGGTGCTGCATACGGCGCTCATCGGTGCGGGCCTGCTGTGGCTGACCGATCTTTGCGTCTCTCGCGTGTCGCTGGAGAGCGGCCAGCTACTGCCCGTCGGCATGCTGACCGCACTGACCGGCGGCCCGTTGCTGATGCTGCTGGCGCGTTTTGCACGGCAGCAAAGCATCGATCTTGCACCGCCGTTGCCGGTGTCGCAGACCTCGCATCAACGACGGTTCATCTGGTTGTCGGCCGGCATTCTGGCTGCGGGGGTCGTGGTCTCCTTATGTTTCGGCCATGGATTGCAGCATTGGCACTGGGCGGAAAGAGGGGAGCTGGCGAACCTGCTGCCATTGCGATTGCCACGACTGCTGGCGGCGGTGAGCGCCGGTGCGCTGCTGGCGGGGGCCGGCGTGTTGATGCAGCGGGTGAGCGGGAACCCGCTCGCCAGCCCGGAAGTGCTGGGTATCGGCGGTGGCGCGGCCATGGGGGTTACGGCCTTCGTGTTTTTGCTTCCCGCTGGCGGCAGTGGCTGGCTGTTGGCGAGTAGCCTGGGGGGCGCGCTGATAAGCCTGTTGCTGACGTTGTGGAACAGCCGTCGAAGCGACTTTAATCCGCAGCGGGTATTGCTCAATGGTTTGGCGCTGAATGCACTATGCCAGGCCGCGGTCAGCATCGTGATGCTCAACAATCTTGCCGCAAGTGCGGTGTTGTTGCCGCTGATGACGGGCAGTACCTATTACGTCGGCGCGTCGTTGGCCCAAGGTGTGTTTGTCATCACGCTGGTTCTCCTGGCGCTGATGCCGCTGTTCCGCCGCTGGTTGGTGCTGTTGCCGATGGGCAACGTCGCAGGCGCGCTCGGTGTGCCATTGTCGCGCGCACGTTTCAGCGTGTTGGCGATGGCGGCAGTCATGACCGGGCTGGCGACGTTGCTGGTCGGCCCTGTGTCTTTCATCGGCCTGCTGGGGCCGCATCTGGCGCGCAAGATGGGCGCGAAAGGGCCGCTGATGCAGCTCTATACCGCCGCGCTGTTGTCATCCGCCATCATGACCGTTGCCGACTGGCTGGGGCGCAATGCGCTCTACCCGCGCCAGCTGCCGGTCGGGTTGGTGGCGTCGCTGATCGGCGTCCCCCTGCTGGTATGGCCGTTAATTCGTAATAAGACATCCCGGTCAAAACCATAAAAAGTGTGAGTATGAGCAAGGAATTTGCATGTCGGTATTAATGATGTTGTTTCGTATGGTGCGCGGTTGGCTACTGCTCGCCGTGGTCGCCGGTGTCGTCAGCGGGCTGTGCAATGCCTCTTTGCTGGCGATGATCAATCACGGTCTGACGCAATCCAATGAGGCGTCATGGTTGAGCCCGGGAGGCGATTTTGCGTTACTGACGCTGTTGATGCTGGCGACGCGCGTGGTTTCTCAAACCACGTTTATGGCGCTGGGACAAAAGGTGAAGGCGCGCTTGCGCAGCGAGCTGGTGCAAGACGTCAGCGAAACGCGCTGGCTGCTGTTGGAGAAAGCGGGGATGGCAAGAACGCTGTCCGTGCTGACACAGGATCTCGATACGCTGGTGGTGTTTTTCGTCAACCTGCCCAATCTGCTGATTTTCGGCGCCGTTATCGTTGGCTGCCTGATTTACCTTGGCAGCCTGTCATTGAGCGTACTGGCGCTGGCATTGGCGGTGATTGCCTGCGGCAGCCTGGGCTACCGCGCCGCGCACGGCCCCGCGATGCGTTTGTTGCGCCGATCGCGTCAGCGGGAAGATACGCTGATTCAGCAATGCAAAAAATTGTTTGACGGTGCAAGGGAGTTTCGGCTTAACGCGGTGCGCCGCCGTCAATTCGTCAGCGGTGAACTGGCGCAAAATATTGACGCGGTTCGCCGGGAGAGAACCCGCGGTTATGTGTTGTACGGTTTGGCGAGCAGTTGGGGAAGCGCGCTGTTTTTCGCTTTCATCGGCCTGGTGTTGTTCAGCTTGCGCGACGGGCTGGCTTTGGACGAGCGGGCGCTTACCGGCTATATCATGGTGTTTCTGTATATGATTGTGCCGGTCGAAGGGCTGTTATCCGCGCTGCCCACCCTGGCCGGTGCGCGGGTGGCCATGCAGCGGGTACAGTCGCTGCGCGCGCAACTTAGGCCCGAAGTTCCACAGCGCCATTTTACGCCCCCTCCTTTTGCTTCGTTGGCGTTGGATAATGTCCGTTACCAATATCAGAACGAAGAAGGGGAGCATTTCACCCTTGGCCCGCTGAATATGCACATTGCGCCCGGTGAACTCATTTTTATCGTCGGTGGCAATGGCAGCGGCAAGACGACGTTGGCGAATCTGCTGGTGGGAATTTATCCTCCCGATAACGGCGCGATTTTGCTTAACGGCGAGCCGGTCAGCGACGATCTTCTGGAAATATACCGTCGGCATTTTTCGGTGGTGTTCAACGACTTCTTTCTTTTTGACGATGTGGCGTTCGTCACTGAGCGCACGCCAAAGCAGGTCGAACATCTGCTGCGCCTGCTGAAGTTAAGCCATAAAGTCAGTTTTGCCCACGGCCGTTTTTCAACAATTGCGCTCTCTCAAGGGCAGAGAAAACGGCTGGCTTTACTGCAGGCGTGGTTGGAAGAGCGCCCGGTTTATCTGTTTGATGAGTGGGCCGCCGATCAGGATCCGGAGTTTAAGGCGGTGTTTTACCTTGAACTCTTGCCGATGCTGAAGGCCGAAGGCAAAACGGTCATCGCGATTACTCACGACGATCGCTATTTCTACCTGGCGGATCGCATCATCAAGCTGGAATCGGGGCTGGTGGTCCCATCGACGCATGGCGTGCCGTCATGATGCACATTGCTTTCACCCAGCACGATATTGGGCTTTTTTCCCCTCATGCTTGATGATTCGCCCCGGCTTTCCTCTGCGCAGTGAACGCGGTGATAGTGTACTGTTGCCCGCGGGTAAGGTAATTTGCTGATGGCAATGACGACTGACGCGGGGGCTAATGGGCATGAACGAGAAAATCGACTATCACATCGAGAAATACCATTTCGCGCCGCTGGATGAGGCCCCGCGGCTTGCGCACCAGTGGAGCGAGGTGCTGAACGAGTGCCGCGAGACGCAGGCCGGAGCGGAGGAGCGTCTGCGCATTGCGCTGCTCAACGTGGATTATGTGACCAGTTTCGAACTGCCTTTCCGGTTATTGCTGGTGCGGGCGCCGCAGCTGATCGCCGGAATACGGGAGGAGCTGCCGCTCAGCCAGAAGAATGTGGTGTTCAACGGCAAGCGTTTCGGCTGCGTCTACAGCCTGAAAAGCGATTTGAGCGGCGTGCCGGAGGCCTTTCAGTACAGCCTGTCGACCCGCATTCACCGCCGGGCGGCATCGGGCGTGGACGCGCTGCCATACCGGGAAATCGCCAAGGCGCTCAAGGCGCCGCGTGAGCGGCTCAGGTTGGCGCTCGAGCAAGGGCTGCCGGTAACGGCGCTGGACGGATTGTTCTGGTTCGGCATCCAGCGCATTGCCGCCGAGGTGCGCAGGCTAAGAAAAACCGGCATGGCGATCGTGACGGCGGAAACGGAGATCTTCGACACCCTGACCGGCACCACGCGTAAGGTCCCGGTGTACCGCCTGGCCGAGAGTTAATGGCCGATAGCCGGCGGTTCAGACTATAAAGCTTGATTCCCGCCGGGCTTTGCCTGGCTCTTCCAGGTTCTTTTTTTACCCGCATCTCCTCGCCGCTCGGCAAGCAAACCGACGCGACGTATTCCTCAAACCTGAACCGTGTTCGTTCTGCCGCTGCACAACGCAAACGACGGGCCACCGCCGATAGCCGGTGCCACGATGGTGTTTCCGGTCGGCGGCGTCGTTTGCCGCCCACCTTTGGCTAACATCGACGAGGGTTTGAAGGAGAAGAGTATGTTGAAACGTTTTGCACTGCTGTGCTGGTGCCTGTTCGGCGCTAACGCGCTGGCGGCGGGCCCCAATGCCAATATCAAGTATTACGGCTATGACTGGCTGGACTTTTATGAAACCGCCACGCCGTCTTTCAGCGCCACAGAAGCGCTTAAGGCGATTACCGACACCGGCTTCAGTATGACCAATCTGAATGTGGTGCACACGATGGCAAGCCTTAATCTGCCCGTTTGCGCCGGTGGCACCTGCGCCGTGAACATTCAGGCTGGCTCGGGGGCGGTATCGGGATCGCCGTTTATCGATATCTGCCCTGGGGCGGTCTCGAACAGCAGTTGCCAGGCCGCAGGTTCCTGGAACACCATCTGGACGGTGGTCAAGAAGATCGCCGAAGCTAAATATAAGCCGGGCGCCATTTATTTTATCGATGAGCCGTTCGACGTTCCTGCCTTACAGACCGCGGGGAAATATGACGCTTACCAATACTCCAGCTATGTTTGCACCCTGCGGCAGGCTATGCAGCAGTATGGGGTCGCGATCCCCGTCTATACCATCTTGTCCTACCGGCATGCCAACAACGCTGAATGGATCCGTGAAATACAGCAGGGCGCACCCGCGACCGCGTGCCCGGCCAACGTCAAAAGCACGCCCGATTGGGTTGGGGTGGATAACTACAACTGGTCGGTGGCGGATATGTGGAGTACCTACAATCGCCTGGCGCCGATAAGCGCAGCCGGGCAAAAGTGGGTGTTGGTACCGCCTTCTACGGCGTCGTTAGGAATGAACGACCAGCAACTTCATGCGCAAATTCAACTGTATTGGGATTTCATTAATCGGTATCCGACTGCGCCCGTGGTTTACATCATGAACTGGCGGTTTGATCGCGCGGTCACCGAGAACCGCGCGGTCTTCCCCAAATCGACCGCCTTATTGTCTTTCATGGCGAACACGCTGCTCACCAAACCTTAAGCGTGCAAAAAAGGAGGTTCGAATCAGGAACCTCCTTAATTATGGTATCGCTTACCGATAGGCTTCATTGCGCGCAATCGCGTATTTGCCGCTGCCCAGCAGCAGGATGGCAAGCCCGCCCATAAAGAACACCAGTTCGTTTTCAATACCCCAGGCGCCGACGTCGGTAACGGTGAACACCTTGCCAGTGCCCACCATCAAAAATGCCACCACCAGAGTAAAGGCGTAAACCAGCGCGGCGGGGCGGGTGAACAGCCCCAAAATGATCAGTATCGGCGCCAGGATCTCGCCCACGTACACGCCATAGGCGATGAAGGCGGGCAGCCCCTGTTCCTGCAGCGCGCCGGCGATCCAGCCGACGCCATGCTGAATTTTCGCTACGCCGTGAAACAGCATCAGCCCGCCGAAGGTCAATCTGAGCGCCAACTTGCCGGCGTCCGGGCGATCAAAAAGACGAGCGAATGCCGCATTCAGTGATTTAACCATGGCCTTTTCTCCTGAATAGGAATGATTTTCAATCAATGTACCAGTCAGGTGAATGCGAAAGATGTCCTGGATCAGTAAAACGGTGGGCTTCGCGCCGACTTTTCGCGTGAGGTGGAGGGATAGTTGAAAGGCGGCGGCTCTCTCAGGGAGTGCACGTTCAAGGGGGCAGGGGAGGTTACGTTCCACTTTTTCACTCGCAATAACATTCTCACACCGGCTGAACGTAGGGTAAAAAAAGTCTCTGGGCCGTTTTCATGCGTTACCTGGTTATGCCGCCGCACATTCTCTTTATGTCTGTTTTTACCCCTGGAGTCGCGACGGCGTCACTGTGTGAGGATGGCGGCAACATAAAGATCAATAAGGTTTTTTTCCTTAATAATAATCGACGACTCGCGTGTGATATAACCCTATAGGGTTAATCTTGTTTTTATTTTGTACTGCTAACTAATTAGCGGTTCTTTTTCGCCATCTTATTGGGAATTATCTTGCTTATTTTGTTTTGCGAAAGTTGATCCTGTGGGAAGGAATGTTGCCCGTTGCATTTATTTCCGATTTTTTCCTTGTTTTTTGATGTGAATTCAACGGTGAAGAGATTCCGACTGATTTTATGAGTGGCATTATGATCGGCTGTAAACTTTGGTGAACTATTTTTATCAGACTAAAAATAATAGAAATACTGATTTTTCAAGTTATTGAATTGTTTAATAATTGTATATTATTTTGTTAATTTTTTATTAAAAAAATAATATTTTTCCTTGATATTGGTTTTGGCTTTGCTAGTATCAAATTAGTGGTCTTATCAGTTAGGAAAACATCCCTTGAGCATGGAGTGGATCGCTGGCCATAACGGGGTTATGGCCGTCACAAGATTGAAGTGGTTATTTTGCCGGCAGGTGAAATGATATTATTCATACCACTTTATCGAACCCAGCGATTTTTTAGATGCTGACTCAGTGCTGGCCTGGCGTAAAAGAATACGTCGGTGAATGGGGGATGAATCTTAAGTTAATCTGATCATTACCCTGGGTTAACTATAAAAAATGTGCTTTATCAACCCAGCTGTTTGCGCGCCAATACCGTGTTAGGTGCGCCACGGCGGAATGTTAACTCAGAACCTAAGCTTTAAAATTAATAATCAAAACTCTCGCCAAATTGTTTATTTTCACACCAGGTTTCGCATTTGTAAGTACTGAGTGCTGGAAATGAAAGTCACACTGTCATCGTGTTCTCATGATCATTGCGTGCTACCCGATCGCAAGAAACGAATGACTGTCATGCTTGTATGAAAAAAGTTCACTATTTACCATAGTTACCATTTGATTGTTAAATTATTTGTATTCTGAGGTTTTATTGGAATTATCCTACCAACGGAGAAACGTTGTTTTTAGGGCATTTTTTGATTTTTTTCCTATTATTAGCTTGCATAATTATTGTTTGTAACTTGTTGATTTTAAAATGAAAAAATAAACATGTAAATGTAAAATAGTTTAAACCGATCACTGAGTTTTTATTGATAGGTTTAATCTATTATTATTGTTAATATTAATACATCTAAACAATTTGCGGGCTTGGTGACGACTAATTACGCTAAAAGGACTCTGGGAAAGACTGGCGAATGTAAAAGCCCATTTTTATAGGCTTTATGTTTGTAGTGCTGATGAAAAGGATATCAGGCAATGAATGAAGTCATCTCAACAGCAGTTAACGGCGTCGAATTTGACCCTCGATACAGTGAAATTGAATTCACGTTATCGGAATTTGACAGCCAAACCGATCCGCTGAATGCCGTGGATAATGCACGCGACATCAATTGGCATGCTATTCGCGAGCAATCTGCCGCCTTACTTGAACAGTGCTTTGATTTACATGTCGTGCTGTGGTTTATGCGCGCTAACCTTCATATCGATGGTTTTTCGGCTGTCTACCAAGGCATCACGGCTATCGACGGCAAATATGCCGAAGAGGGAAGCACCATTTTCCCTCAGGCCGATATGGAGCCGGCGACGGACAGCTTCCATGCGGCCGCGTTAGGCTGGCTCGCCACCTCGTCCTGCCTGCACGAAATCAAAAACAGCAAGATCTTCCCCGATACGCCGTTAACCACCGATGAACTGCTCAATATGCGAATGGACGAGCAGGAAGGCAAAAGCCTGCATTTTTCGGAAGTGGTGAAGGTGTTGGGGCAGGCTGACAGCTATTTTGCCGGCAGAAATATGCCGTCATTAAAAGAACAGCTGTCGCAGGGAATCGACGCCCTGGAGCGCGTGGAAAACTACGCCAACCTGCAGGCTGAAGATTACCGGCTGGACTGCCGCCAGGTACGCGACTATTTAGCGCTCTTCAGCCGCCAACTGCTCTCTCTCGAACAGCAGGAATTGCCGGAGGAGATCGGCGCTGCGCCGGCCGACGCGGAAGCGGCGGAGGCGCCGGCCACCCTGCCTGGCAAATATATCCGTTCCCGGCAGGATGTCATCTTGCTGTTGGACCAGGTTTTGGACTATTTCCAAAACTATGAGCCCAGCCATCCGGCCCCCATTCTTATTCGACGTTCACAAAAAATGATCGGTATGGACTTCGCGACGATTGTTGAGGAGCTTTTGCCGGAATCTCTGGCCTCGTTAAATCAATTGTCCGGGAAGTAATTTTTCTCACAAAGGAGTTTTCCAATGGCTAAGGACTCAAGCTCTCAGAAATTTATCGGTAAAAATAACGCGCCCCGCGTGCAAATTGAATATGACGTAGAGCTCTACGGTTCACAAAAGAAAGTAGAGTTACCTTTTGTCACGGGGGTCATGTCCGATCTCTCTGGGCATCGGAAAAAACCTTTGCTGCCGATCGAAGAGCGAAAATTCCTGACGTTCGATCAGGACAATTTCAACGATCGCATGCGGGCCATTAAACCTCGTCTTCAATTTTACGTGGAGAATACCTTGAGTGAGGATGATGCGCTGCTGGACGTGGAATTAGAGTTTGAATCGATGGAGGATTTTTCGCCCGGCGCCATCGCCAAACGGGTTCCGCAGATGCAACGCCTGCTGGAGGCCCGCGAACATCTCACGGAACTGATCACGTATATGGATGGCAAATCCAGCGCGGAAGAGGTGGTGAAGAATCTGCTGGAGAAGCCCGATTTTCTGCATCGTTTGGTGACGGATGCACGTAAAACGGTCGCGGATGCGGAACAGGATGTGCAGGATTCCGGGAATAAAGGAGATGAGGAATGAGAGCGAGGCAACGACGCTATTCAGCTAAGCAGCAGGCAACGGCGGTCGCTGAAGTTGAAACGCAGGAAACGGAAAACGAGCTTGACGGTCTGCTCAAGCGTTCGTTCCGGCCCAGAACGAACGAGGCCTCAGAAGCGGTTCGTCGGGCCATCGGCACGCTGTCCGAATATGCCAACCAGGGCAAGGTCAAGGTCAGCCAGGATGTCGTATTGACCATTGAATCGCTGATCGCCCAGATCGACGAGCAGCTTTCGCAGCAGATGAACAATATCTTGCACCATAAGGAGTTCCAGAAGCTGGAGTCCGCCTGGCAAGGTCTGAGTTATCTGGTCGACAATACCAACGTCAGCGAAACGCTGAAGATTCGGGTATTGAACATCAGTCAGGATGAGCTGACGCGCAATCTGCGGCGCTACCGAGGATCGGCCTGGGATCAAAGCCCGGTGTTCAAACAAATTTATGAACAAGAGTATGGCCAGTTCGGTGGCGAGCCGTTCGGCTGCATCATCGGCGATTTTGAGTTCGATCACAGCCCGATGAGCGTGACGCTGCTGACGGAGCTGGCGAAAATTTCCGCCGCTTCGCACTGTCCGTTTATTTCCGCCGCTTCGCCGTCGCTGCTGCAGATGAGCAAGTGGAACGAATTGGGCAACCCGCGGGATATCGGCAAGATTTTCACCACGCCGGAATACGCTTCCTGGCGCCGCCTGCGTGAAAGCAACGATTCGCGTTATCTGGTGCTGACCATGCCGCGTTTCCTGTCGCGTTTGCCTTACGGTGCGAAGACCAACCCGATCGAAGAGTTCGCCTTCGAGGAGGCCGTCAGGCCGGATATGGATGATGATTTCTCCTGGGCCAACTCGGCGTATGCGATGGGCGTCAACATCAACCGCGCCTTCCATGAGTACGGCTGGTGTTCGAAAATCCGCGGCATCGAATCCGGCGGCTCGGTGGAGGAACTGCCCGCCTACGCGTTCCCTTCCGATGAGGGCGGTTATGAGCTGACGTGCCCGACGGAGGTCGCCATTTCCGATCGGCGCGAGCAAGAGCTGTCAGACGCCGGGTTCTTGCCTTTGGTGTATCGCAAACATTCTGATTTCGCCGCCTTTATCGGTTCTTGCACCATGCATGCCCCGGCGAAATATGAAGATCCGGATGCGACGGCCAACGCCAAGCTTTCCTCCCGGCTGCCGTACATTTTTGCCACGTGCCGCTTTGCACACTATTTGAAATGCATCGTACGCGACAAAATCGGTTCTTTCCGTTCCAGAGACGATATGCAGCTGTGGCTGAATGACTGGCTGATGAATTACGTGGATGGCGATCCTTCCGTGTCGACGGAAGCGACGAAAGCGCGTCGTCCCTTGGCCGCCGCCGAAGTTCGCGTTGAGGATGTTGAAGACGATCCGGGTTATTACCGCGCACATTTCTATTTGCGCCCGCATTACCAGTTGGAAGGCATGACCGTGTCCTTGCGATTGGTATCAAAACTTCCGTCAGCCAAAAAAGATGGGAGCAGATAAGTCACGGCTGGTCATTGGTTTGGATATTGCCGACGTTAATTATTAAATGGCGTGGGTGAGAATTGATATTTCATTGAAATTTAGCGGCGTTATTCTCTGCGTCATGGCTATTTATTAATGGCTAATGGGTTCCCATTGTCGCTATTTCAATGATTGCGTAGGCAATATAACGACTTATCTGAGTAGACATTTCAATTAACGTAGTAGGACCTATCAGTCAAGGAGACAAAAATGAGCACTAAAGCTTTAGTAGACTATTTTTTGAAGATTGAAGGTGTTGACGGTGAATCCCCTGACCAAACTTATCCGGGATGGATTCAGCTGCAAGCCTGGCAATGGGCGGAGGAAAATGCCGGGCGCTGGGGATTCGGCAGCGGCGGTGGTTCCGGCAAAGTCGAAATGAAAGACTTTGAATTCCGTATGGTGAGCAATAAGGCTTCGCCGAAGCTGTTTCTGATGTGCGCCACCGGCGAGCATATTCCTCAGGCAAAACTTGTTTGCCGTAAATCAGGCCAGGGTCAGCAAGATTTTATTGCCGTGACCTTCAGTAACTGCCTGGTTTCCTCATTCAAGACCGTGGGTAATATGCCGCTGAACTCCACCATCGGTACTGAAATCGATACCGTGCTGCCCACCGATGTTATCAAGCTGAATTTCGCACGTATCGAAGTTGAGTACAAAGAGCAAAACAACGATGGCTCCATGGGTGCGGTGATTAAGACGGGGTATGACCTCAAGCTTAACGCCCGCATCTGATCATTGATGTCGTAACACTTATTGCAGGCCGTCTGCCCGCAGATCTTGCGGGCAGACACACTCATTACCGCGAGGTGTTAAATGAAAGCGTCATTACCCATGCTATTCGATAAGCTCAGCGTGAGAAGTCAAAGCGGCAGCGCCGATAATTGGCGGCGCGTCCTGGTGCGCGATATCGAATTCTTATTGAATGACGCATCGCGCAGCGCAGATTTAAAACTTCACGATTATGCGCACAGCGAAAGCTCGGTATTGAATTATGGCCTGCCGTCGCTGAGCCAACGAATACCGATTAATACCGATCCGCTAACGCTGGCGAGACATATACAAAGAATCATTACGTCTTTTGAGCCACGGCTGGATCCGAAAACGATTCGCGTGGTGCCGGTAGTGAATGAGCGTCAATCGTATGTATTGGCGATCTTATTCGATATCTATGGCACCTGTTCATTACCGGGTGACGAAATGCTGGTGAATTTGCGCATAGCTCTTGATTATTCCTGTGGCGCCGTACACGTATTTGATTAATAGAGGTGACTATGTTCAGTGAGCGTTTTCTCCAATTATATAATGATGAGCTGCGTTATTTTCGCGAGGCCGGCCGTCAGTTCGCCTCTTCGCATCCCCAGGTCGCTCAGCATTTAGGCATGCATATCGACGGCGTGCTGGATCCTTTCGTCGAGCGCCTGTTGGAGGGCTCTGCTTTTCTTTGCACCCGCATCCAGGAAAAGCTGAACAACGAGCAGCCAGAATTCGCCTTGCAAATGCTTTCGCGCCTGGCGCCCTTGTGGTACACGCCGGTTCCCGCGATCGCCACCGTCGCGATTAAGCCCGATCTCTCTTTTCCCCAGTGGCATAGCCAGGTCGACCTGCCGCGCGGGAGCCGAATGACCCTGAACGATATCTCGCTGAACAACAAACCCGCCACGTTCACCACGGCGCGGCATATTAAAGTGCAGCCCGTTGAGATTGCGCTGGCGGAATGCGAAATCCTGCCGCCTCACCATTTGCCCGACGGCGCCGCCAGGCATATGCAAGACTGTTCGGCCTACGTCAGAATCGGCCTGACCACGCACGGCGTGTTGCCCGTCTCGGAACTGGATCTCGAGCCGTTGCACCTGACGTTGGCGGAAGATACGGTGCGGGCCAACCAGCTGATGGCCGCGCTGCTTAATCGCACCTTGCGCATCGTGCTATGGGCGAAAAACGACGATCGGCCGGTCATCAAAGTCTTGCAACCGGAAAGCCTGCGTCTGGGCGGCGTCGGCGACGAAGAGGCGCTGTTGCCCACCGCGGTGGGGGAATTGCCCGGCAACCGCCTGATGCGCGAGTACTTTGCGGCGCCGAGCCGCTTCTTCAGCCTGGAGCTGCATGGCGTGCGGGACTTTCTGCGCCAATGTGAACGCGTCCATGAATTCGAGATTTTGTTCGCGCTTGAGCAACGCCCGCTAACGCTGATCGGCCGCGTCAACGCCAGGGATTTTCATCTTTTCGCGACCCCGGTCATCAACCTGTATCGTCGCCATTGCTCGCCGGTGCTGCTGACGGGAGAGCGCACGGAGCATCAGCTGGTGGTCGATCGTTTGAACACCTCGCTGTATGAGATTCATAGCGTCAAACAGGTGAAGGGCATGCTGCCCGACGGCAACCCGGTGATTTTCTCTTCGCTGCAGGCCGACGTGCACTACGACTGCGAGCGGGAGCCGGCCGGCTATACGTTGCACCGCCGCCGGGAACCGTCGCCATCCAAATACAACAACCCGCACCTGCCCAACGAAGATACCTTTATCGCCATTTCGCCGGGCAAAAGCGGCATCGACATCGATGACATCACGTCGCTCAGCGTCGAGGCGCTGGTCTGCGAACGGCATCTGGTGCCTGCGCACCTGCAGCAACCGCATTTTCAGCTGGAAACGGCGATGCCGATCCACCAGGTGGAGATCGTCCGCTATCCGAGCAACCCTGTCGCGGTGCCTAACATCAGCCAGGCGTGGCAAGCGATCCAGATGCTGGCCTCCAATCCTTTGCGCCATGCGCGCCCTGACGTGCAGGATTGCTCGGCGCTGTTGCGCGACTGGCTGTCGTTGTTCTGCCATCAGGATGACTCCAGCCAGCGCAAACGCATCGCCAGCATCAAAAACGCCTGGGTGGAGCACCACTTCGAACGCAATCAGGGGCCGGGGCCGCTGGCCTGGATCCGCGGGGCCGAGATCGCCGTCAACCTAAGCGCCAACCATCATGCCGATCACGGTGCCTATCTGTTCGGCAAAATATTGCACCACGCGCTGAGCCAATACGGCGACCTGAACCAAACGTTGAGCATGAAGCTGTTGCTGGATGGGGAAACCCACGCCGACTGGGGGGCGCTCTACTATGGCTGATATGTCGCTGATGCGCGAAACGGCGCTGTCGTTGGAACAGGCGCCGGCGCCGGGGGCCCAAGGCGAAAGCGTGGGCCAGACCGAAATCCGCGGGCTGTCCAATCGGCAGGATTTCTTCGAGCTGTTGCGGCGCATCGAGCGTGCGCAGCCGGATGCGCCGCGGCTCGGCGTCTCCAACGATCGCAGCCGCGAAAGGCTCTGCATCACCCAGCCGGCGGATATGGGTTTCGCCTCGCGTGAAATCGCCTCCATCGTACAACGCCCTACGCAGGTGCTGATTCAGGCGCGGCATTTCGGCATGTTCGCCCCTTACGGCCCGCTGCCGATCCATGTGACCGAGCACGCGCGCACCGAAGTCATCGCCAGGCGCAATCAGGCGTTCCAGCAGTTCGTCGGCATCGTCAGCCAGCGCTTCGCCGTACTGCATTACCGGGCCTGGGCGCAGCTGAAGGCGATGATCGGGCATGACCATGACGATGACAAAAACCCGTTTTTGCATCATCTGCGGCAGACGGTGGGCGTCGACACCACGTTGGCCGTGAACCCGCATATCCAGCGCCTGCGCGAAGCCTACCCCGGCATTTATCTGCCGGGCCGCCGCTCGCTGCGCCAGCTTAACAAGATGCTGGCGGCCTACTTCGCGGTTCCCATCGAAATTACGACGCGCTACGCCAAATGGATCGACGACGGCAAAAAAAACGGCAGCCAAAAGCTGGGCAAGCTGGGGAGCACGCGCATCGGTAGCCGCTTTTTCGATGCCCAGTACGGCGCGCATATTCAAATCGGGCCGCTGGGGGCCCCGCATTATCAGCAGTATCAGCGCGGCAGCCGGCGGCTGCAGGCGCTGGTGAGCATCTGCCATGACTTCACGAGCCATCAGCTGATGTTGGACGTCAGCCTGCTGATCGCCACGGAGCCGGGCATGGCGGCGCAGCTGGGCGGCAAGTCGCTGAGTAAAGACAGCTGGCTGAAACCTAAGACAGGGACGTTTAGGCAGCTGGTTTATCAATCAACAACTTAATATAAGGAAATTTAAGGTGTATCAACGAGAACGTCTTTTTTCGCGATTGGGCCACTTTGCTTATCAGTCCTTCGTTGAAGCCACCAAGCTGTGCCGGACCTTCAGGCACGAATACGTGGAGCTTGAACACTGGCTGAAAGTCCTGGTGGACAAAGAACGCGGCGATTTGCCGCTGATCCTGGCGCACTACGCGATCAATATTCAGCGCGTAAGCGATGCGTTGGATCGCATTCTCCATACGTTGCCAAACCGGACGAATGCGGTGGTGGATCTATCGACGCAGTTGGAAACGGTGGTGGAAAGAGGGCTGCTGATGAGCCAGCTCGCCGAAACGCCGTCCGGCGGCGTGCGCACCATCCATATCCTGGTCGGCATTCTGCAGGATCCCACGCTGCAGCGCAGCCTGTACCGGCTGAGCGAAGAGTTTAAAAAACTGCCGATCCCACAGCTGTTCGACGACTACCCGGCGATTCTGGCCGAGTCTGTCGAACACGAGGAGGAGGAAGAAGAAAGCTACGGCGCGCTCGGCGAGGCGCCGGATGCGCCCGAGACGGTCGAGATACTCGATAAATGGTGTGCGGACCTGACTCGTCAGGCGCGCGACGGTGAAATCGACCCGGTGATTGGCCGCGAAGCGGAGCTGCGCCAGGTGATCGACATTTTGCTGCGTCGTCGGCAGAACAACCCGATTTTGGTGGGCGAAGCCGGGGTCGGCAAAACGGCGGTGGCGGAAGCGCTGGCCTGCAAGATCGCCCAAGGGCAGGTGCCGCCGCTGCTGCAGGGCGCCCGGCTGCTGTCTTTGGATCTGGGGCGCATGCAGGCCGGGGCGAGCATGCGGGGCGAATTCGAATCGCGCCTGAAAGCGCTGATCGACGCCATCGCGCATTCGGCCGTGCCGGTGATTTTGTTCTGCGACGAGGCGCATACGCTGGTGGGCGCCGGCGGGCAGGCCGGTACCGGCGACGCCGTCAACCTGTTGAAACCGATGCTGGCCAGGGGCGCGCTGCGCATGGTGGCGGCGACTACCTGGTCGGAATACAAACAGTTCATCGAGCCGGATGCCGCGCTGACGCGCCGTTTCCAGTACGTGCTGGTTTCAGAGCCGGACGAAGAGAATGCGGTGAACATGATGCGCGCCATCGCCCCGCATTTTGCGCAGCACCACAGCGTCAAGATCCGCGAGTCGGCGCTGCAGGCGGCGGTGCATTTATCGCTGCGCCATCTGCCGTCGCGGCAGCTGCCGGACAAGGCCATCAGCCTGCTGGACACCGCCTGCGCGCGGGTGGCGCTGAGCCAGCATGCGCAGCCTGAAAAAATCGAGTCGCTCGAGGCCGGGCTGGCGGTGAAGCGTACCGAAATGCACGGCCTGCAGGAAGAAAGCAAATTCGACGATCTGGCGCTCACCCGCATCAGCGAATTGCAGCAGACGCTCAGCGAGATGGAAGGAGAGCTGGATGCGCTGCGTCAGCGGCAGGCGCAGGAGCAGCAGGCGGTCACCACCTTGCTCGATGCAGAGCAGCAGTCGCCGGATCGTTTGCCGCAGCTGGCCACCGAGTTGGGCGAGCTGCAGGACGGCGGTCTGCCGCTGGTGTATCCGTGGGTGGACGATCGCGTCGTGGCGGAGGTGTTGTCGGATTGGACCGGCATCCCCACCGGCCGCATGCTGCAAAGCGATCTGGACAATGCGCTCAACCTCAACCAACTGCTGAGTCGCCAGATTTTCGGCCAGCAGACGGCGATCGACGAAATCGCGCAGGCGGTGAGGATCTCCCGCGCCGGCATCCAGGCGCACGATCGGCCGTTGGGCGTTTTCATGCTGTCCGGCCCGAGCGGCGTCGGCAAAACGGAGACCGCGTTCGCCCTGGCGGAGGCGATGTACGGCGGCGCGCATAACCTGATCGTCTTCAATATGAGCGAGTTTCAAGAGTCGCACACCGTCTCCACGCTGAAGGGGGCGCCGCCGGGCTATGTCGGCTATGGCAAGGGCGGCAAATTGACGGAGGCGGTGCGGCGCAAACCCTATTCCATCGTGCTGCTCGACGAATTCGACAAGGCGCATCCCGATATCCATGAAGCGTTCTATCAAGTCTTCGACAAGGGCGTGATGGAGGACGGCGAGGGCCGCATGATCAGCTTCCGCCAGTGCTTTATTTTGATGACCAGCAACATCGGCGCCGGCGAAATAGAAGCGACGCTGGCGGAAACGCCGGAGCTGAAAACCGAGGCGCTGCGCCCGATGCTGCACGACGTCCTGGCGCGCTTTTTCCCGGCGGCGCTGTTGGCGCGCATGAACGTCATTCCTTACGTGCCGCTTTCCACCGAAGCGATAACCCATATCGCCACCAAACAGATTTCACGTTTACAGCAGCGTTTGCACAAAGAAGTGGGCGTGTCGCTGGTGCTGGAGGGCGACATCCCAGGCTGGATCGCCAAACGCATCAGCGCCCATCCATCGCGCGGAAGAGCGGTCGAGTCGCTGCTGCAGCAGGCGATCTTGCCGCCGATCAGCAATGAAGTGCTGCAGCGCAAACGGACGGGACAGGAACTGCAGAATATCCAACTCATGGTCGAGAACGATAGCTTAAGTGTTTATTTCGACTGATTTTTAATTTACCGCCGGCCCGCAAACGCGGGGCGGGGTTCGATATCGGATCAGAGAGGTTGTTATGCCTTTAATCGAAATTGATAACCCGGTGTTAGCCGAATTAAATGCGTTTCCACTCAGCTTCACCACCCAAGAAGGGTTGTCGAGCAACTCGCAATATTCGCTCGAATTCGAATGCGAACAGGCGGACGTGGATTATGAATCCTTGCTGGGTGAAGGGATCCGCATCCAGATAGAAAGGCCGGATTTCGGCTCGCGGCCTTTCTATGCTTACGTGATCGGCGCGTCCGATGCGGGGCAGCATCAGGATAAGTTCGTGTACAAACTGGAGCTGAGCACCTGGCTGTGGTTTTTGATGCAGAACCGCAACAGCCGTATTTTCCAGGATCTGAACGTGCTCGACATCATCGAGCAAATCTTCTCTCGCTATGGCTTTGCCGACTACCGTCTGGATATTCAAGGCACCTATCCGACGCGTGAGTATTGCGTGCAATTTTCCGAAACGGATTTTGCGTTTATCAGCCGCCTGCTGGAAGACGAAGGCATCTGGTATTACTTCGATCACGCCGAGGATAAGCACACGCTGGTGATCACCGACCGGCAGGATTTCGACGATCTGGATTTCGGTTACGCCGTGTTGCCGTTCATGCCGGACAGCGAAGAAAACCGCGCCATCCGCGAAGGGATCCAGCGCATCCAGCGTTCCCGCAAAGTGCGTCCGAATGAAATCGTGCTGCGCGACTTCGACTTCCAGAACCCGCGCAAGAACCTGCAAACCAAGGTGGAAGAGAGCCGCCTCGGCCTGCAGAACACGCCGCTGGAGTGGTACGACTACGCGGCGGGCTATGTGGATACTGAACGCGGCGAGAATCTGGCGCGTTTGCGCCTGGAAGAAATGCAAAGCGACGGCCACCTGCTGTTTGGCGAGAGCAACGCCGTCGGGTTGATGGCCGGCAAGGACTTCTCCTTGATTTTGCACCCGGACGCCAACCGCAACCGCCGCTTCAAACTGACCCGCTGCGACTATGTGTTCGTGCAAGATGGCCCCGACAGCAGCAGCGACGGCCGCAACGTGACCTGCCGTTTCAACGCGTTGAACGACGACGTGGCGTTCCGCCCGCTGCGCGAGACGCCCAAGCCGCAGATGCCGGGCATCCAGAGCGCCACCGTGGTCGGCGCGCCCAATTCCGAAGTGCATACCGACAAGTTTGCGCGCATTCGCGTGCACTTCCACTGGGATCGCTACAAAACCACCGAGGAAGACAGTTCGTGCTGGATCCGCGTGGTGCAGGCCTGGGCGGGGAAAGGCTGGGGCGTGATCGCCATGCCGCGCGTCGGCCAGGAAGTGTTGGTGACCTATGTCGACGGCGATCTCGATCGCCCGATGGTGACAGGTATCGTTTATAACGGCGATAACCCGCCGCCTTATCAACTGCCTGAATACATCAACTACTCGGGGATGGTGTCGCGCTCGCTGCGCTTCGGCAAACCGCAGCATGCCAGCCAGCTGACCTTCGACGACAACCGCAACAACGAACGCGTCATGCTGCACGCCGAACGCGATCTGCAAACCACGGTCGAGCGCAACCAGGCCACTGAGGTGGGGATGGACAAGTTCGACATCATCCGCCGCACCTTTACTGACTGGTTCACCAACCACGTTTCTTACAAGGATTACGTCTTCAGCATCACCGGGTTTGACGCGTCGATAAAGGGCGTCAGCGCCTCGATGACCGGCGTCAGCCTCACCGCCACCGGCGTCAGCACCTCGTTCACCGGCGTCAGTACCTCGTTCACCGGCGTCAGCACCTCGTTTACCGGCGTCAGCACGTCGTTCACCGGGTTGAGCACGTCATTTACCGGGCAGAGCACCAGCTGCACCGGCGTCTCCAACTCGATGACCGGCGAAAGCAACTCCTTTACCAGCATCAGCAACAGCATGACCGGCGAAAGCAACAGCTACACCACGGTCAGTACCAGCCAGACCGGCAGCAGCACCAGCTTTACCGGCGTGAGCGTGAGCACCACCGGCTCATCGACCAGCACCACCGGCTGCAGTATCAGCACCACCGGTTCCTCGACCAGCACCACCGGCTGCAGCATCAGCACCACCGGCAGCAGCGTGAGCACCACCGGCAGCAGCGTCGGCACCACCGGCAGCAGCGTCAGCAGCACCGGCAGCAGCGTCAGCAATACCGGCAGCAGCGTCAGCAATACCGGCAGCAGCACCAGCACGACGGGGGTGTCCATCAGCTACACCGGCGCGTCACTGTCCGAGACCGGCGTCGATTTGAAAAAAGTCGGGATGCAAAGCAAAAACTAACGAGGCGCGGCAATGAGAATCATACGGCCACAGCAATTGGTAGTGATTAAAGGGGGTTACCAGATCGGCGCAGACAGCCGGCTCGGCATCAGCGTCGTGGCCGGATGCTACCTGTCCCGACCGGAACACTTCGTGAACGAGGCCGAAATCTGGGAGGCGTGGAAGCGTGCGCCGCTCAGTCTGCCGGTGTTGGACGTTGCTGAGCCGAAGCCGTTCGCCGAATACCTGATCGCCGGCCATGCCGGCGTCGGGCAGCCGGTAAAAACGCTGGACGTCAGCGCCGACATCGGTGGGCTTAAGCGCCGTTGGCGGGTGGAGGGCGAAGGGCGACGCGGCGCGATGGGGGCGGAACCGTTCCTCAGCGTGCCGCTGGACCACACCTCGGCCTGGGGCGGTAAAGACAGCAAGGAGAACCCGGTGGGGCGCGGTTGCAATGATGGGCTGCGGCCGCTGCTGATGACCTTGTCCGCCGAAGGTTCCGCACAGGAGCGTTCCCCGCTGGCGGCGCCGGCGCCGGTGCCACACGAGTTTTCGCTGCGCAAGGCGCATATCGATAAGGTGGCGGGCCAGATCGCGAGCAAAGCCTATCTGGAGAAGGCGTTTCCCGGGTTGCCGGCCGATATCGATCGGCGCTATTACCAGATGGCGCCGCCGGCGCAGTGGCTGCCGGAAGCGGCGTGGCCGGATAGGGTGCCCTTCGAACTGCAGGGCGTCGGCGCGCAGAGCCAGGCGATTCGCGGCGAGCTGCCGGCGGTGCGCGGGCGGGCATTCATACGCCGCCACGATAGCGAAGGCCTCGAGGAAATCGAACTGCAGCGAAAAACGCTGTGGTTCCTGCCCGACAGCGACATGGCGCTGATTATTTTCACCGGCAATGCGCCGCTGACGCATCTTCTGGACGAGTCCATCGAGTCCCTGATGCTGGCGTTGGATCGTTGCGACGCGCCGCGCCCGTTCGATTATTTCCGGCAGGTGCACCATAAGCGCAGCGACGACGAGGCTTCGCCCTTCGAGTTCCTGTTCGATCCGGATCTGATGCCGGCGGAGATGGGGCTGAACGTCATCCAGGCGGCGTCGGATCACCCCAGCGATCTGCGTTACGATCCGTCGCCCACGTCTTTGGGCGACTCCGCCGTTTTCTATCAACGCATTCGCGAGGCGATTGCCTTGCACCAGCAACAGACGGCGGCGGAGCCCGCCCCCGTGACGTTGCCCGATTTGCCGGATCTGCCTGCCGAAGAGGGTAACGACGCGTTTTTCCCCGCTAGCGCGACCGTGGAAGGGAAAACCTTCACCGGATTGCGCAGCCCTGCGCTGTCGGACAAGCATTTTCTGCAATGCCGTTTTGAGCGCTGCGATTTTTCACAGGCCGTTCTGGAGAACTGCACCTTCGAAAACTGCGTTTTTGATGCGGTCAACCTGACGCAGGCGGCGCTGCGCCGGATCCGCATGGTGTCGTGCACCCTGCAAAAGCCGCTGATGGCGGAAAGCGCATGGCAGGAGGCGGTGCTCGAAAAAGTGACGCTGGAAGAGCCGCAGGGGCAAGGCATGCGGGCCGAGGGCGTGAAGCTGGATTACTGCGTCTTCGAGCGGGGAGATTTCACCGCGAGCCGCTTTGAGCGCGGGGCGATTGGCAACGGCATGTTCAACGGCTCGACGCTGATCCGCGCGCAATTCCTGCAAGGGGAGCTGGACGCCTGCGTCTTCAACCGCTGCCTGGCCGAGGGGGCGGTGGCGCTGGATATGGCGTTAACCAAGAACTCGTTTCTTGGCGGCAATTGGCGCGGCGTGCGCTTCGAACGTTGCCGAATCGAGAGCATGACGGCGGGGATGCAGGTGAATTTCTCCCACGGCGTGTTCAGCGACTGCTGCTTCACCAAAGTGGGGCTGAAAGCGGCGCGTATGGACAGGTGTCAGCTGCAGTACAGCGTTTTCACCGAATGCAATTTCGACGAGGCCGACCTGACGGCTTGTGCAATCGTCGGCTGCGACCTGGCCGGCGTGCGGTTTAAAGACAGCGTGCTGACGCACGCCCGCTGGCAAAACAGCAGCGCCCAGCAAGCGATGTTTTATAACGCCGATTTGCGCGATGCGGGATTTGAGCAGTGCAACCTGGCGGCGGCGAATCTGGCGATGACCTGGCAGGACGCAGGCACCCGTTTCAGCGGGTGTTTGCTGGAGCGGGCGTGTTGGGTGCCGCGCAGAATTATTCAGGGGGACTATGCGCATGAAAACTGAAAGCCGCGTGATTCAGCAGGCCCTGCCTGACACCGAGGTGATTGAGCTGGAGGTCGCTCAGGCGGTGTCGCAGACGCCACCCCTGCCGCGAACCTTCAAAAAGCGGCGCTTCCACGATCGCGAGCTGAAAGGGCTGACGCTGAGCGACTGTTTTTTCATCGACTGCCATTTCGATCGCGTCACGTTTGAAGGATGCGATTTGCGGGCGGTGCGCTTTGAGGGCTGCACCCTGAACCAGGTCAACGTGGTCGGCGGCAGCTTGCTGCGCCTGTCGTTCAACGAATGCCGGTTTGACAACCTGACGCTGCAACGGGGGCTGCTGTGCAATCTGGCGTGCAACGACACCACGCTGCGTGGGTGTTACATCGGCGACTGTCTGCTGGACGACTGCAGTTTGATCCAGTGCGAGGTCAACGGGGCGGAAGTCGAGCGCAGCAGCCTGGGGCACCTGGCCGTGCAGTCCAGCATCCTGACCAACCTGATGTTCCAACAGGACATCATTCAGGACGCCAACTGGTATGCCTGTCAACTCACGCAGTGCCTGTGGCAGGCATCGACCCTCGAACGCCACATCATGGGGAGCTGCCGGCTGGAGAAATGCAGCTGGCAGAAGATAGAGGGGCAGGCGCGCATCTGGTTCACCTGCCGCCTGTCGGGCTGCAACCTGGCCCAGCTGCGGCTGCAGGGCGCCAGCTTTCACCGCAGCGAGCTGGAAGGGTGCTCGTTCGCCGACAGCGATCTGACGTCGGCGATCTTTGCCGAAGTGCAGGCGCTGCGCTGCGATTTCGAGCGCGCGACGCTGACTCTGGCGCAGGCGCAGAAGGCCCGGTTCAGCGAATGCGCGATGAACGGCGCCCACTGGGGGCGCGCCAGGCTGACGCAGGCGGAGTTCAGGGCGTGCGATCTGGCGCTGGCCAACATGGAACAGGCCGAGATGCGGGAGGCGAACCTGATGGAACAGCCGTTGACCGCCGCCCAGCAACAGAGCGCCCGCCTGCATGGGGCGAAGCGTCATCGCGCCGAAAATGTGCCGCTTACCGCCGATCCGTTCTTGAGTGCGATCGACGCCTGGTATGCGCATCAACAACCGGGACCGCGGCAACCGTCGTATCAACGGCCAACAGGAGTAAGCAGATATGTATAAGTCCAGAAGAGAGCATCAGAAGGTCTATGCCAACGCCAGGGTGACGCCTTTGCAGTTGGTGCGCAGCGCTCCGCTTGCCGAACAAGGGGGGCGCAAGGTGGTGACGCTGGCGGCCGACGCCAATGGCGGCCTGTATGTCGATGGCATGCGCGCCCACTGCCTGGCGGTCGCCACCAGCTGCCTGGTTCAGCCGCTGGCGGGCGATCGCGTTTGCGTCATCGTCGACGGCGACAAATTGGTCATTACCGAGATCCTGTCGCGGCAACAGGCGCACGCCGTCATGACGCTGGACAGCCGCAGCGCCAACTTGCGCATCGTGGCGCCGGAGATCGAACTGCAAGGCGGCAAGCGGCTGACGTTGCGCAGCCCGCACTTTACGCTGCTGACGCGCAGCAGCCGCTGGGTCGCCGAAACGCTGCACCAAATCTCTCAACGCCTGTTTGTGCGCAGCAAGCACGCAAACCGGCGGGTGGAGGAAACCGACGAGGTGCTGGCGAAGCACATCATTCAGGATGCCCGGCAATCCCTCGTCATCAACAGTGAAATTGGTTCCCTGAAGTCTTCGGCGGTGCTGAAGATCGACGGCGGCCAGATACATATGGGGTAAGTCATCATGACCGCAGCCAACAACAACACGGCCGGGATCAGCTTCGCCGGCTGTGACCCGATGATCCCGGCGCCGGGCCCGAATACCGCGCCCAACAATACCGGCATACCGAACGTGCCTAACTATTTCCTTTGCGGCGGCAATGAACAGAACATCGGCAGCATTCGCGTGGCCACCGTCGATTCGGGCGGGGTGATCGGCGCCGCCTCGGGGACGCATTCGGCGCAGATGCAGCCGATGCAGGGGTCGGGGAAGTATTTCACCGGCGGGATGCCGGTCACGCGGTTAGGTGATTCCAGCACGACGAACAACAACAACATGGTCGCCACTCAGGTCGCGCCGAGCCAGACCAAATGTTTCGTTAATGCATAGGAGTTCAGCATGGTGAAAACGCTCCGGGGGATCGCGGCAGGGGGACTGTTGGCGGTGGGGATGCTGAGCGGGTGCAGCTGGTTTTCTCACGACGGGGCTGCCGATGCGGGGCGTCGATTGCGGTTTATCGATGTCGAGGTGACCGCCAACGACAACGTGAACCCGAATGCGGCCGGACAGGCGCAGCCGGTCAAGGTTTGCGTCATCGAAACCAATCGCTCGGGGTGGATGCCCGACGGGATTGGCGATGGCGCCCCTTGCCGCGAGACGGCGCCGTCGGAAGGGGCGCTGAGCCGGCACCAGAGCATTTTGCAACCGAGGGAGACGCTGCGTTATCGCTTCGAGGTGCCGGCGGGGCAAGAGCGATGGGTCGTCGTGGGGGCGGAATTTCAGCAAATCAGCGGGGTATTGCCGCTCGCCGAGCAAAAATCGCCCGCGCAGGCTGATTCGCAAATGAAGGTGATGGTGGGGATGACGTCACTCAGCATAGTGACTAACGACAAAATGGATGAATGACATGTTACCTAAACAACGCGTCGCCTGGGTAGAAGGCATGTTGATGGAACCGCAGCATTTCCAGCAGCAGGAACGTTTTTTCGAGCACTTGATTGAAGCGCGCTTGCGCAGCGTCGAAACCTTTACCTGGGGGTTCCTGACGCTGGAAATCGACAACGGGCTATTGGAGCAGGGCAAGTTTGCGCTGAAGAAAGCCAAGGGCGTTTTCCCCGACGGCACGGCGTTCAGCATGCCTGAGGATATTCCGCTGCCGCCACCGCTGGTGCTGGGAGAGGGCTGCCAGGGGAAAGTGGTGTGCCTGTCCGTGCTGATGGACATTGCCGGCAATGCCCAGATCGATCTTATCCAGGATGAGCGGAAAAGCAGCCGTTTTCGCACCATGGACGCCGACGTGCCGGATCGCAACCACGGCGTCAGCCTGGAGGGAACGCCGCGCGTGTGCACGATGCAGCTGGGGAGTCTGGTGACGCGGCTAAGTCTGGAAGATGCGGTCAGCAGCGCGGAAAGCGTGCTGCCGGTCGGCTTCGTGCGCGAACTCACCAGCGATCGTCGGGTGCTGCTGGATGAGCGCGCCCTGCCGCCGATGTTGGACTTCCGCGCCATCGGCTGGCTGCCCGCGTTCACCACCGAATTGCTTGGGTTGATCAGCCAGCGTCTGGAGTCGGTGTTCCGTCCGGATGTGCCTATGACGATCGGCGGGCTGTCCGAGCTGTTGGAATTGCTGCTGCTGCAAACCCTGAGCGAATTCAATTTGCGCATCAGCCAACTGTTGGCCAGCCCGCAGGTGCATCCAGAAACCCTGTTCGACACGTTGTTGAGCCTGCTGGGGCGGCTCAGCATCATTCCCGGCGGCGAGCGGCTCTGGGACCGGGCCGACTTGGTGTATCTGCACGATGAGCCGCACAACTGCTATTTCCAGCTGTTCGCCTCGATTCGCCGCGCGCTGTCGCTGGTGATCGAAGCGCCGGCGGTGGCGCTGCCGTTTATCGATCGCGGCGACAGCATCTACCTGTGCCCGAACGACTCGCAGCTGCGGCTGGAAAAACTGGTGTTTGCCGTCAGCTGCGGTTTGTCCATCGAGCATCTGCGCTCGTACTTCCCCGCGCAGGTCAAGCTGGGGCCGGTCGAGAAAATCATTCAGCTGATCGATCTCCAATTACCGGGCGCTCGCTTGCTGCCGATGGCTTCGCCGCCGCGGCACATACCGTATTACCCGAACAGCATCTACTTCGAGGTGGATCATGCCGACCCGATTTACAAGGAAATGATGGGCGGCTCGGCGATGGCGCTCAGCATCGTGGGTGATTTCCCGGACCTGCGTTTTGACGTCTGGGGATTAAGGCAAGGGAGGGTGGGATGAACGAATTCGAGAGGAAAATCCGCGAGGCGATGGCGGTAACGCGCAACAACGCGACCCCGCGTCTCCCCACGTCCGGCTCGGTGGGCAAAACCACGGCGGAAATCGCCGCGCTGTCCTTCGGCGCGCGGGCGTTGGCCGCCAAGCTGCGGCCGGGAAGCGCCGGGGTGGCGGCGCCCCCCGAACCCAAACCTTATGAAGCAGAAACCGCCGTCCCGGAAAGCGTCGAACCCGCGCCTGGCGATCGCCAGGCCGATGCGCCGCCGACCTCGAGCGGGCTGTTTGGCCGCGCCGCGCTGAGCAAGCCCGGCGTAATGATGGGCCACTGGGACAACCCGCTGATCGCCGCCGCCATTCCGGTATTGCTGCAGGTGGAGCGGGTGCGCGATCAGAAACAGCTGAACCCGGCGGCGGTGCGTGCGCAGATCGTGCGGGAGATCCAACAATTCCAGCAGACGTTGCTGGCGGATCACGTTGCGCCGGGCGATGTGGACAAGCTGGCCTATCTGCTGTGTTCCTACGTGGACGAGTGCTGCATGAGCACGCTGGAGTCCGGGGAACTGAACCTCAGCCTGCTGGTGGAGTTTTATCGCGATGCCTGGGGCGGGGAAAAATGCTTCGAGCACCTGCAAGAGTATCTGGCCGCCTCGCCGCGCAACAAGGAGATCCTGGCATTTTACGATCTGATCCTGTCGCTGGGGTTTGAGGGGCAGTTCCACGTGATGGAGCGCGGCGCGGTGCTGTTGGCCGACGTGCGCAATCGCCTTGACGGTTATCTGTACAGCCAGAATCCGACGCAGACGCTGGCCGATGCCGAACCGAGCAAAGTGGTGCGCAAGGCCACCCGTATCACGCCGCTCAAACTGCTGTGCTACGGCCTGGCGATAGCGCTGCTGGCGTATGCCTCGGCCGCCTGGTATCTGCATGACCAGTCCCGCGCGCTGCGCAACGCCATTCTGGCCTGGACGCCGCCGCAGCCGCGCAAAATCAACATTATGGAGACGCTGCCGCAGCCGCTGCCGCAAATCCTCAGCGAAGGGTGGCTGGAGGTGCGCGCCGATCCGCGCGGCTGGCTGTTGATCTTCACCTCCGACGGCGCCTTTGCCACCGGGCAGTCGAAGCTGTCGGAAGAGTTTAAAAAGAAACGCAATATTGAGCGTCTGGGGGAAGCGCTGGCGCCGTGGCCAGGCGATCTGGAGGTGATCGGGCATACCGACAACAAACCGTATCGCAACACCTCCAACAACTCCAACCTGAAACTGTCGGAAGCCCGCGCGCAGACGGTGGCCGACAAGCTGCGGGAATCATTGGCCAACAGTAAATACAACCGCACCGTGACGTCGGTCGGCAAGGGCGATCAGGAGCCGCTGGACGACAACGCGACGGAAGAAGGGCGCCGCCGCAACCGCCGGGTGGACATCCTTTGGAAAATCGGCGAGAGGGAGATGGCTTCACCGTCTGCCACGTTGAATCAGGCAGGGGTAGCCGCCGAGGTCCCCGAGGATAACTAAGACATCCGTCGGCGTAGAGATAATAAGGAAATTATATGATACGTAGATCATTCATATTGGTGATTGCCTTGCTGCTGTGTGCGGTGGTGTGGTGGATTGGGCCGCTGATCGCCATCGGCACCTACCGGCCGCTGCTGTCGGTCTGGGTCAGAGGCATCATCATCGCCCTGATCCTGTGCTGGGCGCTGTGGCCGTTCGTGGCGACGTTTTTATCCTGGGTGTTCCGCCACGCGCGGGCGCCGGCCCCGGCTAAAAGAAAAACCGCGCAGCGAGATCGCGTGACCTCGCGTTTTTACGACGCCTTGCGCACCTTGCAATACGTCGGCACGTCGAAGCAGCGCACCCCCTGGCAGCGTTTCAAATACCGCCTGGCGCGCCGTTATATCAGTGAAAAGCCCTGGTTCCTCGTCATTGGGCCGCCGGGCAGCGGCAAAACCTCGCTGATCGGCGAAAGCGGCGAACGTTTCTTGCTGGCTGAACACTATGGCCTGCAGCAGACCGTGGACGTCGGGCCGACCCAGGATTGCAACTGGTGGCTGGCGGAGAACTCGGTGTATGTGGACACCTCCGGTGAATGGCTGCAGCTGAACGGCCTTGGCGAAGACGGCGCCAGGGCGCGCGATACCCTGTTCAAACTGATCCGGCGCCACCGCCGCCATCCGGGCATCGACGGCATCATGCTGTGCCTGGATGCACGCTGGCTGCTGCATGCCTCGCTGACGGAAAGAAAATCCGTCGCCGATGCGCTGCGCGTGCGCCTGCTGGAAATGGCCTCATGGTTCCGCTGCGAGCTGCCGGTCTATCTTACCATCAGCCACCTCGATCAACTGGTCGGCGGCGAGACCTTCCTGTCGATGCTGGGCGACGACCTGTTGCAAAAAGGGATGGGGTTCAGCCTGAACCGGGCCGAACAGGGCGAAACCCCGTTCGAGCAGTATGAAGATCTCTACCGGGAGATGGTGGCGCGCGTCAGCCATCACGTGCTCGAACTGCTGCACGATGCGCCGGACGGCCAGAACCGCCAACAGCTGCTGTTCTTCACCGAGTCGTTGGGATCGCTGGGCAACCCGCTGTATTCGCTGCTGGAGCAGATTTTCCCGCAAACGCCGGTGGGCTACGCCTGCCATTTGCAACAGGTATGGCTGGGCAGCACCATCGCCTTGCCGCCGCAGGGCGCGATTTATAACGCGGAAGCGGCGGATATCTATGAAGCCCGTCCCACCGGGCGCATTTACCACCCAGAGCTGAATTACGCCAGGCAGGAGCGCGGGGTGCTGCAGCAGTCTTCTCACGCCAGGCCGCTCGGCAGCCGCATGAGTTCCCTGGGCCGCTATGTGCTGGTGCTGGTGCTGCTGGCGGTCTCTTTTAACCTGCTGGCGATGCGTTACCTGTGGGAGAGCGATTACATCTCTTACATTGCGGCGCGCTTTGACGAAACGAAGCGCATCGTGCGCGAAATACCGGTCACGAACCGCGTCAGCGACGATGTCATCTCCGCCTATGAGCAGCTGGGATACATGAACGCGCAGCTGGGCGGTGAGGTTTCGCCGGTGCCGAATCCCTATTTCGAGCACAAGCTGATCAACAGCGCGGCGCAAAAGACCTACCAACGCCATTTGCTGCAGATCTTCTGGCCGGCGGTGGAAAACTATATCGCGGACGAACTCAAGAATGACGTTTCGGCGTCCAACAAGGACGTCTACGGCACGCTGAAAGTGTATCTGATGATGGGCGAACCCTCGCACCGTTCCGCCGAGGCGCTGGTCGACTGGTTCATGACGCGCTGGGATAGCTTTATGCCGCAGGGCTACACCGACATGAACAAAGGCATTTTCGCTTACCACCTGCGGGAAATGTTCTCTCTGCCGAATGCGCCGGTCATGAAAATGAACGGTGACCTGCTGCGCCTGGCGCGGGTGAAAGCGATGAATATTCCGATGCAGGTCAGGGTGGTGCGCCGCATCGAAGAGAAACCGCTACCGGCGGCGATCAACGACATTTCATTGGCCGACGCCGCGGGGCCGAACGTGTCATTGATGCTGCGCCGCAAGAGCCAGGCGACGGTCACCGATACCGCCGTGCCGGGGTTCTATACCCGCGCCAGCTACCGCGATGTCTTCCTGGCACAGCTCGATGACGCCGCCAAAGACATGATCGAAGAAGAGTCCTGGGTACTGCGCGACAGTGCGGAAGGGAAAAACGCGGTGAACTCGCTGGCTTCGGCGCAGAAGCTGGCCGACGAGGCGAGGAAGCTTTACCTCATCGAGTATGCGGACAAATGGGATGCTTTCATGCGCGACGTGCGCGCCCGGCCGGTCAACGGGCTGGAGGATGCGGCGATATTGGCGCGCCAGCTGTCCGATCCTTCATCCCCGCTGGCCAACCTGGTGCGTTTCGCCGCGCGTGAAACCAGCATGACCGGCACCAACCAGGGCGATGCGGCGAGCTGGTTCGATCGCCAGCGCAATCGTATTGAACAGCAGCGGCGTGACATCCTCGGCGAGATTTCCGGCGAGCGCGCGCGTTTTCGTCTCACGCCGGAACGCGCGGTGGAAGACCGTTTTGAGCTGCTTCGCCGCCTGGGGTATCAGCTGTTGCAGACCACCAACGCCAGCAACGACCCGCTGAGCCGCAGTTTCGAAGCGCTGTACAGCCAGCTGACCACGCTCTCCACCTCATTGCGCGGTGGCCAGGTGGTGCCTGCCGGCGGCACGCTGAAGCGGCTGCAGCTGGATGCGGCGCGTCAGCCGGAACCGGTGCGCAGCGTCATGATGGATCTGTTGCAGGTCGGCGACAGCCAAACGATCCAGCAGAGCCAGAAGAACCTGAGCAAAGGCGCTTCATCGCTGGCTTCCGGGCTGTGCAAGGGCAGCATCAGCGGGCGCTATCCGTTCTCGCGCAACGCCAGAGCGGAGGTCGGCATCGAGGACTTCTCGCGCATGTTTGGGCAGAACGGCGCCATGCAGCAGTTCTTCGATGAAAACCTGGCCGCTTACGTGGATGTCAACGCGCAGAAATGGAATGCCAAACCGGGGTCTGAGGGGATCGTTAATGCGAGCACGCTCGGCGCGTTTGAAAATGCCCGTTTGATTCGCGACACCTTCTTCACCGCCGGCGACAAACTCTCGTTTTCCATGTTCATCAGGCCGCTGTCCCTGACGCCGACCATCACGGAAGCGACCCTGGACATCGATGGGCAGGTGATTAACTACAGCCATGGTTTTAGCCAACCCACGCGTATCGACTGGCCCGGCCCGAAAGGCGGCAGCTATGTTCGGCTGACCTTCCGCACCGGCACCGGCCAGATCCAGGTCGCCAGTTTCGACGGGCCCTGGGCACTGTTCCGGATGTTCGACGCCAGCAATCCCGTGCCGCTTTCCAGCGACAGGCGAGAGCTGACGATGTCGATGTCTTCGGTGGTGGGCGTGCTCAAACTGGAACTGCGCTCGACGATGAAAGATTTCCCACTTTGGTCACGGGCGTTGCGAGGATTCTCGTGCCCGAAAGCGATGTAAACACAACCGTAAAGAGGTGATAAACATGTTAGATCCAGCCAAAATTTTAGAAACCATGAAGGCCGGCGGCAATTTGGGCACCAACTCCCAATCGTCGCTGAGCCAGCCGTTTATGCAAGGCGTCAGCAATATTCAAATGTCGGGGCCGGATGCGGCCAAGTCGGTCATGAGTAACGTGACAAAATCTTGCGATGATATGTTCGGCAATATGAAGGGCATTTTTAATGGGCTGCAGTCGAATGTGAACGCACACCAAAAAATGCAAACGGGCGAACAGCCGAAAGATTTTAATGTTTCTATGGACGATCTTCGCCCGGCGATTGCGAAAGGGTTCCCGCACGAAATGGCGGACTTCTTTTCCAAAGTGCCGAAACTGTAATCTGCAACTCGGTGGGTAATTTACCGGGGGGCCGAAATGCTCCCTGGTATTCACAAGGAGAGGTGAGATGATCAACGAATGGATGTTAAAAAATGCCAACAAACGCATGGGCTTTTTTATTGTGGTGATCCCCAGCCTGTTTTTTTGGATGATGCTTTTTCTGACCTTTTATCTTTTTTGATTCTTTGAGGTAAAAAAAAGCACCCGCTAAGGTGCTTAAAGTGAAACGAATTAAAAAAATAGGAAGGGATGAAAATGCGTTATTACAGTTTTGAAATGATCTGCAATCCGCTGGAGATCAGCGCATCGACGGCCAGACCAATACCTTTACCGATGGTGCCGACAACGGTTTTGGCATCCGGGTTGACACCGGCAATCGCGGAAAGGGTATCAATACCGGTTCCCACTGCACTGCCAATCAGTGTCCCTACGTCACCAAAAAAACCAGCACCGTTCACTTGTTCAATTTCAATTGCGGATAGTTCTTTCATGATTGAAACTCCTTTTTCAGTTAGCCCTTTACTTCAGGCAATTTCATTATTGCAAATCAGGTCTTTTTTTCAACAGAAGTATTACTATTTTTTATACTATTCTGTTGTCTGTTATTTTAATTTCGTATCGTTAGAGTATATATTGCCGAAGCCTGATTTTCGTCTCCCCCGTTCGTGCTGAATGAGGGATGCCGGTTTTTATTTTCAATCTGAATGACCTATATCTGAAGGGGAATTTATGAAGGTTTTGACGACACCGGAAAGACCTTTCCGCTATGAAGATCTGGCGGAAAAAATTGTCACCGAGGCCAGAAGTCGCTTGGGCTGCGCCGCTCTGCGGTTTTTAGACTGCCTGATCCAGGGGTATGGCCCGCCGGTGATTGTCTTTGATATCTATAATAATCACGGTAAGTTGCAAACGGTGAAACTGATTCTCCCCATCGGAAGTCATAAGCAGTTAAAAAAAGATCACCTCGGGCTGATCGCCTGCCTGGAGGCTAAAAAATTGGTGAGATTAAAAAAGATATAAACAATGTTCCGCATCGGCAACACCGATTGAGTTCTTCTTGTTTTTCGTCACACCGCTGAATAATCTCTGTCCCTGCCTGGATTCTCTTATATCCACGGACGATGCGTTTGCCTTTTTTCAACCCATCAACCCATCAACCCATCAACGCATTTTTTTGGAATCACTTATCGTCATAAAGTGTAGCTTTTCTTTATGCATTTTTTTTACAATAGGATTAATATGGTTATAGAGGGTTTTTTAATATGGCCAGCCAGGATGACGGCACATCTCGAGATAAAGCATTATCCCGCCTTTCTTCTAAGTAAAGTCCTAATACATAATCGGATGCTCTTAACAATCAATACAGAGCCGTGTTATGTTCTATATTATGTTTTTTTTCGATATTTATCTGGATATATTGCGCTCTTGGAGTAAAATTAACTTATCAGAGAAAATTCTTGGCACCGTATCACGGATGGCAATGATGCACTATAAATATAACTTACGGTAACCCATTACCTTGTAAAACGCGGTACTTCCCCGCGTCTTGCTTTTGTGTGCTCTCCAGGGCTGATGAGTTTATATCATATATAAAATACACTTTTTGCGAGGCGAAGACGTTTCCGCATCGCATATAACGCTTTTTTATTAAAAAGCATCTCAAAACTAAAAAATAATCACAGCAATCATATTGCAGTAAGGAGAGTGGGCAAGCGTAGTCAAAAGGGAGGTTTGTTAATGGAGCGCGTCAATATTGCTATCGTCGATCAAAATCAATTTTTCAAGCTTGGGTTGGGGCTCGCCTTGCAAGAGGGTTTTCTCCAGAATGGTGTCAAGGCCAAGATCACGGGAGAGGAACGGGCCAACATTATATTCCGGGCGCCGGATAAGCGGGTGTCCATCAATTTTTGCCATACCCAGCTTTTGCAGGGCAACTTTTCTTCTATTCCGCTCTATTTTTCAATACTGGAGCATAAAACGATTTTTCCAAAAATCCATTGCAATCTAGAGGCCGGAAGCATTACGCGCAAAGACGGCGTGGCGGCGATCGTGGATAAGGTCATGGTTTGCTATCGCAAGAAAAACAGTTTGGTTTCAAGCTATTGCCCGCGTTGCCGCACCCAGTTGACCTTTAGCGAAGGGAAGGTGTGCCGTCTGATTCATCTGGGATACTCGCAAAATCAAACTGCGATGTTGCTCGGCATCAGCCCGAAAACGGTCAGCATTCATAAACGCTCTGCGATGAGAAAACTGAATATCGATAACAATATTGAATTCTTGCGCTGGTTAAAAATGCACAGCGACTCTTGTTAATGGAGAGGGGGAGAGTGACGATCTGATTCGGTATTTTTACCGGCGCAGGCGGCGATCGTTCATGGTTGCCGCCTGGCATGGAATAGGTTTTATAGGGAGATAAAACATGGCTGATTTTGTAAGGGAAACGGTTTCCAAAAATCATTTCAAATTATTGCAGGATCTTTATGGCAGAGATCTGGGCGGGGAACGTTTCCTGCACTGGAAGCATCTGCTCGATCCGCATTGTGGCGCGCCAAGGGAGAAGACGGGCATATTCTACAAGGATCGCGAACGTTATCTCGGGATGTTCGTTTCAAGCTTTTATCCCTTTAAGATCAACGGTGTTAGTGTCAATGTCAATATGCTTGGCGATCTTGGCATCCATCGTCAGGTAAAGTCCTCCACCGTATTGAAAGATTTTTTCCTGCAGGCCAGACGGTCGGACGTGGCGGCGGATATTTGCTTTTCCGATGACAGGAAGATCCGGGTTTACGAAAAAATATTTAGAAAGTATTTAACAACAAATACCCAAATCTATCCTTATGTCGAATTAACCTTAAAGCCTGACAAGTTTATGGCATTTCGTTTTGCTGAAAGTGGGCTCGCACAGCAGGCAAGCTTCATCAATAATTTAGGGCGGGAAAAAGATCGCCGCGCCTTTGAGTATATTGAAAAACACCCCCTGTACCATAAAATTCATTATATCAACAAAGGCAGCCACTACGCCGTGATTGGCTGTTCTCATGAATGTGCCGAACTCTTGGATATTTCCAACCCTTCCAGGGAGTGTTTTTCCTGGGCCATCGGTGTGTGTCGGCATCTGCATAGCCGTTGCAAAGTAATGATCCCCCTCGCTTTTTATAAGTCGGTTTGCGCTCAGGCGGCGGAGGTCATTTCAGAAAAACGCATCAACATGCTTATCGGCTATTACTCACAAAAGATAAGCGATCTGATGCCGAAAGAGGTTTGGGTATGCCGCATGGATCGCCGTTAAGCAGGGCTTGTGTCTTCTAAATGGAGTGTTTGTCATGGAAGAAATTCCTGTATCACCCTACTCAAAAGTTTTTATCGATGAATATGATCGCCATCCTGAAGGCTGCAATTACAACGTATTGGTGCTGCAGCGAATTGAGGGCGCGCTGGATCCCATCCGGTTGCAAGCCGCGCTGAATGCGCTGGTGCAAGATCATGTACTGCTGAACAGCCATATTCATGAACAGGATGGCGAGCTGTATTGGCGCCGCAATGACGCAATCCATCCGTTGCAGCATTACACGGACCGCACGCTGCTGACGCAAGTGATTCGCCGGCCCTTCGATATTTACCGCGGGCCGCTTTATCGCTGGGCGCTATTCGCCGAGGGAGAGCGGCGCTATACCTTGGCGTTGGTCGGCCACCATCTGGTGATTGACGGCGCCTCTTCCGACGAGTTTTTCTCCCTGGTGAGCCAGTACTATCGCCAACAGCGGCTGGCGACGCGCGTCGAGGCGGCCGAGATCGCCGCCGTTAACCTGCAACTACAGCAGGAGGTGAAGCAACTGGCCGCCGAGGGGGCGCTGGCGCATTGGCGCGCCGAAGCGGAAAGTTTGGGCGCGCTCGAGGTGCCGTTTGAGCGAAGCGGCGCCGGCCGTGAAGACGAAGCGGGCGAGCTGCGCTTCCACTTTCCCAAAGCGCAATGGAAAGCGCTGAAACAGGCCTCGGGGATACGGCGAGTTAATGACTTTCTGGCGCTGCTGGTGCTGTGGGGCATCTTGATGGCGCGCAGTGGCAATCAGGAAACGGTCTACATCAGCTATCCGGTGTCGATAAAGAAGGGGCAAAAGTTTGCGCTGGGCGGCCATGTGAACACCAGCGTGTTGCCTCTCTCTTTGCGTGACGGCGCGAGTTTTTCCGACGTTTATCGACGGGCGCTGGCATTTATTACCGCCGCGCCGCCGCAGTCGCGCCAACGTTTTAACCAGCTGCCCACGCAAGAGGTGGTGCGGGCATTGGGGATCCGCGCGTTACCGATCTCCTTTGCCCAAACCAACTTGCGCGATGCGGCATTGCCGCTGGCCGATTGCGCCACCTGGCCGCTATTCGAAGCCAATCACGATATGGCCAGCGCGGCGCTCTCGCTGGAATACGAAGACCGGGCCGATATTGATGCGTTGCAGTTCCGGTTGCGCTTTCGCCAGGGCATGTTTGACGAGGAAGACATGCGCGACTGCGCGGGGCATTTTACTCGCCTGATGCAACAGGCGATGAGCGCGCCTGACGCCCCGTTAAGCCACATGGCCTTCTATCCCGCCGCCGACAGGTCGCCGCCGGATAATGAAAGTCTCCCGCTGCCAGGGGAGACCCTCAGCGCCCGTTTTGAAGCGATCGCGCAACGCTATCCGGAAAACATCGCGCTGGAGTATGAGGGGCTGCGCGTCAGCTACCGTGAGTTGAACGGCATGGCGAACAGCCTGGCGCGCGAGATCGTGCTTCGCTATGCGTCGCTGACCGGGGCCGAGCCCCAGGCCGACGAGCCGATCGCGCTGTACAGCGAAAAAAGCCTGGAAATGGTCGTGGCGCTGCTGGCGGTGCTGAAAACCGGCGCGGCCTATGTGCCGATCTCCTGCCATTATCCCCAGGCGCGTATTCGGCATATTCTTGAGGAAACGCGGGCGGCCTTGGTGATTGCCGGGCCCTCTATGCAGACGGCGGCGGAAGCGTTGGCCGCGATGATGCCGCATCCCCAGGCCGTGCTGACACTGGGCGATCTGAGCCGCCTGCCGCATGAACGGCATAATCTGCCGGTGGTCACCGCCGCCGAACGGCTTGGCGCGATCATTTATACCTCGGGGTCGACGGGAGTGCCGAAAGGCGTGATGCTCGAGCAACAGGCGATGTGCGGGTTGGCGACCGCGTCCGGCATCGCGATTACGCCCGAAGATGTCTTGTTGTTCCTGTCCAGCCCGGCGTTCGACGCGGCGACGTTCGAAGTGTGGGGCGCCTTGCTCAACGGCGCCAAACTGGTGGTCATCCGCGACACGGAAGATATCGCCGGCGATGTGCCGCAGCTGGAAGCGCTGCTGCGTCGGCAGCAGGTGTCGATTCTTTGGGCCACGCGCAGCTTGTTCGATCATCTCTACCTCAGCAACCCCGATCTGTTTGCCGGGCTGCGCTATCTGCTGGTGGGCGGGGAGGCGCTGACCGCCACGCTGATGCAGCGCCTGGTGCGGCAACCTCACCGTCCGCAGTGGGTCATCAATGGCTATGGCCCCACCGAATGCACCACGTTTACCACGATGTACGCTATCGCTCAGGACGAAGCGCGCAGCAGCATTCCCATCGGCAGGGCGATACCGGGGCGTGAGCTCTACGTGCTGGATCGCTGGCGGCAACCGCTGCCGCCGGGCTTGGCCGGCGAGTTGTATATCGGCGGTTCGGCGCTGGCGCGCGGTTATCTCAACCAGCCGCAGCAAACCCAGGCGAGTTTCATCGAGTTGCACGGCCGGCGCTTATACAAAACCGGCGATCGGGTGCGTTGGCTGCGCGACGGCAATCTGGAATATCTCGGCAGAAATGATTGCCAGGTGAAAATTCGCGGATTCAGGATTGAACTCAGCGAGATAGAAAATGCGATCAATGCCCTGGAGGGCGTCGAGAAAGGCGTAGTGGTGGATGTCGTCCATCGGGAGAGCAAGCGCCTTGCCGCCTATTTGCTGATGGCGCGGGGCGTGGCCTGGGATCCTGCCGAATTACGCTCCCGGCTTGAGCGCAGTTTGCCGGATTATATGGTGCCGTCCAGCTATGTCGAGATTGACGAGATACCGCTGACGGTTAACGGCAAGTTGGATCGCTCGGCCTTGCCCGCGCCGCAATTCGCGCAAAGCGGGCGTTATGCCGCGCCGGAGAACCCGCTGGAGGCGCTGATTTGTTCCCTGTGGTCGAACATTCTTGGCGTGGAGACCGTGGGTATCGACGACGACTTTTTCCGATTGGGCGGCGATTCGATCCAAAGCATTGTGTTCACCAGTGAATTGAGCAAGTCGGGTTACCACAGCAACTCGCGTGCGGTGTTCGAAACCAGAAATGCGCGGGCTCTGGCCCAGCGCATTCTGCGGCAGCAAGACGCGGTTACCGCGCTCAACGAACAGGGCGAACTGCAGGGCGAATTCGAGCTGCTGCCGATTCAACGCTGGTACCGTGAGCTGGCGCCGAATCGCAGCGCTTTCTTCAACCAGACTTTTTTGGTGCGGGTACCGCCGATGTCCGCCGAACAGGTCGCCGATCTGGTGGCCGCGTTGGCGGATCAGCATGACATGCTGCGCGCGCGTTTTAGCGTCGACGACGCCGGCGTCATCGTGTCGCAGCGCTACCTGTCAGCGGCCGACGGCGGCCCTTCATGGGGCTACTATGACCTGGCGCTTTGTCGCCAAAGCCGTGCCGAGCTGCTGCGTCAATGGCAATCGGGGTTTGATCCGACGACAGGGCCGATATGCCGCTTCGTTTACATCTTTGACAGCCGCGCCCCCGGCTACGCGCTGATGTTCTGCGCGTTTCATCATCTGATCGTCGATGTGGTTTCCTGGCGCGTCATCGTCAGCGACCTGCAGCGGTTGCATCAGGGGGAATCGCTGCCGGCAAAAGGCACCAGCTACCGCCAATGGGGAGAACGGTTAAGGCAATACGCGGCAACCCGGCAAGACCAATGCGCTTACTGGCTGGCGATGATCGCCGGGCAGCCCGATTACGCCACGCTCAGCGGCGTGGTGCAGGCCCCTGAATTTTGCCGCTTCGAGTGCGATGTGGCGTTGACCGCGCTGCTGATGGACGGTTGCCATCAGGCCTACAACACCTCGGTGCGCGAAGTGCTGTTAGCGGCCCTGGCGCCGGTGCTGCAGGCATGGCACGGCAGTGCGGACAGTTATCTCACGCTGGAACACCATGGCCGCGATATCAATGACGATAAGATCCGGCTTGAGGGCACCGTCGGCTGGTTCACCGCCTTGATGCCCTTGCGCATCACCGCGCACGAGTGCCAAAAAACCACGCTGCGCGCCATCAAGGACAGGCTGAGAAAGATGCCTGACCACGGTATCGGTTATTCGGCGCTGAAATACGCTTCAGCGCCGGGCGATGAGGTGCCGGCTTGCCTGCGGCGCCACCGCCTGCCGGCCATTTCGTTCAATTATCTCGGCGCGTTCAACGAGCAGGCCGACGACGCGTTATGGGCCTTGATCGACCAAACGGCGGATTTGGAAAATGGCGCGATGCCGGTCAGCGGCAACGTATTGGATCTGGTGCTTTATGTTCACGACGATCGGCTAAGCATCGTCATGTCAGGTTTGCTGCCGCATGAAACGCTGTCGCGGATCGGGTCGCATTATGTCGACAGCCTGTCGGCGCTGGTCGAGCACTGCTGCCACGAAGCCAGCAACGGCGTTTGTCTCGCCAGCCCGGGTGACTTCCCCCATGCCGACGTCAGCCTCGCCGAATTGGATCGCTGGCAGCAAAAGCATCGTCTCGCCGCCGTTTTCGAAGCCACGGTAACCCAGCGAGAGTTGATGTATTTCAACCGACTCAACCGCGAGTATCAGATCGACCAGGCGGTTTATGAGATCGCGGGGCCGTTGCAGCCCGAGGTGTTGAATCAGGCATGGGCGCTGGCGCTGCAGCGGTTTGAAATGCTGCGTGCCGGATTTGACGATCAAACCCGCCGCGGCCGGCCCAACGTCTTTATCTGCGAGACGCTGCAGGCGCCGATCGCGATGGACGATTGGTCGGATGCCGCGCCAGCCTCTCTGGAGGAACGGATGGAGGCGCTGCTGGCCCGGGAGAGGGAGACCGCGTTTGAGCTGGATGCGCCGCCGTTGATTCGCTGGCGCCTCATCAGGTTGCATGCGGACGAGCACTATCTGGTGCAGACCTTTAACCACATTCTGTTTGATGGATGGTCGCTGGGGGTCTTGTTCGGCCAGTGGTTCAACGATTACCTCGCCCTGTTGGCGGGCCGGGTGCCGGCGCTGGAGATTAACCGATTCGAGCCTTTTGCCGCCCATGTGCGCACGCACGGCAATGATCCTGAGGCGCGGGCCTTCTGGGCAGACTATTTGCGGGATGCGCCGGTCAATCAACGCTTGCCGCTGACTGCCGCACCGCAGCTCGTACCGCAGGGGCGCCGGATGCGTCAGCATGGCGACGAATTCTCCAGCGCGCAGATGGCGCGCCTCACCGCGTTTTGTCGGCGGCAGGGGATCACGGTCAACCAACTGACGCAGCTGGCCTGGATGCTGGCGCTGGCCGAGGCGCTGGCTTGCGATGATATCGCCATCGGCACGACCATGAGCGAGCGCCCGGCCGACATTGAGCAGGTGCAGACGCTGTTTGGCCTGTGTGTCGCAAGCCCGGTGCTGCGGCTGCGGGCGATTCGCCGCCGCCCCCTTTATGAGCTGCTGGATGACATCGCGGATTCACAAACCTTCCGGCAGAAATACGCCTTTTCCGAACTGAATCGATACGACGAGAATTGGGTGCCCACCTCGCCGTTCGGCAGCCTGTTCGTGTTCGAAAACATGCCGAAACCGGCGATGGATCCACGGCTGCCGTTTCAGTGCCGCGTGATGGATATCGTCAGCGGCAGCAATCACCAAACGGTGCTGTGCCTGTTCCCCGAGGCGGAACGGCTCGCCATTTCACTGTTTTATGATTCCCACGAGATCGCTCGGGAAAACATCGTCGAATTGGGCCGACGTTTTCTGATTATTGCGCTCGCGATCGCCAATCTCCCGCCCGACAGCGACATCTGCGCTGAGGACGGGATTATCCAGGCTGAGGAGGCATGATATGTGGCTGGCAGTCGACGGCAAAATAAAGTACCGGGCGATCGTGAGCGATCTTGACGGCACCTTGCTCGATCCGTCCGGGAATTTATCCGATGTGACGGTGGAAACGCTCAACATTTTACAGCGTCGGGGGTTGGAAATCGTCATTGCAACGGGGCGCTGCGATGCGGATGCGCGCGGGATCGTGGATGGGCTGGGGTTCTCGCCGGTGATCGTTTCTTGCAACGGCGCGATGGTCAACATCGAAGGGCAGGCGGTGGCGGATAGAAGCTATTTTTTGCCCGCAGAGCTGCAAACCGGGCTGATCGATTTTTTATTCGCCAGCCCGTTCCACGTGACCCTGTTCACCCGAGAGGGCTGGATGATGGCCGAAGAGAACCCGCATTTTTCTGACTACGTCAAAACGTCGGGCGTGGCCTGCCGCTATGTCGAGCCTGAGGCCATGAAGCGGCAGCGGATATTGAAGGTACTGGTGCATGGCGACGCGGCGCCGATCGAGACGCTCTTTGACCAGGTCAACCAGGCCTTCGGCAAAACGCTGTCCATCTGTAAGTCCTCCACGGAAACGATAGACATCATGGATAAGCATATTTCCAAGGCCAGAAGCGTGGCCGACTATTTGAATTCCAAACAGATAGCGATGCGCGATTGCCTCTCTTTCGGCGATGCGATGAACGATCTGGACATGCTGCGCTGGGCCGGAACGGGCGTGGTCATGGGCAATGCCATGAGCGAATTGAAACGCGCTCTGCCGTTGAATCCGGTGGCGTTGCCCAATAGCCGCAATGGCGTCGCAGACTATCTCTGTCGTGAATTCGGTCTGTTCTGACGTTTTCACCGGGCGAGGTTTATTGGCAGACATAAGGAGGTGAACGAACAGTGAGGGTTTCATTTTCTCAAAACGGAACACTTAGATTAATGCAAAGGAGCGAGTATGAAAGAACTGACTGAAGCAGAAGTTATGGCGGTATCCGGCGCGGGCATCGCTTCCGACGCCGGCAAAATCCTGGGTACGGGTATTGGCGCCATCGTGGATGCCGGCACCGGTCTTTTCGGTATCCATGCGGATGCGTCAAACGCCGGCGCAAAACTCGGTGAAGGCATTGGCGCCGTCATCGATGCCGGGATTAGCGCGTTCTCGCAGTTGTTTGGCCGCAAATCCTCTTGAGCCTCTAATGAAAAGTGCCCGCAAGGGCACTTTTAAATCAACCGCGAGCGCGGTGCAGGGAACGGGGCGGGAGGATGAATGGCAAATAAAATCATGCTGATTATGGTTATCAATCTTTTTGTGGCGGTGGCATTGGCGGTGTTTAACGTCATCTATATCCAAAAGAAGATGGATATCCGCTACCCCAGTGACGCCACCCCCTTTCAGGTCGCGGAGAAAGCGCAGGCCAGAATCCTGTCTATGAGACAGACCGCGGTGTTTTTAAACAACAATCCCGTGGTGGCGTTTACGTTGGAAATTACTGCCAAGCGCAGGCAGTTCACCCTGACGGATCATCGCGAGGTCGTGCTCTATGTCGCCATGAGTCGTTATCAGGAGAACCGCATTTATAGCGTGCTGGTGGGCGAAAACGAGAACGATGTGATGTTCGAAAAAGACAGCTTCGGCTACCCGATATTATTTCATCACGCCTCGTGAGGCTGTTGATGCCCGTTTGCCGCCGCGCCGGCCTGCGAGGGCGGGGCAACGCCAACTATCGTGGGGGAAAAATGTTAAAGATCTCCGCTTATATTACCTTGATTTGGCTGGCGTTGGCCGTCTGCCGGTACGCCGCGGCCAAGGAGGAAGACACCTGCTTCGCCGATGAGCACCCAGCATTACAGACGGTGATCCCTTGCTATAACCAGCAACTGGCCACGCTGCCCCTGTCATTTTCGTTAAAAAGCGTGGAGAGCGGCCAACACGCGGAAATTCGTCATTATCGGCTGATGTCGCAATCCTGGTCGCCGCAAGACGCGATCCGGCCGACGCAGTGGTGGCACGACGTGGACATTTATATTCCCAACGGGGCATTCACCGGTAAAGCGTTGCTGGTGATGAGCGAAGACTGCGCGTGCAGCGCCGCCGGCCCGGGAACGTCGGGCAATCAAAAGCCGGCGTTTTCAGCTGAGGCGCTGGCGGCGCAGAGCAAAACGGTGGTGGTGGTGGTCAATCGGCTGCCTTACCCGTACCTGGAATACCAAAATGAGGGACGGCGCCGTTCAGGGGCGGATAGCCGGGCGAGGGGATGGCGATTGTTCCTGGATGATGCCGATGAATATTTGATGATGCCGCTGCATATCCCGATGACGGCGGCGCTGTCGCAAACCATGACGCTGGCGCAGCGCGAATTGCGCCAGTGGGGGATAGACAAATTTATCGTCGCGGGCGTGTCGGAGGGGGGAACCACGGCCATGCTGACGGCGCTTTCAGATGAGCGCATCGATGCCGTGGCCGCCATTTTCCCTGAGGGGATCGCGGCGCGGCAGGTGATGAAGCATACCTATCGCACGTATGGCGGGCGTTGGCCTTTGGCGTTTCATCCTTATTACCAACTGGGCATCGATCGGCGCATAGAGACCCCGGCGTTTGACAAGCTGATGCAGATTGAAGATCCCATCGAATATCCCCCTCTGGCCGAGCACGGGCGGCCTCCGGCACCGAAGTATTTCATCGTCGCCGGCGGCGACGAACGCTATCCGCCCGACAGCACGCGGTTTTATTTGAATAAGCTGCCGGGGGAGGTCTCGATGCGAGCCATCGCCGGCGACGAGCGCACGGTCCCCGAACGCGCCGTTCTGGCCTTGGTCAACCGTCGTCAGCGTGATATTGCGCTACCGACGATCGAGGTGCAGAGCAACGCCTCAGAGACGGCGCTGCGCACGCTCCGCTTTTCCGAGCCGCCGATCAGGGTGTTGCGCTGGACTGCGCATAACCGCACGGCCCGAGATTTTCGCTACTCGTGCGGCGTGCGTTATACCTCGGCGCCGCTGGAGGCGAACCGCGGTGAATTTCGGCTGAACGCCCCTGCACAGGGTTGGGAGGCCACCTTTATCGAAGCCGAGTTTAGCGACGGGTATATCGCGACCTCGCCGGTCTTTATCACCCCTGACGACCGCTACCCGATCGCCGCACCGGCGGGCGATGGCCTGGCGTGTGAAACCTTACCGGGTCGAGGGCTGGGGGAGGATTATCGCCATGACGATTAGTCCCGCTGAAAATAAGACGGAAAAGCGTTTACTGTGAATTGAACGTCAAGAGAACGCGGCTACATCGCTGAATTAACCTGCGTCAGAAGGGAACCGTTGATGATCGGCGGCGCCCTTTCTGCAGCATGATTACGCTGATTTATTGTCGGCGTTTTCTTATTTAAGAGAAAACTTCCCTTCATATTTCACCTCTTCTGAACGCTTAATCGTTATTGCCCTATCCGGTTTCGCCGTCGACGCGCCGCAGCCCCTTAGCAAGAATCAAAAAACTCTCCAGTCATTGGCTCCCGCGCGGCGTCTTTCATTTTTGTGACAACTCATCCTTACGCACATTCATTGAAGAGGAAATGAGTGGTTTATCTTGTGGATGGTGTATGAAGCATGCTGATAAACCTTTCCTTTTCGGCCAGAGGAATGAATCAAGAAACGCTTTTTTTTTGGTTTTTTTAAAATAAAAATAAGAATGATGCCAATTCGATTCGGGGTAATTATCTTTTCTCATCTTTACATTGATTTTATGTATTGCTAAAGAGGGAAAGCCAAGCATAATTAACTGTGAAAGGGGCGGAGCTCCTATTCGCCTTATCACGGATTAGCCGTGATAGGGATATTTTTAAGTTTGTCCAATCAAAAGGAGAAGTACCCATGATGGAAAAAAAAGTGATTATGTTGGCATTGGTTGCGGCGAGTTTTTCGAGTGCTTTGCCGGCCCTGGCGGCAGACGGGCAGGTTAATTTTACCGGGAATATTGTTGATGCCGCGTGCAAGGTCACAAATGACTTGAGTAATCCATTAAATGTTGTTCTGGGCGATGTGGCCCGAACGGCATTTGCGGGGGGCAAGGGATCCACTTCCTCGGCGACTAAATTTACGCTGGAAGTGACGGATTGTCCGGATACGGTAAAAAGCGCCACCGTTAAGTTCGACGGCGCGGCCGATAATGGTGACAACAACGTATTGCAGCTGACCCAGGAAACGGATGTCGCCACGGGCGTTGGCATCCAGCTGTCTGATATTTCTAATAATGTTCTTCCGCTTTACACGGCCTCAACGGCCTATCCGCTGGCTTCCGGCAGCGGCGTGAAAAACAATCTTGATTTTACCGCGCGTTATATTTCCACGCTTGCAGATGTGACTGCCGGTAAAGCCAATAGCGTCGCGACCTTCACGCTGAATTACAACTGATAATATTTTCTTGCCCGCTGGTTTCCAGCGGGCCGTATTGCCTCGGAGATAATATTATGCGGTTTAATTGCTGCAGTGCCCTAATGGGATTCATTTTATTATTATTTTTTTCTACGGCGCAGGCCGGTGTGGTTGTCGGTGGAACGCGAGTGATTTTTAACGGTGAAAAAAAAGAAGCCTCAATCAGCGTCGACAACCCGGACAACGAACCTTATTTAATCCAGTCCTGGCTGGATAATCAACAGAGCGGCGTGGATAAGATAGCCTTTATCATTACGCCGCCTTTATTTCGTCTGGATGGGCATCAGGAGAATATGCTGCGCATCGTCCGCGTCGGCGATGACTTGCCGAAGGATAAAGAGAGCCTGTATTGGATGAATATAAAGTCCATTCCTTCGACAGAACACACGGGTAAGTCGAACACGTTGCAAATCGCGGTAAAAACGCGCCTCAAACTGATTTATCGCCCTGCGGCGCTGCTCAAACAGGTTCCCGAGGATGTGACTCAACGGTTGACGTGGCAGCGCGTCGGCAAGGAATTAAAACTCACCAACCCCACGCCGTATTATATGAATTTTCATTATGTTCGCATCGGCGGGCGCGAAATGAAAGAGGTGACTTATATCGCGCCGATGAGTAGTGAAATGTTTTCATTGCCGGTTTCTGGCGCGTCGTCGGTCAGTTGGAAATTAATTAACGACTACGGTGGCACCGGCAAGGAGCATCAGTCAGGTATTTAACCGCCAGGGGATAGGCGGCAGAAGGGAATAACGAATTCAATAATGGAGCTAATGAATGATAACTCGTCAGCGTAGAGCAGCGAAGCGGGATGCTTGGCTGAAGCGCATCGTCTTATTCACGGCAACCACGGCGGTATGCGGCAACATGGCCAACCCCGCCTTTTCCCGTGACTATTTCAATCCGGCGTTGCTGGAAACGGGGCGTTCGGGCCAACAGCCTGTTGACCTGTCGGTGTTTGAAAACGGCAACCAGGTGCCCGGCAAGTATCGGGTGGATATTTGGGTGAATGACATGCTGATGGAGACGCGTGATGTTCGGTTTGTCATCAAGCCCGGCGGCGACGATAAAGCCGGCCTGCAGCCTTGCCTGACGGGGGAGGATTTACAACGGCTCGGCGTGAAGATCGAGCGGTTTCCCGCATTGAACCGCGCGGAAGAGTGCGCGAATTTGGCCGCCATCCCGCAGGCCTCGGCGCAATTTCAATTTAACCGCCAGCGGCTGGTGCTGAGCATTCCCCAGGCGGCGTTGGAAAATCGGGTGCGTGGCTATGTACCGCCCGAACTGTGGGACGAAGGGATGCCGGCGATGCTGCTTAATTACGGTTTCACCGGCAGCAACAGCAAGGGGCGCGATCGTTTTACCCAGAGCGCAAGCAGCTACTACCTCAACCTGCGGCCGGGGTTCAATCTGGGGGCCTGGCGGGTGCGGAATTACACCACCTGGAGCTACAACAGCGGCGGTGGCGGGCGGCAGTCGGAAGATCGCTGGGACACCGTCTATACCTACGCCCAGCGCAATATCATCAGCCTGAAGAGCTTGCTCACGCTCGGTGAAAGCAGCACTCCGTCCGATGTGTTTGACAGCGTGTCGTTTCGCGGCGCGCAGCTGGCCTCCGATGACGACATGTTGCCGGAAAGCCTGCGCGGCTATGCGCCGGTGGTGCGCGGCATTGCGCGCAGCAACGCGCAGGTGGTCATTCGCCAAAACGGTTATGTCATCTACCAGAGTTATGTCGCGCCGGGCGCGTTCGAGATTTCTGACATGTATCCGACCGGCGGCAGCGGCGATTTGGACGTGACGATCAAAGAGGCGGACGGCAGCGAACAGCATATGACCGTGCCTTTTGCCAGCTTGCCGGTATTGCAACGCGAAGGGCGCCTGAAATACGCACTGACGTCCGGCCAATATCGCACTTACGATCACAGCGTGGAGAAAAAGGTTTTCTCGCAGGGCAGCCTGATTTACGGCTTGCCGGCCGGCTTTACCCTCTATGGCGGCGGGCAATTCGCCGGCCCGTATCAATCCTTGGCCTTGGGGGTGGGTAAAAACCTGGGCGAGTTCGGCGCCCTGTCGGTGGACGCGACTCAGGCCTGGGCGAAACAGGAACATCAGCCGAAAAGCGACGGCCAGTCGTGGCGCGTGCGCTACAGCAAAAACATCGTAGCGACCGGCACGAACTTCGCCATTGCCGGCTACCGCTATTCGACCAGCGGCTATTATGGGCTGCAGGAAGTGCTGGACACCTACCGCAGCGGCAACCGCTACGCCCTGACAGACCGCCGTAAAAACCGCGCCGAGATTACGCTCAACCAGAATTTATGGGAGGGGGCGGGGTCGCTTTCCCTCAGTGCGGTCAGCGAAGATTACTGGAATTCCGAGCGCAACATGCAATCGCTGAGCGCGGGTTACAACAATAGCTGGAATGGCATCAGTTACGGTTTTAACTACAGCTACAACCGTAATTCACAGGCGATTTACGGTGACTCAGACCGGGGACAACGGCGTATTTACGATCGCGACCAACTGTTTGCCTTCAATATCAGCGTGCCGTTGGAGAAATGGCTGAGCAACACCTACGCCACCTATAGCCTCAATACCAGCCAAAAAGGCAATACCAGCCATACGGCGGGGCTCAACGGCACGGCGCTGGCCGGCAACAACCTCAACTGGAGCGTACAGGAAGGGTATGGCAATCAGGGCCAGGGCAACAGCGGCAATGCCAACCTTGACTGGCGCGCCACCTACGGCGAACTCGTCGCGGGATACGCTTACGATCGCAGCCAACAGCGCGTCAACTATGGCGTGAAAGGGGGCGTGATTGCCCACGAAGACGGCGTCACCTTCGGCCAGCCTTTTGGCGAGACGGCCGCCCTGGTGACGGCGGCCGGCGCCAGCGATGTGGCGGTCGGTAACCAGGTCGGGGTGAAAACCGATTGGCGCGGCTATGCCATCGTTCCTTATGCCACCCCTTATCGCAACAACTCGATTCGTCTTGATGTGGAGAGTTTGCCGGATGATGTCGATCTCGCGCTGACCAACCAGTCGGTCACGCCTACCCGCGGCGCGGTAAGCCGGGCGAATTTCAAGGCGCAAGTCGGCAAAAGGATCCTGATGAGAGTCACGGATCCACATGGGGTGCCTCTCCCTCTGGGGGCCAGCGTCCGCGATGCGGATCATTCGGCGCAGCCGTTCCTGATTGGCGGGGATGGGTTGGTTTATCTGTCCGGCATGACGGAACAAGGCCGGCTCATCGTGCAGTGGGGGCGAAATGCCGAGCATCAGTGCCGCATCAGCTATCAACTGCCGGCGGAGAAACCCGCTGCAGGGATCCAAACCCTCAATGGCGTTTGCCAATAGATCTCGCTCCGTATCCATCATGACTTGTTAAGTGAGAGTGAAAATGAACGTTTTTATCAGGATATTCGGTTACGGCGCTCTGCTATGGCTGGCGACGCTAACGACGGTGGCGTATGCCGGCACCTGTACCACCAACGCGAAAACCATCCGCATGGGGTTGCTGACGCTGGCCGTGGATCCGCGTATTGAAATCGGCGAACAGTTGGCTGTCCGTACGGAAAACAGCATCAGCGGCACGACGTTTTCTTTTCTTTGCTCGGGCTCGGTGGCCTATCGTTCCCTGTCGCCGCTGACGCCGAGTGCGCTGCCCGGCGTGTTTGAAACGGGCATCGACGGCGTAGGCGTGACGATTTCGGACCTGTGGCAGAGCAATAAGAACGTGCCTTTCAATACGGCGATTTCGCCCAACCTGCTGACGCCGTGGATCAACCGCAATGATGTCAGGCTGACGTTTATCAAAACCGGCCCGATTAAAACCGGCGGTGATATGGGGGGGAAGATTATCGCCAGATATTATCTGGACTCGACCTCGGTATTGGACTTGAGCATTTCCGGCATGAAGGTCATTCAGAAAAGCTGCCTGGTGGATTTGAATTATAAAAATCAAACGGTGGACTTAGGCAGCCCAAAACGCAGCGAATTTAATGGGGTCGGCAGCAGCGCGGTGTCTTCCGAACGTAACTTCTTCGTGGTCCTGCAATGCCAGGAAGACAATATTCCGGTACAGGTGACGTTTGAAGCGGCCGGAAATTCGCCGGGCGTAGGCATGATCGCTATTGCCGACGGTTCTGATGCGGCAAAGGGCGTTGCCGTGGAGGTCCTGGACGAGAACCGTAATCCGCTCACGTTTTCCCGGCCGATTAACTATCACACCGCTGCCGAAAAAGAGATCAGAATTCCCTTAATGGCGCGTTATAAGCAGACGGGGGACATTAGCCCCGGGCAGGCCGATGCCGTCATGACATTCACCATTACGCAGAATTAAGGGAGCCGCATCAAAAATATAATGCCGTCTTTTCCCGCGGCATTATTGGTGGCATCCGGCGCTGCAGGCCGATGCCAATGCAATGACAACACGCATGTATGGCTGTGTTTGTCCGTTTAAATATGGAGATTAACCAATGAAAGAACTGTCTGTTATCGAAATGAATGAAGTGTCAGGCGCCTATTCCTGGGATATGAGCAATGGGCTGGCCGGCCTGATTGGCAGCGCCGTCACCAATGCCGCGGAAGCCGTTTCGTCCGTTGCTTTGGGCGCCGCGGTCGGCAGCATGGCGGGCGCCGTCATCGGCGGTAAGCACGGCGGCGACGGCGGTGGTCTGCTGGGCGTCGGCTCCATTGGCCAGGGCGTTGGCATGGTCGCTGCGGGTATTCTGGGTGGCGTGGCCAGCGGCGTGGCCGCGGCCGTTGTTGGCTGGGATACCACCCTGGAATACTCCAAAAAAGGCCTCGATGGGCTGATTAACGGCACCATCAGCTAAATCAATATTGCTGTCCAAGGCCGCAGCGCTCGCGCTGCGGCTGTCTCCCGGTCAGGCATGCGCAGGTCTTCCTATGAGTGATAATAAGAGCAGAAATATTTTCCGCCAGGAGGCGGTCAATTATCAACGTCAAAGATGGACCGGCAGAGCGCTGCTGATTTCCGGCGCGTCCAGCTCTGTGATTGCCGTGACGTGCCTCGTTTTTATTCTTATTTTGGCGAGCGCGCTCTATTTTTGTGAATATACGCGCAGGGTGGATGTCGAGGGGGAGGTGATCAGCATTCCGCATTCGACGAACGTTTTTTCTTCCCAATATGGCTATGTGAATCGGTCTTTCCACCAGGCCGGTGATGTGGTGGAAAAAGACGAGCCGCTGTATATCATCGATGTTTCCAGAAGCACGGCCTCGGGTAATGTCAGCCATATTGCCGCGGGTGAAATCAACAAGCAGATCGGCAATCTGGATTCGATCATCAGCAAGCTGAAAAAAAACAAAGACGCGATGCTGGAGAACCTGAGAAAACAGATCGACAGCTATGAGATAGCGTATAAAGAAACGGAAAAACTTAACCTCAGTGCCAGAGACGGCATGGAAAAAATGAGGGAGAGTTTGAAAAACTATGAGCATTACCTGACGAAAGGGCTGATTACCAAGGATCAGCTGAATTATCAGCGTTCGCTCTTTCAGCAACAGCAGAGTTCCTATCAGGCGCTCAACAGCCAAAAGATTCAGCAGAATATCCAGCTGTCGCAGCTGCGCAGCGATCTGCTGATTCGCGCCGCCGATTACGACAATCAAATATCGCAAAGCGAATCGCAACGCAGCGAGCTGCAACGCCAATTGGCGGAATCCAACGCCGGCGACCAGGTGATTATCAAGGCGCCGCTGAAGGGGAAAATCGAGTCGCTGAGCGTGACCGCCGGGCAGGTGGTCGAGAGCGGCAGCAGCCTGGCGCAGATCAAGCCGATTGAGAACATCAAATATTATCTGGTGTTGTGGCTGCCGAATAACAGTTTGCCCTACGTGAAAATCGGCGATGGCATCAACATTCGCTACGAGGCTTTTCCCTCGGACAAGTTCGGCCAGTTTCCGGGGCGCATTGAATCCATCTCTTCGGTTCCGGCTTCTCCGCAGGAGATGGCGGAATACAGCAGCGGCAATAAAAGGGAGCGAAACGCCTACTACAAAGTGTTGGCGTCCATCAGCGACACGCAATTCAGCGACAAAGGGAAATATCTGGAGATCAGCAGTGGGCTGCAGGCCAGGGTGATTGTGTTCCTGGATAAGAAACCGCTTTATCAATGGGCGGTCGCGCCTTTGTATGACATAAAAAACAGCGTAGTGGGGAGAGTCGATGAAGGATCATAATCTTTTTGAACGGATCAACGAAAAGTTAACGTTCTCTCTGCGTAAACGGGTGCCGAGCATCTTGCAGTCGGAGTCGTCGGAGTGCGGCCTGGCCTGCCTCGCGATGATCTCTTCTTATTACGGATTTAATGTGGATATGCTGAGCCTGCGGCAGCGATTCGGCATTTCCACCCAGGGCGCGACTCTGGGCACCCTGTCACAAATTGCGGCGCAAATTCAGCTGAAGACGCGGGCCTTGTCGCTGGACATCGATGAAATCAATCAGCTGAAAACGCCCTGCGTATTGCATTGGAACATGAACCATTTCGTGGTGCTGGTTAAGGTTCAGCGCGCGGGCTTTGTGATTCACGACCCTGCCTTCGGGCGCCGAGTGATTGGCCTGCAAGAGATGTCGAACCATTTTACCGGCATTGCGCTGGAGCTGTGGCCCGACAAGGCTTTTCAGCAAGAGACCTTAAAAACCCGTTTACGCCTGCTGGATTTGATGAAAAACATCGAGGGGCTGCCGGGGACGCTGCTCAAGATTTTTGCCTTATCGCTCGTCATTGAGTCGGTCAACCTGCTGCTGCCCGTGGGGACCCAGCTCGTGACCGACCATGTCATTCAGGCGCATGACTACAGCTTGCTGACGGTCATCTGTTTGGGGCTGATCTTCTTCACCCTGTTTCGCGCCGTGGTCAGCATCGCCAGGGCCTGGATTTCCATCGTGCTGGGGACGCTGACCGATATCCAGTGGAAGACGACGCTGTTCGAACATCTGCTGAAGCTGCCGCTGGACTTTTTCGAGAAGCGGCACCTGGGGGATATCCAATCGCGGTTTTCCTCATTGGATGCGATCAGAACCACCTTTACCAATAATATCGTCGGCGGGATCATCGACGGCATCATGACGGTCGGCTTGTTCGTGATGATGATGGTCTATGGCGGCTGGCTGGTCTGGGTGGTGTCAGGCTTCACCCTGGTCTACATCCTCATCAGGATGATGACCTACCGCACCTACCGCCAATTCTCGGAGGAACAAATCGTCAAGGCGGCCAAGGCCAACTCGCATTTCATGGAGACGCTGTACGGTATTTCCACGGTCAAAGCGCTGGGCATCAAGGAAACGCGCTCCAGCTATTGGCTCAATTTGAATGTCGATGCCGCCAATACCAATATCAAAATCACCCGTTTCAATATGATGTTCGGCGGGATCAATACCTTTATCACCACGCTCGATCAGGTGGCGATACTTTGGCTCGGCGCCATGATGGTCATCGACAATTCTATGACGCTCGGCATGTTCATGGCGTTCAACGCCTATCGCGGCCAGTTCTCGCAGCGGGCTTCCAGCCTGATCGATCTGGCGATCGGCCTGCGCATGCTGTCGCTGCACAATGAGAGGATATCCGACATCGTCTTTACCGATGCGGAGGCGGAGTCCGCGCCGCGGCAGGTCTTCGAACCGGGCAAGGGGGTTGCCGTTGAGGTTAAAAACCTTACCTATCAATATGACGCGCTGTCCCGGCCGATCTTTAAAGACCTGGATATCCGCATTGCCGCCGGCGAGAGCGTCGCCATCGTCGGGGCGTCAGGCGTGGGGAAAACCACCTTGCTGAAGGTCATGTGCGGCTTGCTCAACCCAACCTCGGGAGAGATCCTGGCCGACATGATGGATATCCATAAAATCGGCGTGAATAACTACCGCAATGCGATCGCCTGCGTGCTGCAGGACGACCGGTTATTCTCCGGCTCGATCGCGGAAAACATCAGCGGCTTCGAGGTCAACGCCAATAAAGAGTGGATTGTGGCCTGTGCGATGCACAGCAACATTCACGAGGAAATCATGCAGATGCCGATGGGTTACGAAACCCTGATCGGAGAGCTGGGGAACGGCATCTCCGGCGGGCAAAAGCAACGTTTGTTTATTGCACGCGCCCTCTACCGGCGACCAAGCGTGCTGTTTATGGATGAAGCGACCAGCCATCTGGACGTTGAGAATGAATTGGCGATCAATCGGGCGATATCTTCGCTGAATATCACGCGCGTGATTGTCGCCCACAGAAAATCGACGATCGACTCGGCGGATAGGGTGGTGGCGCTGGGGGCCGCGAGCGGCGGCTAACGCTCGCCCGGCAACCCAGGCTGTCCCCGCGGCCAAAATCGCGGTAAAATGCAGCAGTTGACCTTATCGCACGCCATCAGGCCGCCGTACTCGCTATGAAAATGCGCAAACCGCGCCGTCCGCCCGGGCGGTGGATCTATTACATCCTGCATGAAGACATGCTGTGGCCCTGCCCGGTCAAATGGGAGTGGGAGAGCGGCTATAACGCCTGGCTGCCGTTTTACTATTCCCCCACGCTGGAGTTCGTCGCCGGCAACCCCGCCCGCGCCACCAAAGTCAGCAGCGGTCGGCGTTAAGCGGGCAGCGCGTGCTGCTCGCCTTGCCGCTCGGCATCCGCTCACCTAAGATCATTGCATCACCCACAGGTTTTCCGGGAGCTCCCATGTCTACTCTGTTTCGCACTTCTCTTTGCGGCGCGGTGGCGTTGCTGCTGCTGGCGGGCTGTCAGCAAACGGCGCATAAACCGACGCCGCCGCTGCAGGCGCAGTTGGATCACATCGCTTCGATGCTGGCCGGCGGGCACTTCCTGCGCGTGGACTGCGGGCGCAGCGATGTGCCGGACGATGTCAAATTGCAACGCACCGCGATGCGAGCGGCGCAGCATCGCGGCTGGGATACGCAGGCGGCAGGGTATCGGCAGCTGCCGGCACTCACCCAGGCGCGCTACCTGACTCTGCAGCAGGACAATCAGCTGCTGACGGACAAATGCACCACACTCAGCCGCAGCACCGCACGCTTTATCGCGGCGGCGCAGGCCGATCAGGAAGACTACATGGAGTAGCGCGACGGTGTGCCTTTCGGGCGCTCGTCGCGGGCGCCCAAAAATTCTTTGCAGGATAACGAGTTATCGCTCATCATTTGAAATGATGTTTCACTTTTATCCATCGAGCCCACCTTGAACCTGTATGCCGCCCTGCGTCAGCGCGTGGAAAATACGCCCTGGTACGCCAAACGGAAAAGCTACCGCGTGCTGTTCTGGCGCGAAATCACGCCGCTGGCGGTGCCCATTTTTCTGGAGAACGCCTGCGTTCTGTTGATGGGGGTGCTGAGCACCTTTCTGGTGAGCTGGCTCGGTAAAGAGGCGATGGCCGGGGTGGGGCTGGCGGACAGCTTCAACATGGTGATCATCGCCTTTTTCGCCGCGGTGGATCTCGGCACCACCGTGGTGGTGGCCTTCAGCCTCGGCAAGCGCGATCGTCGGCGCGCGCGCGCGGCGGCGCGTCAGTCCCTGGTCTTGATGACCGGCGTGGCGCTGCTGTTGGCGGCAGGCATCCATCTGGCGGGCGAACCGATCATCGATGTGATCGCCGGGGCGGCCTCGCCGGAGGTGAAGGCGCTGGCGCTCTCTTACCTGCAGACCACGGTGTGGAGCTACCCGGCGGCGGCGATTGCGCTGATTGGCAGCGGCGCATTGCGCGGCGCGGGCAACACCAAGATCCCGCTGCTGATCAACGGCGGCATGAATATCCTCAATATCATCATCAGCAGCATTCTGATTTACGGCATGCTCGGCTGGCACGGGCTGGGCTTCGTCGGCGCCGGGCTGGGGCTGACGATTTCCCGCTATATCGGTGCCATCGCCATTCTCTATGTGCTGGCGATCGGTTTTAACCCGGCGCTGCACATCACCCTGAAAAGCTATTTCACGCCGCTGAAGATGAGCATCCTGTGGGAAGTGCTGGGGATCGGCATTCCCGCCAGCGTCGAATCGGTGCTGTTCAACGGCGGCAAGCTGCTGACGCAGATGTTCGTCGCCGGCATGGGCACCAACGTGATCGCCGGCAACTTCATCGCTTTTTCTATCGCTTCGCTGATCAACTTGCCGGGCAACGCGCTGGGCTCTGCCTCGACCATCATCGTGGGGCGGCGGCTCGGCAAAGGCGAGATCGGCCAGGCGGAGCGGCAGCTGCGCCATATTTTCTGGCTGTCGACCCTCGGGCTGACCGCCATCGCCTGGGGCACGGCGCCGCTGGCCGGCGTCTTTGCCGCGTTCTATACCTCGCAGGATGACGTAAAAACGGTAGTGAAAACCCTCATCTGGCTCAACGCCGCCTTTATGCCGATCTGGGCCGCTTCCTGGGTGTTGCCCGCCGGGCTGAAAGGCGCGCGCGACGCCCGCTTCGCCATGTGGGTGACGATGCTGGGCATGTGGGGCTGCCGCGTGGTGGCCGGCTATGTGCTGGGCATTGAACTGGGCATGGGCGTGGTGGGCGTCTGGCTGGGGATGTTCCTCGATTGGGCGGTGCGCGGCGCTTTGTTTTACTGGCGCATGGTCAGCGGGCGCTGGCTGTGGAAATATCCGCGGGTCAGGCGCACGGACGCCGGATAGTCTCGTCCGTGCGAAGCCTGCCGGTAGCCTGGGGGACACCGGCAGGAAAAACGCGTTCAGAGGGAAGGGTACCAGCGCAACGACTTATTGACCGGCCCCGGCGTGACCAACACTTTGCCCCTGCCGGCCAGATTCAACAGCAGGTTGCGCGCCTGATAGATGGTGATGTCGTTAGACTCGGCCAGCTGGCGAGTGGTGGGCCACTCGCCGGGGGGCGGGGGGGCCGCACCGTTGGCCACAGGGCAGAGGCGGTGCAGCGTGGTTAATAAATGCTGCTGCAGGTTTTGTAATTCTTGTTGTTTTGGCGTGCGTTTTATCATGTCAGCCTCCCTTAAGCCTCAGCCGAGTTTTGATATAACGGTAAGCGTCTCCCGGACAATAATGCTCTGTTCCGGCAATACCCTTCTTGAACCGATCGCGAACGCCTGCCTGAACCCGATATTTCCGTTGCGATAATCCCGCGGCACTCACCGATCAGAAGGGGTAACGGGGTGGCTAAATGCTCAGCCTGCTGTATGTAATGGCTGTAATTCATATCTTTTCTCCATTATTTACTGCCCGGTGCCGGTTTTTACCGGACCGAATTGATAAGCCTCCCTTTCCTTTTCCGGATCATTATAACGCAAATAGAAAAAAGGCGATCAATAATGTCGCGTGATATATATTTTACGAGATAATTGACTGGCGTTGTTAATTTTACGATCTGTTGTTTCGCAAAAATATATTTGCCCTGTGGTTTTTGGGCTTATATCTCGTATTTATTGCTTTTGCCGGAAATGACTTTTCAAATTGTCGCGGTTTTTGTAACAATATTCGGGCCAAGACAAGCGAATAAGTTAAATCTTAGTGTAATTTTCATGATGGGTAGTAAATTTTGTGGAAATTTAAAGATTTGATTTTTTTCTTTCTCGTTAGCGTGAGTTTTGCTGAATACCTAAAATGGGTAATGATGAAATAAAATACGCGATTTAATTATCGTGAGGGTTTGCTTTGTCTGCGGATAATACCGTTTTCATTCTGGATTATATAAATAACTGTTAAAGGAACGGGAGCGATCCTGCGCTTTTTACATAAATTAAAGGAATAAGTGAATTATGAAACTGAACAAAATCATGCTGGCAGCGGCTCTGGCGTTTGGCGTTTCTTCTCTGGCGCATGCCGGCGATCAGGGGCATGGCAAAGTGACGTTTACCGGTTCCATTATTGATGCGCCTTGCTCCATTTCTCCTGAGACCGTGGACCAGACCGTGGATATGGGCCAGGTTTCCAACGTTGCGTTGAAAAATGGCGGCAAATCGGCGCCACGCCAGTTCGATATCAAACTGGAACAGTGCGACAACTCGACGTTGAAAACCGTCACGACCACCTTCGAAGGCGAAGCCTCTGCCGCCAACAAGGATCTGCTGGGCATCGTCGGCACCGCCAGCGGCGCCAGCATCGCCATCACCGACACCGCCAGCAATCCGATCAAGCTGGGCACCGCCACGGCTCCGCATAACCTGGGTGCCGGTACCAACACGCTGCGCTTTGCGGCTTACCTGCAGGGCGACGGCGCTTCCGCCAGCGTGGTTCCGGGTGATTTCACCGCCGTAGCCGACTTCAAGCTGGCTTACCAGTAAGCCTGCGCCATTGGCGTGACTTTTTGCATGCGGGGGTTCCCCGCATGCATTTTTCCAAGATGGAAGGGCAGTTGTCAGGAGGTTCAGTGCGCCGATTTATTCACCCTATAGTGTCTCCTTGCATATTGATGGCCACGCTGATGAGCCCGGCCGTGTCGGCGGCGCCCAGCTCTCAAGGCTGGGGGCGCGTAAATATGCAAGGAGCCATTATTGATACCGCTTGCGCGATCGCCGCCGGCAGCCGCGAACAGACTATCGATATGGCCGTAATGCCGACGGGAAATATGATGCGTGACGGTTTGGGCAATACACATGCCTTCACCATTGAATTAATCAACTGCACGCTTGAGCGCCCGAAGCCGAATTTACCGGACTGGCGGCAGTTTCAGGTGGTTTTCGACGGTGATGCCGAGGGCGATTTATTCGGCGTGCACGGCGAAGCGAAAGGCATCGCGCTGCAAATATCCGATGGCCTGGGGAATATTGCCGCGCCAGGTCGGCCGTTGCCGCTTGGCGATATAACGCCAGGCAGCATGTCGCTTAATTATTCCATAAAGCTGGTTGCCAATAATCAACCGATGCGTGCAGGGAATTATTTTTCCGCCGTGCGTTTTAAGCTGGATTATTACTGAGCGCTGCGATTGCGGCGAGCCGCAACGCCAGAATTATACGATATAAGGTTAGGGATATGATGTTGTCGCCTGCTGGGAAGCTATTTCGTTTTCAGGTGCTGGGGTTATGTATCACGCTGGCGCTGGGAAGTTCATCAACGTGGGTATATGCCGAAGACGGTATTCAGTTTAATGCCGACATTTTGGACGTGAACGATCGCAAAAATATCGACCTAAGCCAATTTTCCCGCAGTGGATACATTATGCCGGGAAGTTACAGCATGGTGGTTCATCTCAATAAAAGCGAGTTACCCGAGCAGAAAATCCCTTTTTATCCGCCGGACAACGAACCTGACGGCAGCCGCGCCTGCGTCGGCAAAGCGCTGGTCGATCAGCTGGGGCTGAAATCGGCGGCGATGCAAACGCTCACCTGGTGGCATCAGGGAGAGTGTCTGGATGAGTCCAGCCTGAAAGGGATGGTGTCGCGCGGCGATCTGGCGACGGGCGCGCTGTATTTAAGCGTGCCGCAGGCCTACCTGGAATACAGCTCGGAAGACTGGGATCCGCCGTCGCGTTGGGATGAAGGCATTCCGGGCCTGCTGTTCGATTACAACGTCAACGCCCAGAGCCGGCAGCAGCAGCAGGGCGGTACGCGGGGGTACAGCGTCAGCGGCAACGGCACCGCCGGCGCCAACCTCGGCGCCTGGCGCCTGCGCGCCGACTGGCAGGGGCAGGTGAACCATCAGACCGGCAGCGGGCAATCGACCGACAAACGGTTGGACTGGAGCCGTTACTACGCCTATCGGGCCGTTTCCGCGCTGCGCTCGCGCCTGACGTTGGGTGAGGATTATCTGGATTCGGGCATTTTCGACAGCTTCCGCTTCTCCGGCGTGAGCCTGGTGTCGGACGACAACATGCTGCCGCCTAACCTGCGCGGCTATGCGCCTGAGGTGGTCGGGGTCGCCAAGACCAACGCCAAGGTGACGATCAGCCAACAGGGGCGGGTGATCTATGAAACTCAGGTGGCGGCGGGGCCGTTTCGCATTCAGGACATCAACGACGCCATCAGCGGCGAACTGGACGTGCGGGTGGAGGAGCAGGATGGCAGCGTGCAGGCGTTCAAGGTCAACACCGCCAGTATTCCGTACCTGACGCGCCCCGGCTCGTGGCGCTTCAAGCTGGCCGCCGGCAAACCTTCGGACTGGCAGCACCATTCGCGCGGACCGCTGTTCGGCACCGGCGAGTTCTCCTGGGGCGTCAGCAACGGGTGGTCGCTGTATGGCGGGGCGCTGCTGGGCGGCGACTATAACGCGCTGTCGCTGGGGATAGGCCGCGATCTGATGATGTTCGGTGCGCTGTCGTTCGACGCCACCCAGTCGCGGGCGCGGTTGCCGCAGCGGGATGAGACGCTGAGCGGCGGCTCTTATCGCGTGAGTTATTCGAAAACCTTCGACGAGCTGGACAGTCAGGTCACCTTCGCAGGCTATCGCTTCTCGGAGGAGGACTTCATGAGCATGGGCGAATACCTCGATGCGCGCTATTACGGCAGCCGGGTCGGCAACAACAAGGAGATGTACACCATCACCTTCAACAAGCAGTTCCGCGACTGGGGGCTGAGCAGCTATCTCAACTACAGCCACCAGACCTATTGGGATCGTCCGTCCAACGATCGTTACAACCTGACGCTGTCGCGCTATTTCGATCTCGGCGAGATAAAAAACCTGAATCTGTCGCTGTCGGCCTACCGCAACCGCTACAACGAAACCAACGACGACGGCGTGTACCTGTCGCTGTCGATGCCGTGGGGCAACGGCGCCACGCTCAGCTACAACAGCACGGTGAACCGCAACGACAACACGAACCGGGTGGGGTACTACCAGCGAGTCGATGAGCACAACAACTATCAGCTGAGTGCCGGCAGCTCGCGCCGCGGCGCCAACCTGAGCGGCTACTACAACCACGAGGGCGATGCGGCGCGCCTGAGCGCCAACGCCAGCTATCAGGAAGGACGCTACAGCGCCGTGGGGCTGTCCGCGCAGGGCGGCATGACGCTGACGCCGGAAGGCGGCGCGTTGCACCGCGTCGGCATGATTGGCGGCACGCGCCTGCTGCTGGACACCAACGGCGTGGCCGGGGTGCCGGTGCGCGGCTACGGCAGCACCGTCAGCACCAACCGCTTCGGCAAGGCGGTGGTGGCGGACGTCAACAGCTACTACCGCAACAAGGCCAGCATCGATCTGGACAAGCTGGGCTACAACGCCGAAGCCACCCGCTCGGTGGTACAGGCCACCCTGACCGAAGGCGCGATCGGCTACCGTCAGTTTGACGTCATCGCCGGCGAGAAGGCAATGGCGATCGTCAAACTGGCGGACGGCAGCACGCCGCCGTTCGGCGCCACGGTGCTGAACGCCCGTAAACAAGAAACCGGCATCGTCAACGACGGCGGCAGCGTCTACCTGAGCGGCATCAACGCCGGCGAGATCATGACGCTTCACTGGAGCGGCGTGGCGCAGTGTCAGGTGCAGCTGCCTGCCACGCTGCCGGCCGACATGCTCACGCGTACGCTGCTGCTGCCTTGCCGGCCGATCGCCGCGGCGCCGGCGGAGCCGGTTGAATAAATTCATCATCCTGAATTTGGAGTTATCGACAACATGCAAACTTTTTCTCTGAAAACCGCGGCGGTGCTCGTGTTGCTGGGCGCCACGGTGTCGCAGCACGCGCAGGCGGCGATCGCGCTCGACCGCACCCGGGTGATCTTCGACGGCGGCCAGAACTCGGTCAGCCTCAATCTCAGTAACCAGAACAAACAGCTGCCGTACCTGGCGCAGGGCTGGCTGGAGGACGAGCAGGGCAACAAGATCCAGAGCCCGCTGGTGGTGTTGCCGCCGGTGCAGCGCATCGAGCCGGGCAAACCGAGCCAGATCAAGATCCAGGCGCTGCCGGCGGCCAAACAGCTGCCGCAGGACCGCGAGACGCTGTACTACTTCAACCTGCGCGAGATCCCGCCGAAGAGCAACAAGCCCAATACGCTGCAGATCGCGCTGCAGACGCGCATCAAGCTGTTCTACCGCCCGGCCGCTATCGTGCCGAGCCGTACCGACATGGCGACGCCGTGGCAGGAGCAGTTGACGCTGACACGGCAAGGAGAGCGCTACCAGGTCAATAACCCGACGCCGTACTACATCACCATCGTCGATGCGGGCAGCAAAAAGGGCGGCGAGGGCGTGAAGGGGTTTGAGCCTTTCATGATCGCGCCGAAAAGCCAGGCGAGCCTGACCGTCGGCGCAGCGGCGCTGGGCGGCAGCCCGGTGCTGACCTACATCAACGATTACGGCGGCCGGCCGCAGCTGAGCTTCAGCTGCAGCGGCACGAGCTGCAAAGTGGTGCCGGAGAAACGGACGGCTTCATAACCCGCGCTGTGAGCCATTCAGGGGTAAAGGATGAAACGAGAACGGAAAAAAATCGGCGCAGGCGCGTTGCTGCTGGCGCTCAGTCTGGGCGTGATAGCGATGCCGCCGGCGCAGGCTGACGAGGTGGACAACTGGCAGGTAGAGGGCGCCAATGGCGTGCTGCAGGTGTACGGCGCGCTGACGGAGAGCGCCTGCCGGTTGGAGATGACCAGCGCGCGGCAGGACATCTGGCTGGGTGAGACCGGCACCGCACGGTTGCGGCAGGTCGGCGATCGCGGGCAGCCGGTGGCGTTCGAACTGCGCTTGCAGGATTGTCTGCGCACCCCGGGCGGCCAGCGTGATGCGCGCACCGGCGCGTTGACCTGGGCGCCGAATCAGCCGGCGGTGACGGTCAGCTTCGGCTCGACGGCGGACAGCGACAACCCGCAGCTGGTGAAAGCGCAGGGTACCACCGGGCTGGGGCTGCGCCTGCTGGACGGCCGCGGCCGCGACGTTCGTCTGGGCAGCCGCGGGCAACCGCTGCTGTTGACGCCGGGGCAAGATGCATTGAGCTACAGCGTGACGCCGGAGCGAACCGCGGCGCCGCTGATGGCCGGCGCGTATCGGGCGACGGTGGATTTTAGGCTGAGTTATGACTGAGGCGAGGCGATGGCACAGAAGATAACGCGTTGCCGGGCAGCGTTCTGGTTGGCGGGGATGCTGGCGCTGGGCCAACTGCCGGCGCAGGCGACCACGGTGAACGTGCGGGTCACCGTGCTTTCGCCCCCCTGCATCATCAACGGCGGGCGCCCGATTGAGGTGGACTTTGGCGATGAGGTGATGACCACCCGCATCGACGGCGCCAATTATCGGCGGGCGGTGAATTACACGCTGACGTGCAGCGGGCAGAGCAGCAACGGGCTCAAGCTGCAGGTGCAGGGGGCGGCGAGCGGTTTCGACGGCCAGCTGCTGCGCACCAGCAAGGACGGGCTAGGTATTGCGCTGCTGAACGGCGGCCGCCGCTGGCCGGTCAATCAATGGCTGAGCTTTACCTATCCGGCCGCGCCGACGCTTGAGGCGGTGCCGGTGAAATCGGCTTCCGCCAGGCTGACGGCGGGCGAGTTCACCGCCGGCGCCACCATGAAGGTGGATTACCAGTAACGCGGGAGCGAGAGCATGAAACAACGTTTTACGGCGAGCGTGCTGCTGTGCGCCGCGATGGCGTGCCCTTTCGCCTGGGCGGAAAAAACGGTCGACATGCAGTTTCGCGGCACGCTGATCGCGCCGCCGCCCTGCACCCTTAACGACGACGGGATCATCGACGTGGACTTCGGCGATCGCGTCGGCATCAACAAGGTTGATGGCGTGAACTACCGACAAACCATCGGCTACCGCATTCGCTGCGAACCGGGGATCGGCAAATGGGACATGTTGCTGAGCCTGACCGGCACCGCCGCGACGTTCGACGAAGCGGCGGTGCAAACCAATCGGCGCGCTCTGGGGATCCGCATTTACCAGAACGCCCAACCGTTCAAAGTGGGCAGCGCACTGCCCGTCGATCCCGCCAAACCGCCGTTGCTGGAAGCGGTGCCGGTCGGCAAACCGGGCGAAGCTTTGACGGAAGGCGCATTCGAGGCCGCGGCGACGCTGCGGGCCGACTACCAATGAACAAGGAGGCGCGCGTGAAAACAATACAAGCCCGCCGCCGGCCAGGCGGCCACGGAGCCATCGGCCTGCTGTTGCTGACGCTGGGCGTGAACGGCGCGGCGCACGCGGTGGACAACCTGCGCATGCACGGAGCGCTGGTGGCGGAGCCTTGCGTCATCCAGCCGGGCGACGAAGACATCGAGCTGGATTTCGGCACGCTGGTCGACAAATACCTGTACCTGAACCAGCGCACGCAGGGGCAACCGTTCGAGCTGCGGCTGACGGAGTGCGATCTCAGCCTGGGCAAGACGGTCTCGATCACCTTCAAAGGCACGGAGAATGCGCAGCTGCCGGGGCTTCTGGCACTGGCGGCGAGCAGCCAGGCGCGCGGGATCGCCATCGGCATGGAGACGCCGCAGGGGCAGCCGTTACCGCTCAACAGCGCCGGCGGCAAGTACCCGTTGCAGAACGGCAGCACGGTTATCGGCGTACAGGCTTATGTGCGCGGCGAACCGGAAGCGATCGCGAAGCGAGCTATCGGTCGCGGCGCTTTCAGCGCCATTGCGACTTTCAGTCTGGATTACCAATGAGCGCCGGGCTCCGGCACCACAGAATAAGGATATGACGCGATGCAGCGTGTTCACTTCAGATGGATGTACTTACTGTTTGGCCTGCTGCCGGGGCTGTGCTCGGCGCAAATATACTCGTACGTGACCAAGAGCACCGGCTCCCCCAGCAACGCGTCCTATGAATTTGTGCTCGAAAGCTGGGATACGGACGATTCGTCGCCCAATCCCTGTTACCAGCAAAGTATGTGCGCGGTGGGGATCAACCACCGCCACACCAGTGCCAATACCGGCGGCAGTACGGCGGTGACACCGTCGACCTCTATCGTCGGCTCAGGGCGCTACCCACAGATCACCCAATTGAGGACGATGGGCGAACTCAGCCGCTTCTACCAAAACATCTATCCGTTGCCGATTGTCGGCGCGACTTCTCATGTGGGGGACGCTATCACTCAGGAGTGTGTCGGGCTGTTTTATACCACCAGTTCCTCTTCCGTTGTTCAGGGGGCCAGTGCGAGATTGATGCCGAGCAGCGTTTGCGGCATCGCGCCACCGCCGGTCGGGGTGTGCGGCATCGATGAGCAACAGCTCGATCTGAACCACGGGGTGTTGCCGGATACCGAACTGGTGGGCAACACGGCGCGTGGCAGCCTGCGCGTGGTTTGCTCGCAGAAGATGAACATCGTCATGTATATCCGTGTCGGCAGCAATGGCCGCCTGGATCTGGGGAACTCCGGCGTTTACAGCACGCTGCGCATCAATGGCGCTCTGGGCAACCTGGGTTACCAGTTCACTGCGGATACACGCGGCGTCACGGTGCCGATCACTTCCACGCTCGGCGTGACCGGAACGGTCAAGGCCGGCGATTACTCGGGGCAATCGGTCGCCATTCTGGCGTTGCCGTAGCCGCATTACCCCCGCCGCGCGCCGGCGCGATGCCGCGTTATGTCGTTGAGCCGCCCGCCATCGGGGGGATGGCTCACGCTCGGTGGCGGCCGGAAAGGATTATTTTAAAGGGAGCGTGCCGATGGAAAGCACCATCACTCTGGCGTTTATCGATAATGACCGTTTCTTTATTGAAGGATTGCAGCGGCTGCTGCTGGCGTATTTCTCGCGCTGCGGCATGCGGGTTCAGCTGCTGGACGCCGCACAGGCGCATCGGGCGGATATGGTGTTCCAGTCCGTGGAGCGAGACTGGCAGGCGCGTTTCTGCCTGCGTTCAGTGAGCGGCAGCCGACCGATCAACTTTGCGCTGCGTGAGCCGGGCGATATTCGCTGGCGCGATAAGCCGCGTTGCATCAGCGAAACGGGGGTGATCTTCCGCAATGACTCGCCGGACAGCGTAGTCAGACAGCTGGACCTGGCGCTGGCGGCGCGGGCGCAAAGCGGGGCAGCGCACCGCTGCCATTGGTGCGAACGGCAGCGCATTACCCGCCGCGAGCAGGACGTGATGCGCTATCTGGCCTGTGAATTGCCGCAGACCACCATTGCGCGCAACCTGCACCTGAGCGTGAAAACCGTCAGCAACCACAAACAGGCGGCGATGAGAAAACTGGGTTTCAAACGCAACGCGGATCTCTACCACTGGCTGCGAATGGGCGGGTTGAAAACCGTAGAGCGGCCGCGAGGGTGACGGCGCGGCTCAGGCGCCAGACCTACGCCTGAGCCGCTGCGGCGTCAATACAGCAGGGTCATCGCGCTGAAGAACAACAGCGTCAACGCGATGATGATGACGTTTTGCGTGGCTTTGCGCACCAGCTTACCGGCGCTCAGACGGCTGTCGATGACGTAGAGCAGCGGCACCATCAGTAGCACGTAGGCAAACATCAGCATGGCGGTAAAAGGCTGCACATTCATTCCGGCGGCTCCTGTGGGTCATCTTGGCCGATCAGGTGCACCAGCACGGCCTCTGTTTGATGGGGAAGCCCGACAAAGGGCGAATGGACGGGGTGAGCCGGCTCGAACGGCAGGCCGGCGCGCCGCGTCTTCACCGCCGCTTGCAGGATCTTCTTTTGGTGTCTTTGCGTGTGGTCGACCATGCGCCTCCGAATAGGGCCGCCCGCAGGCGGCCGACTGCCATATTGCCCATTAAGGTGGAGAAGGATTGCGGGCCACTGCCGGGGCCACGCACTCATAATATTGCGAATGATAATTATTATCAATAATGAAAATGAAAAAATTAAGGGTATTGCGGGCGGCGCATCAGGCGGGGCGTAAAAAGAAAAAGCACGCCTTGCGGCGTGCTTTGCAGGGTATTACCGGTGGCGGTTACTTCTGATCGGGCAGCGCGTAAGCGACCACATAGTCGCCCAGCTTGGTGCCGAAGGAACCGTGGCCGCCGGCGTAGATCAGGACGTACTGCTTACCGTTGACCTCATAGGTCATCGGCGTCGCCTGGCCGCCGGCCGGCAAGCGCGCTTCCCACAGTTTCTCACCGTTGGTCACGCTGAAGGCGCGCAGGTAGTTGTCTGCGGTGGCGCCGATGAAGAACACGTTACCGGCGGTGGTCACCGGGCCGCCCAGCATCGGCATGCCCATTTTGAACGGCAGTGGCAGCGGGGAGCTGTCGCGCACGGTGCCGATGCGTTTTTTCCACACGATGTCGTTGGTTTTCAGATCAACGGCGGAAATGTAACCCCAGGCCGGCTGTTTGCACGGCAGGCCGAACGGTGACAGGAACGGGTTCAGGGTAACGCCGAACGGCACGCCATACTGCGGCTGGATACCGGTTTCGGTACCGCTGCCGCCCTTGTCGCCTTCCGGCGGCTCAATCGGGTTGCCTGGGCCGCGTGGGATCAGTTTGGACACGAACGGCAGCGCGATTGGGTTGGCGATGGCGATTTCGCGATCGGTATCGACGGCCAGGCCGCCCCACTCGAACATGCCGAGGTTACCCGGGAACACCAGCGTGCCCTGCTCGGAAGGCGGGGTGAAGGTGCCTTCATAACGCAGGCTGTGGAACATCACGCGGCAGACCAGCTGGTCATAGATGGTCGCGCCCCACATGTCTGCACCGGTCAGTTTCTTCTCAGGACGGAAGGTCAGCTCGGAGAACGGCTGGGTCGGTGACAGGCGATCGCCTTTGGCCGGCCCCTGCGGTACCGGTTTCTCCGGCGCCGGCACCACCAGTTCGCCGTTGGTGCGGTTCAGCACGAAGATGTTGCCGGTTTTGGTCGGCACGTAGATGACCGGCACTTTTTTACCGCTCTTGTCGGTAATGTCCGCCAGGGTCGGCTGCGCCGGCACGTCCATGTCCCACAGGTCATGGTGAACCGTCTGATAGAACCAGACCAGCTTGCCGGTGGAGGCGTTCAGCGCCAACAGGCCGCTGGCGTAGCGCTCCATTTCCGGGGTGCGGTTGCCGCCCCAGATGTCCGGCGTGGCGACGCCCATCGGCAGATAGACGATATCCAGCTTGGCGTCATAGGCGGCCGGTGCCCAGGAGTTCGGCGAGTTCGGCACGAAGTGATGCTCGTCCGCCGGGATGGCGTTCGGATCTTTCGCGCCCGGATCGAAGGCCCACAGCAGCTTGCCGCTGTTGACGTCGAAGCCGCGGATCACGCCGGAAGGCTCACGGGTGGAGTAGTTGTCGGTCACGGCGCCGGCGACGACGATCACTTTATCGGTGATCACCGGCGGCGAAGTCGGCTCGTAGTGGCCCGGCGTCGCATACGGCATGTTGCTCTGCAGGTTTAGTTCGCCGTTGTTGGCGAAGTCCGGGCACGGTTTGCCGGTTTCGGCGTCCAGCGCGAACAGGCGGCCGTCGTTGACCGGCAGAATGATGCGGCGTGCGCACATCGCCGGTGCGGCGTTGCCGGCAGCGTCTGCGGCGGCAGCGGTTTCGTGGTAAGACACGCCACGGCAGGTGATGTGCTGGAAGGTCGGGTTGTACTTCAGCTGCGGATCAAACTTCCATTTTTCTTTACCGGTGGCGGCATCCAGCGCAAACAGCTTCTGGTGCGGCGTACACATGTAAAGGGTATCGCGGATCTTGATCGGCGTGACTTCGTTGGTGATTTCACCCGGATCGTTGGCGGTCTTCAGATCGCCGGTCTGGAAACGCCAAACCTCTTGCAGCTGGCCAACGTTTTTGTCGTTGATCTGGCTCAGCGGCGAGTAACGGGTGCCTTCCTGGGTGCGGCCATAGGCCGGCCAGTCGGCGCCGGTGGTGTCTTTAGGCTGTACCTGCGCGGCGTCGAGGGTGCCGTTGATCTCTTGCGGATCGTTGAACACGGCATAGGCCAGCGCAATGACGGTGATGACCAGCGCCGCGCTCAGCGCACCGTAGGCGAACTTGCCGTTGGCCACCAGCTTACGGTAGATAAACGGCAGTACCAGCCACAGGCCGAAGAAGAAGGTGACGTCCAGACGCGGCGTCAACGCCCAGAAGTCCGGGCCGACTTCCCACAAGGCCCAAACGGTGGTGCCCAACAGGAACACGGCATACAGCAGCAGCGCGGTGGCGCGGCGGCGGAACAGCAGCCAAGAGGTCGCCAGCAGCACCAGCCCGGCGATGATGTAATACAGCGAACCGCCCAACTTGGCCAGCCAAATGCCGCCGCCGAGCAGATAAAGCCCGCTCAGGGCGGCAAACAGCGCCGTTATGACGATAAGCGGCGATAGTGACGCTTTATTTTGCATAGCAATACCCTTACCAAAAATGAAAGTCCCCGATTTAGAGATTAAGCCAAATCGGAAAAAACACGCGGTTTCTCCCTAATATTTCAGCGGGAAGCCGCTAGGGTGACGTAAAACCCATCCCGTCTTTTAACCTTAAGGTGCTTTGCCTTATTCAAAGCGGTAAGACAAGGTGGCGCCGCCACCCCAGTTGCGACCCGGCGCCGGCTCGAAATAGCGGCCGTTGCCTTCGTTGACGATCACCGAACCGACGTAACGGCGATCGAACACGTTATCTACCCGGCTGAACACGTCCAGCGCCCAGCGGTTCCAGGTAAAGCGATAGCCGGCGTTTACGCCGGCCACGGTGTAAGAGGGGGCCTGCGCGCTGTTGGCGTCGTTGGCCTGAATGTCGCTCATGTAGCGCAGCTCCGCGCCGGCGTGCCAGCCTTCCGGCGGCGCAAAGGCCAGCGAAGCGTAGCCCATGTTGCGCGCGATGCCCGGCAGGCGATTGCCGGCGGGAATGGTCTGGGCCGGGGTACAAACGGCTTTGCCGCACATATCGCTGCGGTAGGTGGCGTCCAGCAGCGTCCAGGCCATATGCAGGCGCCAGTCCAGCGCAAACTCTTGATCCAGCGCCAGCTCCAGGCCGCGCCGCCGGGTTTTGCCGGCGTTGGCATAGCTGGTGCGTCCGCCGCTGCTTTCCGCTACCACCAGCTCGTTATCGGTATCGGTCTGGAACAGGGCCGCGCTCACCAGGCCGTTGCCGAGGCGCAGTTTGCTGCCCAGTTCGACGGTATCGCTGGTGGAAGGCTGTAGGCCGATGTTGAGGCCTGACTGGCCGTCGGGACGGTAGGAGAGCTCGTTGATGGTGGGGGTTTCAAAGCCGCGGCCGGCGGAGAGATAGACGTTCCACGCCGGATTGATCTTGTAGTTGAGCGAGCCCATCGGCAGCCACTGGTGGTAGCGTTTGCTGCCGCTGTCGTCGCCGTTGCGCGGCGTGATGTAGTAGTCGGTCGAGTCGAAGCTGACCGTGCTGTAGCGCAGGCCGGCGTCCAGCGTCCAGTGCGGCGTCAGTTGCCAGGAGGTTTGCAGGTAAGGATCCAGGTTCCAGATGCGGTTCTTCTCGTTGCGCCGCTGGTCGCCTTTCTCGCCGTAGTCCACTGTGCCGTCTCGCAGAATAAAGTTTTCGAACCCCTGGCGGCGTTCGGTCATGGTTTCATAATCCAGACCGCCGATCAGTGTTACCGGTAACGATGCGAGAGTATCCTCATGCTTCCAGCGAGTGTCAATGCCCTGATATTTTCTTTCCAGCACGATCACCCCGCCGGCGTGGGTGGGGTTGAGCTGCGGCCCCATCGGGATTGATTGGTATTGCGTGGTGTGGCGCTCGCCGTGGTAGGCGGTCAGGGTCAGTTCATCGCGCTCGCTCATCTGGCGTTGATAGCGCAGGCCGGCCTGGGTCTGGTCGAGCGATTTGCGGGTGTTGTATTGATCCGCGCGCGGCGCCTGGCGCGGGTTGGCCTTCCATTCCGCCTCGGTCAGGCCGCCCGGATCGCCGGCGTCAATCGAGACGCTGTTGAACATCAGCGTCAGGGTGCTGACGTCGTCCAGCCGCACGCCGAGCTTGCCGTTGCCGAGGTTTTTCCGCGCGGCGCTGTGATCGCGGTAGCCCTGGGTGGTAAAGCGGGTGCCGGAGATGGCGTAGTTGACGTCGCCGGCCTGGGTACCGTCGCCGGTAGCGCCGGTCGCTTTCACCCCGTAGCGCCAGGTGTTGTCGCTGCCGAAATAGCCGCCGGCTTCCAGCGTCGGCGGCTGGGTGCCGGTTATCGTATCAACATTGATAACCCCGCCCGAGGCGTTGCCGTACAGCGCGGAATAAGGGCCGCGCAGCACCTCGATGCGTTCGACGGAATTGATGTCGATATTGGAGGTTTGCCCCTGGCCGTCGGGCATGGTGGCGGGAATGCCGTCGACGTACATGCGCACCCCGCGCACGCCGAACATCGAACGGCTGCCGAACCCGCGTATCGACATCTGCAGATCCTGCGCATAGTTTTGCCGATTTTGGATCTGCAGGCCCGGCACGCTGCCGAGGTTTTCCGACAGGTTAATCTGCGGCGCGGCGTTGCGCAGGGTTTCGCCGTCGATCACGCTAACGGAGACCGGCGACCCCAGCTCGGTCAATCCGGCGGGTTGCGCCATCACCACCAGGGTGTCGCTGTCTTTTTGCTCCGCCGCCAGGGCCGAGCCGATACAGATCGGCTGCAGCAATAACAGGGTTGCCGGGGTCAAGGCGGGACGTTTTTTATTCATCAGATAATTCTGCCAATAATGCTGAAAGAGTTGCCCGCAAAGGGGCGAAAATAGCCATTTTTGACTCCCTGTACTGGCATTCAATGGGAAGGAAACTGCATCCTGCAAAGAGTATAGGATATTCCGACATCGTGCGCTTTGGAATAGCGCAGCAGAAAGAGGTGTGTTTTTAATTAAGAAAATTCTCTATTCAATAGTGATTTTCTGGGCGTTTTTAAATTACCATCACTTATCTTAAATATAATCCTATTTGTTTTTTTAATTTGTTTATTTCATTTATTTTATTAATGAATGTAATGTAGTCAATCCATTGGTAGAAAATAAAAATAAATCCTACTTGGTTGTTTTTTATGATGTTTATTTATTTGTATTTTTGTGGCTTTATTTTTTATAAAAATAAAATAATATTCGCACTTATGTTTTTAGCTTTTCAGCTAACAGCTCAATCGCATAACGACCACGCTATTTATTTAATGCATAAGTAGTGGTTGATATATTTTTGGAATATATTAAAAGGGAATTGCTTTATGAACGTGCTCATCGCTTCACCTTATACCCACACGTTTTGGAATGAGTACGTGCTCAATCCACACTCCTGCGAGTACAACCTGGTGCTGGATCAGACGATTGAGGGAGAGCTGGACGTCGGACGATTGCGCGCGGCGATCGACGGGGTTTGCCGGGACTATATTCTGTTTCACCACGTTTTGGATGACAGTTCCTCGCCACTGCGCTGGGTAAAGACGGCGAAAAAAATTGCGTTGGAAACGCTCGATGCCGATTGTGATATCGGTAAGTTAATCAACACGCCGTTCGATCTCCGGGAAGGGCCGCTGTGCCGCTTCTACCTGATTGAGCTGGCCCCTCAGCGCTATAACCTGATCATTGTCGTTCATCACATCCTGATCGACGGCCTGTCGGGGCAGGAGTTCTACAGCGCCGTTTCCGCCTATTACAATCGCGGCGCGGCGGTGGCGCCGCCGCAGGCGGATGAAACGGACATCTGCACATTGTACGAGCGTTATGAGGCGGATGTCGCGACGTTGAAGCACGAGTTCGGCTCTGCGTCATTCTGGGGCAACCTGCTGGCTGAATGCGCTCCGCGCGTGGCGTTGCCTTATCTTCCCGGCGCAGCCCCCGAAGCGCCCGGTGCCGGTGAAGTGCGCTTTAGGTTACCGTTCGCCGAGTGGCAGGCGCTGAAATCCGGCGTCAGGTATGCCAATCCTTTCCTGATATTCAAGACGCTGTGGGCGTTGCTGATCGCCCGGCAATCCGCGCAGGAAACGGTGCATATCGGTTATCCCGTCGCGCCGGAGGGCGGCGAGGCGCTGTTCTTCGGCGCACAGGTCAATACCGCCGTGTTCCCCTTGACCCTCGCCCCGGGGGCCACGTTCAATCAGCTGTACCGCGCGACGCTGGCCTACAGCAAAGCGCTCAAGGCGGCAGGCAAGCTGCGGCACAGCCAGTTGCCGGTTTATGACATGCTGAGCCTCAGCCCGGTGCGTCAGCTGAACGTCAACTTTACCCAGGCTTACCTGAAAGATGCGCCGCTGGCGCTCGACGGTTGTTGCATCGGCGTCAATCATCGCTTCAACGTCGATTTGGCCGGTTCGGAACTGCTGCTGGAGTATCAGCCTACCGAGCAGGCCTTTGAGTTTCGTCTGCGCTACCGCCCCGATCTGTTCGACGCGACCCAAATGACGGAGATGGCGGAGCAGTATCTCTGGCTGTTGCAGCGCGCGTTAACCGAACCGGACGCGCCGATTGCCGCTTGGCCGCAGCTGACGGCGCAGCAGGTTTTACGCTGCCGCGACGGCTGGGAGAGCGGGCCGGCAACGGCCGATGCGGAAGCGACGCTGCTCGAGGGCGTGGCCAGACAGGCGCGCCGTCACCCGGATCGCGTCGCCGTGACCGATGCCAAAGGATCGCTCAGCTACCGCCAGCTGGCGCAGCGCAGCGATCGTCTGGCGCTGCGGCTGCGGGCGGAGTATCAACGGCTGTGCGGCGTGGCCATGCCGCCGGAGACGCTGATCCCGCTGTATCTGCAGCGCAGCGCGGAGGCGGTGGTGGCGATGCTGGCCATCATGAAGGCAGGCGGTGCCTATGTGCCGCTGGATCCCGCCGCGCCGGCACAGCGGCTGGATTATATCCTGCAAGAGGTCAACAGCCCGATCGTCTTGACCGAAAACGCGTTGCAGGCTGCGGCGCAGCGATTGGCGCCAGGCGGTCTTTGCCTGTCGGCAGATGAATCGCTCGCCGACGCGGATGCCGCAGCCTTGCCGAGTGTGGACGCCCGGCAGTTGGCCTACGTGATTTACACCTCCGGCACTTCCGGGCGGCCAAAAGGCACGCTGTGCGAGCACCGGGGCGCGGCCAATATGGTGCGGGGCCACACGCAGCGTTTGCTGCGCAATGAGCCGGATGCGCTCAACTGCCTGCAGTTCGCGTCGCTGGCGTTTGACGCGCACGTCTTCGAAGTGTTCGTGGCTCTGGACAATGGTCACCGGCTGTTCATCGCGAGCGAAGCGCAGCGGCGGGATCCGGCGCAGTTGTGCGAACAGATGGCGGCCTGGGGCATCGAGGCCTGCTTCCTGCCGCCGGCGCTGCTTGGCACCTTGCCTGAACTTCCGGCTTCGGTGCGCTATCTCGCGACCGGCGGTGAGGCGACCGCGCAGGAAGCGCTCGACCATTACCTGGCCAGCGGCATGCAGGTCGCGAACATGTATGGCCCGACCGAAGCCTCGGTCAGCGCCAGCCTGAATATCTATCGCCGCAACGGCGCGCGCAATATCGGCCACGCTATCGCCAATATGCGTTGTTATGTGATTGACGAGAAAGATAATTTGTTACCGTTGGGCGTAGAAGGCGAGCTGTGCCTGGCCGGCGTGGGGTTGGCGCGGGGATACCTGAACCTGCCGGCGCTGACGGCGTCCACGTTCGTCGCCAACCCATTTGAACTGCGGGAACCGTACCGGCGCCTGTATCGCACCGGTGACAGAGTGCGGCGCTTGGCCGACGGCGGTCTGGAGTATCTCGGGCGGCACGATCAGCAAATCAAGATCAACGGCTATCGCATCGAATTGGGCGAAATAGAAATGCAGCTGCGTGCGCTGCCTGAGGTGGCCGAGGCGGTGGTGAGTCTGCGTCCCGGCACTACGGACCAGCTGGCGGCTTGGTATGTGCCGCAAGCTGGCGCGGAGCCGGAGGCCGGCGACATCTTGCAACGCCTGGCGGCGCAGCTGCCGCACTACATGTTGCCTTCGGCGATGCGGGCGCTGGCGGCGCTGCCGCTGACGGTGAGCCGCAAGGTCGATTACCGGGCATTGCCGGAACCGCTGCCGGTCGAGCCGCAAACGGCGTTTCGCCGGCCGGGCACGCCGCTGGAGACCCGTCTGTCGGCGCTGTTCAACCGGCTGCTGGGGGGCGATGTTGGCGTGGACGACAACTTCTTCCGCCTCGGCGGCAACTCCATTATGGCCATCAGGCTGTGCCACGAAGTGAATAAACTGCCGGGGGCAAAGATCTCGGTACTGACGTTGAATCAGCATCCGACGGTGGCCGCATTGAGCGAGCACATCGCCGCCCAACGGCAGGCGCCGCCGGATGAGCTGCCGATCCTCTCCGGCGGGCTGCGGGAGGCGCCGCTGTCGCTTCAGCAGTCGCGGCTGTGGTTTGTTCAGCAACTGTCGGTGAATGCCACGCATTATCTGTCGCCGGTGCTGCTGCGGCTGCCGCCGGATGTCGATGACGAACGCTTTGCGGCGTGTCTGCAGGCGATCGTCGAGCGCCACCAGATCTTGCGCAGCCTGATCCGCCAGAATGACCGGGGCGAAGCCAGTCAGTGGGTCAGCGACACCGTGCTGCCGGTACCTTTGCTGACGCTGAGCGCCGATGAATTTGACGCTGCGCTGGCGCAAGCCTGCAGCCAGCCGATGGATTTGACGCGCGAGCTGCCGCTGCGCGCCACGCGCTACCGTTACCGCGATGCGGCGGAGCGGGAAACGACCGTTTGCCTGTTGGTGTTCCATCACATCGTCTTTGACGGCTGGTCGCTTGAGGTGCTGTTGCAGGAATTGGACGCGCGCTATCGCGGGACGTGGCGTGAGGCGACAGAGCCGGCGTTGCAATACCTCGACTATGCGTGCTGGCAACAAGCGCCGGAAAATGTGCAGCGCCGGGCGGACGAATTGGCCTTTTGGCGGCAAGCACTGGCAGGTTGCCAGCAACTCGATCTGCCGTTGGACTTTTTGCGGCCGGCGGTCTTCGACGAGCGCGGTGACAACAGCGAAGTGCCGTTGCCGGCGGCGCTGGTGAAGGCGCTGGATGCGCTGGCGCGCAGAGAGGGGGTGACGCTGCATGCGGTGATGCTGGCGGGGTTCATGCTGCTGTTGTCCCGCTACAGCGGCCAGAACGATGTCATGGTCGGTACGCCGCTGGCGAACCGCCACCGCCCCGAACTGGAGAATCTGATTGGGTTCTTCGTCAATACGCTGCCTTTACGCCGGCGGCTCGATCCGCGTCATCGCGTCGCCGAGTTTGTGCGGCAGGTGGCGGCCACGACGCTGCAGGCGCAGCAGCATCAGACGCTGTCGCTGGAAGCGCTGGTGGACGATCTGGCGCTGCCGCGCGATTTTTCTCGCCATCCGCTGTTCCAGGTCATGTTCGCGCTGGAGAGCGAGGGCGGCGCGCAGGCGCGCCCGGACTGGCTGTCGGTGGTCGATCTGAGCGCTTATGAGCGCACCGCCAAGTTCGACCTGACGCTCACGCTGACGCCGCAGGGCGAGCAGATGCGTGCGCGCTTCAACTTCGCTTCGGCGTTGTTCAGCAAGGCGTCGATGGATCGGCTGGCCGGCTACTATCTCGCCGTATTGCAGCAGATGGCTCACCACGACGACTGGCCGCTGGAAAACATCCGCTTGCAACCGCAAAGCCAGGCGCTGCCAGCCGGATCCCCCTTCGGCTATGCGTTTGAACGCAGCCTGCAACAGGATTTCGTGCAGCATGCGCGGCGCAATCCGCAGGCCGTGGCGGTTGTCGACGAGCAGGGGGAGATGACTTACGGCGAGCTGCACGAGGCGGCGTTGACGCTGGCCACTCAGCTGCGCGTGCAAGGACGGGTGACCGGCGACGCCATCGCCGTCATCGCCGACAAAGGGCGCCGGCAGCCGGTAGCCCTGCTGGCGGCGCTGATGTGCGGTAAGGCGTTCTTGCCGATGGAGGCGGCATGGCCACCGCAGCGGCGGCTGAAAGTGATGGCGCAGGCCGGCATCAATACGCTGCTCAGCGATGCACCCTGGGCCTGCGCCGAGATCAACCTGATCGAACTGAATGCCGCAGGGCTGGCGGCGCAGCTGCCGCTGCCGGAACAGCGCCTGCCGGCGCTGGATGCCGGGCCTGACAGCCTGGCCTATATCATTTTCACCTCAGGATCGACCGGCACACCGAAGGGCGTGGCGATCGAACATCGCAGCGCGGTGAACATGCTGGAGGGCGTGCGGCGGTATTTCGGCCTCAACGAGCGGGATCGCAGCCTGGCCCTCAGCGCGTTGAGCTTCGATCTGGCGATCTTCGACATTTTCAGCCCGCTGAGCGCCGGCGGTGCGGTCGTGATGCCGGCCGAGCGGGACAGGAGCAATCCGCAGGCCTGGTATCAATTGATGATGGCCCATCGGGTGACGCAATGGCTGAGCGCACCGGCGCTGATGGAGCTGTTGCTGGATTACGTGAACGGCGCGGGGTTAACGGCAGGGCCGGCACCGGCGCTGCGGGCGGTGATGGTGGGGGGCGACTGGATCGCCACCTCGCTGCCGGAACGCTGCCTGGCCTGGGCGCCGCACGGCCGTTTTTGCAGCGCCGGCGGCGCGACGGAGGCGGCGATCTTCACCATGCTGTACGAGGTCCCGCGCGGTCAGAACATTCGGTCGGTCAGCATTCCTTACGGCAAACCGTTGCCGCACCAGCGTTGCTATATCCTGGACGCCGGGCGACGGCCCGCCGCGCCGGGGGGGCGAGGGGAAATCTATCTGGCGGGTGAGGGCTTGGCGCGCGGGTATTACGGCGATCCGCAACGCACCGCCGAGAGTTTCTTCTGGCATGACGAGCTGCAGGAGCGGGTGTACCGCACCGGCGACGCGGGCCGATGGCTGGAGGATGGCAACGTGGAGTTTATGGGGCGCCTCGATCAGCAGATCAAGCTGAACGGCTATCGCATCGAGCTGGGGGAGATAGAACATGCGGTGCTCGCCTATCCGGGCGTGACCGCCTGTTGCTGCGTGCTCGTCACGCAACCGCAGCCCTACCTGGCCGCGTACTACGTTGCCGATGAGACGATCGCCCCCCAAGCGCTGGCTCAGCACTTGAGTAGCCAACTGCCTCCGTACATGGTGCCGCAGGCGCTGATGCAGCTGGCGCAGCTGCCGCTGACCGAAAACGGCAAGATAGCCCGACAGGCCTTGCCGCAGCCGGAAAGGGCGGTGCGTGAGTTCGTCGCGGCGCAGGGCGAATGGGAGAACGCCTGTCTGGCGGTGTGGCGCGATTTGCTGCAGCGGCAGGATATCGGCGTGGAGGACAACTTCTTCTCGCTGGGGGGCAACTCTCTTCTGGCTATTCAGGCCTGTTATCAGATCGGCCGGCGGCTGGCGCGTGAGGTAACGCTGAGCGAGCTGGGGCGGTTCCCGACGATCCGTTCGCTGTGTCGCGTGTTGCAGCAACAGGAGCAGGGCGCCGCGCCGGTGTCGATCCCGCCGCTGCGGCAACGCGAGTATCCGCTCTCTTCTTCACAGCTGCAGCTGTGGTTTATCGAGAATCTGAACGGCGGCGGCAATCTTTACCATGTGCCGATGCTGTTCCGTCTCGGCGACGAGGTGTGTCTGGCGGCTTACGAGCGCAGTTTACAGGCGGTCGTCGCCCGGCATCAGGTTTTACACAGCCTGATTGTCCAGATGCCATCCCAAAGGGCCGTATCCCGAGCCTGTGAACTGACGCTTTCGCTGGAGCGCGTGACGCTGGAGGCGGCGCACTGGCCGGACAGGCTGCGGCAGGATATCGACCGGCCGTTCGCGCTGGGGGCGGAATTGCCGATCAGGGCGGCCGTTTACCGGGTGGCGCAGCCGGATGGTGGGCGGGTGAATTACAGCCTGATTCTGGTGCATCACCTGGCGTTTGACGGCTGGTCGCAGCCGGTGCTGCTGCAGGAGCTGGACGTGCTGTATCAGGCGCAGCGGCAAGGGCGAGAGGCCGGGCTGGCGGCGTTGCCGTTGCACTATGGCGACTATGCCGTCTGGCAGCGGCGCTGGCTGGATTCCGTTCAGGCGGATGAGGCGAAAGCCTATTGGCGCCAAGCCCTGGCGGGGTGGCAGGCGCTGGAAATGCCGCTCGATTTCGTGCGGCCGGCTCGCTTCGATCATCGTGGCGCCAACCACGTCATCGCGCTGCCGGAGGCGCTGGTGGCGCAGGCGGCGCAGTTCGCCCGGCAGCAGGGCGTCACGCCGTTTGCGCTGTATCTTGCGGCCTTTAATTTGCTGCTCGGTTACTTCAGCGGCCAGCAAGACATTCTGGTCGGTACGCCGGTTGCCAACCGACCGGCGGCAGAGACCCGCTCAGCGATCGGATTCTTCGTCAACACGCTGCCGCTGCGCTCGCAAATAGACGATGCGGCGTCGCTGAACGATTATGTGCATCGCGTCTTTGACGGCGTGCTGCAGGCGCAGCGGTATCAGAATTTGCCGTTGGATCAGCTGATCGAACTGCTGCAGGTGCCGCGCGATCTGTCGCGCCATCCGCTGTTCCAGGCGCTGTTCGCGCTGGAGGAGGTGGGGGCCGCGCCGGCCTGGCTGGCGCCGCAGGATCTGCTGGCGCACTACCAGGCGGCCAAATTCGATTTGACGCTGAGCATCCAGTCGGCGCCGCAGGGCGGGCGGGCGATCTTCAACTATGCCACCGCCTTGTTTGCACCGGCTACGCTGGCGCTGCTGGGGGAGTATTATCTGACGATCCTCACGCAGATCGTCAATCACGGGGAGCTGCGCGTCAGCCAGTTGGCGCTGATCTCGGAGAGTGAAATGGCGCGGCAGCGCGCCTTCCATCAATCCTGTCCGCCGGCCTACGATTTCGAACGCGCCATCCATCATGACTTCATCCGTCAGGCTGAGCGCGATCCGCAGCGGGTGGCAATCGTCGATGAATGGGGCGAGCTGAGCTACGGTGAGCTGTATCGGCGGGCGCTGACGCTGTCGTTGCAGCTGCGTGAGCACGCGGACATGCGCGCCGAGACCATCGCAGTGATGGTGGACAAAGGGCGGGCGCAAATCATTGCGGTGCTGGCGATCCTGATGGCCGGCAAGGCCTATTTGCCGCTGGACGGCGCCTGGCCGGAACGCCGCCGCCTGGATATCGTCGCGCAGTCGCAGACCCGGGTGATTCTGAGCAGCCGGGAGTGGGGGGCCAGTGGCGAGGCCAGGCTGTTGACGATCGATCCGCAGGGGGCCGTCATGGAGTTGCCGCCGGCTCCGCCGGGCGAGGCTGTTTTGCCGGCACCTTCCGCGCTGGCCTATGTGATCTTCACCTCCGGCTCTACCGGCGCGCCGAAAGGGGTGGCGATAGAACATCGCGGCGCGGTGAACAGCATCATCGATACGTTGCACCAGCTGGAACTCGGCGCGGACGATCGCGGGTTGGCGCTCAGCGCGTTGAGTTTCGACATTTCGGTGTTCGATATTTTCGGCCTGCTGTCGGTGGGGGGCGCCATAGTGATGCCGTCCGAAACCGAACGCTACCAGCCTGAGGCCTGGCATCGGCTGTTGATGACCCAGGGCGTAACCTTCTGGAACTCCGCGCCTTCAGTGATGACGCTGCTGGTGGAGCAGTTGGAGTCCGCCGCGTCGCAGGCGCAGTGGCCGCAGCTGCGCAATGTGGTGCTGGTGGGCGAGGTGATCTCCCGCCAACTGCCGGCGCGTATTCGCCAATGGCGGCCAGGGTGCCGGATCGTCAGCGCCGGGGGCGCGACCGAGAGCTCCATTTGGTCGATCCTGTACGACATCCCGGAAACGCCGATCCTGGCGCCCAGCGTGCCTTACGGCCAGGCGATGGCGCATCAGCGCTTTTACGTGCTGGATCGCCATCAGCGCGTACTGCCGCCTTGCTTGCCGGGAGAGCAATACATCGGTGGGGCCGGCGTGGCGCGCGGCTATTACCGCAATCCGTCGCTGACCGAAGAGAAGTTCATCTACCATCCGGAACTGGGGGAGCGGCTTTATCGCACCGGCGACGCCGGCCGCTATTTGCCGGACGGCAACCTGGAGTTCCTCGGCCGTATGGATTTTCAGGTGAAAATCAACGGCTACCGCGTTGAGCTGGGAGAGGTCGAGCAATGTGCGCTGGCGTTCGGCGCGATCAAATCCTGCTGCGCGGTCGTGCTGTCGGAGGCGCATCGGCAGCGCCTGGCGCTGTATTACGTCAGCGAGGCGCCGCTGGATGAATCGGCTCTGCTGGCCTTTATGAGCGGGCAACTGCCGTTGTACATGCTGCCTGCGGCGCTGATGCGGCTGGACGCTCTGCCATATAACTCCAGCGGCAAACTGGATCGCAAGGCGTTGCCTGCGCCGGCGGCGAGCGAACCGCAGGCCTATGTCGCTCCCGCGAACGAGCTGGAACAGCAGCTGTGCGCGCTGTGGCAGGCGGCGCTGCAGTGCGGGCAGGTCGGCATGACGGACGATTTCTTCCTGCTGGGCGGCACCTCGATCAAGGCCATTTCCCTGTGTGTCGGCATGGGGGAACTGATGGCCGCGCCGGTGCCGGTGGTGCAGCTGTTGCAAAGCCGCACCCTGAAAAACCTGCTGGCCGCCAACGAACGCCGCCTGGTCTTGCCGCTTAACCGTTGGGCAGAGGGCGCGCCCGTCGTATGGATGATCCACCCGGCGCTGGTGGGGGCGGAAGCGTTTCACGCTTTCGCTCAGCCGTTGCAGGGGCGATTCAACTGTTACGGCGTCGACAACCATAACCTTTACCATCAACCGGCCATCGACTCGCTCGGCGATCTGGCCGAACGGTATCTGAACGACATGATCGCCGCCGGCCTGCTGCAAGGCGCCGGGCCGGTGCGCATTCTCGGTTGGTCGCTGGGGGGCATCATTGCGCTGGAGATTGCCGCCCGCCTGGAAGCGCGCGGCTACCGTAACGTGCAACTGTATCTGCTGGACAGCTTCTACCGGCAGGCCACGGCGGAGTTGCCTTTGGAGCAGCTGTTGCCGGCGTTGGGCATCGAGGGCGAGGCGGCGACACGCGCCATGGCCGCAGGGCAGGCGGAGCGACGGCTGTCTGAGGGGAGTCTGAGCCGCAGGCTGCAAACCACGAAGGTGACGTTGTTCAAGGCGATGGAGGGTAACCCGCAGTTGCCGGAAGCGGTCACGGCGCCGCTGCTGGCGGTGGAAGATAATGGGCTTGGCGCCGCCTGCGAGCGACTGCAGGTCATCCCGCTGGCTTGTCATCACCACAACATCCTGCTGTGTGAGGCGGAGATCGGGCAAGCGCTTAACGAGAGTCTCTGATTCATGAGCCTGGCTCATAAGCCCAAGCGTATTTCGCCCCATAGTCATGGCGGCGGTTGCGTTTTACAGTCATCACACCGGAGCGGCTCCGCGCCAGGCGGGGCCGGTATCAATCAGCGGGAGAGTGAAGATGCAAACACGCAAGTTGGGGCGCGAAGGGCTGGAAGTATCGGCGTTGGGGTTGGGCTGCATGGGGCTGAGTTTTGGCTACGGCCCGGCCACCGACAAACGGCAGGCGATCGAACTGATCCGCGCCGCGGTTGACGAGGGGGTGACGCTCTTCGATACCGCCGAGATTTATGGTCCGTTCACGAACGAGGAACTGCTGGGCGAAGCGCTGGCGCCGGTGCGCGATCGGGTCGTCATCGCCACCAAATTCGGTTTCGATCTACCGCAGCCGGCGGGGCAACAGGTGTTGAACAGCCGTCCGGAGCATATTCGCCGGGCGGTGGAGGGTTCGCTGAAGCGCTTGCGGATAGAGACGATCGATTTGTTGTATCAGCACCGCGTCGATCCCGAGGTGCCTATCGAGGAGGTGGCCGGTACGGTGCAGCAACTGATTCGCGAAGGGAAAGTAAAGTATTTCGGCCTGTCGGAAGCCGGTGCGCAAACCATTCGGCGAGCTCACGCGGTGCAGCCGGTCACGGCGCTGCAAAGCGAATATTCGCTGTGGTGGCGCGAGCCGGAGCGTGAAATCTTGCCGACGCTGGCAGAGCTGGGCATCGGTCTGGTGCCGTTCAGCCCGCTCGGCAAGGGCTTTCTCACCGGCGCCATTACCGAGAACACCTCTTTCGACAGCGGCGATTTTCGCAACGTGGTGCCGCGCTTCAGCGCCGAGGCGCGCCGGGCCAACCAGGCGCTGGTGGATGTGCTGGGGCAGATAGCGCAGCGCAAGGGCGTGACGCCGGCGCAGATCGCTCTGGCCTGGCTGCTGGCGCAGCAGCCGTGGATCGTGCCGATCCCGGGAACCACCAAGCGTCACCGGCTGGAAGAAAACCTCGCGGCGGCGGCGGTCGCGTTGGCGGCGGACGAACTGGGCGAGATTGAGCGCGCGCTCTGCGCGATCGACGTGATCGGCGATCGCTACCCGGCGCATCTGCAGAAAAACGTCGGGCGTTAAGCCCCGCGCCGCAGCGCCTCAATCAGCAGTGCAAAGGCGGTGGTGTGCTGCCTGCGGCTCGGATAATAGAGGTAATAGCCGGGAAACGGCGGGCACCAGTCGTCCAGCGCCATCTGCAACCGGCCGTCGGCCAGCGGCTCGGCGACGGTATCTTCCGGCACGAAGGCGATGCCGAGGCCGAGCTGCGCGGCGTCGATCCGCTGGCGCAGGCTGTTGAAGGTCAGTTGCCCCTCCACCCGCACTTTGATCTCCCGGCCATCGCGGGAAAATTCCCAGGCATACAGCCCGCCGAGGGTGGGGAGCCGCATATTGATGCAGCGATGGTTTTGCAGCGCTTGCGGCGTGGCAGGGAGGCCGTAACGGGAGAAATAGTCAGGGGAGGCGACGGGCACCATGCGCATGTCCGGCCCGATGCGCACCGCGACCATGTCCTTCGCCACCTGTTCTCCCAGCCGGATGCCGGCGTCGAAACGCCCGGCGACGATGTCGGTCAGGCTGTTGTCGACGGTGATTTCCACGTTGATATCCGGGTAATCGACGAGAAAAGTGCGCAGCACCGGCCACAGCACCGCATCCACCGCGTGTTCGCCGGCGGTGATGCGGATGTTGCCGGCGGGCCGATCGCGCATTTCACCCAGCGCGTTCAGCTCGCTTTCAATCTCCGCCAAGCGCGGGCCAATGCTGTTGAGCAGCCGCTCACCGGCTTCGGTGGGGGCGACGCTGCGGGTGGTGCGCGTGAGCAAGCGCAGCGCCAGGCGCTCTTCCAGCCCACGAATGGCGTGGCTGAGCGCCGATTGGGAAACCCCAAGCTGCGCCGCCGCTTTGGTGAAGCTGCGCTCCCTGGCCACCATCAGGAAAGCGATCAGATCGTTAAAGTTTTCTTTCAACATACCGGCACCGAAGAGGAAGGTGAGCGCACTGTCGCGCGTAGATTTATGAATTGAGCTCATAGCTCCTTGCGCATTTTACCCGCTAGTCGCCCTAAAAGCATGGCGCTATCTTGGCATCACTGAACGATCAGCGCCGGCGGTGAGAGCCGGCGCGGAGGACACGACAGATGAAAATACAACGCAGCGGTTCGATCCCTTCACAGCGCGGTTCGACAGAATATTTTACCGGGCAGGTACGCATCGACGCGCCGTTCGCCGGTGACGCGCCGGCCAGGGTGGGCGGCGCGACCGTCACCTTTGAACCCGGCGCCCGCACGGCCTGGCATACCCATCCGCTCGGCCAGACGCTGATCGTCACCCAGGGGCGCGGGTGGATCCAAATGTGGGGCGAGACCACGCAGGAAATGCACCCCGGCGATATCGTCTGGATCCCGGCAGGCGTCAAACACTGGCACGGCGCGACGCCGGACACCGCCATGACCCATATCGCCATCGCCGAAGCGGTGGACGGCAGCCCGGTGACCTGGCTGGAGGCGGTCAGCGAGGCGGAGTACCGGCAATAAGGCCGCTCAGGCCTCGTGGCTCTGCTCGCAAAACCGCAGGCGGTTGCCGAACGGATCGGTCAGGTTCAGCTCTTTGCCCCAGTCGACAACCTCCAACCCCGGCCGGGCATAGCGGTAGTTTTTGGCCGTGAGCTCCCGGTGCAGCGCGTCGATATCGTGCACCGGGATGAAAATAGCGGCGCCGGGCGTGCTGTCGCCATAGTGTTCGCTCAGGTGCAGCGTCAATCCGGCGCGGCTCACCTGCATGTACAGCGGCAGATCTTCGCTGAAACGGTGCTCCCACTCCAGCGTGAAGCCGAGAAAGTCCAGATAAAACTCTTTGGCCTTGTCGACCGCAAAAATGCGCAGGATCGGAATGGCAGGGGAGAAGGTGATCATCGTCGATCTCACTGTTACGTTAGCGGCAGCCGATATGGATATCGACCGCCTCGAGGCCGGTATAGGCTTCGAAGTCGGTCAGGAAGCGGCGTTCGATTTCCGGGTGTTGCTCGAAGTAGGCCCAGATGGCTTGCCAGCCTGCGATAACCGCCGCCGGCATGGCGCCACGGGCCTGGAACACCAGATAGCGGCCGGGTTGGATGTGCAAACCGCTCTCTGCCGCGCTGCCGGCGGTGACGTCAAACGGCCCGCCGGCGTCGGAGGCGTAGTTGGAGTAGACCCCATAGACCGGCGTGGCGGGCGAGGTGGCGAAAAAGTCTGACCACAGCGCCGGGATTTTTGCCGTCTCGGGCTGGGTTTCGTCCTGATTGGTGGTTCTGACCGTTTGGCCGGCGACGTAAAAGCCGGGTAGCTGTACCACGAGAGGTTGCATACTGGAAATTCCTTTTAACCGTTCGAACGAGAGGCCTAAAGGTAGCAAAGGCTTCCCGGATCCGCCAGACAGGGCCCCCGCAGACGCGGAGGCCGATCGCATCAAGCGCCCAAACCGCCAAGGCACAGGTATTTGATCTCGAGATAGTCCTCGATGCCGTATTTTGAGCCTTCGCGGCCCAAACCGGAGTGCTTCATGCCGCCGAACGGCGCCACCTCGGTGGAAATCAGCCCTTCGTTGATGCCGACGATGCCGTACTCCAGCGCTTCGGCCACGCGCATCACCCGGCCGATGTCGCGGCTGTAGAAGTAAGCGGCCAGGCCGAACGGTGTGTCGTTGGCCAGTTCGATGGCTTCCGCTTCCTGGTTGAAGCGGATCAGGGGTGCCACCGGGCCGAACGTCTCCTCGCGGAAGATTTTCGCCGTGCGCGGCACGTCGGTCAGGATGGTCGGGGTGAAGAAATTGCCGCCCAGCGCGTCAGGCTTGCCGCCCAGCAGCACCGAGGCACCGTGCTCGACGGCGTCGGCGATATGCTCGCGCACTTTCTCCACCGCGTCCGGGTTAATCAAGGGGCCGATGGTGACGCCGTCATCCAGGCCGTTGCCGACTTTCAGCTTGGCGACGGCGGCTTTCAGTTTGGCGGCGAAGGCGTCGTACACGCCGTCCTGCACCAGAAAACGGTTGGTGCAGACGCAGGTCTGGCCGGCGTTGCGGTATTTCGAGGCGACCGCGCCGGCCACGGCGGCGTCCAGATCGGCGTCGTCGAAGACGATAAACGGCGCGTTGCCGCCCAGCTCCATACTGGTTTTCTTGATGGTGGGCGCACACTGGGCCAGCAGCTGCGCGCCGACTTCGGTGCTGCCGGTGAAGGAGAGTTTACGCACGTCCGGGTTGGCGGTGAGCTCGCCGCCGATGCCTTTACTGGGGCCGGTGATCACGTTGCACACCCCGGCGGGCAGCCCGGCGCGCTCCGCCAGCACGGCGATCGCCAGCGCCGAGAACGGGGTCTGGCTGGCAGGACGGATCACCCCGGTACAGCCCGCCGCCCAGCCGGGGCCGGCTTTGCGGGTGATCATCGCCGCCGGAAAGTTCCACGGGGTGATGGCGGCGAACACGCCGATCGGCTCTTTCTGCACGATGATGCGGCGGCCCGTCTGGGGCTGCGGAATGGTGTCGCCGTAGACCCGCTTGCCTTCCTCGGCGAACCATTCGATAAAGGAGGCGGCATAGGCGATCTCACCGCGGCTTTCGGCCAGCGGTTTGCCCTGTTCCGCCGTCATGATGCGCGCCAGATCCTCCTGATTTTCCATCATCAGCTCAAACAGCCGCCGCAGTTTGCCGGCGCGCTCTTTGGCAGTCAGCGCACGCCAGGCGGGCAGCGCTTTTTTGGCGGCGGCGATGGCGCGTGCGGTTTCCTCGGCGCCGAAGGCCGGCACATGGCCAACCAGCTCGCCGTTGGCGGGGTTATGGATGGCGATCGCGTGGCCTGCTTTGGCCGGCAACCATTGCCCGTCGATGTAATTGGCCTCGCGGAACAGCGTGGGGTCCTTGAGGGTAGCGCTGATGCTGGTGCTCATTGGTCTCTTCCTTTGCTGAGTTCAACAGAATGGTCTATCCCATACGGCTACCCTTTACCCTAGCAAACTTTGCCGTCGCCGTTTGCCAGCGTGGCGACAAGATGAGCGTTTTCTTTATGCGCACCTTCTGTACAAAAAATATCCGCCGTCGGGTCGATACTGAAAGAGCAGGCATATGACCCTTTTCGATGTGATTAAAAGGAGTGTGCGAATGATGAAATCAGTGGACAGACATCTCGCGGCCTACGGCAGCGAAATGGATTTTTTGGCGTCGAGTATCGCCCTGATGGAATGGCAAGGGCGGCAGATTGACGCCGGGCAGGTGGCCGGCAATATGTCGGAACAGCAAAGCCGCCTGTTCTTTGCGCGGTTGAGTTATTTTCGTCAGCTTTATCAGGCCGCAGCGGCGGCCGAACACAGCCTGTAATTTCCCGATTCAGCCCCGCCGCAGCGGGGCTTTTCATTTCAGCGGTGCCACACTCCGGTCGCCAGCGTCGCCGGTGAATACTCCAGATCGCGTCCCCGCCACGGCAGCGCCGCCGCAAAACGCCAGGCGCGGTGAACGTCAAACCGCCAATAGCGTTCCGCCCCTTCAACGTCGGGATCCCCTTGCGCCTGCCAGAGGATCTGCGTTTTTCCTTGCAGGTGCAGCACGTCGCCGCGATCGAAATCGATGAACAGCAGCGCCGCCCGCGGTTCGGCCAGCAGGTTGCCCAACGTATTCATATAGCGGTTGCCGCGAAAGTCCGGCATCCACAGCGTGTCGCCTTCCAGATGGATAAAGCCGGGGCGCCCGCCGCGATGGGAAATATCGACGCCGCCCTGCGTCAGTTCCAGGAGCGCACCGCTGGCGACGAAGCTGGTGTCTGCGGTGCGGATCAGCGCCTGCGCCGCCGCATCGAGCGTCGCTAAATGCTCAACCGGCTGTGGCCGGCTCTCCACCGGGTAGAGTTCGCGGCGCTGAATGTACTGCGGGCAGTTGCCGAAGCTTTGGTGAACGACGATCTCCACCCGGTTTTTATCGGTGCGGCCGACGGTGCCGTTGGCGCGGTTGCGCCGCCGGTTGCTGAAGTCGAGCCCGAGCGCGCCGACCGGTTTGCCGGGCAGCAACAGCGCCTGGGCGGGATCGTCGCTGCGGCGCGGCGCGCTGATGCGCAGGTGCGTGTCGTCCGGCGTGCGTAAAAATCCGGGCGGGCCGCTGAACAGGGTGGCGATGGGCCAGCCCTGGTCGTCCAGCGTGGCGACGAACAGGTAGGGCAGTGCGGCGAAAAACGCGCGGTGCTGATCCGGCATCGCGGGGTAGATGCCACCGCTCACGCGATCGAAACCGGCCAGCGTCTGCGCGCGCAGCTCATCGGGGTGGAACCGTTGCGGGATCATGGCGTCAGCTCGCCGCCGGTGCCAGCAGGGCCGGCATGGCGAAGAAGCCGGGAAGCGCCGCGATGCTCGCCACCCAGTGCCGTATGGCGGGGTAAGGCGCCAGCGAAATGCCGCCTTCGGCCGCGACCGCCACATAGCTGTAGCAGGCCAGATCGGCGATGGTCGCCTGTTCACTGGCCAGATAGCCGCGCTCGCTCAGGTGCTGTTCCATCTGCGGCAGAAAACGATCGCTGATTGCCCGCGCCGCCTGGTAATCCTCCGGCACCGCGAACTGGGCAATCAATCGGCAGGAGGCCGGGCCGTAGCGGACTTCGCCGGCGGCTTTGGAAAGCCAGGCCTGCACCCGCGCCGCCGCCGCCGGCTGTTCAGGCAGCCAGTGGCTGTCCGGCGCATAGCGTTTCGCCAGATAAACCAGAATGGCGTTGCTGTCGGCCAGCGTCAGATCGCCGTCCTGCAAGACCGGGATCTGGCCAAACGGGTTGAGCCGGCGAAAGGCCGCGCTCTGCCGCACCTCCGCCGAGGCTTCTACCCATTCATAAGGCAGCGCCAGCATGCGCAGCAGCAACGCCACGCGGTGAACGTGGCCGGAAAGCGGGGTGCCGTAGAGGGTGATGGTGGACATGGCGTTTCTCCTCAGTGTTTTTTTTCAGCATACTCTTGCGGTGAATGAGCGGAATCCGGCAATGTGGAAATTGATAATTTCACTTATCGGAAGAGTCTATGGATCGGTTAGACGAGTTGGCCATCTTCGTGGCGGTGGTGCAGCAGGGCAGCCTGGCGGCCGCCGGGCGCAAACTGCGGCGCTCGGCGCCGGCGATCACCCGGGCGATCGCCGCGCTGGAACAGCGGTTCGGCACCCGGCTGGTGGAGCGCACCACCCGGCGGCTGGCGCCCACCGAGGCGGGCGTGCGGTTGCTGGAGCGCGCGCAACAGCTGCTGCAGGATTATCAGGCGGTGGTGCAGGATACCGCCGAAGCGCAGCTGAGCGGCTTGCTGCGCGTCACTTCGCCGGTGCAGTTCGGCCGCCGCTACGTGGCGCCGGTGGTGATGGCGTTTCTCGATGACTACCCGCAGATGCAGATCGAAATGGTGTTGAACGATCGCAATCTCGATCTGATTGACGAAGGGCTGGATATCGCGGTGCGCATCGGCCATCTGCAGGACTCTTCGCGCGTGGCACGGCGGCTGGGGCAGGTAAGCCGGGTGACGGTCGCCAGCCCGGCTTACCTGGCGCGCTGCGGCGAGCCGCGCTCACCGGCGCAGCTGGCGGAGCATGCCACCATCGTCGGCACTCAGCGGCCGTCGCTGCGTGAATGGCGCTTCGGCCCGCAGGAAAACGGCGAGCGGGTGCGCTTGGCCCCCCGACTGTTGCTCAACGATGTGGAAGCGCAACTGCTGGCGGTGCGCGCCGGCAAAGGCATCGCCCGCCTGCTCTCGTATCAGGTGGCGGACGATGTGGCCGCCGGTACGCTGGTGCGGCTGCTGGCGGACCATGAACCGTTGCCGATGCCGGTACAGCTGGTGGCACAGCAGGCGCAGCGCATGCCGCTGAAGGTACGCGCCTTCTGGGATTATGCGTTTGAGCGGCTAAGCGCATTGCCGCAAATTCAGCCGGACGGGCGGGGAAAATAAGCGCAAAAAGTTTCATGGGTTAAACTTTTTCGCTGCCGGTGTTGTTTTATTTTACCGGGCGCGCATTGCTGATAGACCCGTCTTGACAATAATGTTGCCGGTGCTAATAGTTAATTCATATTTTAAATAATAAACGAAGTTTAATATATGAAACAACTTGCGGGGAGCTATGACAACGGCGCTGCGGTGGATAATGAAGACGCTATTTTGGCTTCATTTCAGACCCGCAGTGCGGCTATTTATCATCAGACGAAACATGAAAAGAATATTGCGTATGGCGAAAGCGAACGCGAGACGATGGATTGGCTCTATTCTGCAAAGCAGCACCAGGGGACGTTAATTTTTATTCACGGCGGCTATTGGCAATTCTGCGATAAGGCGGATTTCGCCTTTATCGCTGCCGGGCCGTTGGCGTTGGGTTTTGACGTGGTGCTGGTGGAATATGCGCTGGCGCCGGCGGTTAATCTTGACGCTATTTGTCGCCAGGTGGGGGCGGCGCTTGATGCTATTCGGCGCCGTCTGCCGCCGCACTATGCCCATCCGGTGCATCTGTGCGGCCATTCCGCCGGCGGGCATCTGGCGGCGCTTTGGCAGCAGCATGCGTTGGTGGAGGCGGTCTTTCCCATCAGCGGCCTGTTCGAACTGGCGCCGCTGCAAGAGAGCTATGTCAATCGGGCGCTGCAGCTGACCGCGCGGCAGATTGAAACGCTAAGCCCGGCGCGCCACCCGCCGACGCGCAGTAAGCCGCTCACGCTGTATTACGGCGCGGCTGAGCTGCCGGAGCTGATCGGTCAGTCGCAACACTATCACGCGGCGCTGCGCCAACGCGGGTTGCCGGCCGAACTGGTCGCGGTGCCCGGCGCCAATCATTTCACCATTCTGGATGCGTTGTTCGCCGCCGACGGCGCGCTGCTTCGCCAACTTGACCACCACGGGAACCACTGATATGCGCGAGATCGTAGAGACCGGGCTGCCGGACATCGGCCAGCCTTTTTCCTGGGCCACCCGGGGCGGCGGCATGCTGTTTACCGCCCATGGCCCGGTGCGGGCGGACGGCAGCATCGAGACCGGCGCGCCGGAGCAACAGATTGCGTTAACCTTCGATAACCTGGCGCAGACGTTGAAGGCGGCGGGCAGCCACAGCGATAAGGTACTGCAGGTGATCGTTTATCTCACCGACGTCAACGACGTTAAATTGCTCGATGATATTTACCGGAAATACTTTAATTATCCTTATCCCAATCGTTCCACGGTTATTGTCGAAAAACTGGTGGTGCCGGGAATGAAAATAGAAATCACCGTCAGCGCCATCGCCTGATTTAATTTTTATTAAGTCTGTCTTCATATTAATTCAATAACGAGTTAAGGATGCGTCATGTTTAAACAGATTGCACCTTCTGCAGCCGATCCTATTATGTCGCTGATGGAAGCCTATTTGCAGGACCCCAATCCGAAAAAAGTGAATTTAGGCATTGGACTCTATTACGACCGGCAGGGGAATATTCCGCTGATGCAGGCGGTGGAGGCCGCCGAGCAGCGGTTGCTGGCGCTGCGTCGCCCGCACGGTTATCCGCCGATCGAAGGTTCGCCGCAGTTCGCTCGCCAGGTGCAGGCGCTGCTGTTCGGCGAGCAACAGGCGGTCGAGATCGCCACAGTGCAGACCGTCGGCGGCTCCGGTGCGCTAAAGTTGGCGGCGGATTTTTTGCGCCACTTTCTGGCGCGCGGTGACATTTGGGTGTCCGATCCCACCTGGGCCAATCACTGGGCGATATTTGAAGGCGCCGGGCTGCGGGTGAATACCTATCCCTACTTTGACGAAGCGGCGGGCGGCCTGCGTTTCGCCGCCATGCTCGACGCGCTGGACAGCCTGCCGCCCGGCAGCGTAGTCCTGTTGCATCCTTGCTGCCATAACCCGACCGGCACCGATCTGACGGCGGAGCAGTGGCGCGCCACGCTCGCCGTGCTGCAGCGGCGTAAGCTGCTGCCGCTGTTCGATATCGCCTATCAGGGCTTCGGCGACGGGCTGGAGGAGGATTGCTTTGCGTTGCGCGAAGCGCTGAAAACCGATCTGCCGTTTTTGGTCTGCAACTCGTTTTCCAAAAACGTGGCGCTGTACGGCCAGCGGCTGGGCGCGCTGTCGGTGCGCTGCGCCGATGCGGAAAACGCCGCCAACGTCAAAGGTGCGTTAAAAACGCTGATCCGCCGCAGCTACTCCTGCCCGCCGACGCACGGCAGCCAGATCGTGGAGACCCTGCTCGGCGACGCCGAACTCGGTGAGCTTTGGCGCAATGAGCTGGCGGAAATGCGCGTGCGCATCAAGCAGATGCGTGAGCAGCTGGCCGCCGGCCTGGCGCGGGGCGGCTCTTCGCTGGATCACCGGCGCATACGCGATCAGCGCGGCATGTTCAGCTATACCGGCCTGAACGAAGCGCAGCTGCAGACCCTGCGGCAGCGCTACGCCATCTATCTGGTTTCGCCCGGCCGCATGTGCCTGCCGGGGCTCAACCCCGGCAATATCGACTACGTGACCGCCGCCATTCTCGACGTCACCCGTACCGCCTAACTTCGCTCGGGAACACAGCCATGCCACAGATGAATGATTTTGAGCATATCGCCCGCCGTCAGGGCGGGTTGAACAAGCATCTTACCGCCGGGCAGATGTCGATGCTGGCGATCGGCGGCGCCATCGGCACCGGGCTGTTTCTCGGCAGCGCCTACGCCATTCAGATGGCGGGGCCGTCGGTATTGCTGAGCTACCTGATCGGCGGCGTTATTGCGCTACTGTTGATGGGCAGCCTGGCGGAAATGACCTCCGAACACCCGACGCCCGGCTCGTTCGGCGACTACGCCGAATTCTATCTTGGCCCGCTGTTCGGTTTTCTGGTGCGTTATTCCTACTGGTCTTGCGTGGTGCTGGCGGTGGGCACCGAAGTTACCGCCATCGGCATGTACATGCAGTTCTGGTTCCCGGCGACGCCGACCTGGCCGTGGGTGCTGCTGTTCTCGGCGGCGGTGATCGTCATCAATGTGATCGGCGTGAAGTCGTTCGGCCAGGTGGAATACGCGCTATCCACCGTCAAAGTGACGGCGATCGTGGCGTTCATTCTGATCGGCATCGGCATTCTGGCGTTCTCGGGCAACCCGGCCTACGGCCTGCGCAACCTGACCGCCGGCGGCTTCATGCCGTTTGGCGTCAAGGGCATGTGGTTCGCGGTGATCGTGTCCATCTTCAGCTACCTGAGCATTGAAATGATCGCGGTGGCCGCCGGCGAGGCGAAAAATCCGGTGATTGCGGTGAAGGCGGCGTTCAAGGGCACCATCGTGCGATTGTTCATCTTCTACATGCTGTCGATCGCCCTGATGCTGGCCATCGTGCCCTGGCGGCAGTCCGGCACCGGCGAAAGCCCGTTCCTGATGGCGATGAACGTGATCCATCTGCCCGCCGCCGCCGGTATTTTCAACTTTATCGTGCTGGTGGCGGCGCTGTCGGCGATGAACAGCCAGCTGTATATCACCACCCGCATGATGTTCTCGCTGTCGCGCGCCGGGCAGGCGCCGGCGGCGTTGGGGCGCGTCAGCCGGCGCGGCATTCCGGTCAATGCGCTGGCGATGTCGTGCATCGGCATCGTGGTGTCTATCGTGCTGAGCCTGGTGGCACCGGAAACGTCGTTCGCCGCCATGATGTCTATTTCGGTGTATGGCGCCTGCTTTACCTGGCTGATGATTTTCGTCACCCACCTGTTCTTCCGCCGCCGGCACCGGCAGACCCACCTGAAGTTCCGTATGTGGGGGTTCCCCTATACCACCTTGCTGGGCGCCGGGCTGATGGCGGCGCTGATGATCTCGACGGCGTTTACCGAATTTTTCCGCATGACGCTGTGGTTCGGTATTCCGTTCACCTTGCTGCTGGTGGTGGCTTATCACGTCCAGAGCCGCCGCGCGGCCGTGCCGTCGCCGTTCAAGGCGCCGGAGGTGGAGTAATAAGGGAAGGGGCTGAGGCGTGCCTCAGCCCCGGGGATTACAGCTGGCTTTTCGGGATCAGGTGGTCGCCGAAGCTCAGGCGTTGGCGGCCCGGTTCGATTTCGGTCAGCGGCGCCACTTCGTGCAGCGAGGATTTGCAGCGCTGTACCAGATCCTGATACTCGCGGGTGCCGGCGATCTTCCAGGCCAGCTCCTGTTCGGTCAGATCGCGCAGCACGCGTGCCGGGCTGCCGACCACCAGCTTGTTGGCTTCGATCACCGCCGCGGCTTTGACGAACGCCATCGCACCGACGATGGTGTTCTCGCCGATCTCCGCGCCGTCCATCACCACCGCGTTCATGCCCACCATCGCATTGCGGCGAATGCGGCAGCCGTGCAGGATGGCGCCGTGGCCGATATGGCCATCTTCTTCCACCACCGTGTCCTGCTGCGGGAAGCCGTGCATCACGCAGTTATCCTGAATGTTGGCGCCGTCACAGATCACCAGGCGGCCAAAATCGCCGCGCAGGCTGGCATTCGGGCCGATGTACACGTGCTTGCCGACGATCACGTCGCCGATCAGCACCGCCGTCGGGTGCACGTAACTGCTGGGGTCGACGACCGGCGTCAGGCCGTCAATGTGATACACAGGCATAGCGTGAGTTCCTTAAAATGTAGGGTCGCGCGGCAGGCCGCCGAAGCGCCGATAGTAGCCGGCGGCCGGCGCGGGCAGGGCGCCGATGGTGGTTTCCGCCAGCGCGCTGACGTACTCCGTCGCGGCGCGATCGACCTGCTGATAAAGATTGATGCACAGGTTGCGGGCGATCTGGCCCTCCCACTGCGCGGGCAGCAGCGCGTCCGGCAGCAGCGGATCTTTCAACACCACGCGACGGAAGAAGTGAATCAATAATAGCTTAATCTGGAAACAGCGCAGCGGCGTCAGCGCCGCCGGGTCGACTTCGCGCAGCAGCGCCATCAGCGGCCGGAAGGAGACGATAAATTCGTGATAGCCAGCCGCCACCTCGTTTAGCGACCAGCAGTCGGCCACCAAGTTCTGCAGGGTTTGCTCGGAGCGGTTATAGGGATAATCGGCGCGGAAGTAAATCACCTGCTCGCTGGCGTTCAGCTCGCCGAGCAGCGCCGTCACGTCGGTTTGCGCATGGGTGGGGGCGGCCATCAGGTTGCTGGCGATTTGCCCGAACCCGAGCCAGCCCAGCTCTTTTTTCAGCCGCGCGCGCTCGTTTTTTTCGGCGCTTTCCAGCAGCAACAGCTCCCACTTGCCGTCCCAGGCGGGCTGCTCGCGCAGATAGATTTTCGATTCGGCGTGGCGGAACTGGCGCATCCCTTGCTCGGTCACGCGGTAGAAGCTGCGGCGGCCTATTTTCTCCACCGCCAGCCAACCCTCTTTCTGCAGGCGGAACACCGAGGTGCGCACGAAGCGATCGCCGAAGCCGAAGGCTTCCAGCAGCGCGCTCAGGCTGCCGAGCCACACTTCGCCGCCGCGGTGGCTGAGCGCGTCGCCGTACAGCGAAATGATCAGCGAGGTGCCGCTGATCGGCTGCGCGTCGACGGCATGGCGAATGAACTCATCCAGTTTATGTTCCATATTTTTCCATGGGTTAGCCTTCGATGAGCCATAACATTACGCCTAATTTGGGGCGGCGTCATCCGTGACGCCGTGCGCCTCAGCGCGGCCGCAAATCGACCACGCGCTGCGCTTTGCCTTCCGAGCGCGGAATATCGCCGCAGTTGGCGATGCTGACGTCGGTGCTGACGCCCACGATCGATTTGATGTGGTGGCGCAGCTGGTGGCAGATGTCGCAACGCTGCTGGTGGCTGAGGCTGAGCGCCGATTCTTTCAGTTCGACGCGCACCGCCAGCGTGTCCAGGTGCCCGCTGCGGCTGACCTGCAGCTGGTAGTGCGGCGACAGCTGCTCGAACTGCATGATCTGCTCTTCCACCTGCGACGGGAAGACGTTGACGCCGCGGATGATCAGCATGTCGTCGGAGCGGCCGGTGATCTTGCCCATGCGGCGCATCTGGCGCGCGTCGCCCGGCAGCAGCCGGGTGAGATCGCGGGTGCGGTAGCGGATCACCGGCAGCGCTTCTTTGGTCAGGGTGGTGAACACCAGTTCGCCGTGTTCGCCGTCCGGCAGGGCGATGCCGGTTTCCGGGCAGATGATCTCCGGCAGGAAGTGGTCTTCCCAAATGGTAGGGCCGCCGCCGCTCTCCAGACACTCCATCGCCACGCCCGGCCCCATCACTTCCGACAGGCCGTAAATATCCAGCGCCTTGATGCCCATGCGGGTTTCGATTTCGTGGCGCAGGGCTTCGGTCCAGGGTTCAGCACCGAACACGCCGAGCCGCAGCGAGCAGCCGCGCGCGTCGCCGCCCATCTTGCGCTCCAGCTCGTCGATCAGCGTCAGGCAATAGGACGGCGTCACCATGATGATGTCGGGTTTGAAATCGAGGATCAGCTGTGCCTGGCGTTCCGTCTGGCCGCCGGACATCGGGATCACCGTCGCGCCGAGCCGCTCTGCGCCGTAGTGCGCGCCCAGGCCGCCGGTGAACAGGCCGTAACCGTAGGCGACGTGCACCTTATCTTTGGCGGTGGCGCCGCCGGCGCGCAGACAGCGGGCGACGATATCGGCCCAGTTATCGATGTCGCGCTGGGTGTAACCCACTACCGTCGGGCGGCCGGTGGTGCCCGAGGAGGCGTGGATGCGCACCACCTGTTCCATCGGCACCGCGAAGGTGTCGAACGGGTAGTTGTCGCGCAGATCCTGCTTGGTGGTGTAGGGGAAGCGCGCCAGATCGCTCAGCTGTTTGAGATCGTCGGGGTGCACGCCGGCTTGGTCAAATTTGCGTTTGTACATCGGCACATTGTCGTAGGCGTGGTGCAGCGTCCACTTCAGACGCGTCAGCTGCAACGCTTCAATCTCATCGCGCGAGGCGAATTCGATCGTTTCGAGGGGCTGTGGATTTATTGTCATGGTTAGCCTCAGGGGTCAGACACGCTCAATGATCATGGCGATGCCTTGGCCGACGCCGATGCACATGGTGCAAAGCGCGTAGCGGCCGGCTCGCCGTTCCAGTTCAAACAGGGCGGCCAGCGCCAGGCGCGCGCCGCTCATGCCCAGCGGATGCCCCAGGGCGATCGCGCCGCCGTTGGGGTTGACCTGCGGGGCATCGTCCGGCAGGCCAAGCTGGCGCATCACCGCCAACGCCTGGGCGGCGAACGCTTCGTTCAGTTCGATAACGTCCATCTGCGCCAGGCTCAGCCCGGCGATTTCCAGCACCTTGCGGGTGGCCGGCAGCGGGCCGATGCCCATCAGCCGCGGCTCCACGCCGCAAGTGGCGGTGGCAACGATGCGCGCGCGCGGCGTCAGCCCCTGGCGCGCCGCCATCGCTTCGGAGGCGACGATCAGGGCCGCCGCACCGTCGTTCAGGCCCGAGGCGTTGCCGGCGGTGACGCTGCCGGGCTGACGGAACGGGGTTTTCAGCGCCTGCAGCTGATCAAAGGTGGTGTCGGCGCGCGGGTGTTCATCCTGGCTGAACAGCATCACCGCGCCTTTTTTGCCGGTGAGGCTGACCGGGGCTATCTCCTGCGCCAAGTGGCCCAGCGCCTGCGCCCGGGCGGCGCGCTGCTGGCTGCGCAGCGCAAAGGCGTCCTGATCGGCACGGCTGATGTTGAACTGCGCCGCGACGTTTTCGGCGGTCTCCGGCATTGAATCGGTGCCGAACTCGGCCTGCATCCGCGGATTGACGAAGCGCCAGCCGAGGGTGGTGTCGTACAGCTGCGCCTGGCGGCTGAAGGCGCTGTCGGCCTTGCCCATCACCAGCGGCGCGCGGGTCATCGATTCCGCACCGCCCGCCAGCAGCAGCCCGGCGTCACCGGCCTTGATGCTGCGCGCCGCCATCGCCAGCGCATCCAGGCCCGAACCGCACAGGCGGTTCACCGTGGTGCCGGACACGCCGACCGGCACGCCGGCCAGCAGCAGCGCCATGCGTGCCAGGTTGCGGTTGTCTTCCCCGGCCTGGTTGGCGCAGCCGAGGATCACGTCGTCCAGCTGCGCCCAATCGACCTGCGGATGGCGTTCCAACAGCACGCGCAGCGGCAGGGCGGCGAGGTCGTCGGCGCGCACCTGGGCCAGCGCGCCGCCATAGCGGCCGATCGGGGTACGCACGCCGTCGCAGATAAATGCCTGATTCATGCCTGATCTCCTAAAATGCTGTGGCCGAGGCGGTGCGCGCGGCCGCGGAACCAGGCGACGGTTTTGCCCCGTTGGTTAACGATTTCGACGTCATACAGCCCGGTGGCTTTGCCCTGATGGCGCATCTCCGCGCTGGCGGTGAGGCGATCGCCGGCCAGCGCCGGGCGGACGAAGTCGATGCTGCAGCCGGAGGCCACCGCCGCCAGCCCCTGGCTGTTGCAGGCGTAGGCGAAGGCGGTGTCCGCCAGGCTGAACAGCTGGCCGCCGTGGCAGGTCTGGTGGCCGTTGAGCATCTGCGGGCCGACGGTCATGCTGACCTGAGCGTACCCGGCGTCGACGGCATCGATGTGCATCCCCATCGCCTGAGCGCAGGTATCTTGTTGGAACATCTGTTCGGCGCAGCGCTGAGCCAGCGCGAGCGGCGTATTGGCGTTCATCGTTCGGCTCCTGAGAAAGAGGCGGGGGAAGCGTAGCGGCGCAGCAGCGGCATCGGGCGATAGCGCGCTTCGCCGTAATAGCGTTGCAGGTTTTCCAGCGTCGCCAGAATGTGGCGCCAGCCGAGCGCGGCGCCCCAGGCAAGCGGCCCGCGCGGATAGTTGACGCCGCGCAGCATCGCCAGATCGGTATCTTCGGCGTTTGCGACGCCTTTGTTCACCACGTCGAGCGCTTCGTTGGCCAGCATGGCCAGGGTGCGCATCGTCAGCAGGCCGGGGTAATCCGGCAACGGAATGACCTGCTTGCCGAGGGACTGCAGCAGGCGAATCGCTTTGGCATTGTGTTGCGCATCGTTTTGCGCCGCGCAGCTGATGGCGATGGCGGAGGCATGCGCATAGTCGGCACAGAGATCGAACAGCACCACGGGCGTTCCACGTTCGTCGGCCAGTTGGCCGGCGGCTTTACCATTGGTTAACATCAGTGTAACGTCGTCGATCGTGACGTGTGGGCTGGTCTGGCCAGGTTGTTTGATCGCCCCCGCATTTTCGCTTAACAGCTGCGCCAAATCGGCCAGCGAAGACCAGTCGCCGTGCAGCGTAACGCGTTGCGGCAGTGCGCCCTGCGCCGGTGGAGCAAAAGCGATCTCGGCGGTGGGGATCTGCGTGTCGTAGCGGTAGAAACCGCGGCCGGATTTACGGCCGAGGTGCCCGGCGGCCACCAACTCCTGCTGCACCAGTGAGGGCGTGAAGCGCGGATCCTGATAGAAGGCCTGATACACCGATTCGGTCACGGCGTAATTGACGTCCTGGCCGATCAGATCGGTCAACTGCAGCGGGCCCATGGCGAAACCGCCGGCGTCGCGCAATACCGCATCCAGCGTGGCGGCGTCGGCCACCTGTTCCTCCAGCGCGCGCAGGGTTTCGGCATAGAACGGCCGCGCCACGCGGTTGACGATAAATCCCGGCGTCGAGCGGCACACGACGCTCTGCTTACCCCAGCGCTGTGCCAGGGCCTGCAGCGCGGCGAGGGTCTCGGCGCCGGTCTCCAGGCCGCTGACGATCTCCACCAGCTTCATCAGCGGCGCCGGGTTGAAGAAGTGCAGCCCGGCCATGCGGGCCGGGTGTTGCAGTGCCCCGGCGATGGCGGTGATCGACAGCGAAGAGGTATTGCTGGCGAACAGCGTCGTGGGTGCGCAGAGCGCCTCCAGATCGCGGAACAGGCCCTGTTTGATCGCCAGATTTTCCGCCACCGCTTCAATCACCAGCGTGCAGTCGGCCAACTGCTCGAACGAGTCGGCGCATTCGAGGCGCGCCAGCAGGGCTTCGGTGGGCGTGGCGTCGGCCTTGCCGTCGTCGACCCGCTGGCGCAGGCGGCGAGCGAGATCGTCGATCGCGCGCTGGGCGGCGGCGGGCGCGATATCGAACAGCCGCACCGGGTGGCCGGCGGCGGCGGCCACCTGGGCGATGCCGATGCCCATGGTGCCGGCGCCGATCACCGCCACCTGGCCGTTAAGAAGGGGCGCGTTCATGGCTATTTCCCGCTGAAGTTTGGCGTGCGTTTGGCAAAGAACGCGCTGACGCCTTCGCGATAGTCGTCGCTGCGGCCGCCCAAGCGCTGCAGGTCGCGCTCCAGATCGAGCTGCTGATCGAGGCTGTTGGTGGCCGAGCTGTAGAGGGCTTTCTTGATCAGCCCCAGGCCGTAGGTCGGCTGGGTGGCCAGATGGCGCGCCAGCGTTTGCGTGCGGTCGGCCAATTCATCCGCCGGCACTACCTGCCAGATCATGCCCCACGCCAGCGCCTGTTGGGCGCTGATTTTGTCACCCAGCATGGCCATGCCCATCGCGCGGGCGTGGCCGGCCAGCCGCGGCAGGAACCAGCTGCCGCCGGAGTCAGGCACCAGCCCCAGACGGCAGAACGACTGAATGAAGCTGGCATTGTCGGCGGCGATGACGATATCGCACGCCAGGGCCAGCGCGGCGCCGGCGCCGGCCGCCACGCCGTTGACCGCGCACACCACCGGCTTCGGCAGGGCGGTCAGGCGACGGATCAGGGGGTTGTAGAAACGTTCGACCGACAGGCCGAGATCCGGCGCCTGTTGATCGGCGCTGACGTTGCGATCGTTGAGATCCTGCCCGGCGCAGAAACCGCGCCCGGCGCCGGCGATCAGCAGGCAGCGCACGCTGTCGTCGCGCTCGGCTTGCGTCAGCGCTTCACTCAGCTGGCGATGCATCTCGTCGTTAAAGCTGTTGAGCCGATCCGGCCGGTTGAGGGTCAGCGTCAACACGCCGGCGTCGAGATGGCTGAGAATCAATGCGTTATCCATAAATCAGCGCCCCTGATAGTTTGGCGTACGTTTTTCGAAAAAGGCGGCGATGCCTTCGCGGCGATCGTCGGTGGCGGCCAGGGTGACGAACTGCTGACGCTCCATCGTCAGCCCCTGGCTAAGGCCGATTTCCTCGGCCTGTTTCAGCGCCTGTTTGGCGGCGCGCAGCGCCAGCGGCGCCTGACGGCTGATGCGATCGGCAATCTGCTGCGTGCGTTCCAGCGTCAGGGCATCGACGCACACTTCGCTGATAAGGCCGGCCTGCAACGCGGTGCAGGCGTCGATGGGCTCGCCGGTCAGCACCATCTGGCTGGCGCGCGACTTGCCGACGCAGCGGATCAGACGCTGGGTGCCCCCGGCGCCCGGCATCAGGCCGAGGGTGATCTCCGGCAGGCCGAAGCGGGCGCTTTCGCCGCCGATGACGATGTCGCAGGCCAGCGCCAGCTCGCAGCCGGCGCCCAGGGCATAACCGTTCACCGCCGCCAGCAGCGGCTTGCTGAACTGCGCCAGCCGCTGCCACAGCTGCGGACGGCGATCCGCCAGCGCGGCCGGCAGATCCTGCTGTTGCAGTTCGCGCAGATCGGCGCCGGCGGCGAAGAAGCGCGCCGCACCGGCGATCACTACGGCGCCCACGCCGCTGTCGGCGTCGGCCTGCTCCAGGCGAGCAACCAGCTGTTCCAGGCACGGCGTGCTCAGGGCGTTGCGCGCCTCCGGGCGATGCAGCGTCAGCGTGACCACGCGGTGCTGCTGCTGATGCAAAATAAAGGGGGTGTCCATCGCGGCTCCTAGACGTCGAAGTCCAATACCACGCCGTCGCCTTTCGGCCACGACTGGCAGCTCAATACGTAGCCTGCCGCCAGCTGATCCGGCTCCAGGCTGTAGTTGACGCCCATCTCCACCTGGCCGGCCTTCAGACGGCACTTGCAGGTGGCGCATACGCCGCCTTTGCAGGCGTAGGGCAGGTCGGCGCCCTGGCGCAGCGCGGCGTCGAGAATGCTGTCGTCCTGTCCGCCGACCTCGATATCCAATCGGCGGCCGTCGAGCAGGATCGCCACTCGGGTGGCGTTGCGATCGCCGCTGCTTCGCGGGCGGGCGACCAGGCCGCTGGTGTTGAAGCGTTCGCTGTGGATGTGGTTGGCCGGGACGCCGGCCTGTTCCAGCACGGTTTGCGCGTCGTCCATCATCGATTCCGGCCCGCAGATAAACGCGTGGTCATAGTCGCGGAAATCCAGCAGCGCGCTGCCGATCGCCGTCAGGCGTTCACGGTCGATGCGGCCGCTGAGCAGCGGGCTGTCGAGACTTTCCTGGCTGAACAGATACAGCTGCTGAAAACGCTGCGGGTAGCGGTTTTTCAGATCCGACAGCGCCTCTTTGAACATCATCGAACGGCTGTTGCGGTTGCCGTAGATCAGGGTGAAGCTGCTGCCCGGTTCGAGCAGCAGCGTCGCCTTGATGATCGACAGCATCGGCGTGATGCCGGAGCCGGCGGCGATCGCCAGGTAGTTGCCGTGGCGCTCTGCCTGCGGCTGGTAGCCGAAGCGCCCCTGAGGCACCATCACCTCCAGCGCGTCGCCGACCTTCAGCATGCGGTTGACGAAGCCGGAGAAGCGCCCCTGGTCAATCGCCTTCACGCCGATCTGCAGCAGGCCTTCCTGCGGCGAACTGCAGATCGAGTAGCAACGCCGCAGCTCTTCGCCGTTGACCAACGCCTTGAGCGTCAGGTGCTGGCCGGGGGTATAGCGGTATTGGTTTTGCAGCTCTTCGGGCACCCGCAGGGTGATGGCTACGGCGTCCGGCGTTTCGCGCTCGATGGCGGCGACGTTCAGGCGATGAAAGACCGTCATGGTGTCAGCGCTCCTATATGCATTTGAAATAATCGAACGGTTCCCGGCAGTCGCAGCAGCGGTACAGCGCTTTACAGGCGGTGGAGCCGAACTCGCTGATCTTCTCGCTGTGGGTGCTGCCGCAGCGCGGGCAGGCTACCGGGCCGTGGGCGTGCGGCCGATCGCAGGTGTGGCCCTGCGGTGGCGCTACGCCGTATTGCCGCAGCCGCTCGCGGGCGTCGGCGTTCATCCAGTCGGTGGTCCAGGCCGGGCTGAGGCGAATGTCCACCTGCACCGGGCTGAAGCCGGCGGCCGCCAGCCGCTGCTCGATGGCGTTGAGCAAAAATTCGGTGGCCGGGCAGCCGGAATAGGTTGGGGTGAAGGTCACGCGCCAGCCCGCGCCGTCGCGCGCTACGTCGCGCACCATGCCCAAATCGGTGATCGACAGCACCGGCAGTTCGGGATCGCTGATCTGCTGCAGGCAGTGCCAAATCTGCGGGATTTCGGCGGGTTGCAAACGGGTGACGTTCATCGTGGCCTCCTACCATTGACCGTTTGGATAGGCGCGCTGCAGGAACTGCATTTCCGCCAGCAGCGGGCCGAGGTGTTCGCTGTGCCGGCCTTGCTTGCCGCCGTGCCGGAACGCCTGCTCGGCAGGCAGCGCCAGCGTCGCCTGGCGCAGCGTCTCTTCCACCTGCGCTTGCCAGGGGGCCTGCAGTTCGCGCGGATCGACGGCGATGCCTTGTTCTGCCAGTTCCAGCTCCAGCGCGTCGGCGTGGAACAGCTCGGCGGTGAACCGCCACAGGTTATCCAGCGATTGCTGGATCTTGCGGTGGCTGACGTCGTTGCCGTCGCCCAGGCGGATCATCCAGCCGTGGCTGAAGCGCAGGTGATAATCGGCCTCCTTCAATGACTTGGCGGCGATGGCGGCGATCTGCGCATCGCGGCTGCGGCTCAGCGCCTGGTGCAGCTGTACGTGGTAGGCATCGAGCAGGAACTGACGCACCAGCGTGTCGTTGAAACCGCCGTTCGGCTGCTCCGCCAACAGCAGGTTATGAAACTGGCGCTCGTCGCGGCCGAAGGCCAGGCTGTCTTCGCTGCAGAGCGGGCCGGCCAGTTCGGCGGCGTAACCCAGAAAGTTGCGCGCCTGGCCGAGCAGATCGAGCCCGATGTTGGCCAACGCCAGATCGATTTCCAGCTCGGGCGCGTGGCCGCACCAGGCGCACAGGCGCTGGGCGAGGATCAGAGGCGTGTCGCCCTGGCGGAGCAAATAGCTGATGCGCGGATCGTTAACCGTCATGGTCGCCTCTACATGTTCTTGATGCCGTCGGGAATGGTGTAAAACGTCGGATGACGGTAGATCTTGTCTTCGGACGGATCGAAGAACGCGCCGCGATCTTCCGGCTGCGAGGCGATCAGATGGCGCGACTGCACCACCCAGATCGAGCAGCCTTCGTTGCGGCGCGTATAGGCGTCGCGGGCATTTTCCAGCGCCATTTGGTCGTCGGCGGCGTGCAGGCTGCCGACGTGGCGATGCGCCAGCCCTTGTTTGCTGCGGATAAACACTTCATACAGCGGCCATTCAACGTGGCTCATGATCTCGGTTCCTTATGTTGGCTATGCGGCGGAGGCGGCGTTTTTCGCGGCGTGGGCCATGGCGCCGTCGCGTACCCAGGAGCCGTCTTCCCAGGCGCGGCGTTTGGCCTGAAGGCGTTCGTGGTTGCATTGACCGCGCCCTTTGATCACCTCATGCAGTTCGCTCCAGTCGATCTCGCCGAAGCGATAGTGGCCGGCGGCCTCGTCCCAGGTAAGGCTCGGGTCCGGCGCCGTCATGCCCAGCGCCTCAAGCTGCGGCACGGTGTTGTCGACGAATTTCTGCCGCAGCTCATCGTTGCTGTGGCGTTTGATTTTCCACGCCATGCTCTGGGCGCTGTGGGGGGAGTCGGCGTCGCTCGGGCCAAACATCATCAGCACCGGCCACCAGAAGCGATCGATAGCGTCCTGCAACATGGCGCGCTGCGTGTCGCTGCCGTTGGCCATCGCCATCACCGCCTCGTAGCCCTGGCGCTGGTGGAAGCTTTCCTCTTTGCAGATTTTCACCATCGCCCGCGCATAGGGGCCGTAGGACGCGCGGCACAGCGCCACCTGGTTGACGATGGCGGCGCCGTCGACCAGCCAGCCGATCACGCCGATATCCGCCCAGTTGAGCGTGGGGTAATTGAAGATAGAGGAGTACTTCATCTTGCCGTCGAGCATCTTTTGGTAGATGTCCTGGCGCGAACAGCCGAGGGTCTCGGCGGCGCTGTAGAGGTACAGACCGTGGCCGGCTTCGTCCTGCACCTTGGCCAGCAGCACCGCCTTGCGGCGCAGCGTGGGGGCGCGCGTCAGCCAGTTGGCTTCCGGCAGCATGCCGATGACTTCCGAGTGGGCGTGTTGGCCAATCTGCCGAATCAGGTTCTGACGGTAGGCGTCCGGCATCCAGTCTTTGGCCTCAATGGCGATGTCCGCCGCGATCTTGTCGTCGAAATGCTGCTGATACTGTGCGTCAGTTGTCATGCTTGCCTCTTGGTGATTCGTATTTTTCACATTAAACATAAAAATGTGAATCACTTTAACTAACCATAAGGCTACAAACTGATAACAAAAAGATCAAACGTAATTCATGTGGTTTTGCGAGGTTACTCACAAGGTTATTTGTTATTTTGTTGATTTTATTTGATAAATAAAGTGATTGATTCCTTGTTTATAGCAGGTTAAATGCCCTGAAAGCGTCTTTTGTTTTCTTTTTGTTAAAATTTGGTTTGGCGCGGACTGGCATTTATGTGATACGTAATTAAGCTATAGGGTGAAAATTTATGAATTTTGGAGGGCACATGCAGCAGTTACACAGTTATCTTTCTGGCGCCTGGGTGTACGGGCAGGGAGAGGGGCGCGAGATCCGCCACGCCGTGACCGGCGAGGCGCTGTACCAGGTTTGCTCCGACGGCCTGCCGTTGGCGGCGAGCCTGAGCTATGCGCGCAGCCACGGCGGCCCGGCGCTGGCGAACATGACATTCCAGCAGCGCGCCCAGATGCTGAAAGCGGTGGCGAAACACCTGTTGGCGCACAAAGAGGCGCTGTATCAGATTTCCTATCAAACCGGCGCGACGCGCAGCGACGGCTGGGTTGATATTGAGGGCGGTATCGCCACGCTGTTCGCCTATGCCGGCATGGCCGGCCGCGATCTGCCGGACGATACCCTGTGGCCGGAAGACGAGCTGATCCCATTGTCGAAACAGGCGCAGTTCGCCGCCCGCCACGTGCTGACCTCGCGCCCCGGCGTGGCGCTGCACATCAACGCCTTCAACTTCCCGTGCTGGGGCATGCTGGAAAAACTGGCGCCGACCTGGCTGGCGGGCATGCCGGCCATCATCAAGCCGGCCACCGCTACCGCGCAGCTGACGCAGGCGATGGTCAGGCTGATTGTCGACAGCGGGCTGGTGCCGGAAGGGGCGCTGCAGCTGGTTTGCGGCGGCGTCGGCGACATGTTTGCGCATCTGGATTATCAGGATGCGGTGACTTTCACCGGTTCGGCGCAGACCGGACAGCGGCTGCGGGCACACCCGCGCCTGCTGGAGAAATCGATCGCGTTCACCATGGAGGCGGATTCGCTCAACTGCTGCGTGCTGGCAGAAGACGTGACGCCGGAGATGCCGGAGTTTGCGCTGTTCATCAAAGAAGTGTGCCGTGAAATGACCGCCAAGGCGGGGCAGAAATGCACCGCGATCCGCCGCATCATCGTGCCGGCGGCGCAGGTGGCGGCCGTGCGTCAGGCCTTGTTGCAGCGCCTGGCGGGGGTGACGGTGGGCGATCCGCAGCTGGAACAGGTGCGCATGGGGGCGTTGGTCAGCCACGAGCAGCGTGATGATGTGCAAAGCAAGGTGGATTTCCTGCTGCGCAACGGCTGCGAACCACTCTGTGGCGCGGCGCAGGATAAGCTGGAAGTCCTCGGTGACGGTGCGCGCGGCGGGGCGTTTTATCCGCCGACCCTGCTGTATTGCGCCGATCCGCTCACCCATCAGGCGGTGCACGGCACTGAGGCCTTCGGCCCGGTGGCGACGCTGATGCCGTATGCGGATACCGAGCAGGCGATCGCGTTGGCGTTGCTGGGGCAGGGCAGCCTGGCGGGATCGCTGGTGACTGCCGATCCGGCATTGGCCAAGCGCTTCATTCGCGCGGCGGCCTGCGCCCACGGCCGCATGTTGATTTTGGATGAGCAGGCGGCGGCGGAGTCCACCGGCCACGGTTCGCCGTTGCCGATGCTGGTGCACGGCGGCCCGGGGCGCGCCGGCGGCGGTGAAGAGCTGGGCGGGCTGCGCGCGGTGAAGCACTATATGCAGCGCACGGCGATCCAGGGCAGCCCGGCGATGCTGGCGGCCATCGGCGGCGAATGGGTGCGCGGCGCGCCGGTCGTCGAGCATCCGGTGCATCCGTTCCGGAAATACTTCGAGCAGCTGCAGCTGGGCGACAGCCTGTTGACCGCGCGCCGCACCGTGACCGAAGCGGATATCGTCAACTTCGCCTGCCTGAGCGGCGACCATTTCTACGCGCACATGGACAAGATCGGCGCCGCCGACTCGCTGTTCGGCGAACGGGTGGCGCACGGTTACTTTGTGGTGTCCGCCGCGGCCGGGCTGTTTGTTGACGCCGCCGTCGGGCCGGTGATCGCCAACTACGGCATGGAGAATCTGCGCTTTATCGAGCCGGTGAAGATCGGCGATACCATTCAGGTGCGGTTGACCTGCAAAAAGAAAATCCGCAAGCCGCAGAAAACCGCCGAAGATCGCCCGCACGGCGTAGTGGTGTGGGATGTGCAGGTGTTGAATCAGGAACAGCAGCCGGTGGCGCTGTACAGCATTCTGACGCTGGTGGCGCGCCAACAGGGGGATTTCGAGGCGTGATGCGCGTTTGCCGCCGCCGGTAACGCCGACGGCGGCAAATCAGTCAGATCAACGGCTGGCCGCGCAGCTGTTCCAACACTTTCAGCGGTGAACGTTGCGGATCCTGCATTTTATTCACCGGCAGCAGGAAGGTCTGTTCCAGCATAAACTGGCCGCCCATCGCGGCGTGCGGCGTTTGGTCCGAGAAGCAAATCCAGCTGCTGCCCGGCGGGAACGCCAGCGCCAGCTGTGGGCCACGCTGCTGATAATCGCCATCGGCCTTCATGGCGTCATGCAACTGCAGCATCAGGTGGTCATAATGGCTGCGGCGGGTTTTGGTGATGCGCACCTGGTGCTGCAGCCAGCTGCTTAACGCAGAATAGCGGGCCAGACGCGGCATAAAGCGTTCAGCCAGCTCAGGGAACGGCTCGCCGACCCGCCATTGGCGATGTTCACCGTGCGGATTGATGTTGGTGAAAATGCGCAGAATGCGTTCGCCGTAGTTCGGGCGCGACGGGAAAGCGTCGACGTGCAGCCGGCTGTCGTCTTTGCGCCAGGAGCTATTGGCGCGCCAGGCGGAGACCGGATGCAAACGCAGGCTGCCGGTTGGGTGGTGCAGCGCCTCCTGATACTCGGGCAACAGCCCGGCGATCAGCTGACGGCACGACTGGTAATAGCGCTCCAGCAGTTGCTGAACCTGCTGCCGGCGTTCCGCGACGGCGACGCCGGTCAGCTTGCCGGACAGCGGCTGATAGCTGATGTTCTTGCGCTTCGGATCGACCAACGCCGGATCCAGCAGCGGCATTTCCTGCTCAGACAGGGTGAAGGCCAGCTCGGGCAGAAACAGCACCTTGCCCTGTTCCAGTTCGCTGACCGCGCTGGAGGCTTCTTGCGCCGCCCATTGTCGCAACGGCAGCGTCAGAACGGCCCGTTCACGCGTAATATCGCCAGTAGGCATGAGATCTCCTTGCAAATCTATATCGCTTTATTCCCGTCTTTCAGGTTGCCGCGTGGTTGGCTGCACTGGCTTGCGCAGTGGCTGGCTGGAGCGGCGCCAGAAATTTTTGCGCCGGTCGCCCAATTGCAACGTGAAATTTGCGGGTTCTATTATGGATGTATCAGCAGGGCGCAGTGCGCCGAAGCGTGCGATGGCTTCCTGATATATAGAATAGTCCTGATAAGAGTATCACCGGCAACGCCAATAAATAGTAAACGGGGGCTAAACCGGGCCTGGCGTAGGCACGAATAATCAAAAATGGCACGAATGGGTTGTTGAATGGCGCAATTCTTATCTTATTGAATTATATTGTAAATTAATATCCTGCTTATTTATTGGCGTTATTTCATTCAGAGAGCGGGGCGAGTCGGTGAAATAATGTTGCGGAGGGAAACTATTTCATTTTTGCCGGGTGAATAAATCGGGCCGCCAAATTTTGGTGACCCGATGATTGCTTAAGCGCCGTAAATGCAGTTTTTGCCTTTTTTCTTGGCCTGATACAGCGCGCTGTCCGCCTCATTGATAAAGCTGATCGGCGTATCGTTGTACATATGCGGCACTTTGGCGCAGATGCCGATGCTGATGGTAACGATGCCGTGCGGGTTGCCCTGATGCGGAATTTTCAGATCGCGCACCGCCTGGATGACGCGTTCGGCGAAAATCAGCGCGCCCTGCACGTCGGTATCCGGCAGGATAATCCCCATCTCTTCGCCGCCGTAGCGCGCCAGAATGTCGTTGCTGCGGCACGCCAGCCCCTTCAGCGTTTGGCCGATTTGCTGCAGGCACTGGTCGCCGGCGACGTGGCCATAGCTGTCGTTGTACTGCTTGAAGTAGTCGATATCCAGCATCAGCAGCGCCACGCTGCGGTAGTTGCGCGAAGCCCGCGCCAGCTCGTTCTTCAGCGCGATATCAAACTGGCGGCGATTGGCCAGACCGGTCAGGCCGTCCAGCAGCGCCAACTCTTCGAGCATCTGGTTGATGCTGGTCAGCTGATCGCGGGTGCGCATCAGCTCGGCTTCGGTTTGCATGCTGTGCTTGATTTGCCGCAGCAGCACCATGCCCATCGCCAACAGGATCATCAGCAGAGAGAGGCCGCCGGCGGCAAACAGGCCGGCGTCGGTGCGCCAGTCCGCCAGCGCGTCGCGCTTCGACAGCCCGGCGGCGATCACCAGCGGAAAGCGATTGACCCGCGAATAGCCGTAGATGCGCTCCACTTTGTCGTACAGCGAGGTGATGGTGGCGTTGCCGAACTCCGAATGCGGTAAAATTTCGCTGAACAACACGCCCTTGGCGATGTTTTTACCGATCGAGGCCGCTGAGTAAGGGCGACGGTAAAGGATGGTGCCGTCCGCCAGCAGCAGGTTCAACGAGGCGTCGGTGTTGAGGGCGAAGCTGTCGTAAAACTGGCGGAAATAATCGACGTACAGCGTCGCCAGCACCACGCCGCCAAAGCTGCCGTCCGGGTTGTTGAAGCGCCGTGATACGGGGATGATCAGATCGCCGCTAGTGCGGCTGCGGATCACCTTGCCGATGTACAGACCGCCGCCGTCGCGGTTTTGATGGTATTTGAAGTAATCACGATCGGCGTTGTTGGCGTTCTTGATGAACTTGCCCGAGGAGGTCGCCAGCCAGCGGCCGCGCGCATCGTAGATAAACAGCCCATGCAGCTGCGGCAGATTGCCGACCTGCGTCTGCATGACGCGCTGCAGCCGCGTCAGCTGCGATGGGCCCAGCCCGTCGTTCTGGAGACGTTCGGTCAGATCGAGCAGATTGCCGTCCACCTGCATGAAGGTATCGTCGGCGTGCTGCGCCAGCGAGCGGGCGAGGTTGGCGGATTCATGCTCGGCGCTGCGCAGATCGCGCTGGTGCGCGTTCCAGATTTGCCAGCTGTTAAAGAGGATCAGCGTGGCGGCAACGATGATGACAAACACGCCGGCCTGAAATAATAATGGGGAGCTTTTAACGCTGCGCGGCGGCACGGCATCCTGTATGGGTTGCTGCTGAGTCATGTCACCCTTGTGGTTTGATTACTATTCAATTTGAGTTAAGAGCAATCCTATATTTTATGCATAAATGCGCCAGACCTCTAGCCCTTAACGAGGCGATACGGAGAAAGGCATGCCGCAATCTGCCTCTGTGGCGGTGTGAAGACTACGGAGTAAAGAGTCAATGTCGGATTACATCATGATCGCTTTACTGACGCTGGCGGTGTATTACCCCCTTACGCTGGGGGCGCTGGCGGGGATGATGTACATCGCCTGGCGGCGCCGCCGATCGCCCTATTGGCGGTTGGGGTTGGTGCTGTTGACGCTGCTGTTCGTGCTGTTCGCCAAGGCGGCGTATGACTGGCACCGCTATAGCTAGCGGCGCCATGGCGGGTTATTCGACGTTGATCATCCAGTTGACGCCAAATTTATCGGTCAGCATGCCGAAGCCTTTGGCCCAAAAGGTGGCCTGGTAAGGCATCGTCACCTGGCCGCCCTGCGCCAGATTATCGAACAGCTTGCGCCCTTGCTCCGCATCGCTGGGGTTCAGCGACAGCGAGAAGCCTTTATGGGAAGCGCCGCCGCTGTCGTCCTGCGGGCAGCCGTCGGAGGCCATCAGCACGCCGTCGCCGATCAGCAGGCGCGCATGCATGATCGCCTCCGGGTTGACGTCCTGTGGCCCGCCTTGCCGAGCCTCTTCGGGCATTTCTTTGTAACGCATGACCATTTCAATTTTGGCATTCAACTGCTGCACGTAGAAGTTAATCGCTTGCTCACAGTTACCGCTGAAAAACAGATAGGGTTGTACCAGCATGACATTGACCTCGGTTGTGACCCGACAGGCAACGACCGGCCCGCGGGCAGGAAGAAATGGTTGCTGGCGGCAATGATTGCCGTCGGTGACTTATTAGTGTAGTTCCCTTGGCGAAGAATGCTTGTGCGAGGCGAGCGCGCCTTCGCCAGCGGTGTGGCGGGCGAAGGCACGAGGGCGTTAATACAGCGAAGGTTCGCCGGGCGGACGGGTTTTAAACCGGCGGTGCAGCCACATGTACTGATCGGGTGCCAGCAGCACCTGTTCTTCCACCACGCGGTTCATCATGGCCGCCGCGCGCGTTTCATCGTCCAGCGGGAAGTCCTTCAGCGGCGACTGTACGATCAGCTCATAGCCCTGCGCATGCGGCAGTCGGCGCGGCACGAAAGGCACGATCGACGGCCGCCCCATGCGCGCCAGGATAAAGGTACCGGTTGTCGTGGCGGCGTTTTCAACGGCGAAGAACGGCGCGAACACGCTGCTTTGCGGGCCGTAATCGTGATCCGGCGCGTACCACAGGATTTCCCCCTGTTTCAGGTTGCGGATCATGCCTTTGATATCTTTACGATCGATCATGAACTTATTCGAGCGCAGCCGGCCGCGGGTCTGGACCCACTCCATCAGCTTGTTGTTATGCGGGCGATGCACGCCGATACCGGGATTTTGCATGCCGAAAATGCGCGCGCCCAGTTCCAGCGTCAGGAAATGCAGGCCGATCAGCAGAACGCCTTTGCCGTCCTGGCGTGCCAGCTGCATGTTTTCCATGCCGCTCACCTTGAACCAGCGGGCGATGCGCCAGTCGGGCCAGAACCAGGCCATGCCGACTTCGAACAGGCCCATGCCGACGGACTCAAAATTTTTGACGATCAGCGCCTCGCGCTCGGCGGCGGGCATTGCGGGGAAGCAGAGTGCTAAATTGCGGCGCGCTATTTTTACCCGGCGTTTCATCAGGCGCATGGCTATTCTGCCGAGGCCGTGTCCAAGCCGATATATGAGCGGGTAGGGCAGTAACACCAAGAGATAGAGCATTCCTAGCCCTATCCACAGCAACCAATAACGAGGGCGCAAGAATTCGCGCTCAAAGCGTTGGTTTGAAAGCATTTTTCCTGTTCTTCCTTTTCTTTCCCAATGGGACCTTAACCCAAATTGTTATACGGCGAATGATAGAACATTTGGTGCTAAATAGGGTTTTCCATTAATGCTTTTTTTTGCGCTTTATTTAGCAACGCACGGATAACGGGGCAAGTTAGGATTTTTACCGAGGAAAAGGAGGATATTTACCGCTATTTCAACCGGCTGACGCAATTGAAAAATAAAGACACAATTAAGCGCATCGCAAAAGTGACAACCGCTATGTAACCTTAGAGAAACAGTAACGCGGCGGAACCGTCCCAAACGGCGGCCAGCGCGTACAGTAGTGCGAGAATCAGGATGAACGGGGCATTGAACATGGGCGTTTCCTCCCGGAGATTTGTTTAAAGTTTAGTCTGTCGAGATGACAGTAGGATGAAATTAGATCGTTTTTTGTACGGTGAAATTCAGACGGACGGAAATGGGTAAACCGCTGATTTTTTACTATAGTCATAGTGTGAAGTTGTGCGTTTGTCGCCGTAAGCCCTGCATTGAGCGGCAGCGGGCAGATTGCCCGGAGCAAGATCGCGGGGCGGGCGGTGCCGGGCGTGAAACATGTGACGCAATTCTCAGAGGGTTGGTCTGTAAGGATTTGACATGTCATATGAAAATGACGATCTAAACGGTGTTGAGCAACCGAGCGACTACGTGAAAACCACCGCCTGCGAAGTGCGCAGCGGTGTAAAAGCGGCGCTCGAGCAATCATGTGCCTGCATCAAGGATAATCCTTGGGCGGGGATAGGCGCCGGCGCCGTCGTGGGCCTGGTAATAGGATTTCTGTTAGGCAAAAGGTAATAGGGAGAGTAAAGATGGGCATCATTTCCTGGATCATTTTTGGTTTAATCGCCGGTATCCTGGCCAAATGGATTATGCCGGGCAAAGACGGCGGCGGGTTTATTATGACCGTGGTACTGGGGGTCGTGGGCGCCGTGGTCGGCGGCTATATCAGCACCTTCTTCGGTATGGGGCGCGTTGACGGCTTTAACCTGGGCAGCTTTGTGGTGGCGGTAATCGGTGCCCTGGTGGTGCTTTTTGTCTACAGGAAGATCAAAGGCTAAGCAGCCGTTGCTCAACAGGGTCGCCGCGGCGGCCCTTTTTCGTGAAATCAATCCGGCGGTGCGGCGCGGGCCGTATCGGCTGAAAGGGGAATATCATGGGTCTGTTCGATAGCGTATTGGGTAACATTCTGGGCGGCGGCGCCAACGGTGGCAAAGGCATCGATTACATCGCCATTATGCAGTGGGTTGAGCAACAAGGTGGCCTGCAGGCCATTTTGGACAAGTTCCGTCAGGGGCAGTTCGGCGATATCGTCGGCTCCTGGCTCGGCAATGGCGAAAACCAACCGATTACCGGCGATCACGTACAGCAGGCGTTGGGTAGCGATGCGATTAATCAGCTGGCTGAAAAGCTGGGTGTCGATCCGGCTCAGGCCTCCAGCACCATTGCACAGTTCTTGCCAACGGTCGCGGATGCCGCTTCGCCAAATGGCGAAGTGCAGCAAGACAGCAACGAACTGGGCGACATGGTCGGCAAACTGTTCAAATAAGGCTTATGCTCCCGGCGTCTGGCCGGGGGCATTCACTCCGCTAATTCCCTCGATCGCCGTCAACGCCTGTTGCAGATGCGCCACACAGGCGCGCACTTTCTCCGGAATAAATCGTAATGCGGGATAGACCGCGTGCAGCGCCATGGGCGGATAGCGGTATTCCGGCAATACGGGCACCAGCGCCCCTGTCGCCAGCTGCTCGCCGATCAACGGCCGCTGAGCGCCGCCGATACCAAGCCCTGCCTCGATGGCCGTCAGCAGCGATAGCGTATTGTTGGCGCGGAACGTGGGCTGCAGCGCCACTATTTCGGGGCCGTGCGGGCCGATCAGGGTGAGCGTATCCCCGTCGTTCAATCCGCTGTAGCGAATGTGCGCATGTTTTGCCAGCTCCGCCGGCGAGCGTGGCGCGCCATGCTCTGCCAGATACGCCGGTGACGCCACCAGCAGGCGTTGCAGTTCGCCCAGCCGTTTCGCCACCATGCCGGGCGCGTGCAGTTCGCCGAAGCGTAGCGCCACGTCGATGCCTTCGCCGATCACGTCGGCGCGCCGATCGTCCAGCAGCAGCTCGATGGTGAGGTCCGGATGGCGCTGCTGGAAAGCGATGGCCAGCGGCGTGACGTGCCGCTGGCCGAATCCGGTCGGTGCGTGAAGGCGCAGGTTGCCCTGCAGCCGGTGGCGCTGGCCGTGCAGCGCCTCTTCCGCTTCGTCGACCGCCGCCAGAATCGCTTTGAGGCGTTGATAATAACCGCTGCCGGCCTCGGTCAGGGAGACTGCCCGGGTGCTGCGAAACAGCAGCTGCGCCCCCAGCTCCTGCTCCAGACCGGCGATTTGCTGACTGACCGCCGGCTGCGTCAAGCGCAGATCGCGAGCGGCGGCCGACAGGCTGCCCAGCTCCGCCACCCGCACAAAGGTTTTCATTGCGTTCAGCTTATCCATAGCGATTTTGCCTATAAATATTTCTTATTAGTGTTAGTGGAAAGTCTCGTCTACCGCAAGCAGTGCTAATCAATAACACTCGGGGCATCGACAACCCGAGGAGTGACAAGATGAATGCAAAGCGGCAAGCGTTAGTGATCGGCGCCAATGGCGTGATAGGGCGCCGTTTGATTGAGGAACTGACCGGCCAGGGCTGGCCCGTGGTGGGCGTCTCGCGCCGGGGTGGGCAACCGGCGCCTGGTGTGCGCCACCTGCAGGTGGATCTGCTGGATGCGGTGGCGACGCGCGACGCGCTGCGGCCGCTGAGCGCGATTAGCCACGTCTTCTATGCCGCCTATCAGGATGCGCCGGATTGGGCGGGCCTGGTGGCGCCCAATCTGCAGATGTTGCAACACGTCGTCGAGGGGCTGGAGCCGATCGCGCCGGCGCTGGAGCATATCAGCCTGATGCAGGGCTGATGTGTTTTCCGGCTTTAAATCATAGGGTTATTTTGCACCCTGCAATACTTGGGGCGTTTTTGGGGCGTTATCGTCGTGACCTTTCTCTGAAAGCGCTTCCCAAATCCGTGCGTTTTCCGCCTCGCTTTCGTTGTCCATCCAGCGGCCGTAAATTTTAACGAGCATGGTGTAATCTGCATGCCCCATCTGTTTTGCGATGAATGCCACATTGCCATGAGCTGTGAGGTTCCAGCACGCGTACGTGTGGCGCAATTGGTAGAACGTTCTGTAGCGTACGCCCGCGCGCCGTAGTAATGCCTGCCACATATCATTAAAGCTGGTGGCTAAAAAAAGCTGGCCGAAACCTGAGTTTTTCGCCGTTGTTTCAGGCAGAAACACAGGGCGCAGCATCAGCGGCTGTGGCTTCTTGCCGCGCTGCCTCATCGTGAATTCCTGCGCTGGCATCATTGCGGTGTATTGTCGCTGGTTCTGCAGAGCAGCGATCGCTGGCGGTGAAAGCAGGATCATCCGCGTCTTATTCGTTTTTGGCAGTTTTAGCTCGTCATCAGACAGGGCGCGGGAAATGGTAGCCTTGCCTTTGATAAGATCGATATCTTCCCATGCAAGCGCAGCTAACTCGCCTGGCCGAATGCCGGTATAGATTGAGAACGTGATGATGTTCCGATGGATTTCATTATTACAGGCAGCAACCGCCCGCTGAAATTCGTCTAAATCAAACGGATCCGGCTCCGTGCCGCTGTCCTGCGCGGGGGCGAGTTCCGCTAATAAATTATGTTTGGTGTATTTGTTTTTCTCGAGAAATTGCACAAAACCCCGAAACACATTCATGTAGTGATTGGCTGTGCTGGCTGCTCGGGTGGCCAAGAGTTCAGCCCGCAAATTCATGAAGTCCTCAGGGAAGAGGGAATCCATCAGTCTGTCGACGCCAATGATCGCCAGGCATTGATCGAAAGCCACGCTGTAACGGCGCTGACTGGAGGTTGCTAAATCTGTGTATTTCATTTTTTGGTACTCCTTGCATAGCTCGCCAATGCGCGCGCCAATGCCTTTTAACCTGTTGGCCTGTTCCTTGGCTCGTTCCGAATTTGGGAAATGTGCGGCATAGTTAAACGTGCCGGTCTTTATCTCGTGCCGGATCGCTGCCAGCTTGCCGGCGGCAAATTTGACATTGGTCTTTGTCGGGGGCAGGCCCAGGGATTCCCGGCATCGCTGCCCTTTGTGTGAAAAGGTCAGGCGCAAAGATTTTCCGTGCACGGCAACGCCACGCGGCATCACTGGATCGGTTTGCTTTCCACCCATCTGTCGTACTCCTCCATATTGATATGCCTTTTGTTGTCCGGCGCACGGCGCCAAAGTTTCCCTTCCGGCCACTTCCCTTTCTGCATCTTGTCATATAGCGCGGTTTCGCTGTAACCCGTTAATTCTGATGCACGTTTTATTAGAACCCACTTATTCATTGGTTATGCTCCTGCGCACAACCGGCCACGATCTTACTCGTGGCCCGCGTTGTGTTTTGATTTTCGAAAATCATTTCTCAGTGCTGTAAACGCCGTCGCAGTACAGAACGGCGCGCGGGCGGCGCAATTGGATTACTTCCCTCATTCGCTCGCACTGGTCGAAGCTCGAGTAAATTCGCTCAGATACCGGCAGCGCGTCGCACGCATCGTGGCCGCACGGGCTTACCAGCAGGAGGAAGCCGATAAGTGTCAGCATGCCGCCTCCTGCGCCGGCGACAGATCATCGATCGCCTGCTGATAGCGCTGAACCTCATCAGCGCTCAGGAACCGCGCAGAGCGATGCAGAAGGGCGCCGAGCTCTGCCCGTTCCTGGCTTGTGGTGCCGCCGTTCTTGCCGGCCGCATCGATCGACGCACCCAGGCCGGCAATCGCGTTAAGGCGGTGGTGTTGCAGTACGATTTTGTTTTTCAGCTCGGTGTACAGGGTGATCCCCAGCTGCGCTTTCATATCTTCAACTGAGGCGCGGAGGTCTGTCGCCTGAGCAGTGGTGGTGATCTTGTCGATGCTGCCGCGAATATCTTCAGCAATCTTTTCTGGTGCTGAATTTTCTGTAACTGCCTCGGGCGCCTTATCTGCCGCCTTTATCAGTTGCCCGGTGCTTACGCGGGTATCCGGCGTGACGTCTTTTTCTTTATGCCAAACCATCTCTTGCCCGCGCTCGAGCATTTCCATGATCTCGGAGTTATTCGGCAGCCGCCGGCCAAGACGGTGCATGACGGATTTGCGAGACATTGACTCGTACCAGTTAACCCACGGCCCGCTGTCACTGTTCCTGCTTGCGGCGCGGACTTTCTCGATATCCTCGATATTCATCACTTCAAACTGCAGCTCGCCGGTGCGCATCTTCGCGTAGGCGAACGCACCTATCATCTCGCCACGGTCGAGCATGTTAGGTTCATAGAAAATGTGTTCGCCGTTCTCGTCCATCCAGACGCGGAATTTATCGTTTTTGTACAATACGCGGGTGGCGATGATAGATACCTCGCCAGACTGGCGTACCCGCTTCATTACGCCATCGATCATTGGCAGGTACTGTGCGCGGCGGACCCGTTGACCATTTGGGAGCTTGGTTTTGTAAACGACGAGCGCAGCTTCGCGTCCGTCTGGAATGAGTCCGTCTTTTGCACAAGACGAAAGGGCGTTGATGACGCTCTGGCGATCGGCATCGAACAGATCTGGATTCGTTGATAACGCCACTGCCGCGGCGTTGGTGAATTTTTCAAAGCTGACGTGGCTCGGCAAAATCGCTTTTGCCGGTGCCAGCTGTTCCGCCAGGTCTTTCTGGATCATCGCAAGTTGGTTGCTCATTGGTATGCTCCTTAGGCTACGCGCAGCGCTTCCATGCGGCGCTGGTCAAAGTCGTTAATGTCGTCCACGATTTCTTCTGTGATCGGTTCTGGCCACACGCCGGTATCCTGTGCCTGTTTGATATCCCGCAGGGTTTTGCGGTACTCAAGGCGGCCGAGCTCGAGCAGGTCAGCGGAGGCCTCAACGATGGCGATCCAGTGGTAGTGCTCATCTTTGTTGACGAAGATCCAGAAGAACTGATCCAGCGCCGCAACATCGCAATACATGCCCGCGCTCAGGTGGTAATCGCGCTCGATGATTTCACGGTGCAAGCGGGCGCGCAGGGCGCTTTGCTTGACATTACCCATGCTGACGGTTTTCAGGTCGTAGCCGATACGCAGGCCCACGGCCTCAATCTCAAGATCGGGACGTACGCGCAGTTCGAGGCCGGTTTCTTCATCGATACCGAAATAGCTGACCTCAACCGCGCGTTGTGGGTTCTGCAGCAACTGCCCGACAGATGGGTGGGTGAACAGGGCGCGCTGAATTGCCTTGGCGTGTTTCATCTGCGCCTGCGTGATCGGCTGGCGCTGGTCGTTCCCATTTTTCCAGGCGCTGATCACTTCGTCGGCGAATACCGCAGTTGGCAAAATCGTTTTGATACGCGCGGCCATATCCTCTTTGCTGCCGCTGATCGGCAACGGCGCCGGAATCGCGCGCTCTTTCTCGACAAACTCCGGATCGATGGTCGCCAACTGTTCCAGCAGTGCGTCGCGGCCGCCGGTGGTTTTCAACGGCGCCGGCAGGGTGGCGTTGTACTCTTTGATGCAGGCTTTCATCGCCGTGGCGGTGATTTTTGCGTCCTCTGGGATGCTCTGAAATTCCGGCGGCAGCAGCATGTAGAACTGGCCGATTTCGTCAGCGTTGCCGCCCAGCGCATACGGCGCTTGCAGGGTGGCGTTATGCTTCTCGATCACGGCGCGCAGCGTATCGGCGTCGGTCTGTTTCGGCAGGGTGGCGTTGTGCTGTTCGATAAATGCGCGCATCGATGCTGTATCTGTGAATGCCCCCTCGGGGATCACAGGCTCAACGCTGAATTCCTCGTCCAGCTTTTCAGGTTCTAGCGCCAGCGCGTGAACCAACGAGCCGAACGTCAGCGCATCGGTGCGCTCGCGCTGTATGGTTTTGATAACGTGGCGGCCGTGGTAATACATCAGGCTGATCCGCGCGTCCTTTGCCATCGTGCTGCTGATGCCGTTGGCGCTGTGATAGACCTCGTTCGGAATATCCAGATAACGGCCGGGCTCGAAGTATGCAGGGGCTGCCGGTTCTTCCCGGCGCGGTGCGTCGACGACTGGCGCCGCAGTATCGACGTTCTCACCTGACAATTCCGCTGTTTCGCCTGACACTTCGGCCGTTTCCGTTGACGAATCCAGGAATTCGCGAACATCGTCGCCGGTTGTGGCGCCTGCGGCGTCGACCTTGGCCAGTGGCGATGCGGCGAACATTTCGGCCGGATCATAGCTAAAGTGCCCGCCACCCATGCTGCTGAGCTCTCCGGGTTGCTGCTGCGCGACTTCCGTTTTTACGCCCTCATTTGAGGCGCCATCCCGCTCGGGCGCTGGATTTTCCTGCTGCAGCGCGCCGCTGGCGCTTGCGTCGGTGGCTGCGACCATTTCCTGATATTTTCTCTCTGATTCCCGGCGCGCTTCCTGCAGATAGAACTCCACGCGAGAATCGATATAAGCAACGCGCGGATCCTTTTTATCCTGCCAATTTTCCAGAACGTCGCAGGTGAGGTGATGAACATCATCGGCAACCAGCTGGTTGAATGGATCGCACGTTTCAATCTCTTTGGCCAGCAGCCGCGCGATGTAGCTGTGTGATATGCCTTCACCGACGGCTGCGGTCAATTCTGCGACGTCGCTTTCATCCATAACACCAGTCGTTCCAGCCAGCGCCGCACGTATTTCAGCCCGCAGCCATGCGCAGCGTTCTGTCTCGAACTCTGCGACCACTTCATCTTTTTCACCCGCATTTGAGGCCGCTTGTTGCGCTTCGGCGCCAGTTTGTTGCACGGTCTCTGTGTTTTGTTGCGCCGGTTTAGCGTCGACCTCAATCAGATTGGCGTTGATATAGCTGCGCAGCGCACCGGGGGTAACGTGCAGGTTTTCTTTGGCACCGCGGACCAGCGCAACAATCGCCTGTCGGGAGAACTGCAAAACGCCAGGCGTGGCGCTGAGCTGCTCATTCCATACTTTGAGCGCCTCGTCGTTGCGCTTTTTCATTTCGTTCACAGCGCGGATGATGGCGCCCGGGGGGTTGGAAATATCGAAATCAGACGGATACAGCGCGCAGCCGATCACGGTTTCCAGCATCTGCAGGGAGTCGATCGGCGTGCCGGCTGCCGGCTCGGCGCCGTTTGTGAGGATCGCACCGGATGCGGTGCGCAATGGCTCATCAGGCGCGGTTTCGGCAGGCTTGGCGCCGCCGGCCGCTGAGGTTTGCCATTTCGTGATAACGCCCGCGCGCTGTTCTACCGTAGCGTCGAGGTATTCGGTGGCGAATTGGCACAGTTTGCCCAGCTCCGGCACCTTGCCGAACGGTGGCCAGATGGCTTTCATGCCCGAGATCGCAGTGATCGGCATTTCCGGGTAGGTGTGTGCGAACTGTTTAAGGCTGGTCAGTGCCAGAATGACGTTTTGCGGGTAGCGCTGCGCATCGTCCATCACCAGAGCTTTTGCCGCGGCCAATTGCTCGTCGTTCAGCTTCAGGCAGTTATTGCCGTAAAGCCACGCCGCGGCGATCACGGTGTGCTTGTCGAGGCTCGATGCGAAGTATTCACCTGCTGTTTTCTGCTGCTCCTGCACCACCTGCGTTTTTTCAGTGGTCCTGCTGTTTTCTGCTGCGCCTGCACCACCCGCAGGTTTTGTCATGTAGGGATACAATTTCGGGAATGCCACGGACGGATCGAGCGTGTCGCGCGGTACACAGGTTTTGCTGGCGTCGCTTTCCAGCGCCCAGGTCATCCAGAATGTTTCGCTGAATTCGCCCTCTGCGGGCAGCTCGTCCACGACTGGAAAATCGATGCGCACCGGCGCGAAGTAGTCGGCTTTTGAATGGCCAGCTTCCATGAAGAGAAAATCACGTTTTGTCTCCGCGTGATCGTCAGACTTCGCCTCAAAGTACGTAAAAAGATGGTTTTTCCCAGATTTCTGTTTTGCCCTGTAAAGATAGGCTGCAACATTTTGCATTGTGTAGTTCTCCTAGGTTTAGGTACAATGCCAGCCGATCAGTGATCTGCTTCGGTTGGTCATTGGTTATGCTCCGGTTATTGGGGGTGGTTCCCCGGTAACCCGTCGCCGGGACGTAAAGCCGGTAGACTGGCCCGCCTTGTGCGGGCCTTTTTACTTTCTAATCGCAATAACTGCGGTTGCAGTGTGGGCAGTAAATAACATGGGTGTTTTTTGCTTCGTCCAGCGAAATACCGGTTTCATACCCACGCAATCCGTGTTGCTGGTAAATATCTTTTTTGCAACGAAAACAAATTCCATCGTATGGCGCGAAATGTGGAACGTGTTTATTGTTGCAATATTCCACCTGTGCCTTTCGTGCCGCGACAGGGAAAAATAACTTTTCCATAAATAACCTCTCGTGGTGATTGATATTGAAATGCGCCCTGCGAATTGACGCCCCGGAAGGGAAACGCTTGACGCATTTCAATATTCTAAAAAGCCCCGCCAGCAACGGCGGGGAAGACTACACACAGCAATCAATCATCGCTTGCGAGCATGGCTAGCAACGCCAGCAGGAGCAGCTTTTTCGGGGATGGTCGCCCCTTGATGCTGAACTCTGTGGCGTACTCACTGCCTACGTTAAAATGCGTACGCACCGCAGCATCAATGGCACATTTCGGGCAATCAAAATCACCAGCATCACTCCCGCTAGGAGTAACGAGGGAGTGCGGTTTTTCTTTGTTATCGGTATTAACGATAAAGCCAATAGTTTCACCCTCGCTTAATACTTCAACGATGTTTTTGTGCAAAAGATTCATTTTGATTTCTACGGTCTTAATCATGGTCATGCTCCGTTTTTTGGTAATGGGATCCCGTGTCCGAGTTAATCGGCCAGAATAGGAATCGAGAAGTTGCTGTGTTATTTAGCGGAGATCTTTCCGCCTATGGCAAAGAAATATTGCCGGATTGCCTGTCGCCACATATTTTTATCACCGATAAATTGCGCGATGGCGGCCTTGCTCTGTGCTGCTGCTAACCTGTGTTGCTGGGTCATGATAAACAGCTCCTAATAACGTTAACTACATCACAAAACCTGTAACCACTATCATATCGATACCAAAATCTTTTATGTAGATAGGGTCATATCGTTCTATTGCTGGGAAATTCCATTTTGCTACATCATTCGGGCCTATTCCGCACCAAGCGGTATTTTCAGCAATCGCAGAATCTTTGCTGCCCAATCTTGCATCAACGCGAGACAGTGCTTTTTCAATTTCTTCATTGTCGACAGCGTTGGTGTAGTTGCCATGACAGAGTTTCAAGTCAGCAAGTTCGCTTTCATTAGCATCGACAATAAAAAGGTCTGTCGATTCTGGGATGTTTTCATAGATGATCAGTACTCTTGTCACTGTATTGCCCTCCACGGCATGTTCATTGGTAATGCTCTATGTGGTTGCCGGTCTTCCCCGGCTGCCAGGTTTTTCCTCTGGCTACTAAGCTCCTGTACTGATAGCCAAAGGTCTTGAATAGGTGCCCGTCTTTCCGGGCTGTCAGGTTATGCTCTACCGGCCTTTCCCGGTGGTCAGCTTGCTTTACTTCTCCACCTCAGGCGGCGGTGGTATCCTTACGGTTCTCACACCATAAGTAAGGAAATGATATGTCCCGGTTTGTTGTTCGCATCGAGCTCCGTGATTCTGAATCTGCCGATTATGATGAACTGCATGAAAAACTTGCTTCACACGGCTTCAAAAGAACCCTTCTTAACTCTGATTACGATCCCGTATGGCTTCCGAACGCAGAGTATTTATACGAAACAGAAACAAACGGTATTTATTACGTTGGACATTTGGCCAAAGTTGTTTCTGAAAAAATCAGGCCTAACCCAAAGGTCCTTGTTACCGAAGTAAAAGAATTATTCTTTATTGATCTCGATAAGGCGTAGTTTCTCTTCTTCGGTAAGCCTATTTACGCCGTCACTTCCATTCACAATGCGCCCGTAGGTAAGGGAGTAATCACCGAGCCAGATTCGGGCCTCTGTGCCTGCATTTGGCTCCAGCTCCTGACGGCGTTTTGCATCTTCCAGAAGCAGCGCGATTACGTGCTTAAGTTCTTCGTTTTTCATACATCCCTCGATCCTCATTGAACATTGGTTATGCCCGCTGTCTCTCCAGCCGTCCTTCGGTCTTTCCCGAACTGTCAGAACGTTGTACCTGCTGCGCGCCTGATTCTGTCATCTCACCCGGTGTTTCATACGCTCGCCGGTAGCTACTTCGTGGGCGTCCTGCCTTGATGACTCGTTGCTGCGATGGAGGTATATTAGACACGATATGTGTCTTATGTCAATCACGAATAGTGATCAATTGGCGAGGGGAGTTGAGCGGATACAAAAAAACCGGCTCGAGGCCGGTTTGGTGGTGAAGGGGTATGAAAACCGGCTCGGTGGCCGGTTTAGTTTTAGAAAATCAGTTTTGCCACAGTGAGGGCCAAGCCGGTAGTGCCGATAATTGTTGCTGCTATCCACTTGGTTTGTTTGGATATTTCTTCGTGAAGGTCGGCTTTCGTAACATAATTGGACTTGATAACGGCAATGTCGGTTACCAAGGTAAGGACTTGATCCTCAAGTTTTTTTACACGATCTAACATGTCATTACCTCCACCATTACCTCCACCATTACCACCATCGTTGTCTTTATCATGGTGATGGTTCAGATGGTTTGCAAGTCCGGATTTTACTGTCGGATGATAAGATACCGTCCCCATATTACGATCCCCATCCTTCTGAAATAACTAACTGGGTTTCTTTTTCATCGATTAAAATCTGTTCATCTCCTTTCGTTTTTTCGTAAAGAGATAGGCGTAATGTATAAATACCAGATTTGGTGGCATGCACCCTAAGTGGTACACCAAAAGTTGTAACGTACGTCCCTTCGTCGGAAATGTTCTGCGAATGCGAGACTAGAGAAGGGGTATCGTCAGGGTCCGTTGCAAGTTCACCATCAAGGTAAACATTTGTAGAAACCAAGTAGCCTTTATCCAAATTAATGCCAATTAAACCAGAGGCCGCCAAAAGCGAAAAATCTGAAGGATACTTAGTCACTTTAAGTATCGGATTAGGCTCACCAATTTTTCCGGCTGCTATAATTTCTTCGCTTGGGAATGATGGGTAAATGAATAATATTTTCTCGGTTCTCACGTAAGGTTACCATCGTATCAAGTTAATGATATTTTGAGGATTGTCGTGCCGCTGCCTTTTCCAACGACTGGCGCGATGCCATTCATTTTCTTAATCATTTATCACTCGTCGACCGGCTTATACCGCCCGCGCAAGTACTTTTCAACGTAGTCATCGATCTCTTTCAACCTCAATTGGAAGAGATCAATCATTCTTTCCTGCTCAGCCTCAGGTAGTTGATTAAACAGGTCAATTACCTTTTTTTGTTTATCTGTTAACCAATTGGATGGATCTCCCTGATCTCCGAACAGAAGTTCAGAGGGAGTCGTGCCAAGTACCTTGGCGAGGATAACAGCATCATCAACCCCGACATTTCGTACCCCAAGCTCATAGTTTCCGACTCGTGAGGCCGTAGACCATCCGCACAGCTTGGATAGCTGCGCCTGGCTTAAGTTTTTCTTTTCTCGGAGGCTTTTCAGCCTTTCACCAATGATTTCAGACATTGTTTTCATAGTCTTACGATATTACCACGAAATGTGGCAACTAAATATCTTCAAAATGTAGTTGATAGTTAGACACGATTTGTGTCTAATCATTAAACCCATAACGTGAGGAACAATTAGTGAACAACATTTCCTGTGAGAGAAAAAAAATGGGCTTATCCCAGTCTTTGCTTGCTAACGAGATTGGTTGGAAGCGTTCCCGCCTTTCTAACTATGAGATCGGCCTGCGTTCGCCAAGCTTAGACGAGTGTCGACTCATCGTTGAAACAATGAACCGCTTGGGCTGTGACTGCACTTTAGACAGCCTATTCCCTCCAGAGACTGAGCTTAAAAATCAGGAGGCTTAACCATGTCGTTAACATTTCAAGATGTTATCAGGGCTGGTGGCCAGCGGCTGAGTTCAGGAAATCAGTCTTCAGCCCGACGCCGAACAGTAAAACCTGATGCCGTCCGCCAGGCGGTTGATGAATGGCAGGGCACGCTGCCGGGCCGGGCGCAGGAGACCATCGCCAAGCTGATCACCGATGAATGGTTCCGGCGTGGCGGAAAAGGCCTCCAGCTGGGCGACATTGAGCGCAACAACCGACAGAACATCTTCCGCTGGTTAGACAACCCGAACCGTACAGAGAAATACGCCGGCTATGTCCTGCAGCTGGCGCCGGTGATTGCTGACGTGATGCCGATCGAGATCGCCAGAAAATACGGATTGAAGCAGGGGAAAACCAAGCTCGAGCTGGTAGCCGACGCTATCAAAGAATGCGCGGACGCCAAACAGGCGGCATTACTCGGCGCACCGCTGCGCGAGCTGGAGAAAGAGATACGCGAGGGTATCGAATCGCTGGTGCGCCTGGCGCCACCGGACAGATGGGCGGCCGTTATGGCCAGCGCCGCGGCGATGTTCAGCGGCTGCATGTAATAACCGGAGCATAAACCAATGGCTAATTTTTCAAGAACACAGATCGAAACGCAGATCCGCACGCAGTTAGTGCGTGAGGGTTGCCCCTACGATGTGGCGCGCTCGGCTGCCGGCCGTGGCGCCGATCATTACCCGTCCAGACCGAACGCGACGATCGCCAGCAGTATCGCTATCGCAAAGACGTACGCAAAGCCGCTAAAGCGGGTAAAGGGCAAGCCGGATCGCCCGCATGTGCCTGGGCGCCGTATGGGGCGTCGTTGATTATGCTTTGGGATAAATTCTTCCGCTGCTATGTCGGTGATTGCGTGGATCTCATGCGCGAAATGCCCGAAAAGGCATTCCATACCTGCGTAACAAGCCCGCCATATTACGCACTGAGAGACTACGGCGTTGAAGGCCAGATCGGCCTGGAGCCGACGCCGGCGGAGTTTATCCAACGATTGGTTGAAGTCTTCCGTGCAGTGCGTCGCGTACTCCGTGATGACGGAACGATCTGGGTAAATATCGGCGACAGTTACGCGGCGAGATTTAGTGGCAATAACGGATATTCAGACGGAAGAACCAATCGGCAAGAGCGGCGCGCGGCAGGAGTGCCAGCAGGGGTTAAGCCGAAAGATATGCTAGGCATGCCGTGGCGTCTCGCCTTCGCCCTTCAGGATGATGGTTGGTATCTGCGCCAAGACATCGTTTGGCACAAGACTAACCCGATGCCGGAGAGCGTACGTGATCGCTGCACAAAGGCTCACGAGTACGTTTTCTTGCTGAGCAAGAGGCCAAAGTATTACTTCGACCACGAAGCCATCAAGGAGCCGGTAACTGGGAACTCGCATCCGCGCGGGAAAGGTGTCACGCCTAAAAGCCAAGCCAACGCATTCGGAAATCGCAACAACGCATCGTTCTCGGCGGCCGTCTCTGGATTGGTTGAGCTCCGTAATCGTCGGACGGTGTGGTCAGTGCCAACGCGACCATTCAAAGGCGCCCATTTTGCAACGTTCCCGCCGGCGCTGATTGAGCCGTGCATTTTGGCAGGATGCCCGGCCGGTGGCGCCGTTATAGACCCGTTCGGCGGTAGTGGCACTACTGCGGGCGTTGCTGCGGCATACGGCCGTAAGGCGGTGCTGTGCGAGCTGAATCCTGAATATGCGGCTTTGGTGCCGGGCAGGGTTAGCGACATAGCGAATTCAATCACCGAAAAACGAAATACCAGGAACAGCTAATGGCGGCACTCCCGTACATGCAGTTTTATGTTGCCGATTACCTGGCAGACACCATGCACCTTTCAACGGAGGAACACGGTGCGTACTTGCTGCTGATATTCAATTACTGGCAGACCGGTAAACCATTGCCAAAAAACAGGCTTGCGGGAATTGCACGCTTATCTAACGACCGTTGGACGGACGTTGAACGGTCGTTGAACGAGTTTTTTATCGACGATGGAAATACGTGGATTCACCAGCGAATTGAACGCGATTTACTCACTGTGAAAGGGGCTCAGTCGCAGAGAAGTGAAGCAGGAAAAATTTCGGCACAGAAACGAGCGCAGAAAAAAGCTAAGGAAAATCAAAGCCAATCCAACGACCGTTCAACGGGCGTTGAACGAGATGGCAACGACCGTTCAACGAATAAAGATCCAGATAAAGATAAAGATCTAAAAGATAAAACCACTCTCTTAGATCGCGCAGGCGCGAATGATTCGAAAGCTGATGATTCGGCGCCGCCGACGTTCGAGGATGAAAATTGGTTGGACGAACCTAACGATAAATTCCCGATGACCGCCGACTGGCAGCCGTCGCCTGATTTCCAACGGCGGGCTGCACTGTGGAATCGTGCTTTGGACGGGCCAGCGCCGGGATATACCCCTGGCGAACTGGCGGGCTTCGTTGCGTACTGGCAGCCCGAGGGGCGGCGGTATCACCAGGTGCAGTGGGAGAAAAAATTTGCCGACAGCGTATTGCACGAGCGTAGGAATGCGCCGACCGGCAAGGAGCGCCACCCCCACCGGGGACGTTTCGAGCCTTCGGGCGAATACGGCGAAAAACCGCCGGGATTTAACTGACCAAGAGGTGAACCATGAAAACACCAGAGTCACTGATCAGCAGGCTGCAGCGCATCATGCCGCCGGGCGTTAAGCCGAAGTTCAACACCGCTGAAGAGCTGCTTGCCTGGCATCGTACGGAAGGGGAGAAGCGCAGTGCCGAGCTTGAGAAGGCGAACCAACGCGCCCGCGCAGAGCGGATTTTCGGACGCTCGGGGATCTGCGACTTGCACCGCAACTGCACGTTCGCGAATTACCAAGTGAGCAATGACGGGCAGCGCCACGCCCTGAGCAAGGCCAAAAGCTATGCGCAAAATTTCGGCATGGGGTTTGGCTGTTTCGTCTTCAGTGGCGGATGCGGTACCGGAAAAAACCATCTGGCCGCCGCGATCGGTAACCATCTGCTGGCGAAGAATCACACGGTGCTGGTGGTTACCATCCCCGACCTGATGCTGCGTGTTCGGCGCTGTTACGACGGCGGTGAGTCCGAAGGGGCATTACTCGACGACCTGTGTAAGGTCGATCTGCTCGTTCTCGACGAAGTCGGCGTGCAGCGCGAAACACGCGGCGAGTGGGTGATTTTGAACCAGATTATCGATCGCCGGCTGTCGTCGTTAAAGCCGGTTGGAATTTTAACCAACCTGAGTTCGAGGGAGTTAACCGATGTTTTAGGCGCAAGAGTCATGGACAGATTAACAATGGATGGCGGGATCTGGGTGGAATTCACCTGGGGAAGCTATCGGAAAAATGTAAGCCACCTTCGGGTGATTAAGTGATCGGAGCATAAACCAATGACCAACAGAGTAACCGAAAAGCACAGAGTAACCGCACAGCAGCTCGTGGATATCATCCTCGGCAAAGAAATGAGCACCACTGAAATCTGGGAAGCGGTCAAAGCCGCGCACCCGGCAAACACAATGACGCGGCAGGAGCTGGCGCTCAGGCTGCGGTCGATGATCAGATCGCCTGACGTAAAAATCACAAAGAAGGGCTGCGGGCCGAGGGCGCTCTACAAGCTGACAAGCGTGTCCGACAAATTTGTTGAGCGCGCCGAGGTGAATTATCGTGCCAATCCCCGTACCGGCACGCCGGATAAAACGCTGTGGCACTTCCACCCCAAAGAGCTGCAGTTCTGCAACGTCCACAAGATGTTTGATCAGGCGCTGGCTAACCTGCGCGGGAGGATTTCATGATGCCAGCCAATGAACGGAAGCTATATCCCAACATAAAGCGAATAGTTTGGAGTGATTGGGCTGAAGGGAAGGTTCGGCAGCAGCGCTGGCACCCGATGCGAGTGGCAATGCTGTTTCGCCTCGGCCCTATCATACCAACGCCCTCCATCGCAAAAATGTTCGGAGTTTCCCCGCGGGTCGTGAGGAGTAAGGCTGAAAGCCTTGGGATCAGGCTGTACCGATGCTTTCGGAACTACGCCGATTGGGAAATAAAGTTCATGAAAGACAATCGGCAAAAGCTAACGCAGAAAGAGATCGCAAGGCATTTAGGTCGGACGGAGGCCAGCGTATCCACGGCAATGCTCAGGCGCGGTATTAACCCAGGAAAGCCACGTGGAGAGCATCATCAGTTCGCGAAACACAGCGATGATGACGTTGAGTTGTGCCGGGCGCTGGCCGACGAAGGCCTGTTCGTTTCAGAAATCGCGAGAAAGATGGAACTTGACCACAGTACCGTCTGGCGCTGGGTCAATTTCGAGAGTCGGAGCAACATAGAACTTGAAGACTATGGGAGAGCGAGAGCATGACTACAGCCAAAGCGCCGGGGTACGCCATGCCTCCGCTTAACTTTTCTACTCGACTGGTGCGGGGCGTCAATTTGACGACAGAACAGGACATGTGGCAATGCAAAAAGCATTATCGCTTTCGCTCAGGTATGTACTACGGGCGGATCAGATACGCCGAGGTGACGAACTCGATGTACAGGGAACGGTCACGCAGGTAGCAGCGCCGGAGGGCGCGTATGCGTATAACGCATTAAAATAATTAGGAAATGATTGATTTTAGATCTGTAGCACACAAAAGCCCCGGTAGGGGCTTTTCTTTTCTTGCAAACTCAAATTATTCTAACCATAATTATACTGTATAAATAACCAGTATCACGGAGGCGCATGATGAAAGTTGAATTAGTAATCCAGAAAAACAAAGAGTTACCAGCGGGCGCTGTTGCGGCGATTGAACAGGAATTCCAGAAACGACTGCTGAAATCGTACCCCGATTGCCGCGTCGCCGTGCGGCTCGGCGCCCAGGATAATCTGTCGGTACTCGGGGCTGAAAAAGGCGCCAAAGAGCGTGTAGAGAACATCCTGCAGGAGACATGGGAAAGCGCGGACGACTGGTTTTATTGATGGCACTCTTTGCCGACAAATCACACAGCAAAGGAGGTTGAGGTGACCGGATTACAAGACACGCCCCCAGGAGGGTACAAAGTCGTGCGCTGCATGGATGATGCGGTGGTTGCCAGATTCAAAAATTTCCCCGTCTGCGAGCGGGCGTTGATGTACCGAAAGGGCGATCAGATCTCCTTCATGCCGCTACAGCCAGAAGACATAGTCGGCACACCAAAGCTGTTCACGCAAATTTTAGAGCGGGCCGGTCTTCGCAAGATAAATTCTGATAGACTCACTTAACGGGCCTGAACACCCCGTGCCTGCTGCGCCACAGGAGAGAACATGGCGCAGTTACAACTCATCAAGCAGTCATCAGGAATACTGATCCCGGCCACGCCCGAGACCAGCGAATTTCTGCAAAACAATTGCAAGCTCGGCGCCGTGCTGGTGGCCGATTTTAAAAAGGTGCGCAACCCGGCGTTTCACCGTCGATTTTTCGCGCTTCTCAACCTGGGGTTCGAATACTGGGAGCCCACCGGCGGCGCTATCTCCACGAACGAGCGCAAACTGGTTACCGGCTACGCCAGATTCCTGGCTACGTTCGGCGGCAATGAATCGGCGCTGCTCGATGCCGCCGAACAGTATCTCGAGCGCGTCGCCGATCGGCGCGCCGGCAGCATCAGCGCGTGCAAATCCTTTGACGCCTATCGCGCGTGGGTGACGGTCGAGGCCGGCCACTATGACGCGATCCAACTCCCCGACGGCACTCTCCGCAAACACCCCCGCAGCATCGCGTTCGCCAACATGGACGAAACCGAGTTCCATCAACTGTACCACGCCGCTCTCGATGTTTTGTGGCGCTGGATCCTGCACAAGCCGTTTAGTTCGTACGCAGAGGCCGAGAACACCGCGGCGCAGCTGATGGAGTTTGCATAATGGCCAATTTACGAAAAGAGGCCCGCGGCCGCGACTGCCAAATCCGGATCCCCGGAGTTTGTAATTTCAATCCAGAAACCACCGTGTTGGCGCATTACCGCCTGGCGGGCACCTGCGGCGGCGGCATGAAACCAGACGACGAGCAGGGCGCCTGGGCTTGCAGCAGTTGCCATGATGCGATCGATGCCCGCACGAAAACTGAATTTGACCGCGAAACCCTGCGCCTTTACCACGCCGAGGGCGTATTCCGCACGCAAACAATTTTGAGAAAGGAAGGAAAGCTATGATCTACCCCGACAACATCGGCAAGGGTGATGGTAAAGAACTGCGCCTGCGTGCGTTAGAGCAAGTTTGGATCGAAGGTAAGCTGAAAATGTGGGGACGCTGGTCGGGAATGGCGAAGCATGGCAGCGCCGGCAGCATGTTCAACCGATTGCTGGCCAGCGAGAAGGTCACGAAGGCTGCTATTACACAGGCGCTGCGACAGTTAAAAAAAACAGGATGCAGTAAGGCTGAACTGCAGTCCTATCTGTTGGAAATCATGGAGGGTAAACAGAAGAGCAGTCTGGCGTTCTGCTCTGATGAAGAGGCCAAGACCATCGATCAGGTGGTCGGGGCCGTGCTGCTGGATCACCCGGGCCTGAAGTATGTCATCCAGCAGCGCTACATCGGGAAGGGAAAGAGTAAAAAGGCGATGGCGGCCGATTTGCATGATAGGCACCCTGAATGGTGCTTGCGAACCTGCGAAACCCGGATAGCTGTTTGGCTTAAGACCGCAGAATTTATGCTCTACCGTCCAATGAGCGATGCGTTTAGTTCGAATGTTGATAGATTTTACGGTTGACTTTGCGCGGAAAATGGTTAAATTGAGGTAAGCTTCGCGAAGTAGTATCCGCAGCGACAAATTGAAAAGAAACCCGCCATTTGTGCGGGTTTTTAGTTTTATAACAAACTAGGTTATTGATTTATTTTTCTTTGCTGTCTTTCAGTATTAGGTTGCCCAAGCTATTTTTTCGAAATTCCGGGTAATCAACTTTATAGTTGAGCAGCCCAGGTTTGCTTGGTACTTGAATCGTTCTTGTCTGCAATGTTTTTACTTCTGAGCTTGGCATGTATATTTTAGCAGTATGAGATAGTTTATCGTTCTCGACCTTAATGCCAATAATGTTGCCATTGTATATTCTGATGATCGCATACTCATCATCTTTATATTTAAAAACATTAAATGTCGTTTCAATGGATGCGTGAGATATCCCTACTGTTGTTGACATCGCAATAATAAACAAGCAAGCAACCCCAACCAAAACAGGTATTGAAAGAACGTCTTTTTTGGATAGGTGGTAGTAAGAAAAATATAGAATTGAAACACCAGTGCACAGAGTAATTGCCGTTATTACATTTGCAAAAATGACTTTCGGTGCGGTCGATGAAGATAATAGCCCTATCAATACTACATATACGGCGATTTGAGCTAGTTTTCGTTTATCGCTAGCCTGTTTTTGTTTTAAAGTGGTGATAAAAACCAGCGCAATGAGGAAGAATGAGGAAACACCCAGGATTCCTTTGTATATGGATTTTACATCAACCTGAACATATTCAGTGTCGAATGAAAAGTAAATCGCGTAACCAATTTCATAGGACAGTGCAACACCATATCCGAGCAATGTGATTATGAGTATTATTAGGCCTTCTTTTTTTAGAAATTGCGAAGCAAATATGTTCATGGTACCTCGATTTGTCTTATTGGGTTGTGTTCGTTAACTTGAATGAATATCCGGCTGGCATTCAATTGGTGAAAAATATAACACACATAATCAACAGATCATCACACCAAAAGGTTGCCGGCATGATTTGCCCCACATTCGTCTAGCGAAATCTTAATCATCACCCGATGCCGGGAATAAACCCCGGAAGGGGGAGGACATGAAAATGCATGATAAAAATCCCGAATTGTGGGCGCAACTGATTGCATGGCTTGCCGCTCACAAGGAGGGCGGCGGCTATGCGGCCACGGCCGCGCTAATGGCGTTACTGCGCAGCGCATACGTTGGCCAGCAGGGATGGACACGCCGACTAATTGACGCCGCCATGTGCGCGATGGTTGCGTATTTCATCAAAGATTGCCTGGCTGCGATCGGCTGGGATTCCACATATGCCTATCTCGGCAGCATGTTTATCGGCTATGCCGGCGTCGACTATTTCGGAAACATGCTGCGCCGCATCGCCAGCAACCGCACCGGCTCCCCACGACAGGAATAATTCATGACTCAGGATCAATTCAAAGAGGCGGCCGGTATTGGCGCCGGACTGGCCGCGCGGTGGTTTCCACATCTGGAGGCGACGTTCGCCGAGTTTGGCATCACCTCGCCAGTGGCGCAGGCAATGTTCATTGCTCAGGTAGGGCATGAGTCGGCCGGTTTCACCGCGGTCGCGGAATCGTTCAACTATAGTGTGGCCGGCCTGCAATCGACCTTTGGCAAGCGGCTAACTGCGGAGCAATGCAAAATGCTTGGGCGCCAGCGCGGCGAATCGGTGGTGCCGGTGAACCGCCAGGCGGCGATCGCGAATCTCGTCTACGGCGGCCGCCTGGGTAACAAATCCACCGGGGACGGTTGGAAATACCGCGGGCGCGGCCTGATCCAGATCACCGGCGCCGACAATTATCGCGCCTGCAGCGCCGGCATCAAAACCGATTTGCTGTTGGTGCCTGACCTGCTGGAAAAAGACGAGTACGCGATGCGCTCCGCTGGCTGGTTCTGGAAATCGCGGAATTGTGGTCAGTACGCCGGCGACGCCGAACGGGTGACGCTGCTGATCAACGGCGGCAATAACGGGCTGGCCGACCGCAAAGAACGATTCGAGCGTGCGCGCCAGGCACTGGCATGAGCGGCTGGCTCTCAAAACTGGCCGGCGGGGGAATGTTGCTCCTGCTGGTGGCGGCCATCTTGCTGGGTGGTTACAGCTCGCTGTTGTCGCACCGATTGGACCTGGCACGCCAGCAGGTTGCAGAGCAGAAAAAGACGCTGGCGCAGCAGACAGGACTGATCACCACACTGCGCGCGGATGACGCCCGTAATCGCGCAATGATGGCCGAACAGCAACGGAGAGAGCAGCAGCTGCGCCAGCAGGGCGAAAACTACCAGAGGAAATATCAGGATGCCATTAAAAATGACGAGTGCGCCCGCCGCACTGCTCCTGGTGCTGTTCTTGACCTCCTGCGCGGAACGGACACCACAACCGCCGGCGCCGCTCGTGCTGTTTCCCCCTGAATCGGTGTTCACCCCCTGCGAGCAACCAAAACTGCAGGGGGATACATGGGGGGATATCGGCAGCCACGCGCTGGCGCTTCAAACAGCGTTATCAATCTGCGCCGGCCAGGTGGCCACGCTGAACCAATGGCGGGAAGCCGCCGGGAGAAAATAATGAGCGACAAAGCAATCGAACAGGAAATCCAAGCCAAAGGCAAAACCGCGCCGCGCGTAACGCCTGACCATATCGAGAGCATTATCAGCGACTGTTATTACTTTACTGCGCAAGACGGGTTAATGACTGCAAATCCTGACGCAGCGCAATACTCACCAAAGTCTCTTGATCTGCTGACCTTCTGCGTCCTGGTACTGAAAAACGGGTTCACAGTCACCGGCGAAAGCGCCTGCGCCAGCCCAGATAACTTCGACGCCGAGATTGGCCGCAAGATCGCCCGCACCAACGCTGTGCAAAAAATCTGGGCGCTGGAAGGTTACCTACTGAAACAGCGACTACACCAAGACCAATAGCATTACAGGTGGCCTTTGCGAGGGCCATCGATAATGCAAAATAACCAAAGCCGTCTACCTGCACCCACCGCGCACCCAGCGCACCGGCAGGCTGATGGCTTTTTTTATGGAGAATGCTATGTCACAACCGGAAGAAAGCGGCCTCGAGCGCGATTACTGTGCCGGTCAACTTTCTCTCCGCGACTTGGCAGAGATATACGGCATCAGTGAGGGGGCAATCAGGAAGCGCGCTAAAAAGCATGGCTGGGTACGCAAGGGAAAGGGCGGTACGCAAAAAGGTACGCAGGTACGCAAAAGCGGTACGCAAAAATCAAAAGTGCGTACCAGAGGACGTAGCGCCAAATCTGGAAGCATACAAGAAGGCGACGAAGCCCCAGAGCCAAAAACGAAACCGATTCGTGGCAAACGCACAGACCCGCCTGTTAATCCCTTCGGTGCAAACAACCGAGCTGCTTTGAAACATGGTGGCTATGCCCGGCGGATGCTCCTTCCTGACGATGTGATTGAAGATGCCGAAGCTATGGGGCTGGAGGATGAACTACGCCGGGTGCAGGCGTCCAACCTGATTGCAGCGGCGAATATTGGCCGATGGGGTGAAGCGCTCCGCGATGAAGAAAGCGAAGAGCGAAAAAAAATCCTCCGCGAAAACATCCGCGGCGCTGAACAGGCAATGGATCGCAACACGGCACGCATCGAGTCGATTTTGCGTACCTTCAGCCAGCTGGCCGTTAGCGAGGCGATGCTGCCAAAAATTGAAGCCGATACCGATTTTCGCCGTGCGGCAACGGACAAGACCCGCCTGGAGTGCGAAAAGCTGGGTAAAGAGCTGGCCGATGATGACGACAACGACACGCCGAAGCCGGTGGCGATCAACATCAACGTGGTAGACGCCAGGAGGGATGATGATAGCGCCGACGCTTAATATTCCTCAGGCCCGGTTTTTGGCGATGCCGCACAAGTTCAAAGCCTACGTGGCCGGGTTCGGATGCCTGCGGGGAAGTACACCTGTAGTTACAGAGTTTGGGATTATACCCATTCAGGAAATAGATCGGCCAATGCGCGTTTTATCGTGGTCGGCCGAGAATAATCGATTTGAGCTTTCTCTAAGTGGTGGTGCGTACCCAAAAGGTGTGGCGAATCTATACCGAGTTGTGACGCAGCGAGGAGAATTTGTAGCAAGCGGACATCACCGCATTCTTTGCGCTGACGGTAGCTATCGATCTGTGGATAGTTTGGACGAATCGGTGAAGGTATTTGCATCTTCGCAAAGCCTTCTGCTGACCAGTTTGGCCTCTGTCCCGAGATCGTTGCACGCAGGTGATCCGCGTTTGAATCAAAAACTCGCAGATTGCTTGGGGCGTTATGCAGATGAAGCCCGTCGATATGGTCAACTACTTCTGTCGGCAGCAGATAACGGCCGAGTTCCTTCTCAGCAATCATACGATGCTCTGATATCAGGCCGGTACGGCGCGCATGTGGATGATTCGCCGGCGCTTGAACAATGGCATACCCATCCAGATCAACAATCCGGCCGCCGCGAAAGCCGTGGTTTTGCTCCCCGCTTCGGGCACCTTGAGGTAGGCGATCAGCATTGTGAACCCGGAGAACGTTTTGAACGTGCTTTTCTGAGCAACCAACCTTCTCTGCGATCTCTGCTGACGTTCTGCAGCCATTGGCAAGAGCAAGAATTTTGTCTTTCGCGCTTTCCCGCGGGGCTGGCTTCTGGCGTTGTTTCAGAGCTAGCCCGTACCGAGATATACAA
>NZ_JBBBDV010000004.1:0-320246 GCF_037137105.1 Serratia sp. TMDUHS_CL
AGCGCCGGACAGCCACGGACATAAAACCCTATCAATGCATTGTTATTTAATATTTTTTTGGATTATTGCGGACGTTACAGGAAGAGGGGGTGGTGCCGATAATAAAGATCGATCTCCTCTACGCCCAAGCGCCGCAGGCTGCCTTCCACCGAGCGCCGGATATACTCGGGCCGGCTGCTGACGCCGCGCGCCGAAGGATCCGCCGGATCGCGCAGGATGCCGAACTTGGTAGCCAGGAACACCTGTTGCCGTTTGCCCTTGATCGCTTCCCCCACCAACTCTTCGTTGGTGTGCGGACCATACATGTCGGCGGTGTCGAGCAGCGTGACGCCCAGCTCCAGCGCCCGGTGCAGCGTGGCGATGGCCTCCTGCCGATCGGCGCCGGTAGAGTAGAAGTCGCTCATGCCCATGCATCCCAGCCCCAGGGCGGAGACGACGGGACCGTGGGAACCCAGTTTACGTTGTTGCATTGTGCAGCCCTCATGCGATGAACGGATAACGCAGCAAAGTCTGGTTGTTTACGCTACAAAGATAAATAATGCAGATCGCACATCACTGTTCAAAAATCACCAACAATCCGGAGTGGACATGGATCAGGTTCAAGCCATGCGCATTTTTACCCGCATCGTCGAACTGGGCAGCTTCAGTCGGGCGGCCGAGCGCCTGCAGCTGCCGCGCGCCACGGTCAGCAACGCGCTGAAACGGCTGGAGCAGCGGCTGGGCGTGCGCCTGCTGATCCGCACCACCCGCCAGGTACAGGTGACCAGCGAAGGCAGCCTTTACTATCAACGCTGCGTACAGCTGCTGGGGGCGCTTGAGGAAGCGGACACGCTGTTCAGCCACCATAAGCTGCAGCCGTCCGGCAAAGTGCGCATCGATATGCCCCATTCGCTGGCGCGCCAGATCGTCATTCCGGCGCTGGGCGACTTTTACCGGCGCTATCCCGACATCACGCTGGCGCTGGGTGCCAACGACACCCACGTCGATCTGTTGCGCGAAGGCGTAGACTGCGTGCTGCGCGCCTGGGAAACCGAAGACGACAGCCTGGTGGCGCGGCGCATCGCCCAGCTGCCGCAGATCACCTGCGCTTCCCCCGCTTACCTGCAGGCCAGCGGCACGCCGCTCGACATCGATAGCCTGGCGCCGCACCGCGCGGTAGGGTATTTTTCCCTGGCCAGCAACCGCGATTATCCGCTGGAATTCTGCCGAGGCGGCAAGGTGGAACTGCGCGAACTCCCTGCCCGGCTGAGCGTCAGCGGCGCCGACGCTTACATCGCCGGCGCGCGTGCCGGCATGGGGTTGATTCAGGCGGCGCGCTATTCACTTGCTCCCTGGCTGGAACGGGGCGAACTGGTGGAAGTGTTGGCGGACACGCCGCCTCCGCCGATGCCGATTTACATCATGTATCCGCCCGGCCGTTTCCTGGCGCCACGGGTCAGGGTGTTGATTGATTGGCTGATTTGGCTGTTTGACCAGCAGAAAAGCGGCGATATGGCTGTTTTTCCAGCAAACGCCCGCAAAGCGGGGAAATAACTGTTGACGTGCCCGCCAAAATCTCTAGAATTCGCCTCCGTGGTAACGTTACTCCGGTAATGTTTCTGGTACGCGAAGGTGGCGGAATTGGTAGACGCGCTAGCTTCAGGTGTTAGTGTCCTTACGGACGTGAGGGTTCAAGTCCCTCTCTTCGCACCAAATAACCACATGATTTATATTGCACTCAGCATCGATGCGAAGGTGGCGGAATTGGTAGACGCGCTAGCTTCAGGTGTTAGTGTTCTTACGGACGTGAGGGTTCAAGTCCCTCTCTTCGCACCAAGCTGGCGACGTAATATAAATCAAAGCAACAACATCGACTGTGCGAAGGTGGCGGAATTGGTAGACGCGCTAGCTTCAGGTGTTAGTGTCCTTACGGACGTGAGGGTTCAAGTCCCTCTCTTCGCACCAATTGATGATCTCTCCGGTAGTTCCTTCGAAAAAATCCCAACGCATTGATGATAAACACGCCTAAGCGTGGTTTTGCCGTTTCCGGCGTTTACGCGAAGCTGAAGTTGAGGCTGATTGCCGCCAGGCCGCCCGCCAGCGCCATGCAGGAAGGCAGCAGCAGATAGTGACGCAGCCGGCTGTTGAACAGCATCACCAGCGTCGCCAGCATCGCTATCACAATCAGGGTGCGCAGCTGCATCATATTCAGATCGATCAAGGCCAGCAGCGGCATCAGCGCGCACGGCAGCAAAACGCCCCAGGCGCTGGCCAGGCGATCGCCGAGGCACCAGCTGACGCCCCACAGTCCACACGCGGCAATCATGGCGGTGAGCATGATAACCCCCTTTAAGTGATAATGATAACCAATATCATATAACACTTTTTTGGCCGCCGCATCATTTTCACTGCGGTGACCAAACCCAGATGACACCAGCATGAAAAAATGATAATTTGACATAAGAAAATTCCTAGTCCTGTTTGCATGATAATAATCACAATCATCAACCATGCAACTTCCGTGGATATTTCGCGCCGAGGGAATGCTTCTCAACCTTAATTATTCGACAGAACGACTTTGCAAAGAGTGACCTCCGTATGAACGCCCGTTCTTATCAGGAATTACTGAACAGCAAGCAGCGCCTGGCATTATTTCTTTTTCTGGTGATGAATGCCGCCTCTTCCGTATTTACGTTATTGTTCCCTTTTAGGGATACGCCCTCATTTACCCTACCTTTATTATGTATACCGCTATTTTGTCTGGCGGCGGCGCTATTCTCCCTGCAAACGCCGCGGAAATACCTGTGCAAACTCAACCTGTTCGCCAGCGTGCTCGGCCTGCTGTGGGCCGCCCATATTTACGTTAAAAGTCAATATTGCCTACCGAATAACCAAGATTTTTTATTAATTAGTTTGTTCAGCATCTTTTTTATCAGCGCTATTTCTCTGACGGATAACTTTACCGCCTTTTGTTTACACGCCGTGCCTTCCGCAATGGTGATCCTGGCTTTAGACGGTATGCATAATACCCTGCGGATATTATTCACCACGCTATTACCTATTATCGCTTTCTCCATCCACCACCTGATGTTGAAACGCAGTGAAATCTTTACCCACGCGCTGGTGGCCAACCTGTATAACGAACGGGACAAATTCAATAATTTAAGCATGCTCGATCCCCTGACCGGTCTTTATAACCGCCGCGGGCTGGAGAATAAGATCAACATGCTGCTGGAACCGCAAACCGGCCGCCACTACGTGCTGCTGCTGGATATCGACCACTTCAAGGTCTACAACGACAGCTACGGCCACGCGATGGGCGACCGGGCGCTGGTGCAGGTGGCGATCGCCATCCGCGATGCGGTACGTTCACGCGACATCGTGGTGCGCTACGGCGGGGAAGAGTTTTTGGTGCTGCTGACCAACGTGCACGAAGGCTACGCGGCGCAGCTGGCCGAACGGGTGCGCCAACGGGTGGCGGAACTGAACATCCCACACGGCGCCAGCCCGCAGCACAGCGGCACGCTGACGCTCAGCGCCGGCATCTCCGCGCTGGAAAAGCTGGACGTCGAGTCGGCGATCGGCGCGGCCGACGCCGCGCTCTATCTGGCGAAGCACAGCGGCCGCAACAATATCCAGCTGGCGCAAAACGTCCAGCCCGCCCTGCTGCAGCCGCAGGAGTAACAGGTTCGCTAATCGACTTCCCAAATCGCCCTGCCCTGCCAGCGCCGTTCGATCGCCGCCAGAAACAGTTTCACCTTGGGGGAGAGATGGCGTCGGCTGGGATAGACGGCGCAGATCGGCGGCCCCGGGCGACAATAGCGCTCCAGCACCGGCACCAGCGTGCCGGCCGCAATCTGCTCGCCGACCAGAAACGCCCCCACCTGGCACAGGCCGGCTCCGGCGACGGCCGTATCCCGCAAGGCTTCGACGTTGTTGAAACGCATCCGGCCACGCACCGGCTGTTCGTGCAGTTGGCCGTTGACCAAATAGCGCCAGGGCGCCGGCAGTCCCTGATGGCTGAAGACCAGCGTCTCGTGATCGCCCAACGCCTCCGGTTTTGCAGGCGTACCGTGCCGCGCCAGATAATCCGGCGCCGCGCAGGTGATCAGGCGATGCGGCGCGAGCACCCGCCGCACCAGCCGGCTGTCGTCGCTGCCGCCAACGCGGACAGCCACGTCGATGCCGTCGCGCACCAGATCGCTGTAATCGTCGGAGAAGCTGACGTCGGCGTCCACCTCCGGCCACTGCGCCAAAAACTCCCGCAGAATCGGCAGGATATGCAATCGCCCCAACGAGACCGGCAGATCCAGCCGCAGCCGCCCGCGCGGCGTTTGCCGCCGCGTATTCAGCGCCGTTTCCGCCTCTTCGGCCTGCGACAGGATGCGCTGCGCATACTCGTAAAACACCGCGCCGTCTTCGGTCAGGCTGACGCTGCGCGTGGTGCGCTGCAGCAGCCGAGTGGCCAATCGCTCCTCCAATCGGTTCACGCATTTGCCCGCCGCCGATCGGGAAATGCCCAGTCTCTCGGCCGCCAGCGTGAAGCTGCGGGCGTCGGCGACGCGAATGAACACCAGCAGGTCGGTCAGGTTATCCAACGGCATAGACGGTAAATTAGCCACGATTTATCCCCAATGTTGCGCATTCAGGCCAGTTTATCAGCCATTTTGGCGCGGATACACTGAGGCTCTTCATCTGTTGGGAGAGTCATTATGAGTGCCTTACACGCCGGCGGCGGCGCAAAACCCTGGCTGGCGACTTTCGCTATCGCCCTGTCCACCTTTACCGTCGTCACGGCAGAAATGCTGCCCGTCGGGCTGCTGACTCCGATCGTCAGCACCTTGAACGCATCGATAGGCCGCGCCGGGCTGCTGATTTCCCTGCCCGCCCTGTTTGCCGCGCTGTTCGCCCCGCTGGTGGTGCTGGGTGCCCGGCGCACGGATCGCCGCAGCCTGCTGATCGCCTTTCTACTGCTGCTGCTCGCCGCCAACCTGCTGGCCGCCGCCGCCACCTCCATGGCGCTGCTGTTTGCTGCGCGCATCCTGCTGGGCTTTTGCATCGGCGGCATCTGGGCCATCGCGGGTGGGTTGGCGGAACGTCTGGTGCCGCCGACTTCCGTCGGATTGGCGCTGTCCGTCATCTTCGGCGGCGTAGCGGCGGCCTCGGTGTTCGGCGTGCCGCTCGGCGTATTCCTCGGCGAAGCGCTGGGCTGGCGCATGGCGTTTCTGGCCGTCGCCGTCCTGGCGGCGCTGACCCTGCTCCTGCTGCTGTGCGTGCTGCCGCCGCTACCGGTCACGCAGGCGATAAGCTGGCGGTCGTTCACCGTGCAGCGCGCGAATCGTCGGCTGATGACCGGGCTGCTGCTGACGTTTCTGCTGGTCGCCGGCCACTTTATGGCTTACACCTTTGTCCGCCCGCTGCTGCAGACGGTCGCCGGCATCGAGGGCCGCTGGGTGGGTCCGCTACTGTTCGCCTACGGCGCCGCCGGTATCATCGGGAATTTCATCGCCGGCCAGGCCGCCGCCAAACGGCTGCGCCGCACCCTGGCGCTGATCGCCCTCGGGCTGGCGCTCGCCGTCCTGCTGCTGCCGCTGCTGGGCCACGCGCCGCTGAGCGGCAGCGCCTTCCTCCTGCTGTGGGGCATCGCCTACGGCGGCGTTTCCGTTTCGCTGATGGCATGGATGCTCAAGGCGGCCCCCGACGCGGTCGAGGTCGCCTCTTCACTGTATATCGCGCTGTTTAATCTGGCGATTTCCTGCGGTTCACTGGCGGGCGGGCTGGTGGTGGATGCAGGGGGATTGACGCTAAACGGCGTGCTGTCCGGCATCGTGCTGCTGCTGGCGTTGGCGATCCTGATGCGAACCCGCCCACAGGCGCTGACAACGGCGGCGAATGCCGATTCGCCGCCGGGTTAAATCAGGCGCGGCGCTGCCGCAGGCCGTAAACCAGCACCACCGCGAAGCACAGCAGCGGCAGCAGATAAGAGAGCGCGGTGCTGTAACGATCGGCCAGCGCCCCCATAAAGTACGGCATGATGGCGCCGCCGACGATCGCCATGATCATAAAGGAGCTGGCGCGCTTGGTGTGTTTACCCAGGTTTTTCACCCCCAGGGCGAAAATGGTCGGGAACATGATCGACATAAAGAAGAATACCGCGATCAGCGCCACTACCGACACGCCGTCAACGCTCAGCATCACTACGCCGCACAGCGCGATGTTGATCAGCGCATAGGCCGCCAACAGCGTCGCCGGCTTGACTCGCCCCATCAACCAGGTGCTGAAGAAACGCCCGACCATAAAGCAGATCATGGCGATCGACAGCAGGTAAGAGGCGCTCTGGTTAGACACTTCGCGCCAGTGTTCGGTGGCATAGTTGATGAAGAACGCCCCTACGCCCACCTGCGCCGCCACGTAAAAGAACTGCGTGATAACCCCGCCGACGAAATGCGGATGCTGCCACAATCCCTGCGCTATCACGCCGTGTACCGGTTTTTCCTCTTCGCGGATCGCCGGCAGCCGGGTGCGGCTGAACAACAGCGCGATCAGCAGCACCAGCACGGCGATCGCCACATAGGTCATCTTCACCGCGCTCTGATCGCCGCCGCCGGCGGACTGGCTGGCGGAGAAGAACAGCGTGCCGCCGATCAACGGGCCGATAAATTGCCCGAGGCCGTTGAACGACTGGGCCAGGTTGAGCCGCCGTTCGGCGCCCTGCGCGTCGCCCAGCACCGTGGCGTACGGGTTGGCGGCCGTTTCCAGGCAGCCCAAACCGCTGGCGATAACGAACAGCGCGAACAGGAACACGCCGAAGCTGTTGGCCGACGCCGCCGGCACGAACAGCAGCGCCCCCAGCGCATACAGACACAGCCCGACCAGAATGCCCGCCTTATAGCCCTTGCGGTCCATAAAGTATCCGGCGGGCAGCGCCACCAGGAAATAGGCGCCGAAATAGGCCGCCTGCAACAAACCCGACTGCGCCTTGGTAACGTGCAACGTCTCCTGAAAATGTTTGTTTAATACGTCCAGCAGGCCATAGGACAGCCCCCACATGAAGAACAGGCTGGTGACCAGGATAAAGGCCCAGCGCAGATTGGCGGTCACGGCGACGCCCGGCTGCGCGGAGGCCGCACTTTTTTCAGCAAGCATGGTGATACCCTCGTATCGTCTGGCGATGATGATGTTGGCGTTATTGCTGTTGCAGAGAAAATATCCGCGCCATTTCCACCCATTTTTCGCCCTGCGGCGTCCAGGGGGTGGCGGCCTGGTAGTGCCACATCAGCGCTTCCCATCGCTGTACTTCGGGGTTGTTCAGGCTGGCGGCGTCAAAACGCGCGGCGTCGAAATCGGCGCTGACCTCCACGATCATGAACAGCCGGGTGCCCAACCGGTAAATCTCCATGTCCAGAATGCCGTGCTCGCGCAAATGCGCGGCGATGCCCGGCCAGATGCGCTGATGATGCTGCTGGTACTCCGCAATCAGCGCCGGTGAGTCAATCAGATCGAGCGCCTGGCAGAAACGGCGCCGCCCTGCCGCCGCGCCGCTCACGTCAGCGCCCGATCGAGATGCAGGTAGCCGCCGTCCACCGACAGCCATTGCCCGGTGGTATGCGACGACCGCGACGACAATAGGAACGCCACGGTGTCGGCGATCTCCTGCGGCGTGGTCATGCGCTGCCCGAGCGGAATGCGCGCGGTGATTTTCGCCATCTGCCGCTGCGGCTCGGCGAAGGTGTTGAGCCAGCGCTGGTACTGCGGGGTGATCACCTCCGCCGGCACCACCGCGTTCACCCGCACGCCGTCATGGCGCAGCGACACCGCCCATTCGCGCGTCAGCGCCAGCACCGCGCCCTTGGCGGCGGTATAGCCGCTGGTGCCACCCTGGCCGCTGAGCGCGGTCTTGGAGGCGATGTTGACGATGGCGCCCCGGCTCTCCTGCAGCGCCGCCTGGCACAGGTGCGCCATCAGGTAGTAATGCACCAGGTTCTTTTCCAGCGAGCCGACGAACGCTTCGCGCCCCGCCTCCAGCCCGACGCCGTCGTTGACCCCGGCGTTATTCACCAGCCCGTCGATGCGGCCGAAGGCCGCCAGCGTCTGGCTGACCGCGCGGCGGCAGGCCGCCTCGTCGCACAGTTCGGTGAGGATCACCTCGGTGCGCGGCTGCAGCCGCTGCAAATCGGCCAGCAGCGCCGCCTCCGGCGCGGCGTTGGTGACCAGCACCGGGATCGCGCCTTCTTCGGCCAGCACATGAGCAATCGCCGCGCCGATGCCGGCACCGCCGCCGGTGACCAGCACCACCTTATCTTGCAGATACAGATCCATAACCAGACTCCGTTAAACCGTAAATTCGCCAGGCGGTGTCGCCCCAAATCGCCGCCTGCTCGGCGGCCCCCAGCGTCGACAGCGCCCGTTCGCACAGTTGCACCACCTGGCGGTAGTCGCCGGCCAGCAGGCACACCGGCCAGTCGGAGCCGAACATCAGCCGCTGCGGGCCGAACGCCTCCAGCGCAGCGTCGAAGAACGGCAGCAGTTCTTCCGCCCGCCACCGGCCACCCGGCGCCTCGGTGATCAGCCCCGACAGCTTGCAGACCACGTGCGGCAGCGCCGCCAGCGGCCGGATTTGCTGCGCCCAGTGCCGCGCGCCGCGCGCGATGTCCGGCTTGCCGAGATGATCCAACACCAGCCAGTGTTCATCGTGGCAGGCGGCGAACGCCGCCGCGGCCGCCAGATGCCGGTGCGTCACCAGGATCTCGTACACATACCCGGCGCGCTGCAGCGTTTGCATGCCGCGTTCCACCTCCGGCCGCGCCAGCCAGGCCGCCGGATCCGCTTCGTCCTGCACCTGATGACGCACCCCGCGCAGCGCGCTGTAAGGCCGCAAGGCCTCCAGACGCTGCGCCAGCTGCGGCGCGGCGATGTCCAGCCAGCCCACCACGCCGCATATGCCCTCGCCCTGCTCAGCCAGCGCCAGCAGGGCCAGCGTCTCTTCCTCGCTGGGGCGCGCCTGCACCGCCAGCGCGCCGTCGAAACCCTGTTCCTGCAACAGCGGCCGCAGCCGGGGCGGATCGAAATCCTGCCGCAGCACGCTCATTCGCTCGTCGATCCACGGGTAGTGCTGGGGGTGATAGCGCCAGTAGTGCTGGTGAGCGTCGATGCGCGGCATGCGATCCTCCCGCCTCACCCGCGGAACCGATACTGCGCGATCGACGACGGATGCATCTCGATCGAATAGCCGGGACGGCTCGGCGGCATGTAGGCCGCGCCTTTGATCACGCAGGGATCGATAAAGTGTTCATGCAAATGATCGACATACTCGATCACCCGGCCTTCGTGGGTGCCGGCAATGCACAGGTAGTCGATCATCGACAGGTGCTGCACGTACTCGCACAGCCCGACGCCGCCGGCGTGCGGGCAGACCGGCAGCTGGTATTTGGCCGCCATCAGCATCACCGCCAGCACTTCGTTGACGCCGCCGAGGCGGCAGGCGTCGATCTGTACCACGTCTACCGCGCCGCGCATGATGAATTGCTTGAACATGATGCGGTTCTGGCACATCTCACCGGTGGCCACCTTGACCGGCGCCACCCCTTCGCGGATGCGGCGGTGGCCTTCCACGTCGTCCGGGCTGGTCGGCTCTTCGATAAACCAGGGTTTGGCGAACGCCAGATGCTTCACCCACGGAATGGCTTCGTCCACCTCCCACACCTGGTTGGCGTCGATCATCAGCCGGCGATCCGGGCCGATCACCTCGCGGGCGATGCGCACCCGGCGGATGTCGTCTTCCAGATCGCGCCCGACCTTCAGCTTCAGGTAGGAGAAACCGGCGTCGACCGCTTCCTGGCACAGGCGGCGCAGCTTGTCGTCCGGATACCCCAGCCAGCCGGCGGAGGTGGTGTAGCAGGGATAGCCTTCCTGCAGCAGCCGCGCCAGGCGCTGCTCTTTGCCCTCGGCCCGCTGCTTGAGCAACGCCAGCGCCTCCTGCGGCGTGATGCAGTCGGTGATGTAACGGAAGTCGATGCAGCGCACCAGCTCCTCCGGCGTCATCTCCGCCACCAGCCGCCACACCGGCTTGCCGACCGATTTGGCCCACAGATCCCACACTGCGTTGACCACCGCGCCGGTCGCCAGGTGGATAGCGCCTTTGTCCGGCCCGATCCAGCGCAGCTGGCTGTCGCTGGTGAAGCGCCGCCAGAAGGCGCCCATGTCGGCGGCGATATCCTCCAGCCGCTCGCCGACGATCTGATGCTCCAGCGCGCGGATCGCCGCGCAGCAGATCTCGTTGCCGCGGCCGATGGTGAACGTCAGCCCGTGGCCGCTGAGATCCGCGCGATCGGTCTCCAGGATCACGTAGGCGGCGGAATAGTCGGGATCCGGATTCATGGCGTCGGATCCGTCCAGCCCCAGCGACGTGGGGAAACGAATGTCTTCAACCCGCAGTGCGGTAATGGTGGTCATGGCGGCGCTCCCGGTTAGGCCTGTACGGTTTGCTGGCGCTGTTCGCCCAGCCCTTCGATGCCCAGACGCATCGTCTGGCCCGCCCGCAGATAGATAGGCTGCGGTTTCTGCCCCATCCCGACGCCCGGCGGCGTGCCGGTGGAGATCACATCGCCCGGCTGCAGGCTCATGAAGCGGCTGAGGTAGCTGACGATCTGCGGAATGCGGAAGATCATGGTGCTGGTGTTGCCGTCCTGATAGCGCTTGCCGTCCACCTCCAGCCACAGGTTCAGGCTGTGCGGATCGGCGATCTCGTCGGCGGTCACCAGCCAGGGGCCGATCGGCCCGAAGGTGTCGCAGCCTTTGCCCTTGTCCCAGGTGCCGCCGCGCTCAATTTGATATTCGCGTTCTGAGACGTCGTTGATCACGCAGTAGCCGGCGACGTGGCGCATCGCGTCTGCTTCGCTGATGTAGCGTCCGCCCTGGCCGATCACCACGCCCAGCTCCACTTCCCAGTCGGTTTTCTGCGAGCCGCGCGGGATCTCCACCCGATCGTGGGGGCCGATCACCGCGCTGGTCCATTTGTTGAACACCACCGGTTCCTCAGGAATGGCGGCACCGGTCTCTGCCGCGTGATCGGCGTAGTTCAGGCCGATGCAGATAAACTTGCCGATGCCGCCGACGCAGGCGCCGAGGCGCGGCTGCCCTTCGACCAGCGGCAGCGTGGCACTGTCCAGCGCGCGCAGTTTGGCGAGCGACGCCGGCAATAACGCGTCGCCCCCCACGTCGGCGATATGCTGCGACAAATCGCGCAGGCGGCCTTGCGCATCCAACATGCCGGGGCGCTCTTGCCCAGGTTGCCCGTAACGTAAAAGTTTCATGCCTTCCTCTCTCAAAAATGGCGGCTCAGTTGCTCCAGCCGCCGTCGATGATCTGCACCGTGCCGGTGGTGTATGAACTGGCGTCAGAAGCCAGATACAGCGCCAATTGGGCGATTTCCTCGGTGGTGCCGATGCGCCCGATCGGCTGACGGGCGACGAACGCCTGATACACCTCTTGCTCGCTGCGCCCCTGCTCGCGCGCCTGCTCGGCAATACGCTGGCGCAGCGACGGCGACTCCACCGTGCCGGGGCAGATGGCGTTGCAGCGGATGCCCTGCGTGACGTAGTCCGCCGCCACCGAGCGCGTCAGGCCGATCACCGCCGCCTTGCTGGCGCTGTAAGCGAAGCGGTTCGGCACCCCTTTCACGCTCGAGGCCACCGAGGACATGTTGATGATCGAGCCTTTGCCGCGCGCCAACATGCCCGGCAGGAAGGCACGGATCATGCGGAACATCGCGGTGACGTTGAGATCGAGCGCGAACGCCCACTGATCTTCGCTGCAATCGAGGATCGATCCGCTGTGCACCACGCCGGCGCAGTTGAACAGCACGTCGATCGGGCCGATCGCTTCCGCCGCCGCCGCGATGGCGGCCGGATCGGTGACGTTTAGCGTCAGCGCGCGGATCCCGGCAGAGCCCTGCAGGCGCTCGAGGTTGATGTCGCTGGCGATCACTTCGGCGCTGGCGGCGGCGAACAGCCTGGCGGTGGTAAAACCGATCCCTTGCCCGGCGGCGGTGATCAGTACGCGTTTCCCGGTTAAATCCATCTTGACTCCTCGGCCTAAAGGTCTAATGGTCAGGCCACTAAGGGCGGTTAAAGGTCAGGCCTCTAACATGACAAAAGACGCTTTACGCGTTATCGTTGGGGGAAGAAGTTAATAAAACAGCCTTGAAACCGCATTTCAATTAACCATTTTTTTACACTTGAATAACGATTACTCAAGCGCCTTGTCGCATAATTGTGCGCCAAATCACTGAACGCCGAATCGTCAAAGGTCAAAAATGCCGATTACCCGACTGGAAAACCCAAGAATTTACAGACAGATAGCTGACCAGCTCAAACGTCTTATCGAAAATAACGAATTTCCGCCGGGCAGCCGCCTGCCCTCGGAGCGGGATCTCGCCCAGCAGTTGCAGGTCAGCCGCGCGTCGGTGCGCGAGGCGCTTATCGCGCTGGAAGTGATCGGCCTGGTGGACGTCAAGGTCGGTAACGGGGTGATCGTGCGCTCGCCAACGCCGCTGGCGCCGTCGCAGGAGCCGGTGATGGCCCAGGCCGGCCGCAACCAGTGGGCGGAGATCGACGACGAACTGAACATCGAGCTGGATTTCAACGCCGAGCTGCCGCCGTTTTCTCTGCTGCAAACCCGTCTGCTGATCGAACCGGAGACCGCCGCGCTGGCCGCGCGCCACGCCACCGACGAAGAGCTGGCGGGCATCCGCGCCGCCTACGAGCAGAACTGCCGCGATAACCGCGCCGGTTCCGCCACCCACCCCGGCGATCGGCTGTTCCACATCCGCATCGCCCAGGCCAGCGGCAACCCGGCCTATGCGTTCATCATCGGCCACCTGCTCGGCCACCGTTACGGCAGCATGTTCCGCGTGCTGCAACGCCACTATACGCCGGACGACATGCCGCACCGTTCCGAACTGGAACACCGGGCGATCCTGGCGGCGATCGAAGCGCGCGACGTGCGCGGCGCCCGCAAGGCGATGAAGGCGCACCTCGATGAAGTGATCGCCATTTTCGCCCGCGCGCAGTAGGCCGCCGGCGGTGAAAAAATTTTATCGCCACCGCTCTTTTTTCTACATGCAGCCGGGGCCCGGGCGCATTACACTGGGCGACGGATAAGCCCTTTCCCCGCTGCATTGTTAAATGGATAACGACCGTTGAAGAACTCTGTCTCCGCTTTATTGCTGGCGCTGGGCCTGTGCGCCGCGCCGCTGGCCGTGCAGGCCGCGCCTCCGCAGCTGGCTTCGCAAATCGTCGACCAGTATGCCGAACATATTTTCTACAACAGCGGCGCCACCGGCATGGCGCTGGTGGTGATCGACGGCAATCAGGTGGTTAACCGCAGCTTTGGCGATACCAAACCCGGCAACAACCTGCGCCCGCGCCCGGATTCGCTGATCCGCATCGCTTCGATCACCAAGCTGATGACCAGCGAAGTGATGGTGAAAATGGCGGCGGCAGGCCAGGTCAAACTGACCGACCCGCTGCGCAAGTATGCCCCCAAAGGCGCCTATGTGCCGGCTTACAACGCCGGGCAGCCGATCACCCTGCTGAACCTGGCGACGCACACCAGCTCGCTGCCGCGCGAGCAGCCGGGCAAGAAGCCGCCGAAAACGCCGGTGTTCACCTGGCCGACCAAGGCTCAGCGCTGGCAGTGGCTGGCCCATGCCAACGTCACGGTACCGCCGGGCGTACGCGCCGCCTACTCCAACCTGGCGTATGACCTGCTGGCCGATGCGCTGTCGCGCGCCGCGGGCAAGCCTTACAACGCGCTGCTGAAAGAGAAAATCACCGCGCCGCTCGGCATGGTCGACACCACGCTGACGCCGAGCCCCGAGCAGTGCTCGCGCCTGATGGTGGCGGCGGCCGGCCCGAGCGCCTGCCGCGACACCACCGCCGCGGCCGGCAGCGGCGGCGTCTACTCCACCCCGCGCGACATGCAGCGCTGGATGCAACAATTCCTCTCCTCCAGCGCCAGCGGTCCGCGCAAAGCCACCGCCGCCAGCGAGCAAACCATGTACTTCCAGCGTCACGATCTGGTGTCGCTGAAGGGCATGGACGTGCCGGGGCAAGCGGATGCGCTGGGGTTGGGTTGGGTGTATATGGCGCCGAAGGACGGGCTGCCGGGCATCATTCAGAAGACCGGCGGCGGCGGCGGGTTCATTACCTACATGGCGATGATCCCGGCGAAAAACGTCGGGGTGTTCGTGGTGGTGACCCGCTCGGAGCTGAGCAAATTCACCAACATGAGCGATCCGGTCAACCGCCTGGTGAGCGATCTGGCGGCTAACAAGAGTTGAAACGCGGGGCGCAGCAGGCTGCGCCCCAACGCCTCAGGCCGGCACCGCCATCGGGTGGATCACCGAATGGAAATTGCGCTTGAAGTAGATCAGCCCGTTGCCGGCTTCGCTCAGCGCGATCTGCTTGATCTGCACCAGGTACATCTGGTGGGTGCCGATGCTCTGGATCTGCTCGATCTCCCCTTCCAGGCTGGCCAGGGTATTGCGCAGCACCGGCTGCCCCAGCGCACCGAGCTGCCACTCTTCCAGCCGGAAGCGATCTTCCATGCTGACGCCGGTCATGCCGGCGAAGTGGCGCGCCATCAGCTCCTGCTCGTGGTTGAGCACGTTGACGCACAGCCTGCGGTTTTCCTGAAACACCGGGTTCATCGCGCTGTTGCGGTTGATGCACACCAGCAGCGTCGGCGGCGTATCGGTTACCGAGCACACCGCCGTGGCGGTGATGCCGCAGCGCCCCGCCGGGCCGTCGGTGGTGACGATATTCACCGCCGCCGACAGGCTGGCCATGGCGTCGCGAAAGCGCAGGCGCTGTTCATTTTCCTGAGACATACCACCTCCTCCTGAATTACTTCAGCAGATTATCCAACTGATTAATATCGTCATTGTTCCGCAGGTGCGGCACCTTCCAGCCGTGCTGATCGTAATCAGCCAGGCACTTGTCGACCATCTGCATCATGCGATCCATGTTGCCGGATCCCTGCGCGTGACGCAGGCACTGCAGGCGGATTTCATCCTGGCTGCCGGCGTAGTTGATCTCATACAGCTCGTGGCGGCCGCCGAATTCGCTGCCGATCGCATCCCACATCAGCTTGAGGATCTTGATGCGTTCGACGTGATCCATGCCGTCCGATCCACGCACGTAGCGCGCCAGGTACTTGTCGATCTCCGGGTTGTTCATGTCGCGCACGCTGGACGGCAGGTAGATCAGGCCGCTGGTGACGTTCTTCTCGATGATGTGTTTCACCTTGGTGTAGGCCATCGGCGCCATCACGCGGTAGGTCTGCAGCGCGGCGGAATCCGGCAGGTAGGCGCCGTTTTCCCATTTTGTGGCTTCGGCACACATCGCGTCGCTCAGCGACCAGAACAGGTTGCGCCAGGCCACCACTTCGCCCAGATCGGCCTGCACGCCGCGGAACTCCAGCACGCCGGTACACGAGAGGCTCTTTTGCAGCAGCGCGGTGATAAAGTCCATCTTCACCGCCAGGCGCACGCAGGCCTGCAGCGGGAACAGCCGGGCGAAACCGCCCTGGGTGCTCCAGCGGCGGCAGCGATCGAAATCGCGGTAGATCAGCACGTTTTCCCACGGGATCAGCACATGATCCATGATCAAGATCGCGTCGTTCTCATCGAAGCGGCTGGTGAGCGGGTAGTCGAACGGCGATCCGGTGGCGCCGGCCACCAGCTCGTAGGAGGCGCGCGAAATCAGCTTCACCCCTTCGGCGTCCATCGGCGCCACGAACATCAGCGCGAAGTCCGGGTTATCGCCCATCACCTGCGCCGAACCGAAGCCGATGAAGTTGTAGTGGGTCAACGCCGAGTTGGTGGCCACCACTTTGGCACCACTGACCACGATGCCGGCGTCGGTCTCTTTCTCCACCTGAATGTAGACGTCCTTCACCTCGTTGACCGGCTTGTGGCGGTCGATCGGCGGGTTGACGATGGCGTGGTTGAAATAGAGCCCGGTTTCCTGAATGCGTTTGTACCAGTGGCGCGCGTTGTCGGCAAACTGGCCGTAGAACTCCGGATAAGCGCCCAGCGCGCAGCCGAAGGCCGCCTTGTAGTCCGGCGTACGCCCCATCCAGCCGTAGCTTTGGCGCGACCAGTCGGCGATGGCATCGCGCTGCTGGCGCATCTCTTCCGGGCTGCGGGCGTAGCGGAAGAATTTGTGGGTATAGCCACCGTTGCCGGTGTCGGTGTTCCAGCACAGGCGATCCTGGCTGGCCGGATCGTGCAGCGCGTCGTACAGCTGGCCGACTGACGCCGCCGCGTTGCGGAACGCCGGATGGGTGGTGACGTCTTTCACGCGCTCGCCGTAAATGTAGATTTCGCGGTTGTCCTGCAAACTTTTCAGGTATTCGGCGCCGGTGAACGGGCGTTTGCTGTCGGCACGAAAGTCTTCTGGTTTCATCGGGTCTTCCTCGTCATCGGCATTTTTCAGGCCGTGGATCCGGCCATTTGTTAAAATAATGTTTTCTTTTGGTTGCTTAATTGAAGCTGCCAAAGCCGGTTTCGAGAAGAGACTTTTGCGGCAATCGCCGGTACTTTTCAGGTCAGTTTGCCGCTTTCGCGGCAAACTGTGATCGCGGTTACGAAAGGGCGTGTTGTGCCGCGCGGTAGGTCGAGGGGGAACAGCCTTCCAGCCGATTGAAAAAACGGGCGAAATAGGCCGGATCCTTGAAGCCGAGGCTGTAGGCGGTTTCATGCACCGTACAGGCGCTGAACAGCAGCATGCGTTTGGCCTCGCGCAGCAGCCGATCGAAGATCAGCCGCTTGGGCGGCCGGTTGGCGAAGCGCCGGCACAGATCGTTGAGCCGCGATTCGGTCACCCCCAGCGCCTGCGCATACTCCGGCACCGGCAGGTGCTCGCGAAAACGCTCGTCCACCATCTTGTTGAACCGCTGAAACAGCTGCAGTTCGCCACGCACGCCGCTGTTGGCGCTGTCTTCCAGCGCGGTGTTGCGCAGCAGCAGCGTGAACACCGCCTGCGCCAGCAGCGCCAGCGTCTGTTCGCGCCCGGCCAGGTTCTGCCCGAACTCGCGGCGGATCAGCGCCCAGTAGTGGCTGAGCGCCGTCAGCTCCTGCGGCGCGTCGGCCAGCGACAGGCAGATGCCCGGCATGTCCAGCGCCAGGTTGCTGCCGGGATACAGATGCTCCAACAGCGGCCAAATCAGCTCCTGGCGCACCGTCAGCACATGGCCGTCGCTGTCCGGTTCGGTGAAGAACGCATGCGGCACCGACGGCGGCGTGAGGATGAACAGCGGCGCCTGCACCGAATAGTGCTGATCGTCAAGCTGCAGCTCTATCTTGCCGGTCTCCAGGAAATGCACCTGGAAGAAGCAGTCGTGCCAATGCACCTGCATGTCGCGGCCGAAGAACGCCGCCAGCCCGGCGAAGGTTTCGTAGTGCACCTCGTCGGCGGCGTAGCGCGCGTCATACTCTTTGCAAATATCGATGTTGGCGATAAAGCCGGTACTTTTCCGCACCTCATGACCTCCTGCAATCATGCCCACTTGCGCATCAAGGCGTCGCTCTCGGGCGCGAATCCTTCATCGGAATGCGCCACACCAGCACGGCGCCGACGATCAACAGCGCCGAGACGAAATACAGCCCGGAGTTAAAGCTGCCGGTCAGATCCTTGAACCAGCCGATCAACAGCGGGCTGAGCGCCGATCCGATGTTGCCGGTGGCGTTGATCACCGCGATCCCCACCGCGCGCGCTTCCAGACTGATCGACTGATCCGGCGTGGTCCAGAAGATCGCCATGGCGGTAAAGGAGCCGACCGAGGCCATCACGATCCCGAGCAACTGGATCAGGCTGTGATCGGTGGCGGACGCCAGCAGCCAGCCGGCGGCGGCGAACAGGTACGGCAGCGCGGTGTGGTGCTTGCGCTCCTGCAGCCTGTCGGATCGTTTGCTCCACCACACCATGCCGGCGATGGTGCAGATCTGCGGGATCGCCGCCAAAATGCCGATCGTCACGTTGCTGCTGCCCTGGTTGAAGCTTTGCAGGATCTGCGGCGTCCAGATGTTGATCGCGCTCAGGGTGTTGGTCAGGCAGAAATAGGCCAGCGTATACATCAGCACGATCGGCGTGCAGATCTCGCGCCACAGGCTGCGCTGTTGCAGCGCGCGGTGGCTGCTCGGCCCGTTGGGCTGCACCAGTTGCAGCTTATCGGCTTCCATCATCGCCTGCAGGCTGGCTTTCTCCTCGTCGGTCAGCCACTTGGCCTTGGCCGGCGTATCGTCGAGGTAGAACCACACCACCACGCCCAGCAGCACCGACGGAATGCCTTCCAGCAGGAACAGCCACTGCCAGCCCTTCAGGTTCATCACCCCGTCCAGCGCCAGGATATAGCCGGAGACCAGCGAGCCGATCGCCATGGTCACCGGCATGGCGATCATGAACAGCGCGTTGGCGCGGGCGCGGTAGAACGCCGGGAACCAGTAGGTGAGGTACACCAGAATGCCCGGCAGGAAACCGGCCTCGGTGATGCCGACGATCATGCGCAGCACGTACAGGCTGGTCGGCCCGGTGGCGAACATGGTGCAGGTGGAGGCGATGCCCCACAGCACCATGATGGTGGCGATCCAGCGCCGCGCGCCGACCCGGCTCAGCATCATGTTGCTCGGAATACCGAAGATCACGTAGGTGACATAGAACAACGTCGCCGCCAGCCCGAACATGGTCGAGCTGAGGCCGAGATCTTTGCCCATCGTCAGCCCGGCGAAGCCGATGTTGATACGATCGAGGAAAGAGAAAACAAACAACACGAACAGGAAAATGATCAGGCGCCGAAACAACTTTTTAATCACCGATTGCTCGGCGGCGGTTAACGCTTTATGTTGCTGCGCCGGGTTGGCCGGCGGCAGCGAATCGACGTGGTTCATGGTTCAGTAGACTCCCGATGAAGGCGCTTGCGCCCCGCCCCGTTTGAATTCGTCCGCCAGGGCTTCCGCCGCCCGCGCCAGCAGGGTGGTGTCCACCCCCACCGCAACGAACAGCGCGCCGGCCTCCAGATAGCGCTGCGCCAGTGCCTTGTTGGCCATCAAAATGCCCGGCGCCTTGCCGGCGGCGCGGATGCGCGCGATGGCGTCGTCGATGGTGCGCTGCACCTCCGGGTGCTGCGGATTACCGGCAAAGCCCATGTCGGCGCTGAGATCCGCCGGGCCGATAAACACGCCGTCCACCCCATCCACCTGCAAAATGGCGTCGAGGTTTTTCACCGCTTCGCGGGTTTCAATCTGCACCAGCACGCACATCTGCTCATCGGCCTGCTGCAGGTAATCGGGCACCCGGTTCCACCGCGAAGCGCGCGCCAGGGCGCTGCCGACGCCGCGCACGCCGTGCGGCGGATAGCGCGTAGCGCGCACCGCGTCGCGCGCCTGTTCGGCGTTTTGAATCATCGGGATAAGCAAGGTTTGCGCGCCGACGTCCAGCAGCTGCTTGATGATCACCGCGTCGTTCCACGGTGGCCGCACCACCGGCTGGCTCGGGTAAGGCGCGACCGCCTGCAGCTGCCCCAGCACCGTTTGCACGTTGTTGGGCGCATGTTCGCCGTCGATCAGCAGCCAGTCGAAACCGGCGCCGGCCAGCAGCTCGGCGCTGTAGCTGCTGCACAGCCCGAGCCACAGCCCGATCTGCGGGCGTTTTTCCTGCAGCGCACGCTTGAAGTGGTTGGTTAACATCGCATTCTCCCTGACAAGCGGGCGTAGCGCATGGCCCCGCCCGGTTTATTGCGGCCCGGTTCGCCGAGCCTGCTTTTTAGACGAAGCGGCAGCTGATGCAGCCCATCGGGCCGTAGTCGACGTGGAAGGTATCACCGCGCCGCGCCGGCACCGGCCGGGTGAAGGAGCCGCCGAGGATCACCTGCCCCGCTTCCAGCTCCACCTCATACGGCGCCAGCTTGTTGGCCAGCCAGGCCACACCGTTGGCCGGGTGGTTGAGCACCGCCGCCGCCACGCCGGATTCTTCAATCACGCCGTTGCGGTACAGCAGCGCGGAGATCCAGCGCAGATCCAGCGCATCCGGCTTGATCGGCCGCCCGCCCATCACCACCCCGGCGTTGGCGGCGTTGTCGGAGATGGTGTCGAACACCTTGCGCGGCCGCTGACTCTCGGGATCGACGTTGTGGCTGCGCGCGTCGATGATCTCCAGCGCCGGAATGACGTAGTCGGTGGCGTTGTAGACGTCGAACAGCGTGCAGTTCGGCCCGCGCAGCGGCTTGGCCAGCACGAACGCCAGCTCCACCTCCACCCGCGGCACGATAAAGCGATCGATCGGAATGTCGCTGCCGTCGTTGAAGAACATGTCGTCCAGCAGCGCGCCGTAGTCCGGCTCGGTGATCTGCGAGCTCACCTGCATGGCGCGCGAGGTCAAGCCGATCTTGTGGCCTTTGAGCGTGCGCCCCTCGGCGATCTTCAGCTCCACCCACTGCCGCTGAATGGCATAGGCGTCTTCGATGGTGATCTCGGGATGATCGAGCGACAGCGCGCGGATCTGTTCACGACTCTTTTCCGCCTGATGCAGGCGCTGTACGGCGCGGTTAACCTGCTCTTTATCCAGCATTTACGACCCCTTATTCACGCCTTGTTGAACAGCGCGTGGACATTGTTCTGTTTGTAATTCAGTACCGGATCCAGCTCTTCCATAGTGAAAGAGAGCGCCAGGTAACGCTGCGCCATCAGCGCGGCGAAGTGTTCCTTGATCAGCGCAAACAGCATCTCGCCCACCTGCTGCCGGCTTTCCAGACTGCGGCCGTGGCCGATCTTCAGCGTCATGTGCACGAAGGCGTAGTCCTGCTTGCCGTCGGCCATCTGCCAGGTGTCGAGCCAGATGGCGCGGCTGCGCACGCCGGCCAGCGGAAAGATGCCGGTCGCCGCCAGCGCCTCGTTGACCTTGGCGAACAGGGTGGGCAAATCCGCCTCGCGGCGGATGTTGTCGGTACATTCAGCGTAAAAATGGGGCATAGCGTTCTCCAGACGGCAAATATGCGCGGGCGCGGCCCGCGCAGCGGCATTTACAGCGTATTGCCAAGCTTGAAACCTTTTTCCGTATCGCCCTCACGGGTATAGGAAAAACCGTCTGCGCCGATGGTGACGGCCATTTCGCTGGGCGCACTGCGCTCGATGACCGGCTGTGGCTGCCCATCGAGATCCAGCACCAGCGATCCTTCGGTATACCAGCTCGGCACCACCGGATTGCCCCACCAGTCGCGGCGCTGGTTGTCATGCACGTCCCAGGTCACGGTCGGGTTGTCCGGATCGCCGGTGTAGTAATCCTGCGTGTAGATTTCCACGCGGTGGCCATCGGGATCGCGCAGGTAGAGGTAGAACGCGTTAGAGACGCCGTGACGGCCGGGGCCGCGTTCGATCAAATCGGATTTGCGCAGCGCGCCGAGCTTGTCGCAGATGGCCAAAATATTGTGCTTTTCATGGGTGGCGAAGGCGATGTGGTGCATGCGCGGCCCGGCGCCGCCGGTCATCGCGGTATCGTGCACCGTCGCCTTGCGGCGCATCCAGGCAGCGTAAACCACGCCGTCTTCATCGCGGATGTCTTCCGTTACGCGGAAGCCCAGCCCCTGGATGTATTCCACGGCGCGCGGCACGTCAGGGGTGATTTGGTTAAAGTGATCGAGGCGCACCAGCGCGCCCGGCGTATACAGATCGTAGCGCCAGGCCAGACGCTCGACGTGCTGCACGTCGTAGAAAAACTCATACGGGAAACCGAGCGGATCCTCTACCCGCACCGCATCGCCGATGCCTTTGGCGAACCCGTTCACCCGCCGCTCGGTACGGCAGCCAAGCGCCTTGAAATACGCCTCGGCGCGATCGACGTCTTCCGGCGTGCGCACGCGGAAAGCAAACGCCGCCACGGCGGCGACCGGGCCTTCGCGCAGCACCAGGTTATGGTGAATGAACTCTTCCATCGAACGCAGGTAGAGGGTTTTGTCATCTTCGGCGGTCACGACCAGGCCGAGGATATCGACGTAAAATTCGCGTGCGGCTTTAAGGTTCGTGACCTGAATTTCCATGTAGGCACAGCGCACGACGTCGGGAGCAGGGACAGCATCAGTGGTCAGTTTTGTCGTCATTGTTCTCATCTCTTTCGTTATTATTGTGGCCTGAGGCTCAAACGCCCCATTTCGGGATCGGGTGGTCGCCCATGGAAATGCACACGTTCTTCATTTCGGCGAACACTTCGAAGCTGTATTCGCCGCCTTCGCGGCCGGTGCCGGAGGCTTTCACGCCGCCGAACGGTTGGCGCAGATCGCGTACGTTTTGGGTGTTGACGAAAACCATGCCCGCTTCAATGCCGCGGGCCAGGCGCAGAACCTTGCTCACATCCTGCGTCCAGATGTACGACGCCAGGCCGTACTCCACGTCGTTGGCCATGCGCAGGCCATCTTCTTCTGATTTGAACGGCAACAGGCAGGCCACCGGCCCGAAGATCTCCTCCTGCGCCACGCGCATCCGGTTGTCGACATCCGCCAGCACCGTCGGGCGCAGGAAGTTGCCGTGGCTCAGGCCGGCCGGTTTGTCCGGGCCACCGGCCAGCAGGGTCGCCCCTTCTTCCACCCCGAGGCGGATATAGCCGGAGACTTTTTCCCAGTGCTGCGGGCTGATCAGCGCCCCCACCTGGGTGTTGGGATCTTGCGGATCGCCCACGCGCAGGCGGTTGGCGCGCTCGGCGAAACGTTTGACGAATTCCGGGTAGATGCTCTCCTGAATGAAGATGCGCGAACCGGCGGTGCAGCGTTCGCCGTTGATCGAGAAGATGGTGAACAGCGCGGCGTCGAGCGCCCGCTCGATGTCGGCGTCTTCAAAGATCAGCACCGGCGACTTGCCGCCCAGTTCCATGGAGAATTTTTTCAGCCCGGCGCTTTCGATGATGCGGCGGCCGGTGGCGGTGCCGCCGGTGAAGGAGACCGCGCGCACGTCTTTATGGCGCACCAGCGCGTCGCCGGCGGTGGCGCCGTAGCCCTGTACCACGTTCAGCACCCCGGCCGGAATGCCGGCCTCCAGCGCCAGCTCGCCCAGGCGATCGGCGGTCAGCGGCGACAGTTCGGACATCTTCAGCACCGCGGTGTTGCCCAGCGCCAGGCAAGGCGCGGTTTTCCAGGTCGCGGTCATGAACGGCACGTTCCACGGCGACACCAGCGCACACACCCCCACCGGCTGCACCAGCGTGTAGTTGAGCATCTTGTCGTCCACCGGGTAGGTCTTGCCGTTCATCTGCTGGCACACCTCGGCGAAGAATTCGAAGTTGTGCGAAGCGCGCGGGATCAGCACGTTTTTGGTCTGGTGGATCGGCAGGCCGGTGTCGGCAGTTTCCAGTTCGGCGATCTGCGGCACGTTCTGGTCGATCAGCTCGCCCAAGCGGCGCATCAGGCGCGCGCGCTCTTTCATCGGCGTGTTGGCCCACTTGGGGAACGCCTCTTTCGCCGCCGCCACCGCCTGGTCTATCTCCAGCTGGCCGCCGGAGGCCACCTCCGCCAGCACCTCGCCGTTCGCCGGGTTGGTGGTGGTGAAGTACTCTTTGCTGGCGACGTTCTTGCCGTTGATCCAGTGGTTGATGGTTTTCATCGCAGGCTCTCCTCGTAATCTTTTTCACTGATAATGTGGTTAACCAGACGGCCGATGCCCTCGATCTCCACCACCACTTCGTCGCCCGGCTGCACGTCGGCCAGCCCTTTCGGCGTGCCGGTGGCGATCATGTCGCCCGGCTGCAGCGTCATGAATTCGCTCAGGTAGGCGACCAGGAACGGAATGTCGAAAATCATGTCGGCGGTGCTGCCGCGCTGGCGCAGCTCGCCGTTGACGTAAGTGCTGAGCGCCAGCCGGTGCGGATCGGCGACGTCGTCGCGATCGACGATGTAAGGCCCGATCGGCGTCAGGGTGTCGCGGCTCTTCACCCGCAGATTCGGCCGGTAGTAGTTTTCCAGGTAATCGCGGATGGCGTAGTCGTTGCACAGGGTGTAGCCCGCCACATACTCCATGGCGTGCTCGCGGCTGACGTTACGCGCGGTCTTGCCGATCACCGCCACCAGCTCGGCTTCGTAATGCATGTACTCCACGCCGGCCGGGCGCACCGACACCTGGCGGTGACCGGTCAGGGTGTTCGGTGCCTTGAGGAACACCAGCGGCTCTTCCGGCGCCTTGAATTCCAACTCGCTGGCGTGGTCGGCATAGTTCAGCCCCAGGGCGAACACCGTGCCCTGCGCCGGCGGCAGCCATTCCACTTCGCGCTCCTGCAGCACCTCGCCGTTCGGCAGCGTGACGCGCAGCTGCTCGTCCACCTGCACGTTGAAGACCTGGCCATGATGGCGAATACGGGCATGTTTCATGATGCGGCTCCTGCCTGGGTGACGCGGTTGGTCAGCGTGGGCAGGCCGGCGGCGCGCACCGTCACCTCATCCCCCGGTTTGATCTCCACCCGCTGGTGCGGGGTGCCGATCAGCACCGCATCGCCCGGCTGCAGGGTGATAAAGTCGCTGATGGCGGCGATCAGCTCCGGCACCGAGCGCACTAGATCGGCGGTGGACCAACGATCCTGCTCCACGCCGTTGATCTCGGTGACGATCTCCAGCCGATCGGCATTCGCCAGCTGGCCGATTTCCCCCAACGGGCAGAACCCGTCGCGGCATTTAGCCTTGATCGCCGGGCGGTAGAAGCTGCTCTCCGGCAGGCTGACGTCGTTGGCCAACGCGTAGCCGGCCAGATAACGGCCCACCTGCGCCACCGGCACCTTGCGCGCGGTATCGCCGATGATCACCGCCAGCGTGCCGCCGCTGTGCACGGTTTCACCGGCCGGAAACGGGATCGCCCCGCCGTTGGCGAGGTGGGTGTTGCGCGGTTTGATAAACCAGACCGGGGTTTTGGGCGGGGTCTGATACGGCGGCTGGTGAAACGCCTGATCCCAGGCGTCCAGTTGGCTTCGGTGATTCAGCGCAACGGAAAATACGGTGCCTTTCATGCGAACTCCTCCAATGGCAAAACATGACAACCGGCATTCATTAACATATTAATGATTACTTTTATACGCTGTGCAGCTTTTACGCAACGCGCTTGGAGTGATTTGTGATCGTGATAACAAAATATTCACAAACAACGAACATTAGCGTGATTATTCAGCACATTAATCATTTTCTGCGCCATTTTTCGCTGCGCCCTGCATTTTTGCTTTATCCCTACGGGTAACTTTGGCTACTATTAAGTTATTAATAAAATCGGGCTTTGCGGGGCAGGCGCCCCCATAACGAGCGCCGTAACAACGAACACCTTGATAGCTAAGGCCAAACTTATGCATGAATCGTTAACCATCGCCCTGCTGCAGGCGCGTGAAACCGCCATGGGGTTCTTCCGCCCGATCCTGAAAAGCCACAATTTGACCGAACAGCAGTGGCGCATCATCCGCGTGCTGGCCAACAGCCGCTCGATCGAATTCCACGAGCTGGCGGCGGAAACCTGCATTCTGCGCCCCAGCCTGACCGGCATTCTGTCGCGCATGGAGCGTGACAAGCTGATCTTCCGCCTCAAGCCGGTCAACGATCAGCGCAAGCTGTACGTGTCGCTGACCCAGCAGGGCCAGGATCTGTATGAAGTGGCGCGCCACCAAGTGGAACAGGGCTACGCCGAGATTGAAGCCGCTTTCTCGCGACAGAAAATGGACCAGTTGATGGCGCTGCTGGACGAGCTGATCACCCTGGGCGACAGCCTGCCCGCCAACGTTACCGCGCATCCCGCCAAGAAGTGACGCCACAAGTCGGATTGCTGCCGAAACGCATTGCTGCTGGTGGGGTTTGTGAGGGGGCCAAAGACAACAAGGCAATCCTTGCCCCCTCGATGAGTTCACGATTTCCCTGACGTTTTTACCTTGACGTCATGCCGGATTCAAAAGCCTGAGTAAATTTGGGACGTTGAGTTTTTTCAGCGCATTGCATTTATGCTGTGAAACGATTTTTTCCGTCATGCGCGCGGTTCTGGCCACGCGGCGTACTGGAAATCCACGCGTTAATAAATTCAGTACGGTAAATTCAGCATCGGTGAGACTGGGATCCAGACACTTAACGGCGGGGAGCGCCGCCCCTTGAGCCAGTAGCTGGGCCGTTTTCTGCAGGCTTTGACCGTCGTCCAGAAGATGGATCTCTAACGAGAGATATCGCTTGCGCACACGCATAGCCAAGGCCCGGCTCTGTGCATTGCAACAAAGATACACCCTGCCGTTCCATTGACCGGACCCCAGCCTCGATAAAATGTCGAGCAATGTCTGTTGGCTCGCCGTCAGCGAAAAGCGGCACCGAACGATGATGATATCCATCGTCAGCAGCCTCCAATGCCAGCGAATATCATCCGTAGTGATATGACTATTTTCACCGTCGCGCAGAATTAAATAGCGCAGTCCCGCAGTGTAGAAATTATTGTTGTCCAAAATGGCATAGTTCACGATGCGGCTCTCATTCACAGGGTGCTGGGGGTATAAATCACGTGGAGCGTGCCGGTATAGTCACCCGCCGTTTTACTGTCGGCGGCAAACGCTGGCGTCGTGAGCGTTATCGGTGCCGGCACGCACAGCACGCTTTCGCTGCCGCCGGGCAAAACGACCTGGCGCAGAATGCTCCGATCATTTGTGCCCTGCCAGACGATATCCGTACCGTTGCTGGCGATTTCTGTCGCGCCGGTCACCGGATTGGTGACAGAGACCTGATAATCCACCCGGTCGCGTGCACTGCTCTGGCTACCACCGCGCCGCCAGACGGAAAAAGCGCCGGCAGCGCGGTCTGCCGCCGCCACCCCGTCGTCGGTGAAGCGTAATATCACGCGGCTGCTGGCAGAGTTATTGCCGTCATACAGGCACATGTCCAACGAAGATAGCCCCTTGATTTCGCTCCCACCCGGGCGCCCCGGCAGATTGCTCATAGTCAGGTTCAGATTCACCACCGGCGCGGAGTGAGGAAAAGCGGGCAAATAAATCTGATGATTGCTTGAATCAATCACTTCCAGGCGGATATTCGCCTGCCAGTTGGCGATCGTCAGGTAGCCGGGGCAGCCCACGTTGGCGTCGTTAAAATTCCCTCCGCAATCAGCGCTTCCCCACTGACGCAGGTTCTGTTTTAGGGTCGCGCTCCAGATCCCCGGCTGATTCAGTTTTTCCAACTCGCTTCTGACGATATAAAAATCGAAATAGGGCTCGCTATTCCAGGCAGCGATGTCTCCGGTGCCGCCGGTCACATAGCTGGCAAAAGTAAAGACTTTGCTATTTATGAACATGTGTTTTTCACCATAGACTTTTATGTCCACGGTCTTCTTACTCAGTTCATGAGTAAAACGCAGGGTGATCGCATACGGTGCCGCAGGATTGGCGCTAAACCAGACCGGTGCCGTCATGCAGGAACCATTGGTAGCATCGTTACGCGACAAACAGGTCAGGGTATTACGCCCCCACTTCTGCGGATCGGCAGGACTATATCCACTCGGCTCATGCAGCCAAATATCGAAGCGTGCGGGCGGTGTCAGCCGATCGTAGCTGAAGCTGACGCTGGTATTTCTGCCGGCCGGCGCCCCAGCCAACGTATGGCTACTCCACAAGATCAACAACACGAACAGACTAATTAAACGTTTCACGTGAACTCCCTGTGGCAGTAGTTTCCTGATTGTTCATGGCGGTCTGGCCCGCAGGCTGTGCACGGCCGGCCATCATCAATTGCGCCCGGCGCTGAACGCTGTCCGGCAGCGCCGAGAAAGTCAGCTCACGACAGGCCACCGTGCCGACGTAGCGCACGACGTCGCGCGTGCTTTTGACCTGCAGCGCGCACTGATAGAACTGCTGATTGCGTACCAGATACAAGGCCTCGATCGGCGCCTCGCTCTGCGCGCTGAATCCTCCGTCTCCGAGATCGTTCCAACCGATGACGTTCAACGGCACACTGCCTGACAGCGGCAAATGCCGCTCGTCGAGCAGTTGGCCAAGCCAGGTGTAGCTGGCCACCGTGCGAACCTCTCGGCGTAGCATCTTGCCCGGCACCATAAAGACCGTCCGGCTGCCGGAGCCCTGCGTGATTTCGCTGCTGGCGCCGTGGGAGACGTCCAGTGATTCGCTCACCGATAGCGTGGTTTGCTGGTAACCCGGCACGGCAAATAGCGCGCGGCGATTGGCGGCCACCTCTGCGCTCCCTCCGTTGTCCAACGCTACGGCAATCCGGGAACTTTGCTGATCGTCGGGCGCCGAGACATCCACGCCGATAGCCGAAGCCGGACGCCCGTCTCCCCAGCGGCCAAACCAGACTCCGGAACGGGAAAGCGCGAAGGTCGAACTGTAGTTACCGCTGCTGCTGAGGGTGTGATGGCGGGCCTGACGATCCCAGCTGTCGCTCAGCGTCAGGCTGCCGTTACCGTACTGCCCGCCCTGACGGGTATAGGCGGAGGTATTCAGCGAATCGCCGTTGATGCCGGAAGCACTCACGCCATATTCGTTTTCTCCGCGAGCATCGGTATACCAATTATGCGCCACGTTATAGCTGAGGGTTCCCGTCTGCCGTTGCTGTTGTTGCCAGGTAGCGCCAAGCGAGGTATAGCCGGAGCTTTCGCCCAGGCGCGGACGAGCCAGGGACAGGCTAACGCTCAGGTAGCCGCCTTTATCCCTGGCAGCAGAATGATTTTCACTGCGCATAAACAGGTTGATGCTGCTGTTGATGTTCAATCCGTTGGTGCTGAACGAATTACTGAGGCCCCCCTGCCATGAGCGGGCGTGCGAACGGGTCATGTACATCTGCTCCCAAGGCAAGCCGTTGTCACGACGGCTATCGTCGGAGGGCAAGTCGCGTCGAGCGATATAGCGCCCCTCATTACGATTGTCGGAATAGCCCAGCGAGGCATACCAGCTTCCTACCGGAACGGAAAACATCAGCGACAGCGATCGATAACAACCGCTGACGCCGTAAAATCCCGCATTACGGTTGTCGCAGTTTTCCGCCGCCAGAGCGTTGCGGTAGAAACTCAGCGAAAAGCCGTCGTTGTAGCTCACCTGCTGAATGTTGCCGCGCTCCCCCTCGCTGCCATAAAGGTAGCTAAAACGAGTGCTCAGGACGCCGTCGACAGGGCCGGTGTTAAAACCGTGGTACCAGTCGAGGGCGTTTTCCGCAAATCGATGTTGTCGGGTCACTGTCGCGCCGCTGGTTAATGCCAGGGTGGCGGTTATCGGCAGGCGCACGCCGGCCTGCGCTACGGGTGAGCGTGGGTCCTCCTGCGAGTCATTGTCCGTTTCGCCGGCCTGCAGAAACCATTCCACACGGTCAAAGGGGGTCATTCCCGTGCGCGTAAACGGGACGTCTTCGGTGCGCAGCAAACGGTTATTTTCATAAATAGCCAGCGTCACCGTATAACTCCCCTCGGGAAATGCGCGAGTATCCAGCGTCTGGGCACCGGCATTCAGGTAAAAACTGCCCAGCAGTTGATTACCTCTCCGGGCGTCAATGCGCGCGTCGTGCGACAAAAATACAGTGACCGGCGTCCCTTGCGATTGTTGAACCGGGTTTATCCAGGCGCGTGTAGAACCGGCGCGCATGCCGCGGATCTTACCGATAGGCAACTGGCTGAGCGTGATATTGCCCCCGGCGTTGCTGAACAAATCGCGGGTATCCATCTCCCCCAGTTGGACATAGTATTTGCGCCACAAGTCCTGACGAAACCAGGCGTTATTGACCGTCACATCCTGCATGTGCTGCTCACGCGAGCGTTGCCCCAACCAGTTCCAGTCAACGTTCACATAGCCATCCTGCGTCACCGCCAGCGCACCGTTGCCCTGCACGTTGACCGATTGATAATCACGATCGGCGACAAAGTTGATATTTTGCTGATGAACGAGCGCAGTCTCGGTTTCACGCGTAGGCTGGAACCACTGCTTATCTTCCGAAGGCTTCGGCATATAGTGCTTGTCGAGAAACAAGCTGATACGCGCGTTGTTTTCATCGTAAATCACCGCAGCACTGCTGGTCTCGATATAGCCACAGCCACGTGCCTCGCCGTTGCTGCTGCAGGCCAGGTTGCCGTTACGGGGCATCGGAGCAACCAGCACTGCATCGATAGCCGAAAGCAGGCGGGGATCATCATTAAAACGGCTTTTGATAGCGTCAAGCAGACTCTCCGGCTGTATGAAACGCACGGTCTCCAGATTCATGTCCGTTTCGAACAGGCCAAGAGAATCACCGTACAGCGTCACTTCAATCCATAAGCGCTGGTTTTTCGCCAGCTCCTCAAAACCCTCCGGAATAGCCATCTCCGCGCAGGCTTGCTGAATGGATGCAGGTAACAATGCGGCAAAAAGGAGAATATTACGGGGGAGAGACATGAAAAAAACCTCTGATGTCAGGAAGACATCAGAGGGTGGACACCCTCTGATGTTAATGACTTACAAACGCACTACCTTGTTTATGCACCGCCTTCCGCGGTAGTCGCCTGGGTCAACATCAAGCTGACTACACCGCTGTATTGGCCAGTTTTCAAAATACCTTTGGTGGTCTGAGAAATGATGAGCGGCAGTACCGCAGAACCATTTTCCACTGTCCCAGGGAACAGCTCGGCACCGGTGAATTCGGCGTCGGTGGTCGTGAGCGCCTTTTCACCCAGTTGTACCGTCAGCGGTATATTCTGATCGCCATCCGCATTGGTTAACTGTGCGGCGCTGACCAGACGGACTTTGACGTTACTGGTGGCGGAGTTAGACCAGACTTTGGTGTTTAAGCGATAGCTCTCCAGCCCTCGGCCCGGCAGGTACTGCATATCGATGCTGGCCGGCAGCGGGGTATTGTCCGCCTGGGTCATATCCAGCTGGGAATCGACGCTCGCATTGACGGTGATGTCTTTTTGAATGGCAAGCGAGCTGAAAGAAGTGGCCAGCGCGGTAGCAATCAGCAGAGGTTTAATATAATGACGCATTGTTATCTCCATATTGGCATGCGGGCTTCATTCGCCCTATAAATAAACCACAGGCGTGGTTATTACGGTTGTCGCGTTATTTCGCGACGGGTAATTCAGCTTCTTCACTGGTTTTATTCAGCCAGTTAAAGTAGCGAAATTTGTAGGTTGCACCACTATTTGCACTCAAGGACTTTAATTTTCTTTGCGTCCCCGGATACACAGTAGCGTCTTCTTTAATCCATTTACACGATGCATTGGCACGGCAAAACCCAATTTCTTTCAGAGAAACTCGCATGCTGCCATTATTAATAATTTCGTCACGAGCAGAATTAATTTCCAGAGAAACCGCCGGACTCTCTGGCGCAATATGCACCAGAGCCCCCCAGATAACATTCACCCCCAGCTTCGCTTCTGCTGAACGCGCTTTATCCTCTCCGGATAAAAAACCGTCAGGTTGTTTCACTCCTTCAAAATAAACCCGCCAGGTACTTTCCGTTGTCGGAGGTAACAATGATACCAAGCGCACAACACGCATCGAGCCGGCAGCAAGCGCAAATTTAGCAGGCGTCACAACCAGGCCCTCCTTTTTCCATGAGGCTACATCGATTTCTTTTTCCTGCGGCGTGCCTGGGTTAATAATTCTCTTTTGCGTTACCCGAACGAACTGAATATCATCACTTTTGGATGCCACTTTAATGATCGCAGTTCCTGAAGCATCGATACCCAGTTCCATCGGATAAACACTCATATTTGCCATTGCGGCGCCGCCGAATAAAGACAATAACAGAATGAGGGTTCTCGCCATGCTCATGGCAGGGGATACGTTATTGTTTTTCACATTGCACCTTCTTGTGTTCATCATCATGATGCGTAATATTCATTTTCTCATTCAGACACATTTTTCATGCCCTCACATCTTGAGAAAAATCTTATACCAAACAGAGCGATACTCACCACTTGTATCGAAAAAGCACAAAAACACAGTGTTTTATCCCTTTTCATCATTGAAAATAAGATATAGTTAAATTAAAACACTGGTTATGATGTTTTAGTCAAACCATTAACCTGAGCAAAAAACAACCCATCAAGAGTAATGGGAGCATCGCTTGTGTCGGATAAGATATAAATAAAAATCACAAGTTAAAAAAGAGAGGCTTTTATATGTTCTTTATGTTAAGCAATGCGTTAATATTTGACCCTGACACACAAAAAATCAGTCTAGCAGGCCACCCCGACTCAGCCGTAACGCTGTCAGCACCTGCTGTTCGTTTATTATTGGAATTCATTAGAAATAGAGGGGAAGAACTCAGCAGAGAAACATTAATTACCCGAGTGTGGCAGGATTTTGGCTATACGCCGTCCGGAAACAACCTCAACAAAGCGGTTAGCGAGATTCGAAAAGCATTTCAGTCACTGGGGGTACACGTATCTCCTATCGTTACCGTGCCAGGCAAAGGATTTTATTTTGATGCTGACGTAGTAGGGCAGAAACACCCAGCTAAAACTGCCGCTATCGAGCCAGTTCCTCCACCGCAAAAGACAAGGCCATCGAAAAGAAAACTTAGCCTCTCAACACCGCGGCCCTACTGTATTGCCGCATTAGTAGTATCAACTTTAATAGGAGGAGGTTATTTATTTTCAGAGTATGCGATCAAGTCACCGAAATCCATAAAGCTGCCAAATGAAAAATTTGAGCAGTGTACAGTCTGGCGGATAAATGCCCCTGAAAGACCGATTGCTTTATCTAAGCTGCCTATCCTGCTCAGTGAAAACAACCTGGATTGCCAGCGTGATAAGTATGACATCTATTATTTTAGCACCCGTTTCCCCCTCACTAATGCGGATGAGATTTTTATTGGTCTCTGCCCGGAAAACCAAAAGAATTTATGTAAAACAATTCGTTATAAGAGTGGGGTCGAAAAATGAGGATCAGAATTCTGTTAATCGCCGGTGGCATAGTGGCAGTGGGATTACTGGCAACCTGCCTTTCTCGCACCAAAGCTGAGAATCGGGACATGCTTGCATGTACCACAGAGTTTATTTTTACCCGAAATGCAGGCAAAGCCAGCGAGGTAAGGGTGAATGTCATCACCCAGTTTTATTTTCATCGCGACGGAACTGGAATCACTACCTACAAAGGGGCGGCCTCCAGCCAAGGACAGGCCATGATGGTGGATCGCGATGTGAATTTTACCTGGAAGCCACGCAGTGATGCAGGAATCATTGAGCTGACATATACGAAGACAGTACGGCGACATAACGATAATACACCGGGCAACGTGTGGGGTGACTTTGCCCGAAGCGGAGCTCGTTACTATCTGAGCATTGCAGAGGTCGCCCCGTCGCTCTGGTTGATTCAGGACAGGAAGTATCCAACCTACCTGTGTCGGGAAGAGTAAAGTTACATCTGCGTAAGGGGTAACCGGTTATCAACATCAGTAACCGGTTGCGCCTTTATAGGGGGACTCGGTTAAAGGGAACGCCCCCGCTCTTCCCCCGCCTCCAGCTCGGCCGAATATCTCTCTATAAATGGTACATGCCGGATAATTCCCGCTGATAAGATAAAAAAATCAGGATGGAGCATTCGTTTCCGGCAGCAGCGCGCCACCGTCCACCACCAGCGTCTGGCCGGTGATGTAGGCCGCCGCCGGCGAGGCGAGAAACACCATCGCCGCGGCGATGTCTTCCGGTTCCCCCAGCCGCCCGAGCGGTACCGCGGCGGCGATCGCCTGATTCACCTGCGCGTCGCCCAGGTTGGCCATCGCCGGCGTGCGGATCATCCCCGGCTCCACGCCGTTGACGCGAATTTTCTCCGCCGCCAGCTCCAGCGCCGCCGCGCGAATAAACCCGTTCACCCCAGCCTTGGAGGCGGCGTAGTGCGCCAGCCCCGGGTAGGCCACCCGCGGGCCGGTCACCGACGAGGTCACCAGAAGGCAGCCGCCGCCCCGGCGGCGCATCCACGGCAGCGCCGCCTGCGCCAGAAAGAACGGCGCCATCAGATTGACGCTCAGCGTGCGTTGCAGCAGCGCCGCGTCGATGGCGGCGAACGGTGTCAGCGGAAAGTAAGCGGCATTGTGGATCACCACGTCCAGCCGTTGATGCCGCTCACCTACCGCCGTCACCAGCTCAGCGATCTGCCCCGGTTCGGCCAGATCGCAAGCCAGCGCCCGCACGCTCAGCCCTTCGTCCCGCAGCGCCTGCGCCGCCGCCTGCGCCTGCGGCAGCTGCACGTCCGCGATCGTCACCTCGGCGCCCAGGCGGGCAAAGGCGCTGACGATCGCCAGACCAATGCCCTGAGCGCCGCCGGTCACCAGCACCGCCTGCCCCGCGAAGGCGTCGGCCGCATAGGTTGCGCTCATCGCCCTATCCTCGTGGGTGACGCGTGGTGTTCAGCACCTGCGCATGGGCGCCGACCGCAAAGTTGCTCAGCGCGCTGAAATCGCTGCCCTGATAACCGAGGATCTTGCCGTCGGTGCGCATGCCCTGCAGATCGATCATCACCACGCCCAACGTCGGGATGATCTTCTCGCGCCAGACGAACAGATAAAGCTGCTCCGCCACCTTCACGTAGTGGCAGCGATCGACGTCCGCCAGCCCTTTTTCCACCCCGTCCAGACACTGCCAGGCGTAGAAGTTATCGTTCAGGTAGATGTGCTCGTACCGTTCGGTCGGGCTGTAGGTGTACATGTTGCGCATGCCGATCAGCTCATCGGTAAAGCCCGGTGGCGCCACGTCGGCGTCATCCAGCGTGCCGAAGCGGAATTCGGCCTCGACCGCGGTCAGCGGCAGCCCCTGCTCCACCCGGCTGAAGGCATCGAGCCGCGCCTGCGCTTCGTCCGGCAGCTGGCCGTATACCGCAGTGAAATTGCCCTGATTGCGGTCGCATACCAGCGTAATGCTGGCGTTGGCGCGGGCAGGATCGAGAAAATCGATGAACAGCACGCCGGGGCGAATGCTGGTGGCGCGATAGGCGACGCCGCGCCGTTCGCCCCACTCCAGCGTCTGCTCGTCGGTAAACCGGCAGCGCTGCGTCGCGCCGTCGCTAAAGCGCAGCGTCAGCGTGGTGCCCGCCAGCCCGTGCTGCCGTTCCAGCGTATTGCTGTGCGGCGCAAAGCCTTCCGCCAGCGCGCCAACCTGAATGAATACCGCTTCTGAACTCATGGAAATGCTCCTTACAGGGAAGTGAAAGCCAGGGTCGGCACATCGACGATGGTGGAGCCGCCGTCGGCCACCAGCGCCGCGCCGGTAATGATTGAAGCCTCGCTGGAACACAGGAAACGGCACGCGCGGGCGATCTCCTCGGCGCTGGCCGGGCGGCGCAGCGGCACGTCGCGGCAGACCATCTGGTAAGCCTGCTCCAGCGAAATCTGATGGGCGTCCATCAGCAGTTGCATCTCTTCGTCCGCCATCGGCGTGGTCACCCAGCCCGGGCACACTGCGTTGGCACGCACGCCCAGCGGGCCATAGTCGCGAGCGATGGAGCGCATCAGCCCGATCAGCGCGTGCTTGGCGGTGACGTAGCCGCAGACCTCCGGCCCGGCGGCCAGCGAGGCGATCGAGGCCACGAACAGCAGGTTGCCGCCGCTTTTAATCAGCTCCGGCAGGCAGGCACGCGCGCTGGCGAAAGCGCTGTTGAGGTTGCTGTCCATCGCCCCTTGCCACTGCGCGTCGGTCATCTCGGTGATGCGCTTGAAGCCCATGCCGCCGGCGCTGCCGATCAGGCAGTCGATGCGCCCGGCTTCGCGCAGAATGGCCGGCAGCAGCGCGTGGTTCCAGCTCTCGCCGCTGGCGGCATCGCCCACCAGCGCCTGTGCGCCGATCTCTTGCGCCAGCGCCGCCAGCGGTTCCGGGCGGCGGCCGATGATGAACACCCGATCGCCCTGCGCCGCCAGCAGACGGGCGCAGGCGGCGCCGACGCCGGTGCCGCCGCCGGTAATCACAACCACTCTATTCATGATTCAGCTTCTCCATCAGTTGGCCGATCATCAGCAGGCTGCTCAACAGCAGCCGCCGCTGTTCGGCATCCAGCCGCAGATAGCGGCGGCCGGCCGGCAAACGGCTGACCACCTCCGATGCGGCGAAATGCTCAATCTCCACCTGCCAGCGCCCGTCGTTCACCGTCAGCCGCACGCGGCGAAAATCCAGCTGCGCCAGCGTCTCGCCGATCTGCGGGTAACGCTGCAGGCCGTCCAGCACCCGCTGCGCGGCCGCATGGCGCTGGCGCAGCAGATAACGCACCCCGCGCCGCCGCAGCCAGCCGCCGGTCACCACGTCCAGCGTCAGCGGAAGCTGCATCGCGCACGGGCCCTGCAACCGAAAGCGGTGGCTGACGATATGCGCCATAAACAGCCCCTGGACCTGTTCGCCGATCTCGATCTGCGGCCCCTGCGGCAGCGTCAGCCGCAGCAGACCCGGCGCCAGGCGTTCGCACGCGTAGGGTTCCAGGTTGCGCGCCAGACGATCCAGCGCGGCGCCCGGCCGATAGCCCGACGGCGCTCGCCGCCAGGCGCGATTAAGTGAGGGAAGTAAGCCGATCAAACTGCGCCTCCTCGTTTTCACCCTTGGCGAACGCGTTCTCCAGCACCTGCTCGACCGGCACCGGCTTGAACGGATTCACTTTCTGCACGCACAGCGTCCAGAACAGCGCATAGGCGGCGGTCAGGCCGATCATCCAGCCGAAGGGAATGTAGATATCGCTCGGGTTCATTCCCGGCGGCGTGATGTAGACGATGGCCAGCACGATGCCGACGCTGGAAACGATCTGCGGCAGCGGGAACCACGGCGATTTATAGGCGCGCGGCAGATCGGGGCGGCGTACGCGCAGGATCACCACCGAGCAGGTCACCAGCAGGTAGGCCACGCCCCAGGCGCACACCGCCGCCAGCACCAGCGGAATGATCCTGTCGAGGTTGCCCTGAATGGCGAAGGCGTGTACGCAGGGGATTAACACCGCCACCAGAATGCCGACCACCGGCGTTTTAAAGCGCGGGTGCAGATAAGCGAACATGCGCGGCAGCGCGCCGTCCAGCGCCATACCGTACAGAATGCGCGGCACCGCCGCCATCAGCGTGTTGATGGTCGCCGCGCCCGCCAGCAGCAAGCCGACGCCCAGCCAATATTTGCCGAACTGGCCCATCACCTGGCCGGCGAACGCCGGGATGGCCATCGGCGTTTCCAGCAGGCGCGTGCCGCTGGCGGCGTCGATCACCACGTTTTCCACCTGGTGGCTGAGCGCCGCGCCATACAGCGCCATGCACACCGCCACGCCGCACAGCCCCAGCGCCATCGCGCGCGGGATCACCCGATCGCAGCGTTTGATCTCCGGCGCCATCGGCGTCACCAGCTCACAGCCGACGAACATGAACATCGCCATGCCGATCAGGCTGAACACCGCGAAGGGATCGTTCAGGCTCAGCGTGCTGCCGAACCAGCCCTCGAGCGGCACGGCATGCGGCGACAGCAGCCCGACGATGCCGAAAATCACCAGCGTGCTCCACATGGCGAAGGTCAGCACGATCTCCGCCTTGCCGAAGGCCTCGATGCCGAACGCGTTGAGCAGGCCGAACACGATTACCAGCCCGACGCCGACCATCCAGGAGGCGTTGTGGCTTTCCATCAGGGTGTTCAGGTGCTCGAAGTTCACCAGCGCCATGATGCCGGAGAGAATGGTCTCGGCGGTGCCGGCGAAGATGTGCACGATCAGGTAGGCCGACAGCGCGCCGGTGATGGCGAAAAAGCGCCCCATGCCGCAGGAGATGTAGTCGTAAACCGAACCGGAGGTCGGCAGCAGCGCCGCCGCTTCGGAGAAGGTGGTGAGCTGCGCCTGCATCATGATGAAGGCGATCAGCATCGCCAGCGCGAAGGTGTCGCCGCCGATGCCGAAGCCGCTGGTGACCGTCAGGATCACCGGGCTGGCCATGATCACCCCGACCGAACTGGCCAGGGTGGTGGGAAAGCCGACCTTGCCTCGAGCCAGGTGGGCGTGCAACCGCGACGACAGGTTCATGGTTATTTCCTCTTATAGTTTTGGCCTGATGCATGCAGGTGCTTGCAGGTTTTTCACCGCCAGCGGCGGTAATCTCACTATAGAGAGGAAAGGAAAATGCTGACTATCGTCCTTAAGGACGAGACGCTTTCAACCTGCGGCCGCGCTCACGGCGGCGCGCCACTGCATCGCCCCCTGCGGGCTGCGCGGGTAGGCACGCAGCGGCGCCAGCAGCGCGGAAAAGAAGGCGTAATAGCCGGCGCACAACCGGTTGTAGCGATCTTCGCCCACATGCGCCGGGCAGCCGCCCTGGCAGACGCTTTTCACGCTGCAGCGTTGGCACTCGCGGCGCAGGCTCTTGTTTTTACCGAACGGCATCTCCGCCGCCCTTGCCGCCAGGGTGGCGAGCGGCGTGTGGCGATCGGCATGGCCGAGCAGGTGCTGCGCGTTGATCAGATGATCGCAGGCGTAAAGCCGCCCGTCCGGCTCCATCACCAGATTGCCGCCGCAGCGTTCGGCATGTACGCAGCTGGGGCTAACGTGGGTGAAATACTGCGCGTAGACCTGCTCGATGTTCATCACGAAGACCTGGCCGACGTGCCCGCGGCTGCGCCAGCGGCGGTATACCGCCAGCATGAAGCGCCCCCAGTTGGCGGCGCTCAGCCCATAGCCGGCGGTGGGCGCGTCCCCTTCCAGCATCAGCGGCTGGAACTGCAGATAGCGCGCCCCGATCGCCACCGCATGATCGTAGATCGCCTCGGCGCGATCCGCGACGCCGTCGTGCACCACCATCAGCAGGTTGAAGTCGATCTGATGGCGCTGCAACAGCGCAATGCCGCGCAGCGCCGCGTCATAGCTGGCGCCGCCGCGCTTGTCCGGCCGGTGGGCGTCCTGCACCTCGCGGTCGCCGTCCAGGCTGACGCCGAGGATAAAGTGATGCTGCCGGAACAGCCGGCACCAGGCGTCGTTCAGCAGGGTACCGTTGGTCTGCAGGCTGTTGCTGATCCGCACGCCCGGCGGCGCGTAGCGGCGTTGCAACGCCAGCGCCCGCTTGTAAAAACCGATCCCCGCCAGCAGCGGCTCACCGCCCTGCCAGACGAAGTTGATCTCGCGGCTGTAACGCGGCTGGGCGGCGATGTAGCCGCGGATAAATTCCGCCAGCAGGTCGTCGTCCATCTTGCGCGTCCGCTCCTGCTGGCGCTGCGGGTAGTAGCAGTAGCGGCAACCCAGGTTGCAGCCGGCGCCGATCGGCTTCACCAGCAAATGAAAAGGCGCCGCCGCGCGCGGTTCGCTCTCTACCGGGATCTGCTGCGCGCGCAGCTGGGCCAGGTTCATGGCGCCGCCTGCGGCAACGGTTTGTGGGTCAGCGGATCCAGGCCGATGTAGTCGCCGGTGCTGGCGTCTACACCGAGGTAGTCGATCGCTGCGCCTTTGGCTTCAATGACCATGCCCTGCTGCGCAAAGCGACGATACGCCTCGCTCAGCCGTTTGACTCGATCCGGGTTGGCGGCGGCCAGATCGCGCGTTTCCAGCGGATCGTCATGCAGGTTGAACAGCCCCCACGGCGCCATCTGCGCCGTCGGCCCGGCCTTCACCAACCGCCGCAGCTTCCAGACGCCGTCCACATAAGCGGCCTGGTTATGCAGCTCCACGCCGTAGGTCGCGCGCGGCACGCCGTCGGCCTCGCCGCTGAAATAGCGCTTGAAGCTGACGCCGACCATCGGCAGCGTCGGTTTGGCCTTCAGCGGTTTGTTGGCATCGATGCCGGCATAGTCATACAGCGTCGGCGCGATGTCATACACCGCCATCGGCGTGCGGTCGATGCCGCCGCGCCCCTTCAGCCGCGGCGCGGAGATGATGAAATCGGTATTGATGCCGCCCTGCGCGCTGGTGGTTTTATGGTAGTTGGCGTATGGCGCGTTGCTGACGTTGGCCCAGTGCGGCCCGTAGGAAATGAAAGATCCCTTGCGGCCGAGGTTGGCGTAGCTGTTGTCGAACTGCCGCCAATACTCCGGCTTCGAGCCGTAGTAGAAGCCGCTGGCCGGGTTGGCGCCGTTGTCGGTAGCGAACACGATCACCGTATTTTGGTCACGGCCGGTCTGCTTGAGGGTATTCAGCACCGCGCCGACCTGATCGTCCATATAAGCGATCATCGCCGCGTACACCTGCATGGTCTTGGCTTCATATTTTTGCTGCTCGGGCGTCAGCGCGTTCCAGGCCTTATCCAGCGCCAGCGTCGGCATCGGCGTGCGATCGGAAATCAACCCCAGCGCCTTCAGGCGCTGAATGCGCTGCTGATAGGCCTGCTGGTAACCGGCGTCGTATTTGCCGTCGAATTTGGCGATCCAGTCATCCGGCGCCTGCAGCGGATCGTGCGGCGCGGTAAACGCCAGATAGGCGAAGACGGGTTTGCTCTGCGGCGTATCGCGGATCCATTGTTCCAGCTGATCGGCATAGGCCTTGCTGGAATAGAAATCTTTGGGCAACGACACGCGTTTGCCGTTCAGGGTGTAGAAGGTATGGAACGCCTCCACGGTGCCCAGCGGTTTCGCATCGTCGAAATGGCTGGTGCCGCCCCCCATAAAGGCGAAGGCGCGCTCGAAGCCGCGATCAGTCGGTTTGGCGCCGTCGACGTAGCCCAGGTGCCATTTGCCCGCCATCATGGTGGCGTAACCCGCGTCGCGAAAACGCTCCGGCAATGTGGTCACGCGGTCGGTCAGCCGCATTTCATAGCCCGGCTGCGCGGCGGTGCTCTCATACCACCACATGCCGCCCATGCCGGCCTGCTGATTGGTGTTGCCGGTCATCAGCATCGACCGCGCCGGCGCCGACATCGGCGAGGTGTAGTACTGGCTCATGCGCACGCCACGTTCGGCCAGCGCCTGCAGGTTGGGCGTCGGTATCTCGCCGCCGAACGGGCTGATGTCGGAGTAGCCCATGTCGTCCACCAGAATGATCAGCACATTGGGGCGATCGGCATCCGCCCCCTGCGCCAGGCCCGATAAGGCGCCGCTCAACGCCACCGCCAACGTTTTTTTCTGCATCGTTCGTTCCCCGTATGGTCATGCGGACTGAACAACCCGACGCCTCAGCCCGAGAAAGGTCATCATTTTTTCGTCTTATACGTTTGGCGCCGCCTGGCGCTATCTTCAATTCGCAGTGTAGGAAGCGGCGGAAAAGCCTGGCTATCGTTCTTAAGAACGAGGAACGGCTCCAGTCGTGCCGGTTGTAGCACGCGCAGGGCGGCGAGGGCTTCACCTGGGCAAACATTGAAAAGCGCTGTAAATTCAGCGGGAAAAGCGGTGAATTATTTCATTAACCTATTAATGAAAATCGCGATAAATCCGAACTGAAAAGCCCTGATTAACGCAGTGTCATCTTGTTATTTATGTGTTTTATTGCAATCGGCCTCACGTTGTTAATATGTTTTTATTGTGTTGCCAAATTGCTACAACTATGCTTGTATCGTTCATATATTGACCGCCAACCTTCTCCAGATTGAATGATAAAGGGAGGAACACGAATCATGCACAGCACCGCATCCGATGCCTTTATCAACAGTTGTTTGGCGACCATCACGCACCTGATCCCGGTGTCCGCCGGGGTGTTTTATCTGGTCGATCGCGACCTGCGGCCGGATCACTACATCCTGCACGGCATGCCCGATAAAACGCATCAGCAGTATCTGAACCACTTCCAGCAGATAGATCCGCTGCAGCCGGCCAATTTCCATCGCCAGGACATCACCATGGTCGGCATGAGCCCGGCGGCGATCGCCGGCAACCGCCGCTATTACCACGACTTTATGCTGCCGAACGACATGCGCGACATGACGGAGATCTTCATCCGCCAGCGCAAGCGCATCGTCGCCGGGGTATCGCTGATCCGCGATACGCCGTTCACTGAAGTGGAGCGCGGCCGCCTGCGCGCGGTGCTGCCGCTGATCGAGCTGGCGACGCGCGATCTGTTGCCCGACGGCGAGGCGCAGCTGCTGACCGCCAAAGAGCAAGAGATCGTCAACATGGTGCGCGAAGGCGCCAGCAATAAGCGCATCGCCCTGAAGCTGGGCATTTCGCTGTCCACGGTGAAAACCCATATGCGCAATATTTTCGCCAAAACCGACGTGGTTAACCGCACCGAACTGGTCGCCGGCGGCTTTCTCGCCCACGGTTAACGCCCGATAACGGCCGCCGCTGCCGACGGCCGGAAAATAACGCCAAAACGTATTCGCCATTTATGGCGCGGCCTCCCCCTGCCCGCAATCGGGCCGGGCGGGATATTTCATCGTCACTCAACGCTTGGGGAAAAGGTTTATGTCCAGTGATTCAGTTTCCGCGCCCGCCGTCGGCGCGGCGCTCCCCTGCCCGCCGCGGCTGCTGACCGCCATTATCGTCTTCGCCGCCATCGCGCCGGGCATTCTGATGACCGCCCCCGCCGTGGCCGCCCAGCTCGCCGCACAATGGCAGCTCGGCCCGGCGCAGATCGGCCACCTGTTCTCCACCGAACTCGGCGCCATGAGCCTGGCCACGCTGCCAGCGTGGTGGTGGATCGGGCGCATCAACTGGCGACGGGTCGCTACGCTGTCGGCGCTGGTGTTTATCGTCGGCAACCTGGCTTCGGCGCTGGTGCAGGACTTTACCCTGCTGCTGCCGCTGCGCTTTATCGCCTCGCTGGCGGGCGGCACCCTGATGATCCTGTGCATCACCTGCGCCGCCGGCACCGCCAATCCCAGCCGGGTCTATGCCTTCTGGGTGCTCGGCCAACTGGTGCTGGGCGCGGTCGGGCTGCTGGTGCTGCCGCCGCTGTTCGCGCACTTCGGCCTGATGGCGGTCTACCTGATTCTGGCGGCCATCATGCTGTGCTGCCTGCCGCTCATCCCGGCATTCCCCAACGGTTTCACCGCCGCCCGCGCCGCCCGCAGCGGCCCCGCCGCCTCGCTGGCGCGCAAGCTGTGTGCCGTGCTGGCGGTGCTGACCTTTTACATCAGCCTGAGCGCGGTCTGGACCTTTATCGGCGGCATCGCCGCCGGCGCCGGGCTGTCGCCGGCCCACAGCGGCCAGGTGCTGGCCGTCGCCACCTTGCTCGGCATCGTCGGCGCGGGGGCAGCAGCGCTGATCGGCGCGCGCTTCGGCGGTGGACGCCTGATCGTGCTGGGGTACGCCCTGCTGCTGGCCAGCGTGGCGCTGCTGACGGGCCAGCCCCTGCTGCTGCGCTTCGCCCTGGCCGCTCTACTGTTCAAATTCACCTGGACCTTCGTGCTGCCGTTCATTCTGGCGCGGGTCGCCGGGTTGGATAACGACGGCAAGCTGATGAACGGCATCAACCTGGTGATCGGCGGCGGCATGGCCATCGGCCCGACGCTGGCCGGCTCTCTGATCGAATCTTTCGGCGGTTTCAACGCTTTGCTGTTCGGCGCGCTGGGCTGCGCGCTGCTGTCGCTGCTGTTGATTTCGCTGGCTTCACCGCGCGCACCGCGCCGTATAACAGGAGGAGAAAGGTGAAAAGAACAACCGGTTTCTTGTTTGATGAACGCTGTTTCTGGCACAGCACCGGCCTGCACGCCACTACCCTGCCGGTCGGCGGCTGGGTGCAACCGCCTTCGGGCGCCGGCCACGCCGAGTCGCCGGAAACCAAACGGCGCATGAAGAATCTGATGGACGTGTCCGGCCTGTCGCGCCAGCTCACCCTGCTGAGCGCCGAACCGGCGACGGAAGAAGACCTGCTGCGCATTCACCCCGCCCACTACCTGCAGCGTTTCAAACAGGTGAGCGACAGCGGCGGCGGCCTGCTGGGAGAGGAAGCGCCGCTGGGGCCGGGCAGCTATGAAATCGCCAAGCTCTCCGCCGGGCTGGCCTGCGCGGCGGTGGAAGCGGTGCTGCAGGGCGAGCTGGATAACGCCTATGCGCTGTCGCGCCCGCCGGGCCACCACTGCCTGCCGGATCAATCGATGGGTTTCTGCTTCCTGGCCAATATTCCCATCGCCATCGAGCGCGCCAAGGCTCGCCATGGCCTCGGCAAGGTGGCGGTAATCGACTGGGACGTGCACCACGGCAACGGCACCCAGCACATCTATTGGCAGCGCGGCGACGTGCTGACGCTGTCGCTGCATCAGGACGGCTGCTTCCCGGCGGGCTACTCCGGCGAACGGGATCGCGGCGAAGGCGACGGGGCGGGCTGCAACGTTAACGTGCCGATGCTGGCCGGCGCCGGCGACGACGGCTACCTGCACGCCATGCGGCGCATCATCATCCCGGCGCTGGAAAAATTCGAGCCGGAGCTGATCATCGTCGCCTGCGGCTACGATGCCAACGCCCTCGATCCGCTGGCGCGCATGCAGCTGCACAGCGACAGCTTCCGCGCCATGACCGCGCTGGTGCAGGACGCCGCCGACCGGCTGTGCGGCGGCAAGCTGGTGATGGTGCACGAAGGCGGCTATGCCGAATCCTACGTGCCGTTCTGCGGGCTGGCGGTGATGGAACAGCTGAGCGGCGTGCGCACTGAAGTGCAGGATCCGCTGCTGGCGTTTATCCAGCAACAGCAGCCGCGCGACGCCTTCAACCGCTTCCAGCGCGAAGCGCTCGACGAGCTGGCGCGCCAGTTCGGCCTGTAATCCCCTCTTTGCGGGCGCCGCACCCGGCGCCCCTGACAACCTCGCCGCCAGCCGCTACGCTGAAGGGCAACCCTACCCACCATGAGAACAATAACATGCCCGAACAAACCGTCAGCTTTATCAAAGGCCGTCACGGCGACATCGCCGTGCACGACTGGGGAAACGACCAGCCGCGCTATCTGGCGCTGCTGATACACGGCTACGGCGAGCACCTCGGCCGTTACCAATACGTGGCGCGCACGCTGCAGGCACAGGGCGCGCGGGTGTTTGGCCCCGACCACCTCGGCCACGGCCTGTCGCAGGGCGAACGCGTGCTGATCGAAGATTATGACGCCGTGGTCGACGACGTGCAGCGCGTGGTCAGCCATTTCCGGCAGCGATACCCCACCTTGCCGCTGGTGGTGATCGGCCACTCGATGGGCGGCATGATCGCCACCCGCTACGTGCAGCGCTACGGCGAGGAGGTGCGTGCGCTGGTGCTGTCCGGCCCGCTGCTTGGCGACAGAACGGCGATCTCCGATCTGGCCGAACTGCCGACGATCCCCGACGCGCCGCTGGATACCGCCACCCTGGCGCGCGATCCGGCGGTCGGCGCGGCCTATCAGGAAGATCCGCTGGTGTGGCACGGGCCGTTCAAGCGCCCCACCCTGCGCGCCATGCAGCGGATCCTCGCCGCCATCAACGCCGGGCCGGGCTTCGGCGCGCTGCCCACGCTGTGGATCCACGGCGACGACGATCGGCTGGTGCTGATGAGCGAAACGCAAACCGCGCTCGATCGTCTGCGCGGCGACGATTTCGAACGGATGATCAATGCGGGCGGGCGGCACGAGAGCTTTAACGAAACCAATAAGGATCAGATCCTCAAGCGGATGACCGATTTTATTGCGCGGGCGTTAGGCTAAGGCGCTCCCCCTCAGCGGGCCGAGGGGGGCATGACGGCGTCAGCCTTCGACGATGGCGAGGTAGTGTTTGACGAAGCGATCCGAGGTGATGTCCCAGCGCACCGGGGTACCCTTCTCGACGAACCAGGAATCGCCGGCCTGATACTGCACCGATTCGCCGGTGCGTTCGTTGGTCAGGGTCGCGCTGCCTTCCCACACCGTGGCGTGCTCGGCGAACGGATACTCCATCACGAAGCTGCCGCGGGTGCAGCTGAACACGCCGCAGTTCAGGTTGTCGGTCGGTTCGCCGAAGATGCTGGCCACGCCGACGGTCGGCGTGCCGGCGATCACCGTGGCGCCCAGGTTGCTGACGCTGCCGATCTCCAGCAGTTCCGGCAGCGGCTGTTTAAGCAGTAACGGTTTCATGAGATTCTCCTCTGAGGGTTAACGGCGGCCTTTCCAGTAGCCGGATGTCTGGTGCCAAACCTTACCGGCGGTGGTCATCACCCGCCGCAGCTTGTCCTTGCCGAAGATGTTGACGTGCGGGATCGAGCTCATCAGATCGTAACGATCGGATCCTTCGCTCATGCCCTCCGCCAGCACCTTGCACACGATGTGGCTCGGCGTCACGCCGAAGCCGGAGTAGCCCTGCACGTAAAACACGTTGTCGCGATCCGGCAGCGTGCCGATCTGCGGGAACAGGTTGGCGCTGCAGCACAGCGGGCCACCCCAGGCCAGATCGATCTTCACGTCTTTCAGGTACGGGAACACCTTCAGCATCAGGTTGCGGTTCCAGGCCTTGAGATCCGACGGGAAATATTCGATCAAGCGGGTGGCGCTGCCGAACAGCAGCCGGTTTTCGTTGGTCACCCGGTAATAGTCGATCACCGGGCGGATGTCGCTGTAGGCGCCGCGGATCGGGCTGATCTGGCGGATCAGATCGTCAGACAGCGGCTCGGTGGCCAGCTGGAAGGCGTAGGTATTGATGGTCTTGCGGTAGATCTGCGGCTCCATGCCGTTGAGGAAGCCGTTGCAGGCCCACAGCATCTTGTTGGCGCGCACCGAGCCCATGGCGGTGCGCACCGTGATGCGCGGGCCATACTCCACGTTGAGCACGCTGCTGTTCTCGAAGATTTTCACCCCGTAGCCGCTCAGCGCCTTGGCCTCGCCCAGCAGCAGGTTGAGCGAATGCACGTGGCCGCCGCCCATGTGTTTCAGCGCGCAGGTGTAGGCGTCTGAGCCCACCACCTGCTTCACCTCCGCCCCGGTGTAGAGCTCAATCTCCTCCTGCGGCGCTACCGCCTTGAACTCCTTCAGCCAGCCGCGCAGGGTCTTCTCCTGGCGCGCGTTGCTGCCGAGATAGCCGTAGCCGAAGCAGAAGTCGGCGTCGATGTCATATTTCTTGATGCGCTCGCGGATAATGCCGGCGCCGAGATTGCTGATTTTGAAGATGGTTTCCAGCCCGGCCGGGCCAACGTGGCGCTTGATCTTCTCCAGATCGTGGCCGATGCCGGCCATCACCTGGCCGCCGTTGCGCCCGGTGCCGCCGTAGCCTAGATAGCGGCCTTCGAGAATGGCGATGTTGGTGATGCCCTTCTCCGCCAGCTCCAGCGCGGTGTTGATGCCGGAGAAGCCGCCGCCGATGATCACCACGTCGACGTCCAGATCCTCTTCCAGCGTCGGGAAGCGCAGATCGTATTTTTTGGTCGCCGCGTAGTAGGTTAAGGACTCGATTTCGTTGTTCACTGCCGCACTCCCGATTGCCTATGCCATGACATCGGATTATCGGGAGGCGGCAGCCGTGCCGCTATGTCCCCTTAGGGACATTCGCTACAAAAAATTAACATTCACGCGCTGCGGCGCTGAGGGGCGGTCAGCAACAGGCTGAACAGTTCGGCCTGCGAGCCGATGTTCAGCTTGCCGTAGATGTTCTTGCGGTGATTTTTTACCGTGCCGAGGCTGATGAACAGCCGGTCGGCAATCTGCTGCGAACCGCAGCCGGCGAGGATCAGATCGACGATCTCGCGCTCGCGCGGCGTCAGCAGATAACGCACCTGCGCGCCATCGTCGTTCCCCGTGTCGCCCTCGGCCGGTGCCGCCACCACTTCGCCGTGCAGCCGCGCCACGCTTTTCACCAGCGTCAGCGCGCTGCGCAGATCCGCCCGCTGCGGGTAGCGCACCGCCACCGTGCGGCGCGCCGAGCCGAAGAACACCCCCAGCCCGCGCTCCGGCGTCAGCTGCAGCAGCACGCCGGCCTCATCGTGCCAGCCGGTCTTGCGATAAAAATTACGGTAATAGTCGCTGTGATAAAACCCGCAGGGCGCCAGCTGGCGCAGCGTGAGCACCTCGCCTTCGCCGCCGTCGTTCAGCGCGCGGTAAAACGGATCCTGCAGATAGGCGCCCTGTTGGTAGATCTGGTTAACCGCATCGCTGTTTTCCCGCTCGGTTTTGATCAGGCAGCGCGGCGGCCGGCCGCGTTCGAAGGCATAGACGATGGCGTTGTCGAAGGCGAAAAACCCTTCCAGCCAATTCAACAGGCTGGGATAAAAGCGCGGGCTGGCCACCGCATCGATCACCGCAGACAAGCGTTCAACCTGAATATCCATACCCGCCTCGCCATTATTAATACATTAACAATCTACCGATTTCGGATGGGGTTAGCCGCATGGCGGCCAGTACTGTTAAAAAAAGCATCCGGCGCGCCGAAATGCAAGAACGCGATCGTTTACATGTTAAACAACTCACAAGTTGCCGCAGCGGGGAAAGCGGTGGCCGCTCCGCGCCCGCTGGCTTATGCTGTGGCATCGCGCCCTGCAACGCCGTCAAGGAGACCTCATGTCCGTCAGCCACATCATCGCCAACCGCCAGACCTGGTTCGGCCACGGCAGCATCCAGCAACTGCCGCCGCTGCTGCTTGCCGATCCGCAGCCGACGCTGCTGTTCAGCTGCCGATCTTTTCTCAACGGCCCGGTGTACGCCGGCCTGCGCGCATCGCTGACGCCGCTGCTCATCGGCACCGAGATCGTCAGCCACGAGGCGTCGCCGCAGGAAATAGACGCCTGGGTGGCGCGCTGGCGCGGCCAGGCGCGGCGCGTGGTGGCCATCGGCGGCGGCAGCGTGCTGGATGCCGCCAAGGCGTTCTCCGCGCTGGTGGAACATCCGCTGCCGACGCTGCGCTATATGGAAAAAGTGGGCGACAGCAAAATCAGCGGCGCCACCCTGCCGCTGATCGCCATTCCTACCACCGCCGGCACCGGCAGCGAGGTGACGCAGAACGCGGTGATCACCGACACCCAGGTCAGCAAAGTGAAGGCCTCGCTGCGCCACAATAACTTCGTGCCGCACACCGCCATTCTCGATCCGCAGCTGCTGGCCGGCGCGCCGGACAAGGTGCTGGCCTACTGCGCCATCGACGCCTTCACCCACCTGTTCGAGGCCTATCTGTCGAAAACCGCCGGCGCCATGACGCGCGACATGTCGCTGAGCGGCATCCGCCACTTCCTTGCGGCATGGCCGGCGCTCAACCGCAGCGACGCGGCGCGCGAAGCGATTATGCAAGCTTCGTACCTTGGGGGGCTGACGCTGAGCGCCGCCGGGCTGGGGGTGATCCACGGCATCGCCGGCGAGATCGGCGCGCTGCGCGACTACCACCACGGCCAGGTCTGCGGCCGCCTGCTGCTGCCGTTCCTTGCCCTGTTGGAAAGCAGCGAACAGCCGCAGCAACGCGCGCTGATGGCCGAGCTGGCCGCGCGCCTGTACCCGCACTGGCAGGGCAGCCCGGAGAGCTACCTGACCGATTTCATCACCCGCCACGCCATCGCGCCATTCTGGCAGGACGATTTGCCGATTTCCGGCCAGGAACTGGCGGTGGCGCTGGAGAAATCCAACAGCAAGAATTCCTGGATCGACTATGCGCCGGCACAGCGGCAACGGATGATCGAAGAGGCGTTTCGCGTCGAATGATGATATCTACCCTAACTAAATAGTTGGAGCGGCATCCCGGCGGCAAGAGGTGGCTCGCCAGGAGCTTACTCAAGTCAGTGACTGGCGTACGCACTCGCAGCCAACACAGATGCAGTTTCAAGTATGACGGGTATAATCAGATCAACGCACTAGCAGGAGTTAAGGAAATGGGCATCATCGGCTGGATCTTCGCCGGCATCGCGGTCGGCATCCTGGTCGGCGCGCTGATCAAAATCTTCGGCAAGAAGAAAGAGCAGTAAGCGACTTTAAGCAGCATCAAATGCCTGCTCGACAATACCGTCTTTTCTCAACAAATAGCGGCGGTGTGTTCCCAGTTCGAGCAGGCAAAGCGCCCCACGGTTGGCGATATCAAACGCGCCATAATCCAGGTTGCACATATTGCCCAATTGGCGCGCACCTTCACCTGGCGTATGCCCGCACAGTACATAACCGACATTCATTATTGGCCCATCGTACTTGGCACGGTTACGCCGGCGCCCAAAAAGACAGCTATGCGTACTCACCGGGTCTCCAGATTGCAACCCTGTAAGGAACGTTTCGAGGCAATCTATTTCAGGAGGCACCTCAGCATGAATCACGCAATAATCGACTTGAGCGACGGTGAGTTTAATCACCCAAGGGAGCATCATGGCTAGCTGCTGGCAGCGGTACCGCATCGCATCGTCCAGTTCAAAAAACCAATCCCCGCCCATCATCTTCCATCTCTGAGCGATCTCACTTTGCCGCTGGCTCTCGGTCGCTTGCCTATAATCAAGCAGCACTTTCTCATGATTGCCCAACACAGAAAAAAACCAGGGCTGCTCAAGTAATGTCAGACACCCCAAACTGTTCGTGCCACGATCGATTAAGTCACCCACGGCGACCAGACGATCACGGCGTGTGTCGAACCCGACATGCTCAAGCAGCACACGTAACTCATCCAGGCAGCCGTGCAGATCGCCAACGGCAAAATCTCGTCCCTGTTCATTCTTGGCCAATTCGGTAATCATCCTTCCTCACCTGTCGAGTAATCACTTGCAGCACACCACTTTTGTTCATAGTATTAATTTGTTCACGACTCATGAACAAAAGGAGAGTATGAACAAATGTCTAAACCAGAAACCGAAGATGCGCTTTTGACCGCAGTAAGCGAAAATTTGCCGACCAACCTGCACCTGACGGTGAAACGCTCTTCGAACAATGAGGACTACGACGGTCTGGCAATCCTGACTGTCGGACGCGATCAAACCTTTGACTTCAAGATAGAGATAAAATCGATCCACCGGAAAGAAAATCTCTTTTTGCTGAAAAAAGCATGGCACGACGATGCAACAGACCAACGTCTGCTTATCTGCCCTCACCTGACCGCCGCTCAAGCCGAGATTTGTGAAGAACTGCGTCTCAATTTCATTGATGCCGCCGGTAATGCCAGCATCGTTACTAAAGGGCTGTTTCTGCGTATTTCCGGCAAAAAGCCGGTTAAATCCCTCACTAATAGTGATAATAGTGCAGCCAGGATCAGTGAAGGAACACTAAAACTACTGCTGGTGTTGTTAAACGACGAACAGGCGATCAATGCAACCTATCGCGAGCTCTCCGCCGCTGCGGGCATCTCACTGGGGATGGTCAGTAAGGCGTTCGAGTATCTGGAAAGTCAGCGCTATTACCGCAAATCGAAAAGCGGACGCAGATTATTGTCACCTGAATCGCTGACAGCACTTTGGCTGCGTGAATATGCAGTCATGATCCGACCAAAGTTAAAAAGGCTCAATCTGGTCGCGCCAACAAACTGGCAAGACCTGACGTTGAAGCCAAACGAGATTTGGGGAGGAGAAGCGGCCGCGGCGCTGCTAACCGAAGGTTATCTTTACCCCGAGACCTTGATGCTGTTTACCCACACCCCATTGCAGCAACGTAGAAAAGAGCTGGGTATGCTTCCTCAGCAACATGGCGGGCTGCAAATGACCGGTGCATTCTGGGGTGAGACGCTGAAACTCACCCTACGTTCTCAGGCCATGCTCAGCATCGCTGAATTACTCGCCAGCCGAGATAGCCGTAATCTCGAAGTCGCCAGGATGATAAATGACAAATACCTTGGTCTTACAGATAGCGCTCTCTTCAGAGACTGAAAAGCTGCTCACGCAAATTGTCACCGTTTGCGCGCAGCAAAATGTGGCTTTCTTCGTTGCGGGCGCAACGGCACGCGAAGTGCTAATACACCATATCCATGGCCGAAGGCCCGGGCGCAGAACCAGCGACATTGATATCGCCATCTTTGTCGATGATTGGTCGTCGTTTACGGAACTGCAGGCGGCTTTCATCGCCGAAGGCGCAACAACCACAAAAGGCAACCCGCACCATTTGATCTGGGCGGAAAACCACTTGGATATCATTCCGTTCGGCGGCGTAGCGGAAGAGAATAAAATCGCCTGGCCTCCCGACCGAGCGATAGTCATGAATGTCGACGGCTTCCGGGAAGCCTTTGAGCATACGGTCGTCGTGCGCTTGTTTAACGGTGCTGAACTGCCGTTTTGCTCTTTACCGGGATTAGCCATGCTAAAAATTTTCGCCTGGCAAGCCCGCGGACATGGGAACGGGAAGGACGCCATCGACCTTTTCACCATCATTAGCGAATATGGCAACATTGAAGAAGAACGCATTTGGGACGCCCCGCTTGAAGAGGATGACCTGGACGCGGATCTGGAGAGAATGGGTGCATTTCTGCTTGGTCTCGATATTGCCGCACTTCTGCAACAAAGTTCACACGGCATTACTGCCGCTCAATTATTGTCGCTGCAAAGCCATAAAATTGTCGATGCGATTGTCTCCTCAAATACCCGGGAAACCCCAGATCGCATTGAACAACTGGTCGAGGATTTTTGGCGCGGCATCGCGTTCAGAGAATAATCCTCATTCCATTCCGTGGGCCGCCAGCAGGCACTCATGGAACAGCTTCACCACCCGCTGCGGCACCGGCGAGCGGCGCAGCACGCTGGAGTATTCGCAGTGATAGCGGAACAGCGCCGGTTTGATCGCCCGCATCATATTCTGCGCCACGAAAAACGCCGCGTAGTGATCCGGCAAAAAGCCGACGTATTTGCCGGACAGGATCAGCGTGGCGATCGACTCCTGCGCGAACCCCGTCGCCTTGCGATGCAAATGTTGCTGCAGGCTCAGTTCCATATTCGGCGAATGGTAGCCTAATCCGGCGAAGGCATAATTGTGCAGCAGATCCCAATTTAATGTTTCATGGGGGGCGGAAAATAATTCATGCTGCGCGCCGCAATATAAGAACATCCTCTCACTGAATAACGAATGATAAGATAAACTTTCCGCGCTGCGGTGCATGGGAATAACGCCAACCTGAAATTGTCCGTCAATGACGCCGCGTTCAATGGTATTAATCGGCTCCACGTACATTTGCAAAGAAACCTCCGGCGCACGCTCGCTGAATAATGCGATGGCCCGGCCGATCTGCGCCTGCGGATTGCTGACCGTATGATCGAATATCGCCACGTGCAGCTGCCCGCCCATGCGCTGGTGCACCTCGTCTACCCCGCGCCGGAACGCCTCGGTGGCCGCCAGCAGGTTGACCGTTTCCTGGTAGATAAGCAGCCCCTCGTCGGTGACCGCAAAGCCCTCGCGCCCGCGCTGGCACAGCGTCAGGCCCAGCCGCTGCTCCAGATCCTTGATGTGCTTGCTGATGGTCGACAGGCTGATATTCAGCTCCAGTTCGGCGGCGCTCATGCCGCCGCAGTCGACCACGGCCTTGAATACCCGCAGCAAACGCAGATCCATATCCGACAATTGCCCTAACAGCGCGCGCTTTTTTACTTGCATAAAACCTTAAGTAAGTTTCGACATATGATTATTCACAGTAGAGAACAAGCGGTACATAGTCAATTTCGCACAACAATTCGTTAACAACTCGGTTTATTTCATTAATCGCTCTTATTTTCCTGTTCGGAGGAAAACATGGCCGCTGAAAATCACCCGCTAAATAGTCTCGATGCCGAAGGGTTAGAGGCCCATTGGATGCCTTTTACCGGTAACCGTAATTTTAAAGCGCAGCCGCGCATCATTACTCAAGCCGCGGGGGCGTATTACACCAGCCATGACGGCAGAAAGATTTTCGACGGCCTGTCCGGGTTATGGTGTTGCGGATTGGGGCACGGCCGGCAGGAAATCACCGACGCCGCCCAGCGCCAGCTGGCGACGCTGGATTACTCGCCGGCGTTTCAGTTCGGCCACCCGCTGTCGTTCGAACTGGCCAACAAGATCAAGGCACTGACGCCGGCGGGGCTGGATTACGTGTTCTTCACCGGCTCCGGATCGGAAGCGGCGGACACCTCGCTGAAAATGGCGCGCGCTTACTGGCGCGCCAAAGGCCAGGCGGGCAAAACCTGCTTTATCGGCCGGGAAAAGGGCTATCACGGCGTTAACTTCGGCGGTATCTCGGTCGGCGGCATCGCCGGCAACCGCAAGACGTTCGGCGCCGGCGCCGAAGCGGACCACCTGCCGCACACCCTGCTGGCCGGCAACGCCTTTTCGCGCGGCATGCCGCAACAGGGGGCAGAGCTGGCGGAAGAGCTCAACCGCATCATCGCGCTGCGCGACGCCTCAACGATCGCCGCGGTGATCGTCGAACCCTTCTCCGGCTCCGCCGGGGTGATCGTGCCGCCGGTCGGCTACCTGCAGCGCCTGCGCGAAATCTGTACCCAGCATGACATCCTGCTGATCTTCGACGAAGTGATCACCGCCTTCGGCCGCTGCGGCGCGATGACCGGCGCCGAGGCGTTCGGCGTCACGCCGGACATCATGAACATCGCCAAACAGGTGACCAACGGCGCGCAGCCGATGGGCGCGGTGGTGGTGCGGCCGGAGATCTACCACACCTTCATGAACGGTGGCGAGCCGGACTACCAGCTCGAATTCCCGCACGGCTACACCTACTCCGCCCACCCGGTCAGCTGCGCGGTCGCGCTGGCGACGCTGGACATTCTGCAGCGCGAACAGATGGTGGAGCGCGTACAGGCGCTGGCGCCCTACTTCGAGCGCGCGGTGCACAGCCTGCAGGGAGCCAAACACGTCGCCGACATTCGCAACATCGGCCTGGCGGCCGGCATTACGCTGGCGGCACGGCCGGGCGAACCGGCGCGGCGCCCCTTCGAGGCGGCGATGCGCTGCTGGGAAAGCGGATTTTACGTGCGCTACGGCGGCGACACCCTGCAGCTGGCGCCGCCGTTCATCAGCAGCGAAGCGCAGATCGATGCGCTGATCAACGCCGTGGGCGACGCCCTCAACGCCACCGAATAAGGAGAGAACCATGACCATTACCCATTGGATCAACGGCGAGCCCGCCGCCGGCGGCGAACGCAGCCAGCCGGTTTACGACCCGGCCACCGGCCAATCGGCGCAGGAGGTGCAGCTGGCCGACCGTGCCACGGTGGAGCGCGCCATCGCCGCCGCCGAACAGGCCTATCCCGCCTGGCGCGACACCCCGCCGCTGAAGCGCGCGCGCATCATGATGAAGCTCAAGGACCTGCTGGAGCAGCACGCCGACGCCATCTGCCAACTGATCACCGCCGAGCACGGCAAGGTGCTCAGCGACGCCCTGGGCGAACTGCAGCGCGGCATCGAGAATATCGAATACGCCGGCTATGTGCCGGAACTGCTGAAGGGCGAACACAGCAAAGAGGCCGGCCCGGGCATCGACAGCTGGAGCGAGTTTCAATCGTTGGGGGTGGTGGCGGGCATCACGCCGTTCAACTTCCCGGCGATGGTGCCGCTGTGGATGTGGCCGATGGCGGTGGCGTGCGGCAACACTTTCGTGCTGAAGCCTTCCGAGCGCGTGCCTTCCGCCGCGCTGTATATCGCACGGCTGGCGGCGGAAGCCGGGCTGCCGCCGGGGGTGCTCAACGTGGTCAACGGCGATCGCGAAGCGGTGGAGACGCTGCTGCATGACGGGCGCGTCAAAGCGATCAGCTTCGTCGGTTCGACGCCGGTGGCAGAACACATCTATCACACCGGCTGTGGGCAGAACAAACGGGTGCAGGCGTTGGGCGGCGCCAAGAACCACGCGGTGGTGCTGCCTGACGCCGATATCCCCGGCGCGGTCGGCGCGCTGATGGGCGCCGCCTTCGGCTCCTGCGGCCAGCGTTGCATGGCCATCCCGCTGGTGGTGGCGGTGGGCGACGGCACCGCCGAAGCGCTGATCGCCGGGCTGCGGCAACAGATGGCCGCCATGCGCGTCGGCCCCGGCAGCGACAACCACAACGACATGGGGCCGCTGGTGACCCAACAGCATTATCAGAAGGTAAAAGGCTATATCGATCAGGGCGTGGCCGAAGGCGCCGAGCTGCTGGTGGACGGCCGCGAATTGAGCGTGATCGGCGCAGACGGCCGCCCCAGCCAGGGGTATTTCCTCGGCCCGACGCTGTTCGATCGCGTGACGCCCGGCATGCGCATCTATCAGGAGGAGATCTTCGGCCCGGTGCTCGGCGTGGTGCGCGCGGCGTCGCTACCGGAGGCGATGGCCTTGATCGACGCCCACGAATACGGCAACGGCACCTGTCTGTTCACCCGCGACGGCGAAGCGGCGCGCTACTTCTCCAGTCGCATTCAGGTCGGCATGGTGGGGATCAACGTGGCGCTGCCGGTGCCGGTGGCCTACCACTCGTTCGGCGGCTGGAAGCGCTCGCTGTTCGGCGATCTGCACGCCTACGGCCCGGACGCCGTCAGGTTCTACACCAAACGCAAGACCGTGACCCAGCGCTGGCCGGCCTCCGGCGATGCCCGGCGCGCCAGCTTCAGCTTCCCGTCGGGACAGGGGTAACACATAAGAACAATAAACTTCCGGGGAGCAACGCTCCCCGGCATTTCCGCGCGCTCCATTTGATTCCTGCGTACAGCCTGTGCAGCAAAACAATAATTCACTCACACGTTAATGGAGTCGTTATCCCATGAAAGAGTCCGCCCCTGAACACACCTTCAAAGGCAATCTCAGCGTCCTCGACGTGGTGATGATCACCGCGTCCGGCGTGACGCCGGCCAGTTCGATTTTCGTCATCGCCCCGCTGGCGATCGCCAGCGCCGGCAGCGGCGCCTTTCTGTCGTTTCTGATCGCCGCCTGCGTCGCCGCCGCCATCGCGCTGTGCTATGCCGAGCTCGGCGCCGCACACCCCAGCGCCGGCGGTGAGTACAGCATCATCAAGCGCCTGTTCGGTACCCTGTGCGGGTTGCAGACCTACCTGTTTATCCTCAGCGCCTCACTGTTCGTGCCGGCGGTGCTGGCCACCGGCGCGGTGCCCTACCTGAACACCGCGCTGGGCACCCAGTTCGACGCCTCGACCGCCGGCATGCTCACCGTGCTGGTCGGCGGCATCTGCGCCATTTTCAACATCAAGGCCAACGCCCTGCTGACCGGCGCCTTTCTGGTGGTGGAAGTGGCGGTGCTGGCGCTGATCGCCTGGCTCGGCTTCAGCCACCCGCATCAGAGCACGGAGATCCTCACCGCGCCGGTGATGCTGGACGCGCAGGGCAGCCTGGCGCCGGTGTCGCTGCCGCTGATCGTCGCCATGGTCGGGGTCGCGCTGTTCTCCTACAACGGCTACGGTGCGGCGGTGTACATGGCGGAAGACATGCGCGAACAGGGCAGACCGATGGCGATCGCGATCATGCTGACGCTGGTCATCGTGGTGCTGGTGGAGCTGGTGCCGTTCACCGCCCTGCTGATCGGTTCGCCGTCGCTGACCGAGATGGCCAAACAGGCCGATCCGGTCGGCTATGTGGTCACCCAGCTCGGCGGCCCGACGCTGGCGCGGGTGGTAAGCGGCGCGATTTATCTGTCGGTGTTCAACGCCATCATCGCCATCGTGGCGCAGTTCAGCCGCATGATGTTCGCCAGCGGGCGCGACGGCTTCTGGCTGCCGACGTTTAACCGGGCGCTGAAAATCGTCCACCCGCGCTTCGGCACCCCCTGGATCGCCACCCTGCTGTTCGGCGTGCCGTCGGCGCTGCTGGCGTTTTGCTCCGATCTCGAATCGCTGACCTCGTTCACCGTGATCCTGCTGCTGCTGGTGTACATCATCATGGCGGTGGCGGCGCTGATCAGCCGCCGTCGCCGCCACTTCCACCACCCGTACCTGATGCCGCTGTGGCCGCTGCCGGTGGTGGTGGCGCTGCTGTGCTGCCTGTACGTGCTGTGGACGATTTTGATCGCCAGCAGCCTGAAAGACTTTATTATCATTGCCGGCATTATCGGCTTCGGGCTGGCGCTGAACCATCTGCGCGGCCGCCAGACGGCGCCCCTCGCCGCCCCCTCAATAGAAGGAGAATAACCATGACGCAGCGCGCTCAGGATCTGGGCATTATCATCGGACAGGGCACGCCCGGCCCGCTGAACGCCATCACCGACGTGCCCGGCGTGCGCGTTGGCCATGCCAGCATTCATGCCGATTTGGCGGACGGGCGCAGCGTGCGCACCGGCGTGACGGTGATCGAACCGCGCCCCGGCTCCGCCCGCCACGCCCCCTGCTTTGCCGGCGTGCACGTGCTGAACGGCAACGGCGACGCCACTGGCCTGGAATGGGTGCGCGAAGCGGGCCTGCTGACCAGCCCGATCGCCTTCACCAACACCCACAGCGTGGGCGTGGTGCGCGATGCGCTGATCGCGCTGGAGCGTGAAGCGCTGCCCGCGAGCGACAATGCGGTGTACTGGAATATGCCGGTGGTGATGGAAACCTTCGACGGCCTGCTCAACGACATCAACGGCTTTCACGTCAAGGCCGAGCACGTGCGCCAGGCGCAGCAGGCGGCCCGGGGCGGCTTGCCGCAGGAAGGCGCGGTCGGCGGCGGCAGCGGCATGATCTGCCATGAATTCAAAGGCGGCAGCGGCACCGCGTCGCGCCGCTTGCCCGCCGATCAGGGCGGCTGGACGGTGGGCGCCATCGTGCAGGCCAACCACGGCAAGCGCGAATCATTGCTGGTCGGCGGTTACCCGGTAGGCCGGCATCTGGGGCATCTCCCCTCGCCGTTCACGCCGCAGTTGCCGCATCCCGGCATGGGCTCCATCGTGGTGGCGCTGGCGACCGACGCGCCGCTGCTGCCGCACCAGTGTGCGCGGCTGGCGCAGCGCGCCAGCATCGGCATCGCCCGCACCGGCGGCGGCACCGAGGACTCGAGCGGCGACATTTTCATCGCCTTCGCCACCGGCAACGACGGCCTGCCGCCCGCCGACTACGCCAACAAAGGCGCCTTCACCACGCCGCTGCGCATGGTGAACAACGACTACATTTCGGCGCTGTTCGCCGCAGCGGCGGAAGCGGTGGAGGAAGCGATCGTGAATGCGTTGCTGGCGGCCAATACCGTCAGCGGCAACGGCCACCGGGCGGAAGGGTTGAGCGCCGAGCAGCTGGTGACGGCGCTGGAGCAGGCCGGCTGGCGTCGGTAAAAAAACACAGGGCGCGGGGTTAACCGCGCCCTGCTTATCAGGATTCGCCGCCCGGCTTGGGCGTCGGGTAGTCGTAATCCAGCCGCAGCGGTTCGGCGTAGACGCTGTTCCACAGCTGTTGGTACAGCTTGTCCAACCGCCCGCTCATCGCCGCACTGTGCATCACCAGCTCCAGATTGCGCGAGTTGTCCAGATAGCCGCCGGTCCAGTTGCTGGTGCCCACCCAGGCAATCTCATCGTCGATGGTCATCAGCTTGCTGTGGATCACGCGGGCAAACGGAATGAAGCCGCTGCTAGCCGGTGGTATGGTCACCACTTTGATCTGCACGTTCGGCACCAGCGCCAGGCTCTTCAGCCAGGCGATATCCGGCTTTTTGGTGTTCCAGTTGGCCACCATCAGCTCGATCTGCACCCCGCGCGCCGCCGCGCTGCGCAGCGCGTTGTCGATCTCCGCGTAGAAGGGGCGGCTGCGTTCGGGGCCGAACGACAGCGGCGCGTAATCCATCACCTGCACCCGCACCCGCCGCTTGGCGCCGGCCAGCAAGCGCGGCAGCTCGGCCTGCGAGTCAATCACCCCCGCCGGGTTGTAGGCGCGCGGGCTGGCCACCAGATAGTTGCCCTGCGTCGGCGCCGTCGTCGGCGAATCGGGCAGCGGCGGCACCGGCTTATCCTGCGCCAGCAGCGCCTGCGCCTGCCAATCCTGCTCGAAGATCGCCTGGATCTGCCCCACCACCTTGGCGTCGCTGATGCGCAGCCCGGTTTCGTGAATATGCTCCAGCGCGCGCCAGTCGAAGTTCTGGCTGCCGACGAATGCCTGTTCGCCGTCCACCAGCAGATACTTGGCGTGCAGAATGCCGCCGCTCAGCTTCTGGTAAGGAATGATGCGCAGCTCCAGATTGGGGATCGCCTTCAGCTGTTCCAGCGTCTCGGCGGTAGAAATGCGAATGCCCTTATCTTCCACCAAAAAGCGGATTTTCACCCCGCGTTCGCCGGCCGCCTTCAGGTGCTGCAGCACGCCATCCAGCAGCGAACCGTCCTGATTCGCCACATAAAACTGCCCCAGATCGATGCGGGTTTTCGCCGCGTCGAACATCTCGCGCCACACCTCGGCGGTGTTGCGCAGGTCGTCGGCCTGCAGCGCGGTTTCCACCGGCGCGGTGTACACCAGCTCGTAGCCGGGAATCGCAAAACGCGCCGCAGCGCTCTGGCTCAACATCAACAAACAACCGCCCCACAATGCCGTATAAAGGCGGCCGAGCGGCCGCCGTACTGGATGGCCATTAGGCATAGCGCGGCGCTCCGCTGTCAACCCATTGTTCGCCGCTGCCGCTCTCCGGGCGGCTGGCCGGTTGGCCGGCGCGGATCAACAGCACCTTCAGCAGTTCGTTGATGCGCTCCATGCGGCTCTGCAGGAAGTTATTGGCCACCAGGCACAACAGCGCGATGGCGATGCCGAGGCCGGTGGCGTACAGCGCGGTGCCCATCCCGGCCGACACCAGGCTCGGCTCGGACACCCCCGAGGCGGCCAGCGCCTTGAAGGTTTCGATGATCCCCATCACGGTGCCGAGCAGCCCCAGCAGCGGCGCGGCGGTGACCACGGTTTCCAGCAGCCACAGGCCGCGCGCCATCGGCGGCTTGCTCAGCAGGTACTGGGCGTCGATCAGATCGCCGATCGCCTCGCGGTCGCCGGCGCGGTGCTTCTGCGCCAATACCGGCGCGATCACCGCCATCGGCAGACTGTTACGCTGGGTCAGCTCGTCCGGCAGATCGGCGGCGCGGCGTACGTCCGGCGTCAGCGCCTGCTCCAGCCGGCGCGCCTGGCGCTGGGTATAGGCGAAGTACAGCGTGCGTTCGATGATGATCACCAGCGCGATTGCCAGCGCGGCGTACATCACGTAGAAAATAATGTCGTGCAACAGATTGGCGTCCATACAGGGCTCCTCTTCCCCGCCGCCCGGCAGGCGGCAGGGTATTCAGTTAAAAGGTGGCTTCCAGCGAAACGCTGAAGGTGCGTTCTTCGCCGACGTTGTAATACGGCGTGCTGGCCTTCACGCCGCCGTAAGGTGCCGCGTTGAAGGTGGTGGTGCGCACCGAGGTCAGGTATTCCTTGTCAAACAGGTTGCTGATGCCAAAGCGCAGCGCGGCGCTTTTGACGATTTTCTTGTCCACCGGCAGATGCACCCCCGCCGCCAGATCGAACACCGTGCGGCCGCCGATCTTCTCGTCGTTGGTCAGATCCCCGTAGAACGCGCTGACGTACTTGCCGCTGACGCTGCCGTAATACAGCCCGTCGTCATAACCCAACGTCATGTTCAGCAGGTTTTTCGGCACGTTCGGCACCTCTTTGCCGGAGGTCGGCAGCGGCAGCCCGCCGTTGCTGACGATGTCGCTCTTCTGCTTCGATTGGGTATAGGTATAAGAGGTGTAATAGTTGAAGTTATGCGGCAGTTGGCCGCTCCACTCCAGCTCCAGCCCTTTGTTCTCCACGTTGCCGATGTTCATCATCTCGTAGTCGCCGGCCGAGTTGGTGGTGGAGATTTGGCGATCGCTGTAACGCATGTAAAACAGCGTGGCGCTCAGCAGCATGTCTTCCTGCTGGAAACGCCAGCCCAGTTCGTGGTTCCAGCTCAGTTCCGGCTTGGTGCTGAGCGAGTCGCCGACGTTGTACAGCACGTAGTTTGGCGGCGTGCGCATGTTGCGCGTCAGGTTGTAGAACACCTGATTTTCCTGGTTCACCTTGTAGCTGGCGCTGAAGTTCGGCAGGAATTCATGATAGGTGGCTTTGCGTTTCTCCGGCACGTTGTACAGGCTGCCGCGGTTGTCCCCTTTGCGCTCCACGTACTGATAGGCCAGGCCGCCGACGAAGGTCCAGTCCGGCGTGGCAAACCAGGTGTCCTGCAGCCACACCTTCTGCGCCGGAGTGATGGTGTACTGGTTGCGCCCCTGAACGGTGTTGCCGTTGGCGTCCTTCACCTGATCGGATCCGCCCGGCTGGCCCCAAATCTGCGACGGGTTGCCGTCGCCCTTGATGCTGATGAACGGCTGAGTCTGCAGCTGACGTGCGCGCTCATACCAGTAGCCGACGTCCAGGCTGTGCTGCTCGTTGATGTCCCACTTCAGCTTGGTGGTGATGCCCGGCCGCCAGGTTTGGGTCCACGATGGGCGGTAGTAGGTGTTGGATTTCAGGTTGCTGAGATCGTACTGCCCGGCCTTGCTGGAGGTGTTGGACAACACCGAGGCCGTCTGGCCGTTGAAGCTGCCGCCGTTGCCCCAGTAGTAATACGGCTGCAGGGTCAGCGACAGGTTATCGCGCAGCTGCAGCTTCTGGGTGAACGACAGCGTGAAGTTTTCGAACGGGTTGCGTTCAATCTTGTAATACTTGTTCAACTGCCCTTTGTTGTTGTACTCCGGCGTGGTGACGTAGTCGGTGTCACGGCCGTCGTTTTGGAACTGCGCCTTGCTCAGAGTGTTGTAGTTGGTGTTGTTCTGGCGGTTGTACTTCATCACCAGATTGCTGCTGTTGCCGTTGCCGTCTTCATACAGCGAGTTCATCTCGAACTTGTCGGAGTACAGTCGCCCTTCGCCGCGCCACTTCTTCGCTTCGGTGTGCGAATAGGAGAGCCAGTTACTGAAGCCGTTGTACTCGCCGGTGTCCAGGCGGGCGAAGGTTTTGCTCAGGCTGTTGCTGCCCAGCGTCTGCTTGACGAAACCGCCGAAGTCTTTCGCCGGGCGGCGCGTCACCAGGCCGATGTTGCCGCCGCTGGAGCCGATGTGCGGGCCGTCCGCTTCGGAAGACCCCTGGGTGACGAACACCTCCTCCAGGTTTTCCGCATCGCCCAGCAGGTTCGGGTATACCGCGTAGTTGCCGGAGTCGTTGATCGGAATGCCGTCCATCGACAGGCCGATCTGATCCGAGTTCATGCCGCGCATGGTGTAGTCCACGCCGCTCAGGCCGCTGGCGTCGTTGCTGTTGACGTTCAGGCCCGGCGTGTATTTCAGCTTGTCGATGGCGTTGGCCGCCGACGGCATTTTGTCCATCGCCTCTTTGGTGACGGTAGAACGCGCCTTGGCGCTGTCATCCTGCACCATCATGCCGCCGCCGAGCGACTGCCCCTTGACGCTGATGGTGCCGACATCGGTGGCGTCGGCCGCCAGCGCGGCGCCCGGCAGCATCGCCGACATCACCGCCAGATAGATCCCAGAACGATTAAACGATTTCATTGTGTGCATCCCATAAAAATCAAACGATTAACCCTTGCGCTAAGGCGCCTGATAATTGAACGTTGCGGTAAATCTTTTGGTTGTTTGCCCGGCGAACGCCTCGCTCGGGAACGGCTTCACTGAACTGATGCTTTGCAGGCTGCTCATCGCCGCGCGGTTCAGCAGCATGCTGGCAGCTTTGTTGGCGATGCCGGAAGAGAGCACCCGCCCGCTGCGATCGACCTCCAGCCACACTTCGACGTTGCCCTGCGGACGCTCGAGCGAGGCCTGGCGCCCGCTCGGGTAGCGCTTGCGCTGTTCCAGCTCGCGGCGCAAGGCCAGCAGATAGCCGTTTTCAATCGCCTGTGCGTTCACCTTCGGCGCCGCCGGGGCGGCCGGTGCGGGCTGCGCCGCCGGTTTGCTCACCAGCGCGCGCGGGGCGGCAGGCGCCGGCGTCGCTTTAGGCTTCTCTACCGGTTTGGCTTTCTCCTTCACCGGTTTGGGTTTGGGCTTCGGCTGCGGTTTCGGCACCGGCTTGGCTTCCACGATCGGTTCCGGCGCCGGCACGACCGGTTCGGGGATCGGCTCCGGCTCGGGCGGCGGCGGTTCGGGCTGGGGTTCCGGCGGCGTTTCCGGTTGGGGTTCCGGCGCCGGTTCAGGCTCCACCAGCGCCAGTTCGATGGCGGTTTCGTCGTAGCGCGGCTGGATCTTCAGCGCCGCCTGCTGGCTGGCGAACAGCAGGCAACCGGCGACAATCAGCGCCGGCAGCCAGCTGAAAAGATGACGTGAGCGATAGAGCAGATACATGTCACAGCTTCCGTGTCGCGATGGAGACGGAGAGGAAACCGCCCTGGCGCAGGTTGTCCATGACCGCCACCAGCCGCTCGACCGCCACGCCCTTGTCGCTGTTGACGATGATGGTGGTGGTCTGGTTGGCCTGCTGCTGTTGCTTCAGCGTGTTGACCAACGCGTCGAGCGCAATCGGCTGGCCATCCAGCTGCAGCTGCTCGTCGGCCCCCAGCGTGACGATCGCTTTTTTCTGCGGTTTCAGCTGCTGCGCGCTGCCGGCAGACGGCAGCTGCGTTTTCAGCCCGAGCGCCGGAATGACGTTCAGGCTGATCAAGACGAAAAACACCAATAAAAACATCATCACGTCGATCATCGGGATCAGCTCGATGTGCGCTTTATTCTTTTTCGGTTCGTTCCAGTTACGCATGACACTCCCTCCCAAAAGCGAAGCAGCCAATATAGGAGGGGTTTGTTTACCTTTTGTTACGCTTGTGTGATCTTATTTTCACAGTGTGGATTTTTTGCGAGAATTCTTTCAATGACGGGAGGCGGGCGCGGAGATATAACCCATTAATTAGCTATAGTTTTTAATGGAATAATCACAGGGCGGGCGCACTCACCTAACGGGTAGCAGGGCCTGAAATGTGAAAATAGTGACAGCCACAGCGGGCCCACGGCAACGACAAGAAGAAATCGCCGCAGCCCGTCCGCAATAAGGGCATGATGAGGTTTCCAGTGATATCGCCTTTTTTAACCAAGAATATTCTCAACCCCTGTCATAAAAATATCGACAGAAAATAAATATTCGCATATATAACCAAACAACATTCCTCATTGGATATATTATTGCCAACAGATTACCAGCTGTTATATTTTTAAAGTGGAATAGCGCCACAGCGTTATTCTCGGTATTAATTAACCCCACTAAGTCACCCTTTTATTTATAAGGATTGTATATGAAAGTACTTAGTCAATATGAAGAGCAGTACGTTAGCGGTGGCGATCTGAACGCGGCCTGGGATGGGTTGCTGGACGGCGCCATGACCGGCGCGCTGATTGCAGGCAAATCCGCAGGGGCCGGCGGCTTTATTGCCGGCGCCGTCGGCCAACTGGTCGGTACCATCATCGGCGGCGTCGCAGGCGGTGTGGGGCTGGGGCTGTATGGCCTAACCCATACGCAGCAGGAAGTGGCGGACTACGCAAAACATTTCCGCGAAACTATCGGCTCCACCTCGACCTCGGTCGGCGGCAGCCTGTAAGCACGAATAGATAGTCACCCCCGCGGTGGCTATTTATTTTATTGCCGCCCTCCCCCTACGCCGCCCGCTGAACGCTTGACCATTATCGCATCCCGGTATTCTTTCAAACCTGCGGCTATCGCGTCGGTATTTAATTGCGAAACCATCCACGGGCTGAAACCAAAAGGCGTTAATTTTACCGCCGCCATTAAATGATTGAGCTCGACCCAGGCATAATCCGCGACCTCATCCGGATTGCGATGGAGCGCGCCTTTTATTTGCGCGGCAAATACCGGGCAAACTTCATTTTCCATCACGCCGGACGCATCGGTAGCCTGATAGCTGAAAGCTTCGCTCAGCAGCGTTATCTGCTCCACCTCCGTGCCCAGTTCAACCTGGGCGCGGCGCATCACCGCCTGTGCCAGCGCCTCTTGCGGCAAGGGATGGCCGCAAAAGGAATTGGTCCAAACCCCCGGCCAGGCGGTTTTACTCAACGCACGTCTTGTGGCCAGCACGTTGCCCTCTGGGGTAAAGAGGTAGCATGAAAAGGCCAAATGCAGCGGCGTATGATGCGTGTGCACCTGATTTTTCGGCATCGTTCCGCAAGGCTGCCAGGCGGCATCGAGCAAAACGACGTCTTCGTTATTCATCATCGCGATTTCCATCAAAAGACGGGCTCTTGCACGTCTTTGGGTTCATTTCGTCAAAAGAGGAGGAATGGCCGGCACTTCCGGCGCATTATCGATATCCTGCTGAGTCATGCGAAACTCAGGCGGATAATGCTCCCGTTCCGTTCTGCGGGCGGGTTCGGTATTCCGCCAGGTATAAAGACAGTGCTGGCACTGGTATACCGTCCATACGCCCTTGACCGGTGAATGCGCCATGACGTCTATCTGTTTATCGGCACAACGAGGACAAATCATAGGAGCTCCTTAAGGACGGTTAGCCAACATGGCGGTTAATTTATCCACCCACAGGGCGGTCTCAGGTAAATCCTTGACCGGCTGACTGTAGTGGCCACGCGCATCCGGAGCCACCGGCGTTGTCGCGTCGATGATCAACTTGTCGGTAATCCCCGCGGGGCTGGAGCCGGGATCCAGTTCCAGCACAGACATGTTCGGCAATTGCACCAGATCGCCGGCCGGATTGACCTTGGCGGACAGCGCCCACATGACCTGCGGCAGATTGAAGGGATCGACATCCTCATCGACCATGATCACCATTTTCACATAGCCCAATCCGTGCGGCGTGGTCATTGCCCGCATCCCCACCGCGCGCGCGAAGCCGCCGTAACGCTTTTTGGTGGAAATGATGACGAGCAGCCCGTGGGTATACATCGCATTGACCGCCTGCACTTCCGGAAACTCGGCTTTCAGCTGCTGATACAACGGCACGCAGGTGGCCGGCCCCATCAGATAGTCGATTTCTGTCCAGGGCATGCCCAGATACAGGGATTCAAAAATCGGCCGTGTTCGGTAAGAAACCTTATCGATACGCACCACCGTCATGTTGCGGCCACCGGAATAATGGCCCGTAAATTCGCCGAACGGGCCTTCAATCTCGCGCTTGCGGCCTTCAATCACCCCTTCGATGATCACTTCAGACCCCCACGGCACATCGAAGCCGGTCAAAGGGGCCGTCGCTATCGGATAGGGGCTTTCGCGCAGGGCGCCGGCCATCTCATACTCCGACTGATCGTATTTCAACGGCGTCGCCCCCATCAGCGTAATGATGGGATCGTTGCCCAGCGTAATGGCAATCGGCAGATCCTCTCCGCGCTCTTCGGCTTTATGCAGATGCAGCGCAATGTCGTGCATCGGCACCGGTTGCAAACCCAGCTTGCGTTTGCCCTTCACCTCCATACGGTAAATGCCGACGTTTTGCTTGCCGAAATGAGCGGGATCTTCAGGATCACGGGAAACGACGCAGGCCTTATCCAGGTAAAAACCGCCGTCGCCGTCGTTTAGGCGAAACAACGGCAGGATTTCAAACAGATTAATCTCCTCGCCGTTGACCTCATTCTGCGCCCAGGGCGGATTATCGCGGCGCTCTGCAGAGACAGGGAAATGATCCCAGCGGCGAATATACTCATCGATTTGCTGTTTCACCGGCGTGGTCGGCGGCAGGCCCAGCGCGATGGCGTGATTCTGCCATGAGCCGAGGGTGTTCATCACCACATGCGCATGTTCAAAGCCTTTAATGTTCCTGAATGCAATGGCGGGGGCGCCCTCACCGATTCTTCCGGTGGCGTTGGCCGCCGCGGCGATATCCGGCTCCGCCTGCACCTCCTCGGCAATGTCGAGTAATTGCCCGGCCTTATCCAATGCCGCCAAATAACTTCGAAGATCGTCATAAGCCATATTTAACCCTCCTGACTGTAAACCTCTTTTTTTAATCCAGCCCAGCGTTTTGCCCGGCTGTAATCAAGGCCAAACTGGTCCAGAACCCGTGCGACAATATGATCGGTGACGTCATCAATATGAGTGGGATGGTTATAATAAGCGGGCATCGGGGGGACCAATGAAACGCCCAGCTTCGAGAGCGCCAGCATATTTTCCAGATGGATGGCGCTCAGCGGCGTTTCCCTTGGAACCAACACCAGCTTCCGCCCTTCTTTAATCATGACATCCGCCGCTCGGCCAATAAGCCCCTCAGCATAACCCGCGCGAATTCCCGCCAACGTTTTCATGCTGCAGGGAATAATGATCATGCCATCCATGCGAAATGAACCCGAGGAGATCGTGGCGGCCTGGTCGGCCACACTGTGTGTGACATCAGCCATCGCCATCACGTCACGTAGGCTGTGCTTTGTTTCAAGCTCAATGGTCTTTTTGGCCCACCGGCTCAAGATCAAATGCGTCTCTATACCTTCGATATCTTTCAGGGCCTGGAGAAGCGCCGTACCGAGCGGTGCCCCGGTAGCACCCGTCATCGCGATCGTTAATCTCATGCCTACCTCGACAAAGTTCGTATACGAACAATATGTCAAATCTAGCCCTGGGATCGGGATAAAACAAGCGGGCAAGATGTAACCGTTCGTAAACGAACGACCTGCCAGGGCAAGTATCTCTCAGCGGTCAGTTTTGTTATATTGATATTATTGCTCGCTTTTTTCCTCTTAAGGAATAAACGTATGAACAGAACGCTGGCCAATACTTTTTTCCATCTCATCCGCGAGTTGCTTCAGGATCATAGTTCTCAATGGCAGAAATCGCTCCCTGAACTCAGTAAACAGCAATATTCCATTCTGGCCACCGTTTCAGAAACTCCGGGTATTGAGCAAGTCGAGTTAATGGAGGCGGCAATCAGCAGTAAAGCCGCGCTGGCTGAATTACTCAGCCGAATGGAAGGGAAAGGTCTGTTAAAGCGTGAAGCAGGCGAGCAGGACAAGCGCCGCCGATTTATTTACCTGACGCCTGCGGGACAGGCGCTGTTCGAAGCCAGCCGCCCAATCGCCGACGCGATTGATAACAGGTACCTTGAACGGGTCAATAAAGAGCAATATGAGTCGGCGCTTTTCGCTTTACAGACGATGGTGGGAAAAAAATAAATTAACCCTCTCGGCAGAGATAAAGATTCAACAGCCATAAAAAAAGACGCCCGCAGGCGTCTTTTTATCGCGTTCACTGAAGCCCGAGGCAATCAGTTCACTTTCACCGGCATACCGGAACGGGCCTTGATCGCCGCGTCCACTTCGCTCTGGTTGACGCCGGCGTCCATCAGCACTTTGCCGACCGGCGCGGAAATGGTCAGCGGCACCGGATCTTTCGATTGCAGCTGCTCTTCGTTGGCCGACAGCGGGTTGTGCACTTCCACGTAGCGCGAGCCGTCCGGCTCGACGGTGGCTTTCATCGGTTCGTTGATGAACTGCACGCGGGTGCCGACCGGCACTTTCTCGAACAGGTACTTGATGTCGTCGGCGCGCAGACGCACGCAGCCGTGGCTCACGCGCAGGCCGATGCCGAAGTTGGCGTTGGTGCCGTGAATGGCATACAGGCGGCCAACATACAGCGCATACAGCCCCATCGGGTTATCCGGGCCGGCCGGGAACACCGCAGGCAGGATTTCACCGTCGGCCGCATATTCGGCGCGCATCTTGGCGGTCGGCGTCCAGGTCGGGCCGTCTTTCTTGCGCTGTACGGTAGTGGTCCAGTTCAGCGGGGTGTCTTTACCCAGCTGGCCGATACCGATCGGCAGCACCACCACGGTGTTAGATCCTTTCGGGTAGTAGTACAGACGCATCTCGGCGCTGTTGATGATGATGCCTTCACGCGGCGCGTCCGGCAGGATCAGCTGCTGCGGGATGGTCAGGGTGCTGCCGGCCTTCGGCAGGAACGGATCCACGCCCGGGTTGGCCTCCAGCATGTTGCTCAGCCCCATCTGATACTGGGCGGCGAAGCTTTCCAGCGGCAGTTTGCTGTCTTCCGGTACGGTGATTTGGATATTCTCGCCCACCAAACGGCTGTCTTTTGGCGGCAGCGGGTAGACGACGGCGAAGGCAGCCTGGCTGAATGCAACCAGTGCCGTAAACAGGGTTAATAACGCGCGAATGCTCATTTTCATCTTCGTGTTGGTCAAGGCCACTGGCGATTATGGGTATCGGTTTCTACGGCCACTTTACCCCGTTGCATTTCAGCCGGCAGCCAACGGCGCTGCGGCCTGAAAAACCAGGGGGGATTTGACCGGATGCGCATTATATGTGCACATCAATCAAAGTGTGAACCATTACCGATGTAATATCGCAATTTTTTGTAACCTGACGCGCCACGAAGGCGACTTTTTGCGAGAACCGCCGCCTAACCGGCGGCGGCCAACGCTTCCTCCCGTCGAATAGGGATCAGATATTCGCAGCGGATCGCCGCGCCGCCGAGCGGGCAGCTGCCCTCCTGCGCCGGGTAGAAACGCTCAATATCCTGCCCCGGCCGGCGGACGGCGTTCATCTGCGGCATCGCGGTGTCGTACAGCCGCACGATAAAGTTTTGTAACCCTTCCGCCTGCCCTTGATAGGTGAAACGGGCATACTCCCCCTGTTCGATAGTCACCCGCTCCCCCATCGCCCCTTCGTCCGGCAGAGCGGCGGTATAGGCCATGCGCGGATTACCCCGGCGTTGCCTGTCGACCTCCAGACTGGTGAGGCCGTATACCACCTCCGGCAGCGCCTGCGGCTGCAGCAGCTGCCGCCAGGCGTGGCGGCGCAGCTCGCACTTGGAGGCCGCCAGCTGCCCCAGCGTAAAGCTGCGGCGCTGGGTGTTGCCCACCAGCTGCATGGCGGGCAGCGTCACGATGTCGGCCTGCGGCAACGGCGTTTCGGTCAGCCGCAGCGGCGGCTGCAGGCCGTAGCTCGACCAATCCTGGCTGCGGCGATAGCTGGCCGGCGGCAGACCGAACTGTTTGCGGAAGCAACGGGTGAAGGTCTGCTGCGAATCGAACTGGTAAGTATCGGCGATGCAGGCCACGCTGGTGCCGGTCAGGCGCAGTTCGCGCGCGGCGGCAGTCAGCCTTCTGCGGCGGGCGTAAGTGCCGAGAATATGGCCGGTATGTTGCTTGAACATCCGCTGCAAATGCCACTTGGAGTAGCCGGACTTGGCGGCAATGTCGTCCAGCGTCAGCGGCTGATCCAGGCTCTGCTCGATCCAGGCCAGCAGCTGTTCAATCACCTGTTGCTGGTGCATGGTATTCCCCTTATTTTAACAATAACGTCTGCGCCAATACCCGCCCTGCGGCTTCATCGGCGGCCACCAGTACCGGATAGCCCCAGAACTTGGCGCCGTATTCGGCGAATTCTTCCGCCGCCGCGCGTTTGGCGTCGTCCGGTTCCAGCATGATCATGCCTTTCACCCACAGCTTCAGCGCCTCACGGTTATCGCGCTTCCACAGCGCGACCTGGGTGCGGGCATCGCGGTCATGTTCTTGTTCTTCATCGCCGACGCTGCGGTCGGTCATCAGGACAAAGGGTTCGGCGCGCGCCAGCAGCGCGCTGAATTCGGCCAGTTCGGCCTGGGTATCGCGCCCGTTTTGGCGCATCCATACCAGCGGAAAATCGGCGGTATCCAATGACATAATCAGTTTCCTCAGGAAATGGTTTAGGACTGGCGCTTACTTTATCGGCACCGGCGCTAGACCACATTGCGCAATCAGGACATAATACTTTTCAATTCCGCCAAATTGAGAATTATTCTCATGAAAGTACAGATCCCCCGCCACTGCCTGGATATCGATCAGGTGCCGCGCCCGCTGTTTGCCCTGCAAGGTTCGACCCTCGAGCAGGACTGGGAAGTCGAGCCGCACCGCCATCAGAAGGCGCAGCTGATCTACACGGTACGCGGCATGATCCGCTGCGAAGTGGAAAACGGGCTGTGGCTGGTGCCACCGCAGTGCGCGCTGTGGATGCCGGGCAACGTGTTGCATAACGCCCAGGGCGCCGGCTCCACCGAGGCCTACTGCCTGTTCGTCGATCAACATGCCGCCGCCGGTCTGCCGCAAAACTGCTGCACGCTGTCGGTCTCGCCGCTGCTGCGCGAGCTGCTGCTGCAGGCCAGCACCTTCGAGCCGCTCTACGACGAACAGGGCGCCGAAGGGCGCCTGACGGCGGTATTGCTGGACCAGCTGGCGGCCGCGCCGATCGAGAACCTGCATCTGCCGGTGTCCGACGACGCGCGCATTCGGCAGTTGACCGAAGGCATGCTGAGCAGCCCGGCGGACAAATCCACCCTCGGGCAGTGGGCGCAGCGCATCGGCATGAGCGAGCGCTCCCTCAGCCGCACCTTGCAACAGCAGATGGGCATGAGCTTCGGCCACTGGCGGCGCCAGCTGCACGTGATGCTGGCGCTGCAGCGCCTGACGCAGGGCGAGAGCGTACAGACGGTGGCGCTGGATCTGGGCTACGAGAGCGCCAGCGGCTTCGTCACCATGTTCAGAAAGGCGGTAGGCAAACCGCCGGCGCGCTACCTGGCGGAGCGCAACGCCTCTGGAGAGACCCTGGGCGGCGCAATTACCATGTGAAAAAGCCGGCTTGAAGCAGGTGAGAATCAGAAGTCGTAGAACACCGTAATCCAGGTGGAGTCCGGCTCGTTGTCGCTGCTGTTGGCCAGCGTGCGCTCCACATACACCGACAGTCCGTAACCGATGGTGGTGCCCGCGCCGAGGTAAACGTGGTTGGCGTGATACGCCTCGTCACCCTTCAGCCGCAGCGAGTCCGCCGCCACGTAAGGCTGGATCGATTTGAGGAATGGCTTGTCGATATTGAAGGTGTAACCGACGAAGCCTTCCAGCCCGTAGCCGTCACCGGCGAAGAAGTGCGACAGCGTGCGCTGGCGGGTGCTTGGCACATAGTCTTTGTAGTAGCTGGCGGTGCCGACGATGTACCAGTTGTTCGGCTGCCAGGTTAACGCGGTGCCGGACAGCTGCTGGTGATAATCCTTTTCGCTGTACAGATTGTCTTTGATCTTCGCGTCGGTATAACTGTAGGCCGCGCTGAAGGTGAAATCTTTCGTCACCTTGTAATCGAAGCCCAACCCGCCCCCGCCCTTGCGGCGATAAATCAGGTTATCCGCGGTGTGCAGATCGTCTTCCGGCAATAAATAGTTGGCATACAGCGTTACCGGCCCGAAATCATTGGTGTACTTGATGCTGTTTTTCGGTTTATTGCCGCCGTCATAATCGCCGGAAATACCGATGCCGGTGCCGCCCGCATGGCCATCGTTATCCCAGACGTCGCTTTTGATGCCGACCACTGAATAATAGATGCCGTATTGATGGCCGTAGGTCAGGGTGCCGTAACGATCGTCTTTGAAACCGGCGTACAGCTGGCGCTGATAGTCGCGCTTGCCGTCTTCGTTATAGTGCCCGTCCCAGCTGAGCGCGTGCGCCAGATCGACACCCCACTCGTAATAGCCGATGATCGAAGTGTCCTGCGTCAGCGCATAGTCGCCGCTGAAGCGAAAACGCGTGCCGCCGTCGTGGCCGTTTTTGTCATAGCCCGGCTCAGGGCCGTTATTGAAGATCCACTCGGGGCGAATGCTGCCGCCCACTTTTATACTGAGCGGCGCCAGCAACACATTGCTCTGCGGGTTTTTATCCAGAATGGTGATCTCGGCCTGTGCGCCGGCGGATAACGCCGACAGCAAGACGCCGCCAATGAATATTGGCGTTGTATTTTTTCTCATTATTACCCCTGCCCGAAAAAATTATTGTTATAAACACGGTGGTCTTAAGCCACGCAGAAATAATTAACCGATGTGAACAGCGCACGCAAGATATAAAAATTCACGCCATAACCTGTCATTATTTCAGGTTGGATTTAATTTCAGCAAAAACGTGTTCATCTGTAACGCGAAGAAAAATAATGTAATAACCGCAGCACAAAATAAACCAATCCGCACGTTTCACCCAAAATAAACCGGCGTGATTATCCGGGAATAAAAATAGCAAATAACAAATAAATATTATTGCCGCAGGTAAACCGTCACGCAGGGGAATTAACTCATGGCGGGAAATAACGACGGAGCGCGTTGCGCGCTCCGAGAGAGAATTCACTACTGTGCCAGCCAACCGCCGTCCATGTTCCAGGCGGCGCCGCGCACCTGCGCCGCCGCATCGCTGCACAGGAACAGCGCCAGCTCGCCGAGCTGCTCTGGCGTGACGAACGCTTGCGAAGGCTGCTTCTCCGCCAACAGCTCATCGCGCGCCCGCTGCGGGTCGGTCCCGGCGGCAATGCGTTTGTCGATCTGCTGCTGCACCAGCGGCGTCAGCACCCAGCCGGGGCAAATGGCGTTGCAGGTGACGGGCGTGCGCGCGGTCTCCAGCGCCAGCGTCTTGGTCAGCCCCACCACGCCGTGCTTGGCCGCCACATAGGCCGACTTGTCTTTCGACGCCACCAGCCCGTGCACCGACGCCACGTTGATGATGCGCCCCCAGTTGCGCTCACGCATCCCCGGCAGCGCCAATCGGCAGGTGTGGAACACCGCCGACAGGTTGATGGCGAGGATGGCGTTCCATTTCTCCACCGGGAACTGATCCAGCGGCGCCACGTGCTGAATGCCGGCGTTGTTCACCAAAATGTCCACGCCGCCGAACTCGCGTTCGGCATACTGCATCATGTCCGCTATCTGGCCCGCATCGCCGAGATCGGCGCCGTGATACCCCGGCGCGGCGCCCAGCCGCGCGACCTGCGCTTGTGCCTGTTCCACGTCGCCGAAGCCGTTGAGGATCACGCGCGCGCCGGCTGCGGCCAACACGGACGCTATCCCGAGGCCGATGCCGCTGGTCGAGCCGGTCACCAGCGCGGTTTTGCCTTGTACACTCATGGTATCGCTCCTTTAAACAATGCCGGTCAGGTAGAACACGCCGATCACGAACAGCACCGCGGCGCTCTTGATCAGGGTGATGGCGAAGATGCCGCCATAGGCCTGCCGGTGGCTGAGGCCGGTGATCGCCAGCAGGGTGATCACCGCGCCGTTGTGCGGCAAGGTGTCCATGCCGCCGCTGGCCATCGAGGCCACCCGGTGCAGCACCTCCAGCGGAATCTGTGCCGCATGGGCGGCGGCGATAAAGCTGTCGGACATCGCCGCCAGCGCGATGCTCATACCGCCGGAGGCCGATCCGGTGATGCCGGCCAACAGAGTGACGCTGATCGCTTCGTTCAGCAGCGGGTTGGGGATCGCCGACAGCGCCTGCGACAGCACCAAAAAGCCCGGCAGCGCGGCGATCACCGCACCGAAGCCGTATTCGGAGGCGGTGTTCATCGCCGCCAGGATCGCGCCGCCGACCGCCGTCTTGCTGCCTTCCGCCAGCCGGCCGCGAATATTGCGAAAGCCGAACACCACCACCAGCAGAATACCCGACACCAGCGCCGCTTCCACCGCCCAGATGGCGGTGATCTTCGCCACGTCGGTGGTGATCGGCTTGGCCAGCCCCGGCAGCGTCAGCTCGTGGCTGGCGCCGTACCACTGCGGGATCCAATGGGTGAAGCCAAGGTTGAATACCCCGACCAAAATCAGCGGCAGGATGGCGATCAGCGGGTTCGGCAGGTTGATGTCGTCCGGGGTTTCCGGCTCGTTCAGCAGATCGGAGCCGTACCCTTCTCCCTTCAGCTGCGCCTTGCGCCGCTGGCGTTCAAGATACAGCAGACCGACCGCGATGATGAACAGCGAGCCGATCAGCCCCAGCCACGGCGCGGCCCAGGCATTGGTGCCGAAGAAGCTGGTCGGGATGATGTTTTGGATCTGCGGCGTGCCCGGCAAGGCGTCCATGGTGAAGGAGAAGGCGCCGAGCGCCACGGTGGCCGGGATCAGCCGCTTGGGGATACCGCTCTGGCGGAACAGCTCGGCGGCGAACGGATAGACCGCGAACGCCACCACGAACAGCGACACCCCGCCGTAGGTCAGCAGCGCGCACACCAGCACGATCACCGGAATGGCGTGACGCCGGCCGAGAATGCGGATCGCCGCCGCGACGATCGAACGGGAGAAGCCGGACAGCTCGATCAGCTTGCCGAACACCGCCCCCAGCAGGAACACCGGGAAGTAGAGCTTCACAAAGCCGACCATCTTCTCCATAAACAGCCCGGTGAAAGTCGGCGCCACCGCGCCGGGATCGGTCAACAGCACCGCGCCCAGCGCGGCGATCGGGGCGAACAAAATCACGCTGTAGCCGCGGTAGGCGGCCAGCATCAGTAATCCCAGTGCTGCCAGGGCAATCAAAACGCTCATCGGTCACCTCAGTATCGTTGTTATTGTCAGGTACGGAGTGCGAAATTACGGTTTCAGCGCAAAGCGCAGCTGATGCGCCCGTCGCCGTTGAATGCGTTCCCTGCGTGCGTCATCCCAAAGATAAAATCCCCGGCCGCTGCGCTGGCCGGTATCGCCGCGCTGCAGCCGCTGTTCCACCAACGCCATCATCTCGTCGCCGGTCGCCAGTTCAGGGAACAGGTGGCGAGCGATGTCCGCCACCGTCGGCAGCCCGGTCATGTCAGCGGCCTCCAGCGGGCCGACCATGGCGTAGCGCCGCCCCAGCGAGGCGCGCATCACCTGATCCACCACCTCGGCGCTGGCGATGCCGCTGTGGACGATGTGCAGCGCCTCGCGCAGCACCGCAAACTGCAGCCGGTTGCCGACAAACCCCGGCGCGGCGCGCTCCAGCAGCACCGCCTCCAGCGCCATCCCGCCGAGCAGCGCCTGCACCGCCGCCAGATGGCGCGGATCGGTGGCGCGGCCGGGCACGATCTCCACCAGCGGGATCAGGTGCGGCGGGTGCCAGAAGTGGGCGATCAGCAGGCGCTGCGGGTGGGTCATGCGCGCCGCCAGCTCGTCCGGCGGCAGGCCGCTGGTGTTGCTGGCAATCACCGCATCGTCGGCGATCAGCCCTTCCAACTGCTCATACAGCGCGTGCTTCAGCTCGAGCCGTTCCGGGATCGCCTCAATAAGCAGCCGGGCGCGCGCCACGTCGTTCAGCTCGCCGGTCACGCGCAGGCGCGCCAGCGCCGCGTCGCGCTCAGCGTTATCAAACTGCCCGACGTCGCTCAGCTCGGCCAGAATGCCGCTCGCCACCGCCGGCGCCTCCACCCGCCGCTGCGGATCCGGGTCATACAGCAGCACCTCATGGCCGTGGCGAATAAAGTGGGTGGCGATGCCCACCCCCATCAATCCGGCGCCCAGTACCGCATAATCAGATGACTGCATCGTGCCCTCCTCGGTTGTTTACGGGCGCTCTACCGCCAGCGCCACGCCCTGCCCGCCGCCGATGCACAACATCGCCAGCCCCTTGTTCACCCCGCGGCGCTGCATTTCGTACAGCAGCGACACCAAAATGCGACAGCCGGACGCGCCGATCGGATGCCCCAGCGCGATCGCCCCGCCGTTGACGTTGACCCGCTCCGCCTCCCAGCCCAGTTCTTTGCCCACCGCCAGCGCCTGCGCGGCAAAGGCTTCGTTAGCTTCGATCAGATCGACCTCCTCCAGCCGCCAGCCGGCTTTCTCCAGGCAGCGCCGAGTGGCCGGCGCCGGGCCGATGCCCATGATCGCCGGATCGACGCCCGACGAGGCGTAACCCGCGATGCGCGCCAGCACCGGCAAGCGCAGCGCGGCGGCTTTTTCCGCGCTCATCAGCAACACCACGGCGGCGCCGTCGTTGAGCGACGAGGCGTTGCCAGCGGTCACCGTGCCTTCCTTGCGAAACGCCGGGCGCAGCCGCGCCAGCGCCTCCAGGCTGGTGTCGCGCGGCTGTTCGTCGTGCCCCACACTCAGCGCCTCACCCTTCGGCTTCGGCACCGTCACCGACGTGATCTCCTGCGCGAAACGCCCGGCCTGCTGCGCCGCCTGCGCCTTCTGCTGCGAGCGCAGCGCGAACCTGTCTTGTTCTTCTCTACTGATGGCGTATTTCTCCGCCAGGTTCTCGGCGGTGATGCCCATGTGATAGTCGTTGAAGGCGTCCCACAGGCCATCGTGGATCACGCTGTCCACCATCTGCGCGTGACCGAGGCGCAGACCGGCGCGCGCGCCGGCCATCAGGTAAGGCGACTGGCTCATGCTCTCCTGGCCGCCGGCAATCACCGCCTCGGCGTCGCCGCTGCGGATCGCCTGCACCGCCAGATGCACCGCCTTCAAACCAGAGCCGCACACCTTGTTGATGGTCAGCGCCGGCGTCGTCACGGGCAGCCCGGCATTCAGCGCGGTCTGGCGCGCCGGGTTCTGCCCGCAGCCGGCGGTCAGCACCTGGCCGAGGATCACTTCATCGATCTGCTGCGGCGCCACCCCGCTTTGCGCCAGCAGCCCCTGCACCGCCGCCGTGCCCAGTTCCACCGCCGTCAACGGCGCCAGCGCGCCGTGAAAACTGCCGACCGGCGTGCGCGTTGCCGCCACGATCACCACTTCACGTTGTTGCACATTCACCTCCGTCTCAGAAACGCATTTCCGGCACTTGCTCCGGCACGATCAGCCGGCCGGCGGTTTTGGCGACAATCTCCGCCACGCTGACGCCCGGCGCGCGCTCGCGCAGCACGAAGGCGCCGTCTTCAATTTCCAGATAGGCCAGATCGGTCAATACCTTGCGGATGCAGTTGGCGCCGGTCAGCGGCAGCGTGCAGCGCGGCAGCAGCTTGGACTCGCCGCCTTTCGCGGCGTGGGTCATCACCACGATGATGTTCTCCGCCCCCGCCACCAGATCCATCGCACCGCCCATGCCCTTGACCATCTTGCCGGGGATCATCCACGAGGCGATGTTGCCCTCGACGTCCACTTCAAACGCCCCCAGCACGGTCAGATCGACGTGGCCGCCGCGGATCATGGCGAACGACTGCGCCGAATCGAAGATCGACGCGCCGAGGCGTGCGGTGACCGTCTGCTTGCCGGCGTTGATCATGTCGGCGTCCAGCTGCTGCTCGGTCGGGAACTCGCCCATCCCCAGCAGGCCGTTTTCCGACTGCAGCATCACGTCCATGCCCGCCGGCACGTAGTTGGCCACCAGCGTCGGGATGCCGATGCCCAGGTTGACGTAGTAACCGTCCCGCAGCTCTTGCGCCACGCGCTGCGCCATTTGTTCACGGGTAAGCATGCGAATTCTCCTTATGCCCGCAGGGTGCGTTGTTCGATACGCTTCTCGAAGGTGCCCTGGATCAGCCGATCGACGTAGATGCCGGGGGTGTGGATCGCCGCCGGATCCAGCTCGCCCGGCGCGACGATCTCTTCCACTTCCACCACCGTGATGCGCCCGGCGGTCGCCATCAGCGGATTGAAGTTCTGTGCGGTGTGGCGGTAGATGACGTTGCCGAAGTGATCGGCCTTCCAGCCTTTAACGATGGCGAAATCGCCGGTGATGGCGGTTTCCATGATGTAAGGGCGGCCGTTGAACTCGCGCACCTCTTTGCCTTCGGCGATCGGCGTGCCGTAACCGGTGGCGGTGAAGAATGCCGGGATACCGGCGCCGCCGGCGCGGATCTTCTCCGCCAGCGTGCCCTGCGGCGTGAGATCCACCTCCAGCTCGCCGCTGAGCGCCTGCTGCTCGAACAGCGCGTTTTCGCCGACGTAAGATCCCACCACCTTGCGGATCTGCTGGGTTTCCAGCAGCCGCCCGAGGCCGAACCCGTCGACGCCGCAGTTGTTGGAGACCACCGTCAACCCGCGCACGCCGCGCCGGCGGATCTCTTCGATCAGGTTTTCCGGGATGCCGCACAGGCCAAAGCCGCCCGCCAGCACCGTCATGTTGTCCGTCAGGCCTGCCAGCGCTTCCTGGTAGCTGCCGACGCGTTTGTCGAGCCCTGCCATATCGTTGCCCCTGCATGTTGCGGCGCAGGGCGAAATGCCCTGGCTTGCGTGAGGGCATCTTCAGGTCACAAAAATGATTTGTTAATTTTGTTTTTATGCCGCATTCATTTAGAATTTTTATTAATCAGTCGTTAACCGACAATTAACAAAGAGTTAACGCCAGCCAAAATGAAAATGAGCATCAAACAGTTACGCGCGTTTTTAGCGGTAGCTCACACTCTGAACTTCGCCCAGGCCAGCGAGCGGCTGAATATTTCTCAGCCGGCGCTCAGCCTGGCGATCCGTGGGCTGGAAGACGCGCTGGGCGGGCCGCTGCTGCTGCGCACCACCCGCCGGGTGACGCTGACGCCGGAGGGGGAAAGCTTCTTCCCGATGGCGCGCCAGCTGTTGGCGGATTGGGACAACGCGGAAGAGGCGATGCGCCAGCGCTTCACCCTGCAGATGGGCAAGGTGGCGATCGCCGCCATGCCGTCGTTCGCCGGCAACCCGCTGCCGCCGATCCTCAAGGCGTTTCGCGATCGCTACGCCGGCATCAACGTGGCGGTGCACGACGTCATCAACGAGCAGGTGTTTGAAATGATCCGCGAAGGGCGGGTGGAGATGGGCATCGCCTTCGAACCGGAGCCGAGCGACACCCTGCACTTCACCCCGCTGTGCCGCGATCGCTTTCTGGCGGTGGTGCCGAAGGATTCGGCGCTGGCGCGCAAGGCGCAGGTGAGCTGGAAGGAGCTGCTGACGCTGGATTTCATCACCCTGCAGCGGCCATCGGCGGTGCGGCTGCTGCTGGAGCAGGAGCTGGCCCGCAGCGGGCGAACGCTGGAGGTGGCGTTTGAAAGCCACCAGCTGGTGACGGTCGGGCGCATGGTGGCCAACGGCCTCGGCGCCAGCGCGGTGCCGGCGCTGTGCGAGAAACAGATGGATGAGCTGGGGGCGGTCTGCGTGCCGCTGATCGGCCCGATCATCGAACGGCGCGTGGGCCTGATCCGCCTGGCGCAGCACCAACTCTCTTCCGCCGCGCAGGCGCTGGCGACGGTGATCGAACGGGAAATGGCGGGGAGTGGTGGGTAAAGCGGCACCAGCATTTTCAGATGATTCTCCGATCGAGAGCGTGAGCCAGAACCTGTTACCACCCTGTAGAAAATGTTAAGTTTCCTAAAAATAAGGAGGCTTTTCGACATGGAACAGAAGTCCAGCAACATCGCACCGGGCTATTGCATCGCCCAACAAGCAGGCCCGCTTGCCTTCCACGCCAACTACCTGTTCGGTGGCAAGCCATCCGAAGCGGCACGCTTTTTTATGCAGCTCAATGCCGATACGCCTCTGGTTCAACCGGGGCAAATGCTGATCGTCGCCGATCCGCGCAATCATAATCAATCTACGCCGATCGACGCCCTGATGCAGGCCAAGAGCCGCACCAGCAAAGCGGTGAAAGCCGGTGACAGCGATTTCTCTACCTTCTTGCATCGCAATTACGCCGCTATCGCCGCCTTCACTAGCTATGGGGAAACGGTCGTCGGGCTGGCTTCGGATGCCGGAGAACGCTACTTCAGTCAGATCAAAAATATCCTGGTCGAAATTGAAAAAACCTACCAAAATCAGTTCCGCACGAGTGGCGCTTTGATTGGAACCCAGTTTCAGGTGGAACGAGCGCGGCTGTTCGGTACATTAAAACCGTTACTGAATCGCCTTACTCGTGCTCAGCTCAATATGAAAGAGTATGCGCAAATCAAACACGCGCTGGGGCTCTCCAGTAAATCGCTGGTGCATGAATGGAGTACCGCTGGCGTCGGTGCCATCAAGGGCTATTCGAACTACGTCGAAAGCGCCAGCCGTGCGGCCAAGTTTATGAAAGCCGGCGGCTGGATCGGCATCGGATTGAGCGGGCTGAATACCACCAACGACGTCTACAATGCTTGCACCACCGGCCGCGAACAGGAGTGCGCCAAGATCGCGGTGAAGGGGTACAGTCATTTTGCGGCAAGTACTGCGGCGGGGATTTTGGGGGGTGAAGGTGGTGCGATGTTAGCAATGACAGCTTGTAGTATCGTCTTAGGCGCCTCCACATTTGGTACCGGTATTTTAGCTTGTGGTATAGCAGGCGCTGCTCTGGGTGGCGCAGCTGGCAGTTGGGGTGGCGGTGCAGCCGCCGACAGCATTACTGGTTTCATTTTTGGTGAATAATGAAAATCGCTATCGTTCTGTTCTTCACTCTGACATTGATTAGTGCCCTGGTTCAGTACTTTTACTATCGGCGCTATAAAGACGAATTTTCTAAATTCTATCAACGCTATGTGCAAAGCACCCACCCCCTGCCTCCATTTGTCATCTTCGCGGATAACCTTGGTTTGCTCGGTGTATCTATCAAAGCGCAATGGTTCCGTTGGATATTGAATGGCAGAAAAATAAAGATAGGGAAAAACGCTTTTCTGAGCCCAAAAACCTACGAATTCGTGAATGAAAACACATCTCAACGCCTCAAAAACTGGCTTCGAAAAGACTTCATCTTAAGCGTGCTGAAAATGGGGTGTTTGGCGTTGATGTGTATCTTTGCTTTTTTAAGCAAGGCATAACGCCCCTTGAACCTTAGCCGGTGGCTTATGAAAACAGCATCACTTATTGCAGCCGCGCTGCTCTTAGTTTGTTGGCTTGTTCAATATATTTACTCTCGTCGCTATAAACGTGAGTTCGATGTTTTTTATCAACGCTATACCCAACAGGGCCACTTTGTCCCTGCTCACGTCGCGATTGCCGATGGCCTTGGCTCTTTAGGTACTTCCATTAAAGCCCAATGGTTCAGATGGATCCTTTGCGGCAAGAAAATCAAGGTGAAGAAAAACCAATATCTTCCCGCCAAGACCTATGAATTTGTTCGTCTTTCATCATCTGAACGCTTGCAGACCTGGATGAAAAACAACGGCACGTTTTTGGCGCTGGAAGGCGTGCTCTTCATCATGGCATTGATCTTTATGATAATAGCGAGAATGTCATGATTCAGGCTACTCAATGAAAACCCTTGTCATATTATGCTTAACGCTGCTGGTTTTAAGCGCCTTCATCCAATTCATTGGCTACCGTCGCCATAAAAAAGAGTTTGACGCTTTCTATCAACGTTCCGCCGACAGCGGACATTTTATTCCGCCCTACTTCGCCTTTGCCGATAGCCTCGGCATGCTTGGAACCTCATTGAAAGCACAGTGGTTTCTTTGGATTCTGAAAAGGAAAAAAATAAAAATAAAGGATCAAGTTTGGCTCGATGCGAAAACCTACGATTTCGTGCAAAAACCGCCTCTCCTGAGCTACAGAAGTGGCTGGCGATGGATTTTATACTTTTGCTCGTAGAGGCCGTTATTATCGCCGTGGGCTGTATTTTTATTTACCTCATCAAGCATCAAGGTTGAGCAGACGCGTTGCTCCCCTCCACCGCCTGCACCGCCGCCTTCTGCGTGGCGCGCTGATATAAGCACAGCTCCCTGCCCGGCTTGTTTTTCATAAACGGCTGCGGGTAGCGCCCGCCGATAAACAGCGCCGAATAGCCGACGTCATCGCCGAAGTGAACGATCGCCCCTTCCACCCTGGCGTTTTTTAGCCCGCTGGCTTTCAGGCAGGCGGCGCGCATCGCCCTTTCGCTCTCGGCCCACGCCTGTGGGGAAGACGCGGTGGCGTTGAACGCGGCCAGCGCGGCGATAAGCAGCCCTATTTTCTTCATCGTTATCTCTCCTTCAACGGCCCGTCTCGCCAGTATAGACCGTGCCGGCGCGGCCACCCCGCTAACGCCGCCGCGCTCTTTACGGCATTTTTATTCCGCGCCCCGTTAACGTTACGGCGTTTTTACAGACAGTTTTTGCCGCCGCAGATACCCTTTTCACATCGCCGCTATGGCCTCACAAGAGAGTTGTCCCATGCGTTTATCCCTGCCTCTGGCCGTGACCGGTCGCCGTTCTGGAGCGCGCCATGCATGCTAATATCATCGGCTTCAATCCGCTGTTGGCGGAGCTGCCCGCTTCGCCAACGCGCGCCTTCCACAAAGAGCTGGAACACTACCTGCAGCGCTATCCGCAGACCGAACAGCTGGATATTTATCTGCACGATCTGAACGGCCAGCTGCGCGGCAAACGGCTGCCAATCGCCGAAGCCTTTGGGCTGGAGAAAGGCTGCTACTTCCCGCTATCGATCTACGCCCTGGATCTGCACGGCCGGGTGATTGAAGAAAGCGGGCTGGGGCAACGGGCGGGCGAGCCGGACCGCTTGTGCCTGCCGGTGCCCGGCACGCTGCGCCCCTGCGCGCGCGATCCCGAACGCCACGCCCAGCTGCTGCTGACGATGCAAAACGCCGACGGCGGCGCCTGCGAGCTGGAGCCGCGCGTGGTGCTGCAACGGGTGCTGAAGCGCCTGCACGAGCGCAACTGCTTCCCGGTGGTGGCGGCCGAACTGGAGTTCTACCTGCAGGATCCGCAGCACCCCGCCGAGGCGAAAACCTGCCCAACGCAGAGCTTCGCGGTGGATGCGCCCGAGCGCCACCATGCGCTGCTGAGCGACATCGAACGGCACGCCCGCCTGCAAAACCTGCCGTTGACCGGCGTGGTGGCCGAAGCCGCCTCCGGCCAATACGAGCTGAATCTGCATCACAGTCGGCGCGTGCTGGAAGCCTGCGACCAGATCATGGCACTGAAACGCCTGACGCGGCAGATTGCCGAGCAACATCACCAGCACGCCTGCTTTATGGCCAAGCCCTGCGCCCACGCCGCCGGCAGCGGGCTGCATTTCCACATCAGTTTGCAGGACGAGCACGGCGAGAACCTGCTGACCGGCGCGCCGGGCGAACTGAGCGACAACATGCAGCAGGCGATGGCAGGCATGCTGGCGCTGATGCCGGCGTCGATGGCGATCCTGGCACCCAACATCAACGCGTTTCGCCGCTTCCGCCCTGGCATGCACGTGCCGCTGCGCGCCTCCTGGGGCCACAACAACCGCACGGTGGCGCTGCGCCTGCCCTGCGCCGACAGCGCCAACCAGCGCATCGAATACCGCCTGGCCGGCGCCGACGCTAACCCCTATCTGGCGCTGGCGGTGATGCTCGGCGGCCTGCTGCACGGGCTGGAAAATCCGCTGCCGCTGCCGCCCGCCGCCAACGGCTGCGAGAGCGACAACGCCGCGCCCTTGCCGCTCGGCCAGCAGGAGGCGCTGGCGCTGTTCCGCCACAGCGATCCCCTGCGTGAGCTGCTCGGCCCGGCGTTCTGCACCCTGTGGCACACCTGTAAAAGCGCCGAACTGCGCCGCTTCGAGGAACAGGTCACCGCCGCCGAACTCGGCTGGATGCTCTAACCACCCGGTTCATTAACCTAAGGATAATCATGAATATGCAACCGCAACGGGCGCCCGTGCAGCCGCTGCTCTGCTGGCGCAAAGGCGTTTTTCATATCAGCACCGATCGGCAGCTGTTGGATATCGAGGCGATCCAGCGTTTCCTCAGCCTGCCGGATCGGGCGGCGGCCGAGCGTCTCGTGCACCACGGCCTGTGCTTCGGGCTGTACCGCAAGCGCCACCTGCTCGGTTTCGCCCGCATGGTGACCGATTACGCCACCTTCGCGTCGGTGAGCGAACTGTTCGTCAGCGCCGAATACCGCGGCGTCGGGCTGGGAAGCTGGCTGACGCGCTGCTGCCTGGCGCATCCGGCCTTGCGCAGCCTGCGCGTCACGCTGCCCGCGCTGCAGGCGCCCTGGCGCGCCAATGGTTCGGCGCACGCCCTGCGCGCCCTTCACTGATAAGGAGGCCCCCATGTCTCGTTTGGTGCTGATTTCCAACAAGCAGTGCGACGGTAAGGATCTGGCCTGCGCCGGCCAGACGCTGGCGGCCGACGCCGAACCGGGACTGTGGCTCGGCTGGAACGGCGACGTGCAGAATTTCGCACAGCGCCCGATCAGTTGCCGTCAAGGCACCGGTTACGATCAGGTGACCTTTCCGCTGTCGATCGAGGAGTTTCGCCGTCACTATCAGGGCTATTACCACGACGGCCTGTGGCCGGTGTTCCACAACCAGCCGGAGAAGGCGCACTTCACGCCGGAAAACTACCGCGCCTACCGGCAGCTGAACCGCCGTTTTGCCGATATCGCCTGCGAGCACCTGTGCCCCGGCGACATCGTCTGCATCGACGACTACCAGCTGCTGCCCTGCGCCCAGGCGCTGAAGGAGCAAGGGCTGCTGAACGCCTGCGCGTTCTTCTTCCACCTGCCGTTCCCGTCGGCGGCGCTGCTGCGGCGCATCCCGGAACATCGCCAACTGATCGCTTCGCTGCTGTTCTACGATCTGATCGGCTTTACCACCACCGACGATCGCAACGCCTTTCTCAGCTGCCTGGCGGCCGAGTTCCCGCTGGAGATGCTGCCCGACGATCAGATCCAGGCCAACGGGCATCTGTTCGCCACCGGCATTTTCCCCGCCGGCATCAACGGCAGGCAGGTTTATTGATTTACGGCGGCGCGCCCCCTTCAGGCGCGCCGTTTTATTTCGCCGCGATTTATTTTTACCGCTTTATTGCCATCACCATGCGTTATTTCATTTTCCGGATATAGCGATTAAAAAATGAATATTCATCCTGTTACATATCAACCGTAAAAACCCTATTCCGCCAATTGCTTTTTATTAGTGAAACACATTACCCTCTCCCTGCCATATTTAAACCGAGGAGGGCCCCATGGGCGATGAAAGTTTTAGTTTTACGCTAATGCTATTGGGCGTCTTTCAGTAATGCCATCCAGGTTGCATTCTGAAAGACACGGAATGCGGCAACTGCTCCCCTTCTGACGGCCTTTCCCGCTCTGCCGGCCCACCCATCGCCCCGCTGCGAAAACAACGTCTGTCTCAACCGCTACGGCGGTATTTATCTGGTGTCGCCGGGCATATTCCCCGAGCGCCGACGGATTTCTTATGGGAAAAATAAGGTATTGCGTTATGCAAAATAACCGGGGTACATCTATTTTCAGAAAGTCTTATTTAAACGACTTTATCGTTATCGCCATCGGTGTTTTTTTCATTGCCTTTTTTATTCGTGCCTGGGGTGACATGCACGGTGACTTCAATGAACAAAACGTCTCTGCCATCAGTCTTGATGCCTGGAACCTGCTTTATTATTCGCTCAGAACCAGCATGCGCTTTCTCCTCGGCATGGCCTGGTCGCTGCTGTTTTCTGTGGTATTCGCCGTGCTGGCCGCGCACTATACGCCGCTGCGCCGGGTGATCCTGCCCTTCGTCAACTTTATGGAGTCGGTGCCGCTGGTGGGGTTCCTGACCTTCACGACCGTGTATTTTCTCAACCTCTACCCGCACAGCGTGATGGGGCTGGAGTGCACCGCCATCTTCGCGGTGTTTACCGGCCAAGCCTGGAACATGATGCTGACGCTGTATCAGACGCTGCGCATCGTGCCCAAGGAGCTGGATGAAGCCGCCCGCAGCTTCAATTACAACCCGTGGCAACGCTTCTGGCGGCTGGAGTTCATCTATTCGGTGCCGGGCCTGCTGTGGAACGCCATGGTGTCGCAATCCGCCGCCTGGTTCGCCCTGGTGGCCTCCGAAGCCATTCCGGTCGGCGATCGCTCGGTCGAACTGCCCGGCGTCGGCTCCTATATCGCCGAAGCGCTGGCGCAGCAGAACGTGCCGGCGATCCTGTATGCGATCGTCGCGCTGGCCGCCAACATCGTGCTGCTCGATCAGCTGGTTTTCCGCCCGCTGGTGCGCTATACCGCACGCTTCAAATACGAAGACGTCACCGCCAGCCGGCCGCTCGGCAATCCGTGGTTTTACAACAGCCTGGCCTTCTCGCACGTCGGTGCGGCACTGGGCCGCACGCTGCGCGCGCTGGCCGACCTGTGGCTGTTCAAGCTGCCGCGGCTGTGGTACGCCCTCGGCCTGCACCGTCTGTTCAGGCTCGCCGCCAAGGGGAACTGGCTGTGGCGCAGCCTGTGGTATCTCGGCGTGGTGCTGGCCTGCGTCTGGTTCGGTTACCGGCTGTGGGAATACTTCCCCAAACAGTACTTCGCGATGCTGCCGGAATGGATGCTGCTCACCACCGCGCGCGTGGCCGCGGCCATGCTGCTCAGCGTGGCGATCTTCACGCCTCTGGGGGTATGGATCGGCATGAATCCGCGGCTGGTGAAGATCTTCCAGCCGATCATCCAGATCCTGGCGGCCATTCCGCCCAACATTTTCTACCCGCTGATCGCCGCCTTCATCGCCATTTATCATCAGGATCTCGGCTGGTGGGCCATCCCGATGATCATGCTGGGCACCCAGTGGTACGTGTTGTTCAACGTGATCGCCGGCGTTTCCGCCATTCCGACGCAGATCACCGAGGTCAGCGAAACCTTCGGGCTGCGCCGCTTCCGCTGGTGGCGCTACTACATGCTGCCGGCAATTTTCCCCTACATCGTGACGGGCATCATCTCCGCCGCCGGCGGCGCCTGGAACAGCGCCATCGCCGCCGAGGTGATCCAGTGGGGCAGCACCACCCTCAGCGCCACCGGGCTGGGCGCGTTCATTTCCGTCGTCACCGACGCCGGCAAGAACCCGGAGTCCGCGCTGGGCTGCGCCGCCATGTGCGCGCTGGTGGCGCTGTGCATCATCTTCGTCTGGCAACCGCTGTATCGCATCGCGGAAACCAAATTCAAATATGACTGATCAAGGGGGAACCACATGGTGACTCAAGACGTGATTATCAGCGCCCGCCGGCTGAACAAGACGTTTATCGGCGAAAACAAGCGCCCCAAACCCGTGCTGCGCGACGTGACGCTGACCGTGCACGCCGGCGAGTTCGTCACCATTCTGGGGCAATCCGGCTCGGGCAAGTCCACGCTGCTGCGCATGCTGGGCGGGCTGATCCCAGCGGACAGCGGCACGCTCACGCTGGCGGGCAAACCGGTCGACGGCCCGAGCACCAACGTCGGCATGGTGTTTCAGTCCTACGCGCTCTATCCCTGGCTAACGGTGTACGACAACATCGCCTTCGGGCTGCTGGCGCAACGGCTGCCGCCGCAGACGATCGCCGAGCGGCTGGGAGCGCTGCTGCGCCTGGTGGGCCTGACCGGCTATGAGCACGCCTGGCCGCGCGAGCTCTCGGGCGGCATGCGTCAACGGGTGGGCTTCGCCCGGGCGCTGGCGGTAGAGCCCGACCTCTTGCTGCTGGACGAACCCTTCTCCGCCCTCGATATCTTTACCGCGCAAAAACTGCGGGGCGACCTGCTGGCGCTGTGGGGAGACAACCAGCTGCGCACGCGCGCCATGGTGATGGTGACGCACGACGTCGAAGAAGCGGTGCTGATGTCCGATCGGGTGCTGATCCTGGACGCGGCCAGCAAACGGATCGACGACGAATTCAGCGTCAATATCCCGCGTGCGGCGCGCAACCGGGACAGCCTGCGGCACCTCACCGATCGGATCCGCAGCTGCCTGTACAAAAAAATCGCGCAAGCGCAATCGGCCGGTTAACGGCCCTGTTTTCATCCACTTGGGGAACTGAAATGAACCATAAAAGCGTGCTGATGACGCTGCTCATCCTGCTGCCGGCCGCCGCCAGCGGCGCGGAAATCATCAATAAAGACGGCAATAAACTGGATCTGTACGGCCAGCTGAACGGCGTGCATTACTTCAGCAGCGACGCCGACAATAACGGCGACCGCTCCTATACCCGCTTCGGTTTCAAAGGCGAAACGCAGATCGGCGACGCGCTGACGGGGTATGGGCAGTGGGAATATCAGGCAGGGCTCGATCAGCCGGAAAGCGCCGGGCCAGGCGACAGCTATACCCGCCTGGGCTTTGCCGGATTGACGTTCGGCCACTGGGGCAGCCTGGATTACGGCCGCAACTACGGCCTGCTGTATGACGTGGCCGGCTGGACGGACGTGCTGCCTGAATTCGGCAACGACAGCTACGAAGCGGCCGACAACTTTATGACCGGCCGCGCCAACGGCCTGCTGACCTACCACAACCGCAGCCTGGGCGGTCTGGTCGACGGCCTGGATCTCGGCCTGCAATATCAGGGGAAGAATCGGGGGGACGACGCTCAACGGGCGAAGGATATCCAGACGCAAAACGGCGATGGCTACGCCTTTTCCGCCACCTACGACACCGGCGTGGGGCTCAACGTTGGCGCCGCCTACGCCAACTCTGCGCGCACGCTGGCGCAACAGCGCTTCGGCCTGGCTGACGGCGATCGCGCCCGGGCCTGGACGCTGGGGCTGAAATACGACCAGGACAACCTCTACCTGGCGGCAAGCTACGCGCGCACCGAGAACATGACCTACGTCGACGGCGATCGCTACGCCGGCTTCGCCCCCCGCGCGGACGCTATTGAGGCGGTCGCGCAGTACCACTTCGATTCCGGCGTCACGCCCTCGCTGGCCTACCTGCAAACGCGCGGTCGCAACCTGCCCGGCATTGGCGACGCCGATCTGGTCAAATACCTGGATCTGGCGCTGAATTACAGCTTCAACGCCAACATGTCGACCTACGTAGAGTACAAACTCAACCTGCTGCAACGGCAGAACGCCGTCGGCGCCGGCGCCGATGACATCGTCGAAACCGGCATCATGTATCAGTTCTGATCCCCATCCCGGCCGGAGGGCGCTCTCCGGCCGGTTCATGATTTAACTTTCGCCCGCCCCCTTATTATCTCGTTTAACTCAGGTTTATATTTCCATAAAATGATGCCTATATTCATTCTGGCACTTTCTGTTTACGCCCCGTTTAATGAATAAAGAAAATTTTTCCCGCATTCATATTAAATTACATTTTGCCGCCATAATTCGGCGTAACCACATTGAATAACAGGCTATGGCACGCGTATTATGGCCACACGAAAAATAACGGGAGAATGATATGGACGGCGACAGTTGGTTGTTTATTTTATTGTTGGAATCGCTGAGGTCACAGGAGCAATAGTCATCCCATTGCATCCTGAAAGTGTCAGGATATGAGTCAGTTATAGCATCCCTTCGCTTTACCCTTCAGCCTCTGGCCTGCGCGCATGCCGCACCGGCACGCCCGATGGGCTAACCCCTCCAGCATAAGCGTATTAACAGTCCGATAACGGTCAGGCTTATTTGCACCCGCATTTATTTTACGCCTGCCCGACGATAAATATCGGCCCTTTTTCCATGCTCATATTTTTAATTGGGTGGAGACGGATCATGATGGTAAAAAAAACCACGCTGCTGACGGTCAATAACGTCAGCAAAAGCGTTCAGCCTACCGGTAAAGAAAAACGTCTGGTGCTGAATGAAATCAATTTGCGCCTTTACGACAACGAGGTCGTCAGCATTTTGGGGCAGTCCGGCTCGGGTAAATCCACCCTGCTGCGCATGCTTTCCGGCCTGATCGCGCCGGATCTGGGCAGCGTGATGCTGGGGGATAAAAAAGTCTCGGGGCCGAATCCGCAGATCAACATGGTGTTCCAGACCTTCGCCATTTTCCCGTGGCTGAACGTCTACCAAAATATCGCCTTTGGGCTGCAGGCGCAGGATCTGCCGCCGCAGGTGGTCGAAGCCCAGACGCTGAAAATGCTCGATCTGGTCGGGCTCACGCCCTACCGCGACGCCTACCCGCGCGAGCTTTCCGGCGGCATGCGCCAGCGGGTCGGCTTCGCGCGCGCGCTGGCGGTAGAACCGATGCTGCTGTTGCTGGACGAACCCTTTTCCGCGCTGGACGTCTATACCGGCGAACACCTGCGCAGCGATCTGCTGCGTATCTGGAGCACGCGCCAGATCAAAACCCGCTCCATCGTGCTGGTCACCCACAGCGTAGAGGAGGCGGTGATGATGTCTGACCGCATCCTCCTGCTGGGCGCCGGCACCCTCGACGGCTGCTATCACATCACGCAGCGCCGCGAGGCGCGCACCCGCGAGGGGATGCAGCCGCTGACGGACAAAATCAGCGAGACGCTCAGCCGGCAGATCGCCGCCGCGCACTGAGCGCCGCCCTGGACTGGCGGGGCGGAACCCCGCCAACTTAACTACCTGTTTATCAAGAGTTACCCCACTACGGGTGGCTCATGATAAGCGGATAATACATCGAGTTATTATCATGCATTTCATTCATACACTGCTAACGCTGCTGACCGCATCCGTCCTGGGCGCGGCCATCGGCTACGAAAGACAGTTCCGCCAGCGCACCGCCGGGCTGCGCACCAACACGCTGGTGGCCACCAGCGCGGCGATCTTCGTCCATCTGGCCATGACCATCGACGGCAGCGGCGGCGCGGTGCGCGTCATTTCCTACGTGGTCTCCGGCGTCGGCTTTCTCGGTGCCGGGGCCATCATGAAGGAAGGGATGAACATCCGCGGCCTGAACACCGCCGCCACGCTCTGGGGCTCCGCGGCGGTCGGCGCCTGCGCCGGCTGCGGCCTGTACGGTGACGCGCTGGCCGCCACGCTGTTCGTGCTCGCCGCCAACACCCTGTTGCGCCCGCTGGTCAATATGGTCAACAAACAGCCCTTCAATGACGTTAACGGCGAGTCTACCTACCAGATTTGCGTCATTGCCTTCGAGCATGAGCAGCGTGAGGCGCTGGCCAAATTCAAACAGGTGCTGCAAGGGGAAAACTGCTTTATCTCGCATCTGGATATCGAACCCTTTGGCGACGACGACGTGGAGATCACCGCCACGCTGATGCCGGCCTCCGTCACCACGCCGGTACTCGACCAGACCATCAATAAATTGCTGAACGACAGCATGATGAAACAGGCCTATTACAGCCGCATCGCCGGCTCCGGCTGATACCTTTCACTTCCAGGGAGATCAACCATGAAAACCATGCCAAAGCTGGCGCATCTGACGATGTTCAAAGACATTGTCCACTGTGGAAGTTTGCACGAGGCCGCGAAAAAGCTGGCCATCTCGCAGCCGACGCTCAGCCGGGTGCTGAAAGAGCTGGAAATGACCATCGGTGCGCGGCTGCTGGAACGCAGCAACCGCGGCGTGCGTCTGACGGCGGTCGGTGAGCTGTTTTACCGGCGGATAGACGCCGCCACCAATCAGTTGCTCAACGCGTTTGACGAGCTGCGCGGCCTGAGCGCTGACGGCGAGAAGCGCCTGCGGGTGGGGATGAGCGTCGATCCGCTGCTGTGCTACCTGCCTCAGGTGCTCGAAGGCTTCAACCGCCGCTACCCGCATACCCGGGTGACGGTGGTGGAAGACGGCCCGGAAGGCCTGCTGGCCCGGCTGCGAAACTGCGAGCTGGATTTGGCGGTCAGCAGCCTGAACGGCGCGGCGGGCGGCGCCGATCTGGCCATGCAGGCGCTGAAGAGCGAGCGCTTCTCGCTCTATCAGGGAGGCGATCTTACCGCAGCCGGGCAGCCGCCGGCCGAGGCCAAATGGGTGGTGCCGCGCTCCTGCTCGGTGGGGCATGCCGCCATCCGCGAGATCGCCGAACGCTATACGCCGCACGGCCAGATCGTCGAGACCGACTCCTTTCTGGCGACCTGGTGCCTGGTCAGGCAGCAGGGCTATATCGCGCTGCTGAGCGATCGGGTGGTCGCACACTACGCCCCGCAGCTGCACCTGCAGAAAATCCCGACGCACGAGATCGACATCAGCGCGCGCTTTTACGTCTTTACCCGCCATGAGCCGGCCACGCCGCCGCTCAGCGCCGCGTTTATCCACCTGCTGCAGGCCATGCAGACGGCCTGAGGAGACAGGCTGCCGCCCGCCGGCGGCCGAATCTCTTCTCCTGGCCGCCAACCGCTCACCCCGTCAATCCAACCGTTCACCCGGCAGATCTGACCGCTGACCGAAATACGCCTGTCTTCCCCCCTTACCCCCGGCGATGATGAGCTGTTCCTAAACCCGCCTTACCTCGGGAAAGACGCTACGGCTCACCGCGCCACTCTGACATCTCTTACAAGCGGATGAGTTCATTCATATTTTGCAGACTGGAATTAAGGATACCTCATGAAACGAGAGGGGATTTTAAAGCACATTCCGTGGATGCTGCTGGGGATACTCGGCGCAGCCTGCCTCGGCGTGGTGGCGCTGCGCCGCGGCGAACACATCAGCGCGCTGTGGATCGTCGTCGCTTCGGTGGCGGTGTATCTGGTGGCCTACCGCTACTACAGCCTGTACATCGCCACCAAGGTGATGAAGCTGGACGCCGGCCGCGCCACCCCGGCGGTGGTCAACAACGACGGCCTGAACTACGTGCCGACCAACAAGAACGTGCTGTTCGGCCACCACTTCGCCGCCATCGCCGGCGCCGGGCCGCTGGTGGGGCCGGTGCTGGCCGCGCAGGTCGGCTACCTGCCCGGCACGCTGTGGCTGCTGGGCGGCGTGGTGCTGGCGGGGGCGGTGCAGGACTTTATGGTGCTGTTCATCTCCTCGCGCCGCAACGGCGCCTCGCTCGGTGAGATCATCAAAAAAGAGATGGGGCCGATACCGGGCACCATCGCGCTGTTCGGCTGCTTCCTGATCATGATCATCATCCTGGCGGTACTGGCGCTGATCGTGGTGAAAGCGCTGGCGGAAAGCCCGTGGGGCGTGTTCACCGTCTGCTCCACCGTGCCAATCGCACTGTTTATGGGCATCTACATGCGCTATCTGCGCCCCGGCCGCGTGGGTGAAGTGTCAGTCATCGGCATCGTGCTGCTGGTGGCCGCCATCTGGTTCGGCGGCGTGGTGGCGCACGACCCGTACTGGGGCCCGGCGCTGACCTTTAAAGACACCACCATCACCTTCACGCTGATCGGCTACGCGTTCGTCTCCGCCCTGCTGCCGGTGTGGCTGATCCTGGCGCCGCGCGACTACCTGGCCACCTTCCTGAAAATCGGCGTGATCGTCGGGCTGGCGATCGGCATCGTGATCCTCAACCCTGAGCTGAAAATGCCGGCGGTGACCCAGTTCGTCGACGGCACCGGCCCGGTGTGGAAAGGCACCCTGTTCCCGTTCCTGTTCATTACCATCGCCTGCGGCGCGGTCTCCGGCTTCCATGCGCTGATCGCCTCCGGCACCACGCCGAAGCTGTTGGCCAATGAGACCGACGCGCGCTTTATCGGCTACGGCGCGATGCTGATGGAGTCCTTCGTCGCCATCATGGCGCTGGTGGCGGCTTCCATCATCGAGCCGGGCCTGTACTTCGCCATGAACACCCCGCCGGCGGCGCTGGGCATCACCATGCCGGATCTGCACCGCTTAGGCACCGAAGACGCGCCGATGATCATGGCTTCGCTGAAGGACGTGACCGTGCATGCGGCGGCGGCGGTCAGCTCCTGGGGCTTCGTCATCAGCCCGGAACAGATCCTGCAAACCGCCACCGACATCGGCGAACCTTCGGTGCTGAACCGCGCCGGCGGCGCGCCAACGCTGGCGGTGGGCATCGCCCACGTGTTCCATCAGATCATTCCGGGCGCCAACATGGGCTTCTGGTACCACTTCGGCATTCTGTTCGAGGCGCTGTTCATCCTGACCGCGCTGGACGCCGGCACCCGATCCGGCCGCTTTATGCTGCAGGATTTGCTGGGCAACTTCGTGCCGTTCCTGAAGAAAACCGACTCGCTGGTGGCCGGCATCGTCGGCACCGCCGGCTGCGTCGGGCTGTGGGGCTACCTGCTGTATCAGGGCGTGGTGGATCCGCTCGGCGGCGTGAAGAGCCTGTGGCCGCTGTTCGGCATCTCCAACCAGATGCTGGCTGCCGTGGCGCTGGTGCTCGGCACCGTGGTGCTGATTAAGATGAAGCGCACCCAATACATCTGGGTGACCGTGCTGCCGGCGGTGTGGCTGCTGATCTGCACCACCTACGCGCTGGGGCTGAAGCTGTTCAGCGACAACCCGCAGCTGGAAGGCTTCTTCTTCCTGGCCGGCGAGTACAAGCGCAAGATCGCCGAAGGCGGCGCCGAGCTGAGCGCCCAGCAGATCGCCAACATGAACCACATCGTGGTGAACAACTACACCAACGCCGGGCTGAGTATTCTGTTCCTGCTGGTGGTGTACAGCATCATCTTCTATGGGGTGAAAACTGCGCTGGCGGCACACAAGAACCCGAAACGCACCGACCAGGAAACGCCTTACGTGCCGGTGCCGCAGGCCGCGCCCGCCGACGGCGTAACTGAGGGGGAGGTCAAAGTTTCGACCCAGCATTGATGTGATTTAACGGATACCCTGCATAATAACGTTAAGTAGTACCCAAAGCCGCACGGCCTGCGTATCGCAAGATGCCAGGCGTGCGGCGCGATGCAATCGAGATACCCGGGGCGCCCCGGAGGTGGGGCATCCCTGCGGGAACCCCATCCCCCGGCTTCCCCTAATATCAGGCTTAAGCAAGCGCTGTAGTGATGCAGGGTAAAGTTGGAGAAGGCTTATGTTCGGAAATCTCGGCCAGGCGGGGAAGTACCTCGGGCAGGCGGCGCGCATGTTAGTGGGCGTGCCTGACTACGATACCTACGTCCAGCACATGAAAGACAACCACCCGGACAAGCCGGTGATGACCTATAAAGAATTTTTCCGCGAGCGCCAGCAAGCGCGCTACGGCGGCGACGGCAAAGGCGGCATGCGCTGCTGTTAACCCGCAGTCACAAGGACCCGTATGAAACCCATTGCAGTCACCATCCTGACCGGCTTTTTGGGCGCCGGCAAAACCACCCTGCTGCGTCACATCCTGAACGCCGAACACGGCTATAAAATCGCGGTCATCGAGAACGAGTTCGGCGAAGTGCCGATCGACGACGCGCTGATCGGCGATCGCGCCAGCCGCATCACTACCCTGAGCAACGGTTGCATCTGCTGCAGCAAGTCCAACGAACTGGCGGACGCGCTGCTGGATCTGCTGGACGGCGTCGACAGCGGCCAGCTGGCGTTCGACCGGCTGATCATCGAATGCACCGGCATGGCCGATCCCGGCCCGATTACCCAGACCTTTTTCTCGCACGAGATCCTGTGCGAGCGCTTCCTGCTGGACGGCATCATCACCCTGGTGGACGCGGCGCACGCCGAGCAGCAGCTGAGCCAATTCAGCATCGCCCAGGCGCAGGTGGGCTACGCCGACCGCCTCCTGCTGACCAAAACCGACGTGGCGCCGGATTGCGAGGCGCTGATCCAGCGGCTGCAACGGATGAACGCCCGCGCGCCAGTGTACAAGGTGACGCACGGCGATATCGATCTGAGCGTGCTGTTCGACATCGAAGGCTTTACGCTGAACGACAAACTCAACCTGACACCGCCCACCCCGCTGTTCCGCCGCATCCCGCAGCCGCAGAGCGACATCCGCTCAATTGTCGTGACGCTGGAACGCCCGCTGCCGCTGATGCAAATCTCCGATGTGATGGAAGGCCTGCTGCTGGAATACGCCGACAACCTGCTGCGCTACAAAGGCATACTGTCTATCGAAGACAAGCCGCGCCGCCTGCTGTTCCAGGGCGTGCAGCGGCTGTATAACGCCGACTGGGATCGGGAGTGGCTGCCTGGTGAGGAACGTCGGAGCACTTTGGTATTTATTGGTGTGGATCTGCCCGAGGAGGAGATTCGGGGCAGGATTGGAGGGTTGGGGTAAGCGGGGTTTGGATATTGGAGCCTGTGGGTGGCTCCTTTATGGGCATATGGTGCTAACGGGGTGGAGGGAGGGACACTAGACGCAGCTCTGTTGCTGCTTGCTGTAGGGCAAATTCAGCGACGAACTCACGTGCAGAGGGAAACTCACCTGCCTGTTGTTTCTTCTGCGAGACCAGCTTCACGGAGAAATGGTACTGCTGCCCCGGCGTAAATACGTAGCCTTCATCAGGGACGCACTGATTGGGGGCAACATCCCGCAGCGGATCGAAGAATTTGAATGTGCGGTTCTGCGCCTCATCCAATCGGTATATCGAAATACCCGCGAGCTTTTCGTCTCCCTGCGGCTGAACGGTGATGCATACTTTGCCCTCACGCAGGTTGGCGGTAGCGGGGTAGTCTACGGGGATACGATCGCCTATCGACGGGCAGCCGGCGAGCAGGAAGGGGAATGCGAGGGGGAAGATCCGTTTCATGACTACCTCTGACGTAAAAACTCGGCTAAAACCTGCTCGTACTGTAGACGAATTTTATTGTTTTGGGGACCCGTGTAATTCACAAAACGCCCAATACCATATGCCCAAGCATCATAGCCATATTGTATTAACAACCAATAATCGGCAACGATACAAGCTTGTTGTTCCAAAGAGTACTTTGTGAGCGTCTTATTAGCTTCCAACTTATAAGTGTAATTAGCTGCCCAACTAAAGGCACCTCTGAGGCGGACCCACTGCCCATGCTGATGCTGCCAAACATGGGCAAGCTCATGAATAAAGAAATGTTGTTTTGCGTAATTATTTACCTTAGAGAAATCAGCCAGATATTCCTCCTCTCGGAAATATATCTCGCCGTTGGGGGACATACCAACATGCTTGCCTTGTAAACCAAAGGGTAAGTAACTATCGCAATGAATCCATACACGGTTGTAGACGATCGACTTACCGAAAACACGTCGGGCCATGACTATTTCACCCAACGTCATGAGTCGTAATGCTCCCTCTTTCACTTGTTGGATTTTCTGTTCTTTCGTAAGCATAAGTCAAATTCCCTATGACCATTTGAAAGTGAAATCTTAGCGACTACTTCTCAGCCGGTCTAGATTATATTTACTCATTTATAAAATAACGAAAAAACCTCATGACAAATTCACCTTGTGAATTTATTGATTTAACCTCCTTAAAACAACAATTCAAATAAAGACATTCAGAACAAGAGCATATAAAGAAGATGAGCATTCATAGAATCAATAGTTAAATTATACAACTCATTAACTGCGATACCCATTCCATATTAGATATGAAATAGCCTGTAATTCCATACAGCTTATTTTTTCCTTTTACTGATAACGCTATAGTTTTCCCGCTGCGGCAAAATCCGCAGCCGGAGTTAGCGTTCCGAATCTGACATACTACCGCTGTATTATGTAATAATGCAGCAGCTTTAGTTCACGCCAAATAATGGTGGCTCAGGCGGGGGCTTCGCAAGAAGCGCCGGTTCGTATGTCCCGGTGACGCTAACCCCGTCTGGGCTACCACCCGAGTTTAGCGTCTCTGGTGATAGTCATTAGCTAATGACATACGGAGATGCACCCATGACAAAGACTCCCACTACAGAATCCGTTGCAAGCACCCTTACCCTCTACCGCCAACTGTTTAACCACCTCGATCTCAGCGCTTACAATCCCTCAGAACTCTTAGACCTGGCCGCACTCTCTGCCGAGCAGGCTGAAGGGCTGTGTCACGGCCTGATGTTGTTCGGCCATTTACTGCAAAAGCACCCACAACTGGACACTGAAGGCAGGGAACAGTTGAATCGCTACCTCAATGCCACGGCGCATCTGGTTCCTGCGCTGTGTAACCTGTATGGGCGGGCACTGTGGGAGATGGAAGCCTGCGGCTAACGTAAATGACAATCAGGGCGATGCTCATCGCCCTTCCCACCCACGATTTCCAATAGATCTGACTGACATATCACAACAAAAACATTCATCAAGGTAGGCATTTCCTCCCCTACCTGGCATAGTTAACGCATTCGGTAAATCGATGAGTTAACTGCTGGGTATTGATGCATACTGCTCTCGTCAGCAAGCACATTGCCCAGAGCCTACTCGGCAATGTGAGGGAGTGGTTTTGGCAACTGCAATAGAGGCGTTATCTTCAAAAGAATTCGTTTTAAAAGCCATCGAAGAATATAAAAAAATTGGCCGAGATGAATTCTTAAAAAAACATAAAATAAAGAGATTTAAAAAACAAACCCTTCTTTATAATGGCGAGAAGTACGATATCCGCGGCATTGCCGCTAGAGCATACAGTGAGCAGCATGGCTATCCGTTAAAGGGAATAAATTCCGATAGCGGCACGGAAAAAGCCATCCAATATCTCAAAGATCTCGGTTTTGAGCTCGCCGAAACACCGCATCCTTTTGACTACTTAACCGAAGGCAAGCTGTACACACGCAAAGCGCTTATCGAGCTCTACGGTGGGCAGCTGCAAGGCGGTATCTGGACCCCACGGGAATTCCCGGTGATCTTTATCTTCACCGGAGAAAGCGGTGAAACCTACGGCTACAAAGATGGATGGACAGCCGAAGGCAGCTTCTCTTATACGGGAGAAGGCCAAAAAGGCCCTATGGAATTTATTCGGGGTAATAAATCCATCCGCGACCATAAAAAAGACGGCAAAGACATCTTCCTGTTCGAAGACAACAAGAAAGAAAAAGGCGTTCGCTATCTTGGCATGTTTGAGTGCGACTCTTGGGATCACATTCAGTGCTTAGACTTCGAAAATAACATGCGGCAAGGCATTACCTTTAACCTGTTCAAAGTCTCGTCACTGCACGCGGTTGAAGAAGAAGCAGAAACCGATGAAGCTGATACACAGACAGAGACGCTCGAGCAGTTGCGCAAGAAGGCACTTCAGTCCTCAAAGCAATCAGGCCAGCGCCAACAGAGTGACAGCAAAAAATCCTGGTTCAAACGTAGCGAAGACGTAAAAAAATACGTGCTGAAGCGCGCCAATGGCATCTGCGAAGCCTGCGAGCAGCCGGCACCGTTCAAGAAAAAGAACGGCGATCCCTACCTCGAACCCCACCACACAAAGCGCCTAGCCGACGAAGGCCCCGATCACCCGCAGTGGGTGGGCGCCATCTGCCCAACTTGTCATCGCCGGATTCATAGTGGGGTGGATGGGAAAGAGGTGAACAAGAAGTTGATGGTGAAGTTGGAGATGAAAGAGGCCGCTATAGGTTAAAAGTTGCCTGCAACAGCGTGCTACCTGTCAACTGTAGTGCCCGAGGTTAATCGCTGCCTTCGGGATTTCAGGCGTGCAGGTTACGCGTATTCTGGACAGCATTGCGCTATTTCGCAGCTACCCGGTTACGATAAGAACAGATCAGGGGCCGGAATTTACCTGCCGTGCGCTGGCTCAATGAGCCTTTGAGCATGGAGTGGAGCTGAGACTTATCCAGTTCGGTAAGCCGACACAGAACGGATTTATTGAGAGTTTTAACGGACGCTTTCGCGATGAATGCCTGAATGGACACTGGTTCAGAGACGTCAGTCATGTGCCTGGAAGATCATCCGTGAATGGCGTCAGGATTATAACGAGTGTCGCCCGCACTCCACGCTAAATTATCAGACGTCGTCTTAATTTGCGGCGGCTTGGAGAAAGGGATATTCTGGGAGTAAAGGATCCGACATTACTAACTGAACGTTGTATCTAAGCCTGGGGGGCAGGTCAGCTATACATTATCAACACTTGATAGTACTGAGCCACTTAGTCAACTAAGAACTAAATATAGTCATTCTCCCCTTGAGAATTACACTTTTAAGTGATTCAGGGTATGCGCTTACTGGTCACGAATATTGAGCGAAAATCATGTGATGAGCGCCACTTTTCTTTCAAGCCAGTAGGTGATCTACGTTCGCTATCGAACACTCAGGGCATGCAGACTAACTGCTGGCTATATTTTTTTCGAAGAACGTGGAATGAATACCGGTTGATTGCTGAAAAATCGGAAATCTCAAAAAGTGGGTAGAACTAAAATGGGTGTGCTTACACCATCAAATGCTGGTAACATGGCGCGGGGCAGGTTCTAAAAACCAAGGTCGGGCGGTAGCGTGTTTTCAATGACACAAGATTAAGCAATTGGCACCCTGCATAGTAAATGAACTAGCTTACGCTCCTGTTAGCGTTCCAGACCTTCCTATAGTTAAAGCATAGCCTCCCGTGTTATTTATACTCGAATTTAATCAGTGGCAACCCGGAAAAATAACTCAACGTGATGATTTTTTTTCGAAGTATATGAGCGAATGAGTTTTTACACACGACCTTGACACGTGACTAAGGGCTATCTAACTAGATAACAGAGTATAAATACCCATGTTGTAGAAATAAACATTGAGTATTAAATTCATGCATAAAATTAGCATTAAACATATAATTTAAAATCATGAGAAAAGCTCAATAACTAACAACCCAAAACACACAAAGACTATATTAATGACTGTTCTCTAACAATGAGAGACATTTATCACAATACCCTATAAAAAAGTTCATCCAACTTACAGCATTAATATCTAATTCAAAGAAAAGGTTCGTAACGCTTATGGATAACGCTAAAGAGTTTGTTAATTTTAATGTTTCGGCACGAACAGCTCGTCTTATTGGAAGAGAAAACGTTGCGACATCTGACGGCGCTGTTATAGAATTAGTAAAAAACACATACGATGCCGATTCAGAATATTGCATTGTTTATTTTGATATACCTTACCCTACAACACCTGAAATAATAAAAGAGGAGAACTTCAGTCAATTATCATCACATGCACTAAATATGCAATTAAACCTACAAGATTTTTATGAGCAAAATAAAATCACGTTTGAATGGGAAAGAAATGAATTCAATCCTACCAAAGGAACTCTTTCTGAAGAGATAGAAAGATTAAAAAAAGAAAGAGCCACTGAAAATGAAAAGTTAAGAGCTTTCTTTGGCTCATTCACAAATATTTATATCATTGACAATGGCGAAGGGATGGATTCTGAAACGATAAAGAAAAATTGGATGACAATAGGCACAGATAATAAAACCTATGATATTAAATCTAAGGGAGGTAGAACAAAATCTGGAGCAAAAGGAATTGGTCGATTTGCTCTGGACCGTCTTGGTCGGCTTTGTACATTAAAAACAAAAACTGAAAAATCCAATGGGATAATTTGGAAAGTTGATTGGGATAGTTTTGAGCAAAATGGAAAGAACATAAATGAAATCTATGCCACAATTGAAGTTCCTGACATAAACAACAACATAAATACATTGTCTATTTTCCCCTCTGAAGTCATAGAGCAAATAAAGAAAGGGTTAAGTAAAAGAAAAAATCCATTAGATTTAGAAAAAACTTTATCGACTGGTACAATTATTAAAATATCGTCCGTTAGAGATCATTGGAATGAACTCGCAATAAGAAACTTAAAGGACAGGTTAGAATCTTTAGTTCCACCATCCGAAGATACATCATTTCAATTATTTTTGTTCTGCAATCATACATCCAAATATAATGGGCTATTGCAGCCAGAGGTTTGCGAGGATTATGACTACAAATTAGAAGTTAGCTTAGATAAAAAACTTAATTTAACCGGGCGAATAATTAGAAATGAGTATCGAATAGAAGATATCCCTCCGGAATTTTTCCAAAGTGATGAAACACAAAATTTAAAAGATAAAGTAAAACATTTAAACTTCCCATTATCAAATTTAATGCCGGGAATCAATGATATGGAGTTAAGTAAAACAGGCCCATTTTCCTTCACTCTCTATTTCATGAAACGAACTGTACCTAATAAATCAGACACTGAAAAATATTATCAAAAGAAAATTGATACAACTAAACGCAGTCTATGGCTTGACAGCTATGGTGGTATAAAATTATTTAGAGATAACTTTAGAGTCAGGCCATACGGAGAAAGAGGCAGTTCTTCATGGGATTGGTTAGAACTTGGTAACAGAGTAGCTCTTAACCCTGCTCAGGTTAGTCGACATCGACACTGGAAAGTAAGCCCCAATAACATCACTGGTGTAATCAACATTTCGAGAATTGACAATCCATATCTTGAGGATAAATCCAGTCGAGAAGGCGTTCAAGAGAATGAATCTTTTTTATTCTTTAAGAATATTATTGAAAAGTTAATAAAAATATTTGAAGATGATCGTAGCTTTTTCTTTAGTGAACTACTTAAATTTAATCAGAAGAACTCCACATCACCAAGCGATGGAGAAATATCCAAGAGAGATATAGAAAAAGCGACACAAATTGCTAACGATATTTATCAAAAATATAAAAATAAAAATGATGGTTCAAAGCGAAAGTCGAAAAAAACAGATAACGAAACCATTGCCACTGTTTATTTAAAAGAAAAAGAGGAAAAAGAAGAGTTAGAACAAGAACTAACCGAAATGCGTGAGGAGAACTCCCTGTTAAGAGTATTCGCATCCAGTGGAGTGACAATCGCCTCTTTTACTCATGAATTAGAGAATCTTCAGATTAAGTTAGGAAGTAGGTTTGATGAGATAAGGCAATTAATCTCGCCCTTAATTGATGAGGCATCACTTTCTAACACCTATAAATATGACAATCCTTATTATCGATTGGAATTATTTGAAAAAGAAGATAAAAAATTAAAGCAGTGGTTACAATATACACTTAGGACCATACGCAAAGATAAACGAAACCAGCAATACATTAACATTTCAGATTATCTTGAAAATTTCAAAACTGAATGGAGTGATACATTAGAGGAGCGTTGTGTCAATCTTACACTACAGAATAAAAGTACTGATTATAGCCTAAAATCATATGAAATTGACTTGGATTGTATTTTTAACAACCTTCTAATAAACTCCTTAGATGTCTTCATTCGCAATGAGGTATCGAGTGAGTTTCGAAATATAGAAATTTCCACTGAAAAACTACCTGATGGGTTCCATATTAAATATAAGGATAGCGGGCCCGGATTAAGCAAGGATATCACAAATGCACAAGATATCTTTCAAGCAACCTATACCACAAAACGGGATAATTCGGGTAAAGAAATCGGTACTGGTATGGGTATGTGGTTAGTAAAAAAGTCACTTGAACAATACAATGCCACTTGTGAAGTCTTATCAAGTACTTCAGGTTTTTCACTTGAAATAATATTCCCATAAGTAAAGAGAAGGAAAAACTTATGAATAAATTTAGGATGGGATACCTTGATGAAGATGAGTCAGATATAGCACGTTTCTACGATTTCATAAAAAAATATGATATATATGAGTTTATTGACTTCAAACCTAAGTCATCTATTGAAGAATTAATAGATGAAATCAATTCAAGCAACTTAGATATATTAGTTATTGATTTTCAAATCAATGAATATGTTAACATTAATTATAATGGAGTAAAAGTATTTGACTCCATTAGAAATAAGAGAAGAAATTTCCCTTGTATTATATTAACGTCATTTGCAGATGATGCCATTTCTGAGTCTTTCGACACACATATAGTATACAGCAAAAGTATTCCATTTGGCAGCGACACAGAAAGTAAAAAGCTATTTGAATTTAAAATCCGTAAAAGCATCGAACATTACATTAATGAATTACAAAGAGCATCTAGTGAATTTGCAGAACTAACGTCATTAAATAACTTGACATTAGAACAAGAGAACAGACTCATCGAATTAGATGATTTTTTAGAGTCTAGCTTAAACAACGATGTGAAATTACCAAAACACTTAAAAAACCTACAGCATGTCGAGAACATTAAAGAATTAGTCGTTCGTGCTGAAGATATTTTAGAGAAACTGGATGCTTTATATGTTCCCACTGAGAAAAAATGATCCAAAACGAACAGCACAAAAAAAATTAAATAAATACAACTCATATAAAGAAGCCTTATCAAAGGACTTTTTTTGCTGTTGTGGCTACTGCGGAGCTCATCATGTATATTACGGTTCAGGAAAATGTTTTCACATCGATCACTTTGCTCCAAAAAGCAAGTTTAAACATCTAGAGAATGAATATAGCAATTTGGTTTACTCTTGTCCAACTTGCAACATTGCCAAAAGTAATGACTGGTGTGGTAATAATGAGAACGAGTCTATTAGCAACGGCATTGGATATATTGAACCTTGTGACACCCAATACTCTGAGGCGTTTTATAGAGACTCATCAGGAAAAATAAGATATAAAGAGGGCAATTCAGCAGCAAAGTACATGTATGACAAACTTAAATTTGGTTTAAGACGTCATGAAATATTTTGGTTAGCTGATTATTTTTATGAACTGGTGCCAAGAATAAGCCGAAAACTTAAAGAAACCCCAGAGAACAATCCATTGCATGTCGAGTTAAAGTCATTATTGCTAGACGTCATCGATCAAATGGATAAATATCGACAACTACAACGAGAATTGTAAAAACAATGAGTAAAGAATTCGGGGTTTTTTATACACCACAATTTCTTATTGATTTTATTATAGATAAAATTTCACCTAATATTTTGAAAACGAAGAGCGTTAACGTTCTCGAACCAAGTGCTGGTGATGGGCGTTTCATAGATAGCCTTATGAAAAAAAAACCTCAGTCATCTATAAATGCTTCTCTAGTTGAAATAAATAAGAAATCCGCGAAATCTCTTAATAAGAAATTCACTAACAAAAAAAATATTAAAGTTATAAACCATGACTTTTTATATTATGAGAACGAGAAAAATTTTGATATCATCATAGGCAACCCACCATACATATCCAAAAAGCATTTAACAAAAGAACAAATAGAGAAATGCCGTGATATACTCCTAGCAGCATCAATACCAACCTTAGCAGACAGGAATATATGGACTTCATTTATTATTCGCTGCACTAAAATGCTTGATGAAAATGGAGTTATGGCTTTAGTTCTCCCATTCGATTTACTACAAGTTAAGTTCGGTAGTTATATACAGTCATATCTTACATCAAACTTTTCGCGAATAGAAATATACACTTCAAATAAGTTGGCTTTTGATAAAACTGAACAAGACACTATAATTCTATTCGCATATAAGAATGCCAAAGACAAAGGCTTATTTATAAACAACCTCTCATTTCATGAAAATGAAAAGAACAAAGCCAATCTAATATATCACTCAAAAAATGAGTGCAGAGAGTTAATTTCTCAAGACAGTAATATTAAATGGAGCTCATTAAGCTTATCTGATTCCGAATTGATTTTCTTAACAAAAATATCTAGTAAATTGAAAGGAATAGGGGATTATGTAACATCCAGACCAGGGATAGTAACCGCAGCCAATAACTTTTTCATAGTTCCGAAAAAGAAAATAGAAGAATATTCCTTACACAATTACGCTCTCCCAATACTTCAAAAGAGTCAGTTTTTTCAAAAGAAAATAATTTTCAACAAAAATGATTTCGAACATCTTGTTAAATTAGACAAGCCGAGCTTTTTCGTTGACTTAACTAATTATGTTAGGGATTCATGTGAACGAGTTGAAGACTATTTGAAACTTGGTGAATCTTTAGGGATTCATCAGCGGTACAAATGTCAAAGAAGAAAAAACTGGTACATTGTGCCAAAAGTATCACCTGGTGAAGGTTTTTTCTTTAAAAGATGTAGTGAATACCCTAAGATTCATAAAAATGATTATGAAATCCTTACAACAGATGCTGCATATAATCTCACTATTAATGAAGGTTACAACATTGACTCTTTAATTTACTCATTTTATAACCCTTTAACTTTATGCTTTGCTGAATTATATGGAAGATATTATGGTGGTGGCGTATTAGAACTTGTTCCAAACGAGTTTAGAAAGCTTCCGATTCCGTACAGAGAAACGTCACCGGAAGATTTTTTAAATTTTTCTGAAAACTTTAACAACAAAGTTAACATTGATGAAATCTTATTAAGTAGTGGCAAGAATGTATTATCATATTTTGTAGATGAAAATGAATTCAAAAAAATACTTAGTATATATAAAAAACTTATTCACCGTAGATTAAAAACCTAATGTAGTTACCCAACTCTACCGGTAGGGTTGGGTAACTATATGCGACATTTATTAACACTGCCGTATAAATACTTCAATTTACATACCCTTACATAAAATAAAAATTTCAAATTAAAAAGCCGAGCATCTGTATTTCTATAAGATGGTTAGCATGCGTTTATAAACAATTAAGTTATTTCTTTATTATTAACGATATTTATAGACCCCTCTCAAAACCAAACGGACTAATAGCCTTATCACGATTTATTTCCAGAAAATCAACCTACCACTGCACATCAATCGACGATCATCAAGACGGTCCGCTTGTGAATGTAAGCCGTGCGCAAAGAGTTGCGCTCCATATGGCTCATCTGCCGTTCTACAGCATCTCTCGACCGCAACCCCGATTCAATCAACGAGCTATAAGCCATCGTCCTGAAGCCATCCCCACAAACATCGACCTTTGTGTCATAACCCATAACGCACAGCGCCTTGTTAAGCGTGTTTTCACTCATAGGTTTGCGAGGATCATGATCGTCAATGAAAACAAAATCACACTCACCACTGCTCTTGTGAACCTGTTAAGGATTGCTAATGCCTGGCGAGATAACGGTACTAGATGAGGTATCCGCATTTTCGAGCCACGCCTTGAATGCCTCACACCTTCAATAGCTTTTCTTGCAGCCGGTATCGTCCGCATTGCCGCATCGAAATCGATCTCAGACCCGCGGGCAAATCGCAATTCACTGGAACGAATGAAGATTAACAACGTTAGCTCAACAGCCAAGCAGGTCAAAGGGCGTCCCGTGTAACAGTCACAGTTCAGGTAGGCGTTTCAACTCAAGCGCTGGGCGATGGACACGACTACTGGAAGCAACTGCTCCTGCCATTTCCTGAGCGGGATTGTAATCAATCAAACCACTTTGCACCGCATATCGTATGATTACTGTAGTTCGCTGCTGAAGGCGAGAAGCAACTTCAAAGCGACCTGTTGCCTCTACAACTTTCATCGGTGCAAGCAGGTCGCTGGTCTTCAACTCTTCAATACTACGCTTGCCAATAGCAGGAAACAGATTGTCTTCTAAGCTCTTCAGCACCCGTCGACTGCAATCCTCTGACTATTTCTTATTAGCTGCGTGCCTCTCTCTGGCAACTGACTCAAAGGTAATGGCCTCTTTTGCCTGCGCCTCTTTTACAGCACGCTTATGCTCGCGAGGATCGATTCCTGCAGCAACAAGCTTTCTGGCCTCTTCCCTCTTTTGACGAGCATCAGCTAATGACGTTTCAGGATAAACCCCAAACGCTATCAGGTGCTGCTTACCACTAAAGCGAAAACGGAACCGCCAGGTTAGGGTGTATCAGCAAAAACATGCCATCTCCATCGACAAGGGTGTACTCCTTTTCCTACGGTTTCGCAGAACGCACTTTAGTATCTGTCAGAGCCATAAAAGTTCTCCTTTCATGTGCCACTGTGAGTATACAATCATTATCGAACCAGCATATATACTCGGTTCTATACTCACAAGCGACTTGATGTGGGTTGACTCAGATTGACTTCTATTGAAAGGAAAATCGCGGAAAGCCTTGTGTGGCGCAGATTTCAGGCACAAAAAAAGACGTCCGTTGACGTCTATTGATGTTCCGATGGTGCCGAAGGCCGGACTCGAACCGGCACGTATCTCTACGGTTGATTTTGAATCAACTGCGTCTACCGATTTCGCCACTTCGGCACTGAAGTAGTATGCGGAAAACGGGTGAATTATACCTTCCCGCGACCAGCACGCAACACTTATCCGTTGTTCAATGAGTTAAGTGTCGAAAAAACCGCCGCAACGCGCGTTTGCCCGCCCCCTCTTCCTCCTGTGCACCCTTCCCAACCACGTTGATGATGAGCAGACTGTTGCAACGAGCATCCAGGATCAGGCGCCGCACTCACGCGATATCGTCCGATTCCAGATTCCAGCCTCGTTGCACAGAGCAATGATGGCTCCTGTGCCGGACGTCATTCACTCCCGCTGCTCACCGCGCTAGCGAGATTCGTTCAGGAGTCCGGCACGTCGTTGGTCGCAACCCGCCCCCCCATCACCACGGCCTCACCCAGCTCCTATCAAAAATAAAATAATCCCCAGCCGTAATGGCAATGCTGCAAATAATTGCATAACAATGTGTCAGTCAATAAAGAATGAGGTTGCGCAACATTTCGAGAACACTATTTTTTCATTGGTAAATATCAGACGGGAAATAAAAGAGAGGAACAACGGCATCAAGAGAGAGGCATTATTTCCGACTGGAAAGGCTTCGAACTAAAATCACCACAAAATAGCGTACATACGTAACAAAATAGCAACTCAAGGCGTAAAAACCAGCAGAGAACACTTGCCTCTGCAGAGTTAATAGCTTTAAGATGATGTAAGAAAATTTTCCCTGGTGTTGGCCAATATTGGCAACCTGGCCCTACGTGGTCAGGTTTTTTTTTGTATTTTTATCAAAAAATTACCGGGAAAGTGTATCGCCTTACGGGGTGAGAAACTAGTTAGACTAAAGTACAGTCCCTTACTAGACCTTTATCAGTTCAAGCTGGTGATTATTTCAAAGCACAGAGATCGGGGCCCGCACTTTATTACGCCCTTCACTTGAAGCGCCACGCGGCTAAATCAATACCGATTAACGCCCGTCATTTCCCGAATCGAAAGACGCTGTTCGCCAGCCGATATTTTCTCCCTTTAGACGTATCACGCTGATGAGTTCTGCGCAGCCGTTGCCTCAGTATTCCACGGGCTAGCTAGCCCGTCACTCCACCGGTTTAATCAGCCGCAGCTCCATCCCCAGGCGCACGGCATGTCGGGCATTCGTGACCCCCAACTTTTTGACAATGTTGGACATATGAAACTTGATGGTGCCGGTCTTTATGCCCAGGATCATCGCCGTTTCCTGGTAGGTTTTACCCACGCTGGCCCAATAGAGGATCTCGTTCTCCCTGTCGGTAAAACGGGCGTTTCTCTCCAGCGCTGCGGCGTTTTTTGCTGACAGTGGTGACAGCGCCAGATAGGACTCATGCAGCGAGGCCAGCAATACTGAAATGTCGCCTTTACGCTCGGTGAGCGCCTGGATGGCTTCCATTTTCTGTTCCGCGCTAAAGGCAAAGGAAAGCGTGACGAGATTGTCGTTGTAATCGTGCAGCACGAAGGTATAGCCATGCGTCACGCCAAACTCGCGGGCCTGCTCGAACAGTTCGGGAAAGTGCAGCCCTGCGTCAGCCATAATTTGCTCGTCCCAGGCGAACGGGGTCAGGCGGTTGCGGGCGGTAAGTACCACCGGATCAATGTACTGCAACCCCTGCTCCTGATACTTTTTTACCCATTCACTCGGGTAGTTGGTGACGCCAAAGATGCAGGCAATGTCTTTTTTGGATAACACCACATACGCCCACAGGAGATCGCCCAACTCCCCAAGTGCCGCTTCAAGGCGCTTGCCGATAATGTTGCTGAGATTATATTCGTCTTCCATTGGCTGCCTGCTCCCTTTCCCTGCATTGCCGCTGAAGTGACTATAACACGACAAAAACCGCAGGCGGAGGCCTGCCGCACCAACAAAAAAGGCGCGGCCCCGCGGCCACGCCTTTCTTCACTACCGCTCGCCCCGCTACTTGCGTTTGAGCAGCATATACACGCTGATCAGCAGGAACAGCATGCTCGGCAGCAGCGCGCCCAGCACCGGCGGCATGCTGTAGACCATGCTCAGCGGACCGAAGATCTGATCCAGCACGTAGAACAGGAAGCCGAAGCTGATGCCGGTCACCACGCGGATACCCATCGGCACGCTGCGCAGCGGGCCGAAGATGAACGACAGCGCCATCAGCATCATCACCGCCACCGACAGTGGCGAGAAGATTTTGCTCCACATGTTGAGCTGGTAACGATTGGATTCCTGGCCGCTCTGCTTCAGGTACTTCACGTAGTTGTGCAGCCCGCTGATGGAGAGCGAATCCGGATCCAGCGCCACTACGCCCAGCTTGTCCGGGGTCAGGTTGGTTTTCCATTCGCCGGTCAGCGTCTGGGTACCGGTTACCTGTTTCGGGTTGGTCAGATCCGAGGTGTCCACCTGCGAAAGCTGCCACAGGCCGTTCTCGAAGCTGGCGGTGGCGGCATAGCGCACCGTCTCGAGGCGACGCTGGTCGTTGAAGTGGTAGATGTTCACACCGGAGAGTTCTTTATCGCCGGAGACGCGCTCGATGTAGATGAAGTCGTTGCCGTCCTTCGCCCACAGCCCGCTCTTGGTGGAGAGCAGCGAACCGCCGTACATCTGCTGGGCGCGGTAGTTGCGCGCCATCTGCTCACCCTGCGGCGCCACCCACTCGCCGATCGCCATGGTCAGCAGCACCAGCGGAATGGCGGTTTTCATCACCGAGCCGGCGATCTGCAGGCGGGTGAAGCCGGAAGCCTGCATCACCACCAGTTCACTGCGCGTCGCCAATTGGCCCAGGCCGAGCAGCGCGCCGAGCAGCGCCGCCATCGGGAAGAAGATCTCGATGTCTTTCGGCACGCTCAGCAGGGTATACATGCCGGCGCTCAGCGCGGTGTACTCGCCCTGGCCGACCTTGCGCAGCTGATCGACGAACTTGATGATGCCGGACAGCGACACCAGCATGAACAGCGTCATGATGATGGTGTTGAAAATCGTTTTACCGATATACCGGTCTAATACGCCAAACATCAGGCCGCTCCTCTCAGGCGTGCGCGCAGCTTGCGCATCGGCACGGTATCCCACAGGTTCAGCGCCAGCGCGATCGCAAAGTAAACGCCGTTAACCAGCCACAGCCACAGCATCGGATCCAGCTTGCCCTTGCCGGCGTTAGAGCGCAGCGAGGTCTGCAGCAGGAAGAAGATCAGATACAGCAGGATGGCCGGCAGCATGCTCAGCACGCGGCCCTGGCGTGGGTTCACCACGCTGAGCGGCACCACCAGAAGCGCCATCAGCGCCACCGAGACCACCAGCGTCAGGCGCCAGTGCAGCTCGGCGCGCGCGTCCGGATCGTCGGATTCCCACAGCGTCTGCATCGACATCTGTTCGGATTCGGTGTTGTCCGCCGCCACGGTGCGGTGGCCAATCACCGCCTTGTAGTCGGTGAAGTCGGTAATGCGGAAGTCGCGCAGCAGCGCGGTGCCTTCAAAGCGAGTGCCCTTGTCGAGCGTCACCACCTGCGAGCCGTCTTTCTGCTGCACGATGTTGCCGTGCTCGGCCACCACCACCGACGGGCGTTGGTTGCCGTTCGGCCGCAGCTGCGCCAGGAACACGTCGTTGAAGGTGCTGCCCTTCACGTTACCGATAAACAGCACCGCGTTGCCGTCCTGCGAGGGTTTGAACTGCCCTTCCGCCAGCCCGGCGATGCTAGGGTTAGCCTTGGCTTCGTTCACCACCACGTCCTGATAGCGCGAGGCCCAGGGGCCGGCCCAAAACACGTTCACCGCCGCGACCGCAGAGGTGAGCAGCGCCAGGATCATGGCGGCGATAATCAGAGTGCGTTTGCCCAGCCCGCAGGCATGCATAACGGTGATTTCGCTCTCGGTATACAACCGCCCAAGCGTCATCAGCAAGCCGAGAAACAGGCTCAAAGGCAGGATGAGCTGCGCCATTTTCGGCACGCCCAACGCGAGCAGGGAGAGTACTAAGTTTGTCGGGATATTGCCGTCCACCGCGTCGCCCAACACCCTGACCAGGTTCTGACAAAAGAAGATCAGAAGCAGGATGAACAGAATGGCGATTTGGCTCTTGAGCGTTTCCCGTACCAGATATCTTATGATGATCACGCTTATTACGCCTGTGAAAACTTGTCTTTTTGCAGGAAAATCGATAATTTCATCGTTAATCCGCCATTTATTCTCATCATATGGCAACCTTCACAGCTAAAATAGTATTACAACATCAAGCCGTTTGGGTGTCCTATAGGAACTTGCTTATAGTCGCCAAAACAGAGCAATTTATGCCGTTCAGGTTAACATAATCCGTTAACTCAAATGGCAGGAGATCGTTACGGAGTCGGTTATTCTAGCCGTAGCGTCCGCCTTTGTCTTTAAGATTCAGGAGAGTGCATGGAGTTCAGTGTAAAAAGCGGTAGCCCGGAAAAACAGCGCAGTGCCTGTATTGTAGTCGGCGTTTTCGAACCGCGCCGCCTGTCCCCTATCGCAGAACAACTCGACAAAATCAGTGATGGTTATATCAGCGCATTGCTGCGCCGTGGCGAACTGGAAGGCAAGGTCGGGCAGACGCTGCTACTGCACCATGTGCCCAACATTCTCTCCGAGCGCATCCTGCTGATCGGCTGCGGCAAAGAGCGCGAGCTCGATGAGCGCCAATACAAGCAGGTGATCCAGAAAACCATCAATACCCTCAACGACACCGGCTCGATGGAAGCGGTCTGCTTCCTGACCGAACTGCACGTGAAAGGCCGCAATACCTACTGGAAAGTGCGTCAGGCGGTAGAAACCGCCAAAGAGACGCTCTACACCTTCGATCAGCTGAAAAGCAACAAGGTGGAGCCGCGTCGTCCGCTGCGCAAAATGGTGTTCAACGTACCGACCCGCCGTGAGCTCACCAGCGGCGAGCGCGCTATCCAGCACGGCCTGGCGGTGGCTTCCGGCATCAAGGCGGCCAAAGATCTCGGCAACATGCCGCCGAACATCTGTAACGCCGGCTACCTGGCCTCGCAGGCCCGCCAGCTGGCGGACGCCTTCAGCACCCACATCACCACCCGCGTCATCGGCGAACAGCAGATGAAAGAGCTGGGCATGAACGCCTATCTGGCGGTCGGCGCCGGTTCGCAGAACGAATCATTGATGTCGGTGATGGAATATAAGGGCAACCCAAATCCGGACGCTAAGCCGATCGTGCTGGTAGGCAAAGGGCTGACCTTCGACTCCGGCGGCATCTCGATCAAACCGGCCGACGGCATGGACGAGATGAAATACGACATGTGTGGCGCGGCGACCGTGTACGGCGTGATGCGCGTAGTGGCGGAGCTGAACCTGCCGCTGAACGTGATCGGCGTGCTGGCCGGCTGTGAAAACATGCCGGGCGGCCGTGCTTACCGTCCGGGCGACGTGCTGACCACCATGTCCGGCCAGACCGTCGAGGTACTCAACACCGACGCCGAAGGCCGTCTGGTGCTGTGCGATACCCTGACCTACGTCGAGCGCTTCGAGCCGGAGCTGGTGATCGACATCGCCACCCTGACCGGCGCCTGCGTGATCGCCTTGGGCCACCACATCACCGGCCTGATGTCGAACCACAATCCGCTGGCGCACGAGCTGCTGGGCGCTTCCGAGCAGGCCGGCGACCGCGCCTGGCGCCTGCCGATGGCCGACGAGTACTACGAGCAGCTGGACTCCAACTTCGCCGACATGGCGAACATCGGTGGCCGCCCTGGCGGCGCCATCACCGCCGCCTGCTTCCTGTCGCGCTTCACCCGCAAGTACACCTGGGCGCACCTGGATATCGCCGGCACCGCCTGGCGTTCCGGTAAAGCCAAGGGCGCGACCGGCCGCCCGGTGGCGCTGCTGTCTCAGTTCCTGCTCAACCGTGCAGGCCTGAACGGCGACGATTAAATACCCTTCATCTTTCAAGCTGCAGCGTTGTTGGCCGCATTCGTTCACCCCAGTCACTGACTTGATGTCAGCTCCTGGGGATGAACGAACTTGCCGCCTAGCTGCAACTTGAAATCTATTGGGTATATAATCCTCTCAGCAGCGAAGGGGTAGAGTTATCTGCTCCGTTCCCTAAAAGGGCGCAACCTACATGTTGTGCCCTGTTTTTTTTATCGGCAGCGGTGGATCCTTAATGAAACAGGCGACGTTTTATTTGCTCGACAACGCGGAACCGTCTGGTGCGCTCAGCGCCCATGAGGCCGTGGCCTGCGCCGTTGCCGCCAGCAGCTTCCGCGCCGGCAAGCGGGTGCTGATCGCCTGCGAGAGCCAGGAGCAGGCCCAGCGGCTGGACGAAGCGCTGTGGCAGCGCGAGCCGCATGAATTCGTGCCGCACAACCTGGCCGGCGAAGGGCCGCACTACGGCGCGCCGGTGGAACTGTGCTGGCCCGGCAAGCGCGGCAACGCCCCGCGCGATCTGCTGATTGCCCTGCTGCCGCAGTTTGCCGATTTTGCTACCGCTTTCCATGAAGTGGTAGACTTCGTTCCTTACGAAGACACTCTGAAACAGTTGGCGCGCGACCGTTACAAGGCCTATCGCAGCGTCGGCTTCCATTTGAACACGGCTACGCCGCCAACTCACTGAATACGATAAAGAATGGAAAAGACAAACAGTCAGCTCGACACCGCATACGACCCAAAACAGATCGAACAGAAGCTGTACGATCATTGGGAGAATCAGGGTTACTTCAAGCCGAACGGCGACACCAGCCAGGAAAGCTTCTGCATCATGATCCCGCCGCCGAACGTCACCGGCAGCCTGCACATGGGCCACGCGTTCCAGCAGACCATCATGGACACCATGATTCGCTATCAGCGCATGCAGGGTAAAAACACCCTGTGGCAGGCGGGCACCGACCACGCCGGCATCGCCACCCAGATGGTGGTGGAGCGCAAGATCGCCGCGGAAGAAGGCAAAACCCGCCACGACTACGGCCGTGACGCGTTCATCGACAAAATCTGGCAGTGGAAGGCGGAGTCCGGCGGCACCATCACCCGCCAGATGCGCCGTCTGGGCAACTCCGTGGACTGGGAGCGCGAGCGCTTCACCATGGACGAAGGCCTGTCGAACGCGGTGCGCGAAGTGTTTGTCCGTCTGCACAAAGAAGACCTGATCTACCGCGGCAAGCGCCTGGTGAACTGGGATCCGAAGCTGCGCACCGCCATCTCCGATCTGGAAGTGGAAAACCGCGAATCCAAAGGCTCCATGTGGCACCTGCGCTACCCGCTGGCCGACGGCGCGAAAACTGCCGAGGGCAAAGACTATCTGGTGGTCGCCACCACCCGTCCGGAAACCGTGCTGGGCGATACCGGCGTGGCGGTCAACCCGGAAGACCCACGCTATAAAGACCTGATCGGCAAAGAGATCATTCTGCCGCTGGTCGACCGCCGCATCCGCATCGTCGGCGACGAACACGCCGATATGGAAAAAGGCACCGGCTGCGTGAAGATCACCCCGGCGCACGATTTCAACGACTACGAAGTCGGCAAACGCCACGGCCTGCCGATGATCAACATTCTGACCTTCGACGGCGACATCCGCCAGGAAGCGGAAGTGTTCAACACCCTGGGCGAAGTCTGCACCGAATACTGCAACGAGATCCCGGCCGAGTTCCGCGGCCTGGAGCGCTTCGCGGCGCGTAAAGCGGTGGTTGCCGCCTTCGATCAGTTGGGCCTGCTGGACGAGATCAAACCGCACGACCTGACGGTGCCTTACGGCGACCGCGGCGGCGTGGTGATCGAGCCGATGCTGACCGACCAATGGTACGTGCGCACCGCGCCGCTGGCCAAAGTGGCGGTGGAAGCGGTCGAACAGGGCCAAATCGAGTTCGTACCGAAGCAGTACGAAAACATGTACTTCAGCTGGATGCGCGACATTCAGGACTGGTGCATCTCGCGTCAGCTGTGGTGGGGCCACCGCATCCCGGCCTGGTATGACGTGAACGGCAAAGTCTACGTGGGCCGCAGCGAAGAAGAAGTGCGCAGCGAGAACAACCTGGGCGCCGACGTGGTGCTGACCCAGGACGAAGACGTGCTGGACACCTGGTTCTCGTCCGGCCTGTGGACCTTCTCTACCCTGGGCTGGCCGGAGCAGACCGACGCGCTGAAAACCTTCCACCCGACCAGCGTGATGGTCAGCGGCTTCGACATCATCTTCTTCTGGATCGCGCGCATGATCATGCTGACCATGCACTTCATCAAGGATGAAAACGGCAAGCCGCAGGTGCCGTTCAAGACCGTCTACATGACCGGTCTGATCCGCGACGACGAAGGCCAGAAGATGTCCAAGTCGAAAGGCAACGTGATCGATCCGCTGGACATGGTCGACGGCATCTCGCTGGAAGATCTGCTGGAAAAACGCACCGGCAACATGATGCAGCCGCAGCTGGCGGAGAAAATCCGCAAGCGCACCGAGAAGCAGTTCCCGAACGGCATCGAGCCGCACGGCACCGACGCCCTGCGCTTCACCCTGGCGGCGCTGGCCTCGACCGGCCGCGACATCAACTGGGACATGAAGCGCCTGGAAGGCTACCGCAACTTCTGTAACAAGCTGTGGAACGCCAGCCGCTTCGTGCTGATGAACACCGAAGCGCACGACTGCGGCTTCAACGGCGGCGAGAAGGTGCTGTCGCTGGCGGATCGCTGGATCCTGGCCGAATTCAACCGCACGGTGAAAGCCTACCGCGAAGCGCTGGACACCTACCGCTTCGATCTGGCGGCCAACATCCTGTACGAATTCACCTGGAACCAGTTCTGCGACTGGTATCTGGAGCTGACCAAGCCGGTGGTGAGCAACGGCAGCGAAGCGGAACAGCGCGGCACCCGCCACACGCTGATCACCGTGCTGGAAGCGCTGCTGCGCCTGGCGCACCCGATCATTCCGTTCATCACCGAAACCATCTGGCAGCGCGTGAAGCCGCTGACCGGCACGACCGCAGACACCATCATGCTGCAGCCGTTCCCGGCCTACGACGCCGCGCTGGAAGACGAGCAGGCGCTGAACGATCTGGAGTGGATCAAGCAAACCATCATCGCCGTGCGCAACATCCGCGCCGAGATGAACATCGCGCCAAGCAAAGCGCTCGACGTGCTGCTGCGCAACTGCAGCGCCGACGCCCAGCGCCGCGTGCAGGAGAACCAAAGCTTTATCGCCCGTCTGGCGCGTCTGGAATCCATCGCGCTGCTGCCGGCCGGTGATAAAGGCCCGGTCTCCGTCACCAAGCTGGTGGACGGCGCCGAGCTGCTGATCCCGATGGCCGGTTTCATCGACAAGGACGCCGAGATCGCGCGCCTGGCGAAAGAGATGGGCAAGTTGGATGCGGAAATCGCTTCGATCGAAGGCAAGCTGGCGAACGAAGGCTTCGTGGCGCGCGCGCCGGAAGCGGTAGTCGCCAAAGAGCGCGATCGTCTGGCGGCCTGCAAAGAAGGCAAAGTGAAGCTGCAGGAACAGCAGGCGACCATCGCCGCGCTGTAATCCACCGGCTCACGCCAACGCCTGAAAAACAGCGGGGTCTTCCCCGCTGTTTTTTTATCGCCGTTGCATCCGGGCCGGGTTAGATGTTATTACAAGATATTACTGCTGCAGGGACGCCGCCGGGAAATAACCCCCGGCGCGTTTCGTGCTGCGATAAAAACGAAAAACGAACGTGGTCTCTTTCAATGGCGAGTGTAAACATGACAACAGCAACCCCGGCGCGCCTGCTGGTGCGCCCCATCACGGCGGAAGACAATCCCACCATTGCTCACGTCATTCGCGAAGTCTCCGCCGAGCACGGCCTGACGGCGGATAAAGGCTATACCGTCTCCGATCCCAATCTGGACGCCCTGTATCAGCTCTACAGCCTGCCGCGCAGCGCTTACTGGGTGATCGAGGTGGACGGCCAGGTCGCCGGCGGCGGCGGCATCGCGCCGCTGCAGGGCGGCGCAGACGATATTTGCGAATTGCAGAAGATGTATTTCCTGCCGGTGTTGCGCGGCAAGGGATTGGCGAAACGCCTGGCGCTGCAGGCGCTGGATTTCGCCCGCCAGCACGGCTTCCGCTGTTGTTACCTCGAGACCACCGCCAGCCTGACGCAGGCCGTCGCGCTGTACGAACACCTGGGCTTCGAACACATCGACCATGCGATGGGCGCCACCGGCCACGTCGATTGCGAAGTTACCATGCTGAAAACGCTGTAATCGCCCCCCGCCCTCTCTATCATGGCGCAGCTTGCTGCGCCATTTTATTAATATCGCAATCAATCAGTAAAACTCGCTATAACGCCGTTTTTCAAGCAGATAAACTGACGTTAAAAACCACGATGTAAATTTAATGTGAAGTTCGTTAATAAATTAACGATCTCAAATTGACCGTTTTTCCCCCCGCGTTACTCTGCCAGTATCCCAATCGCGCACGGAGAGCTGTCATGTCGGAAAACACCTTTGATTACATCATCGTCGGCGCCGGTTCCGCCGGCTGCGTGCTGGCGGCGCAGCTGATCCGCCGCACCCAGGCGCGGGTGCTGCTGCTGGAAGCCGGCGGCGACGACAATAACCTGTTCATCAAGATGCCGGCCGGGGTGGCCAAGATCATCGCCAAAAAGAGCTGGCCCTACGAGACAGAGCCGGAACCGCACGCCAACAACCGCCGCATGCAGATCGCACAGGGCAAGGTGCTGGGCGGCAGCAGCTCGGTCAACGGCATGATCTACCTGCGCGGCCAGCCGCAGGACTACGACGACTGGGCCAACCGTTACGGCTGCACCGGCTGGAGCTACCGTGAGGTGCTGCCCTACTTCAAACGCGCCGAGGCCAACGAAAGCCTGTCGGACGACTACCACGGCACCGACGGGCTGCTGCCGGTCAGCGAAAACCGCTACCGCCACCCGCTCAGCATGGCGTTTATCCGCGCCGGCCAGGAGCTGAACCTGCCCTATCGCAACGACTTCAACGGCGACAGCCAGCACGGCGTCGGTTTCTACCAAACCACCACCCACAACGGCGAACGCGCCAGCACCGCCCGCACCTACCTGAAGGCGGTGCGTGACGAACGACGGCTGGTGGTGAAACTGAACGCCCTGGCGCACCGGCTGACCTTCGAGGGCAACGTCGCCACCGGCGTGGTCTACAGCCAGAACGGCGGCGCGGAAGTCACCGCGCGCGCCACCAAAGAGGTGATCGTCAGCGCCGGCGCGGTCGGTTCGCCGAAGCTGCTGATGCTCTCCGGCATCGGCCCGCGCGACCACCTGCAACAGCTGGGCATCGAGGTGCGGGCGGATCTGCCGGTGGGTAAAAACTTCCACGACCACCTGCACATGTCGATCAACGTCAGCACCCGCGAGCCGATCAGCCTGTTCGGCGCCGATCGCGGCCTGCAGGCGCTGAGCCACGGCGCGCAATGGCTGGCGTTTCGCAGCGGCGTGCTCTCGTCCAACGTGCTGGAAGGCGCCGCCTTCACCGACAGCCAGGGCGACGGCCGACCGGACGTGCAAATCCACTTCCTGCCGCTGCTGGACAGCTGGGACGACGTGCCCGGCGAGCCGCTGCCGAACATTCACGGCTTCACGCTCAAGGTCGGCTACCTGCAGCCGAAGGCGCGCGGCGAAGTGCAGCTGCGCAGCAGCAACCCGCGCGATCCGGTCAAGCTGCACGCCAACTACCTCGGCCACCCGGACGATCTGGCCGGCAGCGTGCGCGCGGTGAAGTTCGGCCTGGATTTCCTGCAAACCGCGGCGCTGAAGCCGCTGATCAAAGATCTGCTGATGCCGCAGCCGGAATGGACGCGCGACGAAGCGCAGCTGGAAGAGTTCGTACGCAACTTCTGCAAGACGGTGTATCACCCGGTGGGCAGCTGCCGCATGGGGCCGTCGCCGCAGGACGCGGTGACCGATCCGCAGCTGCGGGTGCACGGTTTTGAACGGCTGCGGGTGATCGACTGCTCGGTGATGCCGCAGCTCACCAGCGGCAACACCAATGCGCCGACCATCATGCTGGCGGAAAAGGCGGTGGATCTGTTGCTGGGCGCGCCGCAGTAGGGGCGCGCCTCAACCTCAGGCGGCGGCGGGCACGCCGCTGTGGAAGCGCAGTTCGCTGTCCGGCGACAGGATCAGCTCAGCTTCGAGACGGCCGAAATGCGCCACCCGTTCGCTGATGTCGCCGCCGGCGATCTGTTCCGCCAGCGTCAGGTAGTCCTGATAGTGACGCGCTTCGGATCGCAGCAGCGAGACGTAAAAGCGGTTCAGCTCGTCGTCCAGGTGCGGCGCCAGTTTGGCGAAGCGTTCGCAGGATCGCGCTTCGATGTAGGCGCCGCAGATCAGTTTGTCGATCAGCGTCGCCGGATCGTGGGTGCGGATCTCGCGGATCATGCCCTTGGCGTAGCGGCTGGCGGTGATCTTGCGATACGGGATCCCGCGCGCCTGCATGATCTCCAGCACCTGCGAGAAGTGATGCAGCTCTTCCTTGATTAACAGCACCATGCGATCCGCCAGATCCTGGCCGTAGGCCGAGCCGTTTTTCGGCAAGATCTTGCGGGTGAACTGGCCCTGGCGGAACAGCGTGTCCGGCGCGCCCTGCGCCTCGTGCAGAAACGCCTCGTAAGGGCGCAGCAGCGCCAACAGCGCGTCGCCGCTCTCTTTGTCCGCCACGTAGCGGCGGATCAGCCACATGCCGGTCTGCGCGGCTTTCAGCTCGCACACCAGGTGGTCGGTCAGCAACAGCTGCAGGTTTTCCGGACGGCGCGCGGCGTCGATCCAGGCGTCGGGCGTTTCACAGTGCAGGAAGCTTAAAATCGGGGCTAACAGGGATTGGTATGTCATGGCGTTTATCAGGGGCCGGCGAGAACCGGCCCATGTGAATAAGCGGGGTTAATCAGTGGCGTTTGCCGTCGTCGTCTTCGTCGATGTAGTCGCCGTCTTCGTCATCCTCACCGTCTTCACCGTTCGGATCTTCGAAGTAGGTACCCCAGCCGTCGTAATTGACGCCGCAGCGTTCCGCCAGCGCCACCAGTTGCTCGACCTGAGCGTCGATCAGCTCGGCGTTCAGGCCGACTTCGCTGATCACGTCGCAGCACATCACCATCGAGCCGTCTTCCACTTCCAGCTCTTCGGCGTCGGTCACTTCGTAGCCCAGTTTGAAGGCTTCAACGGCGGCCTGCTCCAGAACCTCAAATTTCTCGGCGGACAGATGGTGCTCGATGGTGTAGAGCGCGTCCGGATCGCTGCCGTCTTCCAGCAGTTCTTCGATGATCAGGCGGGTCTCTTCACGTTGTTCTTCCAGCAATTCGCGGTTTGCCATGCCTATATCCTCAAGTCAAATGGCCTTCATTCCTTCTATTTTCACACACCGCCGACATTGCTTCCACGATAAACGTGAAAGATTTCCTCGCCGGGGTTGAAATTGAATATTCATACATATAAAGTGAATTTTAATTCAATTACACAATCAGGGAATCGGACTATGAGCACCGGCAATGCGTTCTACCAACGTCACTTTCTGAGGTTAATGGATTTCACCCCCGCCGAGCTGCAGGCGCTGCTGCGGCTTTCGGCCGATCTGAAGCAGGCCAAGAAGCAGGGGCAGGAACAGCGCCGGCTGCAGGGCAAAAACATTGCGCTCATCTTCGAAAAAGACTCGACCCGCACGCGATGCTCTTTCGAAGTTGCCGCATTCGATCAAGGCGCCCAGGTCACTTACCTCGGCCCGAGCGGCAGCCAGATCGGCCATAAAGAGTCGATGAAAGACACCGCCCGGGTGCTGGGCCGCCTGTACGACGGTATTCAGTATCGCGGCTACGGCCAGGCGCTGGTGGAAACCCTGGCAGAATACGCCGGCGTGCCGGTGTGGAACGGCCTGACCGACGAGTTCCACCCCACCCAACTGCTGGCGGATCTGCTCACCGTGCAGGAACACCTGCCGGGCAAGGCGCTGAGCGAAGTGAAACTGGCGTACATCGGCGACGCGCGCAACAACATGGGCAACACGCTGCTGGAAGCCGCCGCGCTGGCGGGCATGGATCTGCGGCTGGTGGCGCCGAAGGCCTGCTGGCCGCAGCCGGAGCTGGTGGCCGAATGCCAGGCGCTGGCGCAGCAAACCGGCGCGAAACTCACCCTGACCGAAGATATCGCCGAAGGGGTGCAAGACGCCGACTTCCTCTACACCGACGTGTGGGTGTCGATGGGCGAACCAAAAGAGACCTGGCAGGAGCGTATCGCGCTGCTGCGGCCGTATCAGGTCAACATGGCGATGCTGAAGCTGACCGGCAACCCGAACGTGAAGTTCCTGCACTGCCTGCCGGCGTTCCACGACGATCAAACCACGCTCGGCAAGCAGATGGCGCAGCAGTACGATCTGCACGGCGGCATGGAAGTGACCGACGAAGTGTTCGAATCGGCGCACAGCGTGGTGTTCGATCAGGCGGAAAACCGGCTGCACACCATCAAAGCGGTGCTGGTCGCCACGCTGAGCGAAACCCTCTGACAGTCCTCCCCTCCGCCCTGGCGCCCCCGGCCAGGGCGGCTAATATATTCCAGGAATATCAAATAGCGGATTGACCTTTGCCCGCCGCGGGCAAAGGTTCTACCGTGACAGGCCGACGGCACCCGCGCCGTAAAAACCAACGATAACAAACCGTTCTCAGCGCCGCCTGGCGGCGCCTTCAGGGGATACACACCGATGAAAGCCAAACTCTTGCCGCTGTTCCTGCTCGCCGCCCTGCCCGCCGCCGCGTTAGCCGCCACGCCGCCGAATACGCTGGTGGTGGTGCAATCGCTGGATGACATCGTCAGCCTCGATCCGGCGGAAGCCAACGAACTCTCCAGCATCCAGACGGTGCCCAGCCTGTATCAACGATTGGTGCAGGCGGATCGCGACGATCCGGCCAAGGTGGCACCGGTGCTGGCGGAAAGCTGGCAGAGCGATGCGGCGGCCAAAACGCTGACGGTGAAACTGCGGCCGCAGGCGGCGTTCGCCTCCGGCAACCCGCTGACCGCCGACGACGTGATCTTCTCCTACAGCCGCGCGGTCAAGATGAACAAATCGCCGGCGTTCATCCTCAACGTGCTTGGCTGGCAGCCGGACAACATCGACGCGCAGTTGAAAAAGATCGACGAACATACCGTGCAGCTGCGCTGGACGGCGGACGTCAGCCCGGCGGTGGTGCTGAATATCCTCTCGACGCCGATCGCCTCGATCGTCGACAGCAAGGCGGCGCTGGCCAACGTTAAAGACGGCGACTTCGGCAACGCCTGGCTGAAAATGCACTCCGCCGGCAGCGGCCCGTTCAAGATGCGCGTCTATCAGCCGCATCAGGCGATCGTGCTGGATGCCAACCCCACCACGCCGGGCGACAAGCCGCAGCTGAAAAATATCATCATTAAAAACGTGCCGGATCCGGCCACCCGCCGCCTGCTGATCCAGCAGGGCGACGCCGATATCGCCCGCGAACTGGGCGCCGATCAGACCGACACGCTGAAAAACCAGCCGGGCGTCAAGGTGCTGGAGATCCCGTCCGCCGAGCAAAACTACCTGGTGTTCAACACCGGCAACGGCGCCAATCCGCTGCTGAACAACCCGGCCTTCTGGGAAGCGGCGCGCTACCTGGTGGATTATCAGGGCATCACGAAGGATCTGCTGAAGGGCCAATACTTCGTGCACCAGAACTTCCTGCCGGTCGGGCTGCCGGGCGCGCTGGAGACCAACCCGTTCCGCTACGATCCGGCCAAGGCGAAAGCCATCCTGGCCAAAGCGGGCATCACCCACGCCGCCTTTACGCTGGACGTAGAGAACAAGCCGCCGTTCATCACCATCGCGCAGGCGCTGCAGGGCAGCTTCGCCGCCGCCGGCGTGAAGGTAGAGCTGCTGCCGGCGGCGGGCAGCCAGGTTTACTCCCGCGTGCGCGCCAGGCAGCATCAGGCGGCGATCCGCCTGTGGATCCCGGATTACTTCGACGCCCACTCCAACGCCAGCGCCTTCGCCTATAACGACGGCAAAAGCAGCACGGTAGCCGGACTGAACGGCTGGCAGATCCCGCAGTTGAACCAGCAGACGCTGGCGGCGCTGGCCGAAGCCGATCCGGCCAAGCGCCGCGCGCTGTACACCGCCATGCAGCAGGAGCTGCAGCGCAGTTCGCCTTACGTGTTTATCGATCAGGCCAAAACCGAAGTGGTGCTGCGCGACAACGTCAAAGGCTACCAGCAGGGGCTGAACGCCGACATGGTCTACTACGATCGCGTCAGCAAATAGCCGGCGGGCGGCCATCGCCGGCCAATCGATTGCGGGGCGGCAAAAAACGGCGTTTTAGCGCTTGCAGTGGCGAAAAGCACGAGTATAATGCGCCACAATTTGCCAGGAGAAAGCATGAAAAACGACGTTTGTTTTGTTAGCCACAATCGACAAAACCGACTGCCTATCGGCGGCCAGCTGCCGTTGTTTCTCCTGTTGCTAAACCGATCGTTTCAAGCCCCTCATTGAGGGGCTTTTTTTTGCCTTGAGAATATCCCAAAGTCCCGCGCCACGGGCACGCGTCGAGGAGGAGTGAAAAATGGCCAACCCGCTGTATCACAAACACATCATCTCTATTAACGATCTCAGCCGCGAGGATCTGGAGCTGGTGCTGCGCACCGCCGCCGGTCTGAAAGCCAACCCGCAGCCGGAACTGTTGAAACACAAGGTGATCGCCAGCTGCTTCTTCGAAGCCTCGACCCGTACCCGCCTGTCGTTCGAAACCTCGATGCACCGCCTCGGCGCCTCGGTGGTGGGCTTCGCCGACGGCAGCAACACCTCGCTCGGCAAGAAAGGCGAAACCCTGGCCGACACCATCTCGGTGATCAGCACCTACGTGGACGCTATCGTGATGCGTCATCCGCAGGAAGGCGCGGCGCGCATGGCCGCTGAATTCTCCGGCAACGTACCGGTGCTCAACGCCGGCGACGGCGCCAACCAGCACCCGACCCAGACCCTGCTGGATCTGTTCACCATCCAGGAAACCCAGGGGCGCCTGAGCAACCTCAGCATCGCCATGGTCGGCGACCTGAAGTACGGCCGCACCGTGCACTCGCTCACCCAGGCGCTGGCCAAGTTCGAAGGCAACCGCTTCTACTTCATCGCCCCGGACGCGCTGGCGATGCCGGCCTACATCCTGAAAATGCTGGAAGAGAAAGGCATCGAGTACAGCCTGCACAGCAGCATTGAAGAAGTGGTGCCGGAGCTGGATATTCTCTACATGACCCGGGTACAGAAAGAGCGCCTCGATCCGTCCGAGTACGCCAACGTGAAGGCGCAGTTCGTGCTGCGCGCCGCGGATCTGGCCGACGCGCGCGCCAACCTCAAGGTGCTGCACCCGCTGCCGCGCATCGACGAGATCGCCACCGACGTGGATAAAACGCCGTACGCTTACTACTTCCAGCAGGCGGGCAACGGCATCTTCGCCCGCCAGGCGCTGCTGGCGCTGGTGCTTAACGCAGATTTGGCTCTTTAAGGGGGAACCGCCATGACTCACGACAATAAACTGCAGGTCGAAGCGATCAAATGCGGCACGGTGATCGACCACATTCCGGCGCAGATCGGGTTCAAACTGCTGACGCTGTTCAAGCTGACCGCCACCGACCAGCGCATCACCATCGGCCTGAACCTGCCCTCCAACGAGCTGGGCCGCAAAGATCTGATCAAGATCGAGAACACCTTCCTGACCGAGCAGCAGGCCAACCAGCTGGCGATGTACGCGCCGAAGGCCACGGTAAACCGCATCGATAACTATGAAGTGGTGCGCAAACTGACCCTCAGCCTGCCGGATCACATCGACGGCGTGCTGACCTGCCCGAACAGCAACTGCATCAGCCGCAGCGAGCCGGTGGCGTCGAGCTTCAGCGTGAAGCCGCGCGACGGCGAAGTGCACCTGAAGTGCCGCTACTGCGAGAAAGAGTTCGAGCATCAGGTGGTGCTGCAGGCCGACTAATCCCGGCATCGGCGCCGGGAGATGGCGCTGTTATTCTCCCGGTGACGCCCTATAATGGGTCCTCTGAAAATAACTCTACCCACGTTGCTACCCACCGAATTTTACGCTGCGGCCGACCGCGCGGCGGCGTAAAAGACAACGGGTCTATCAGGAGAAAACATGTCACGTAACATCAGCACTGAACTCGCCCCGGCAGCCATTGGTCCTTACGTGCAGGGCGTTGATCTGGGCAGCATGATCATCACTTCCGGCCAGATCCCGGTCGATCCGAAAACCGGCGCCGTTGCCGACGACGTGGCCGCTCAGGCGCGCCAGTCGCTGGAAAACGTCAAAGCGATCGTCGAAGCCGCCGGCCTGATCGTTGCCGACATCGTGAAAACCACCGTGTTCGTGAAAGACCTGAACGACTTCGCCACCGTCAACGCTGCGTACGAAGCCTTCTTCACCGAGCACAGCGCGCCGTTCCCGGCCCGCTCTTGCGTGGAAGTGGCGCGTCTGCCAAAAGACGTGAAGATCGAAATCGAAGCCATCGCCGTGCGTCGTTAATCGACGCTCACGCGAATCACGGCCAGTGCAGACTGGCCGTTTTTACATTACTTGAATGCTGGGCGCCGACGGACACAACCCAAAGTTTCAGCAGCCGGAGAGGATGAAGCGTTAACCTGTTTAACCGCCTGTTTTAAAACGGCGATAACCTCTTCTCGCGAAGCCGTAATCGGTTTGCCGCGAGGCGTTATGCGGTCAATCTGTTCAGATGTATAGGTGTTCACTGCATCTACACCTTCCATGCCGAATTTATACACCTTCAGCTCATAAGAGGCAGGTTTTGTTACCTGACGTTTTGTTGACTTTATCACCATGCGAACCTCCTGTGACCCTACCGGCATTTCGCCATTATTGCGCAAATTTCACCCACCTTCAATTATGAGGCCGGCGGCGAAAAACCTTCCTGGAACCTCAGGAAAAGCGCCTCAGCGTCTCGATAAAGTATCTGTTTGAGCCCCCCGGTGAGGTCGACAAAATGATGATGATTTATATAATAATCAGCCAACTCCGTATTAATCGGCGATATTAAGCGCAAACCTGCGCATGCCGTATCCACCATAAAGAGCACGGCGACATAGAGCGCAAAACGTAGCGTATTGCCATCAAGGCTCGAGTCTCTAATACGAAAATTCTGCAGCATCTCAATATTTAACATCGCCAGATGCTCGCCTGCAGCCGGACAAAACCGGCAGAGACAGGCGCCGGCCGGCCGGTCATCGATGCCCTGTATCTTAAAGCTAAACATAAAGCCGTCAGGATCGCCCAACGCGGCGCCATTCAACTCCCAGGGAATACGGCGCTCTTCGGGTTGTTGGCGAGCTAACGCAACGCACCACTCAAAATCTTCAGCATTCATCATTTGCACCCGGACACCATACCCGGCCTCAGCAAAGAGGTCATTGGTTGCAGCCAGTGCGCCTTCTCCAATCAATCGGACATTAAAAACATGCGGCATTATCAATCCCTTGAATGCGTAAACCGTATTGAATGAACAAATCGGGCTGGATTTTACAACCAGCCCGTCGTTTCTGCTCTTTCAACCACATCGCAATGTCGAGATATGGAATACGCCCCGCAGTTTCTTCGCCCCCCTCCTTACGGCGCCGTTTGCATCCCACGCAGCAGCGCCTCCAGCGGGTACACCGCCGCAATCACCACTTCGTCACGCGTCTGCGCCGCCGCATCCAGTTGGCGCTGCGCTTGCTCGGCCTCGGCCCGGCTCAGCGGTTTGCCCTGCTGATGGCGATCCAGCAGCGTTAAGCCCAGCGTGGCCAAGGCGCCAACGTCCTGCGCCATCGGCGCCAGATCGCGCAGCGTGCGGTTGCCCGCGATCGCCGTCTGCAATGCAGCGCCGTTCGCCTGCCAGCGCTGCAGCCGTTCGCGCAGCGCCTGCGCCGCCGCCTTATCGCGCTTATCCTTCAACAAGGCCGCAACCTGGGCATGCATGTCGCGCACTGCGCCGCTCTCCGGCGGTAGCGCATCGGCAAAGCGGTTCAGCGGCTCGAACTGGTGATAGTTGCCGGCCTGGAACTTCAGGTGCTGGCGGGTGTAATACTGCGCCGGCTCCACCGCCTCGGCCAGGATCTGCAGCGGCAGGATCTGCACGCTGTTGCTCAGCCGGGTGAATTCGCGCGCCGTTTCCGCGTGCTGCTGCAGGCCGACCGACACCACCGACCAGGCGTCGATCGCCGCCAGCCGCCGGTACATGTTGCTTTCGTCGGTGACGTCCTGCGCCGACCACAGCCGCTCCGCCACCGCGAAGGCCCGCGGCCACAGCTTAAGATCGAGAAGCGGCGCACGCACGTTTTCCGCCCACAGCGCCGCTTCGCCGCCGAGAATGTTGGCCTGCCCCTTCTCGTCCGGCACCACCGGCATCTTGCCCGCCGGCACCGCCGCCAGCTTGTCGCCGCGGGTGGGGTAACGCACGTTGCCGACCAGCGTATAGCCGCTGAGCTTGTCCTGCTGCAGCGTGAACACCGGCCACGTGTCGCCCATCCAGGTATCGACGCGGAACGTCACCTGCTGCGGCGTACGCCAGACGATGTCGTGCACCGCGCGGCGCGACTTGCCATTGAAATCGATAAAGCCGCGCCAGCCCTGCTTGCCCTCAATCAGCGTGAAGCTGCCCTCCACCGCGCTACCCTTCAGGCGCGGCATGCTGAAGCGCCAGCTTTGCGCCTGCTCGCCGGGCTGCACCGCCGTCTCGACCCCCAGCGGCTGCGGCAGAATTTCATTGCGGTAGTGATAGGCGGTGCTTTGCGGCTGATCGAGATAGAAACCGGTGGAGAGAATGCCCTGATAGCCGTCCTGGGCGCTGGCACCCAGCGAGTCTTGCCCCTGCCAGGATTGAATGACGATCGAACGCGGCAGCGACGGGTGGTAGATCTCGTCCCAGCCGACCATCTGCCGCTGGTGCTTCCCGAGGATCTTTTCCAGCTTCTGGTTGAAGTAGGCCTGCAGCGCATGGGTATCCGCCAGCCCGTTCTTCTGCATAAACGCCTGAATCGACGGCGACGCCCGCCACTGGCTGGCGTCCACCTCATCGCCGCCGATGTGCAGATAAGGATCGGAGAAGATCGCCGCCAGCTCGCCGACGATCGTGTCGACAAACTGATACACCTCGTCGCGGGTCGGATCGAGCGTCGGCTTATGCACGCCCCACTCGCGCTCCATGCGATACGGCCCCGGCGCGCTCATCAGCTCGGGATAGGCCACCGCAATGCTGGAGGCGTGCCCCGGCATGTCGATCTCCGGCACCACGCGAATGCCGCGCGCCGTGGCATAAGCCACCACCTGCCGCATCTGCTCGCGGGTGTAGAACTGGCCGTCGCTGGCCTGCTGTTGCAGTTTGGGATAATGCTCGGAGGCAAAGCGCCAGCCCTGATCGTCGGTCAGGTGCCAGTGGAACACGTTAAGCTTGGCCGCCGCCATGCCGTCGAGCTGGCGGAGAATGTCCGGCAGCGGCAGGAAATGGCGCGCCGAATCCAACAAGACGCCGCGCCACGGGAAGCGCGGCACATCGCGGATATCCACCAGCGGCAGGAAGGTGTTTTGCCCGTCGGTCTGCAGCAGCTGCAGCAGGGTTTCCATGCCGCGCAGCGCGCCGAAGCGGGTGTTGGCGGTCAGCGTGGCGCCCTGCGGCGTGACCGCCAGCCGGTAACTTTCGTCGCTGCCCGGCAGCGGCTGCGCCGCCACCCGGTCCTTGATCACCACCTTGATCGCCGCGCCGTTCGCTTCTTCCATCGGCGCCAGCGTCCAGCCGGTCTGCAGTTCGATGCGCTGGCGCCAGCGCGGCAGCGCATCGCCCAAGTCGTCACCCTGGACGCTTAACGACAACTGGCGATCCAAAATCAGCTTGCCCGCCGGTTGCGTCACTTCCACCTGCTGCGGCCAGGGCATCAGAGGCAGATCGCCGGCCGGCTGCGCCAGCGCGCCGCAAGAAAACCATAGCGATGAAGCCAGTAGCGTATAACGGAAAGGTCTGTGCATCGGAAATTCCTCAGAGGAAAAAAACAAAATATCCCCAATGAATTTCAAGCCACCGCTAGGCGATAAACAACAACGCGGTGGCTTGAAAGGCGCAGGGGAAAACAGCCAACGCTGTAGATAAAGACTCAGCACAGAACAGATGTCCAACCGTTACGGTGAAAAAGCGGACGGGATCACAGTTGCCCCCTCCCGGCCGGAGGGGGCGAGCGGGTTATTGCCAGCCGTAGCGGCGCACGAACCAGCCTTTCACGCACTGGGTCAGCACCATGTAACCGGCGAGGATCAGCACCAGCCACGGGAAGTAGGCGAGCGGCAGCGCCTGCAGCTGCAGGAAGCCGGCCAGCGGCGAGAACACCAGGCCGATGCCGGTGGCGATCACCGCCAGCGTCATGATGCACAGCGGCCAGGATGGGCGGCTCTGGATAAACGGAATTTTGCGCGTGCGGATCATGTGCACGATCAGCGTTTGCGACAGCAGCCCTTCAACGAACCAGCCGGACTGGAACAGCGTCTGCATTTCCGGCGTATTGGCCTTGAACACCCACCACATCAGGCTGAAGGTCAGCACGTCGAAGATCGAGCTGATCGGCCCGAAGAACACCATAAACCGCCCCAGATCGGCGGAGTTCCAGCGCTGCGGCTGGGTGATCTGATCGTCGTCGACGTTATCGAACGGGATGGCGATCTGCGAGATGTCGTACATCAGGTTCTGAATCAACAGGTGCAGCGGCAACATCGGCAGGAACGGCAGGAAGGCGCTGGCGATCAACACGCTGAACACGTTACCGAAGTTGGAGCTGGCGGTCATCTTGATGTATTTCAGCATGTTGGCGAAGGTACGGCGCCCTTCGATCACCCCCTGCTCCAGCACCATCAGGCTTTTTTCCAGCAGGATGATGTCCGCCGCTTCCTTGGCGATGTCCACCGCCGAATCGACGGAGATGCCGATATCGGCCGCGCGCAGCGCCGGCGCGTCGTTGATGCCGTCGCCCATAAAGCCCACCACGTGCCCCTGGCGGCGCAGCAGTTTGACGATGCGCTCCTTGTGCAGCGGCGTCAGCTTGGCGAACACCGTGGTGCGCGCCGCCGCCTGCGCCAGCTGTTCGTCGTCCATCTGCTCGATCTCGCTGCCGCGCAGCAGGTGCTCGGCCGCCAGCCCGACGTCCCGGCACACTTTGGCGGCCACCAGCTCGTTGTCGCCGGTGAGGATCTTCACCGTGACGCCGTTCTGTTTCAGCGCCGCCAGCGCCGGTGCGGTGCTCTCCTTCGGCGGATCGAGGAAGGCGACGTAGCCTTCGAGGATCAGATCCGACTCGTCCGCCACGCCGTATTCATGGGTTTGCGCCGGCAGGATCTTGTTGGCCACCGCCACCACCCGCAGCCCCTGCTGGTTGAGATCGTCGGTGATGCGGCGAATGCGCGTCAGCAGCGCCTCGCTCAGCGGGATCACCTCGTCTTCGTGGCGCACGTGGCTGCAAATCGCCAGCATCTCTTCCAGCGCGCCCTTGCACACCAGCTCGTGATACTCGTTGTCTTTCGCCACCACCACCGACATGCGACGGCGCACAAAGTCGAACGGGATCTCATCCACCTTGCGATAGTGCTGCAGCGCTTCCGGCTGCTGATTTTGCTCCGCGCAGCTCAGCACCGCCACGTCGAGCAGGTTTTTCAACCCGGTCTGGTAGAAGCTGTTCAGCCAGGCGTAGCGCAGCACCCGCTCGCTGCTGGCGCCGAACACGTCGGTATGGCGCTCCAGTACGATCTTGTCTTGGGTCAGGGTGCCGGTCTTGTCGGTGCACAGAATATCCATGGCACCGAAGTTCTGGATGGCGTCCAGGCGTTTGACGATCACCTTCTGGCGCGACAGTTTCACCGCCCCTTTGGCCAGCGTCGAGGTGACGATCATCGGCAGCATTTCCGGCGTCAGCCCGACCGCCACCGACAGCGCGAACAGCGCCGCTTCCCACCAGTCGCCCTTGGTGTAGCCGTTGATCAGCAGCACGATCGGCGTCATCACCAGCATAAAGCGGATCAGCAGCCAGCTGACCTTGCTGATGCCGCTCTGGAAGGCGTTCGGCTGCTCATCCTGGCTGGTGACGCGCTGCGCCAGCTGGCCGAAATAGGTGTTGCCGCCGGTGCCGATCACCATCGCCAGCGCGGTGCCGCTGACCACGTTGGTGCCCATGAAGCACAGGTTCTGGCAGTCGAGCGGATCGGCCGCCAACGCCTGCGGCGCCGCGGATTTTTCCACCGGCAGCGATTCACCGGTCAGCGCCGCCTGGCTGATGAACAGATCCTTGGCCGACAGCACGCGCAGATCCGCCGGGATCATGTCGCCGGCCGCCAGCTTGATGATATCGCCCGGCACCAGCTGCGCGATCGGCAGCTCTACGTGCTCGCTCCTGCCGGTGAGCGCATCGCTGCGGATCACCGTGGCGGTGTTGCTCACCATGGCCTTCAGCGCGTCGGCCGCCCGGTTGGAGCGCGCCTCCTGGATGAAGTTCAGCAGCGTGGAGATCAGCACCATCAGCGCGATCACCAAGGCGCCGGTCAGATCCTCGGTGGCATAAGAAATCATGCCGAGCGCGGTCAGCAGCAGGTTGAACGGGTTGCGGTAACAGTGCCAGAGGTGCTGCCACCAGGCCTCTTTCTGCTGATCGTCGATGACGTTCTCGCCGCAGCGCTGGCGCACCTGTTCCGCCTCATGGGCGGTGATGCCTTCCGGGTGGCTGTGGAAACGCTCAAAGAGTTGCATCGTCTCTGCGGCGGCGCATTCCAGCCGCTGCTGCGCCAGGCCGGCCGGCATATCGCGCGCAGCGCCGCCGACGCTGTCCAGCAGGCTGTCGCGCCGCACCAAACGGCGCGGGAGGCCACGGGCGAACAGGCCCAGCAGCTGACGGGGGAGTTTTTTCAGTTTCATGGTCGCACCTCGTCGCCCGGTGCCTCACGGCAGCGGGTAAACGGGGATCGTCATCGGCCGGGCGGATGGCGGGCACGCCAAAAAGCCTCTGCCAATGCAGATCCTTATTCTTTTTTTCAGCAGCAGGAGCGAACGACGAAGCGCGCGCCACCGGTTACCGTGATGTACTTCACCGGTAAAACAGCAGCGCCAGGCGGAGAGGTTTTACCGGAGAACCGAGTGAGTGTCTAAAGCAGTCGGGTCGGGGTCCATATGGGGTATAACCTCCGGTAAAGGGAAAAACAGAGCGGCAGGAGCGGCCGTTCATCGCAATGTCACAATCCCGTTTTGCATCAAGATCCGCGTCGGAAAATGAGCTATGCTGACGGGCATTCATTATTGGCCGTCAATTTACGCCTTACAACCTAAACGACAAGTAAACCATGCAAAACCGGCTGACCATCAAGGACATCGCACGCCTGAGCGGCGTAGGCAAATCCACCGTCTCACGCGTGCTGAACAATGAAGGCAGCGTGAGCCCGCAAACCCGCGAACGGGTGGAAGCGGTGATCCGTCAGCAGGGGTTTACCCCCTCCAAGTCGGCGCGCGCCATGCGCGGCCAGAGCGACAAGGTGGTGGGCATCATCGTTTCCCGTCTCGATTCGCCGTCGGAAAACCAGGCGGTGCGCACCATGCTGCCGCTGCTGTATCAGCAGGGCTTCGACCCGATCGTGATGGAGAGCCAGTTCGAAACCCGCCTGGTGCAGGAGCACCTGCACGTGCTGCGCCAGCGCAACGTCGACGGCGTGATCCTGTTCGGCTTCACCGGCCTGACCGCGGCGATGCTCAAACCGTGGCAGGAAAAAATGGTGGTGATGGTGCGTGAATACGACGGCTTCTCGTCCGTCTGCTACGACGACGCCGGCGCGGTGAACCTGCTGATGGATCGCCTGCACCGGCAAGGGCACCGGCATATCGGCTATCTGGGGGTGCAGCTCAGCGACGCCACCACCGGCCAGCGCCGCTATCAGGCCTACCTCGACGCCTGTGAACGCCTCAAGCTCACGCCGCGCGCCACGCTGGGCGAGCTGAGCTACCAGAGCGGTTTCCAGCACGCCGCCGAGGTGATCGACTCGCACACCAGCGCGCTGATCTGCGCCTCCGACAGCATCGCCCTGGGGGCGATCAAATACCTGCAGCAGCAGCCGGCGCACGCCATTCAGGTGTGCGCCATCGGCAACACCCCGCTGCTCAGCTTCCTGTTCCCCGATACCCTGTCGGTCGAGTTCGGCTACGGCAGCGCCGGCCTGCTGGCGGCGCAGCAGCTGCTGGCGCAGCTCAGCGGCGAACAGGGGATCCGCCGCCTGGTGGTGCCCAGCAAACTTTCCTGACGATCTGCTTAGAAGTTGACCATTTTTTGTCATTTTGTGATCCTCGCCCCAAACCGGGAACGTTCCCATTTCATTCAAAAAGCCGAGTGGCTAAGCTTTTATCATTACTCAGTCAACACCTCTGCAGGTATCCCATAATGAGCAAAGTAAAACAGCAGGATATTGATCGCCTGATTGTTTTGGTCGGCGGCCGCGAGAATATCGCCACCGTCAGCCATTGCATTACCCGGTTGCGTTTCGTCCTCAATGACCCCAGCAAGGCCAGCCCCAAAGAAATCGAAGAGCTGCCGATGGTCAAAGGCTGCTTCACCAACGCCGGGCAGTTCCAGGTGGTGATCGGCACCGACGTCGGCGACTACTATCAGGCGCTGATCGCCAGCACCGGCGTCAACGAGGCCGACAAGGAACAGGCCAAGGTCGCCGCGCGCCAGAACATGACCTGGACCGAGCGCACCATCTCCCACTTCGCCGAGATCTTCTTCCCGCTGCTGCCGGCGCTGATCAGCGGCGGTCTGATCCTCGGCTTCCGCAACGTGATCGGCGACATCCCGATGTCCGACGGCCAAACGCTGGCGCAGATGCACCCGGCGTGGAAAACCATTTACGACTTCCTGTGGCTGCTCGGTGAAGCGATCTTCATGTTCCTGCCGGTGGCCATCTGCTGGTCGACGGTGAAAAAGATGGGCGGCACGCCGGTGCTCGGCATCGTGCTGGGCGTCACCCTGGTGTCGCCGCAGCTGATGAACTCCTACCTGCTCGGCCAGCAAACGCCGGAAGTGTGGAACTTCGGCTGGTTCGTGATCCAGAAAGTCGGCTATCAGGCGCAGGTGATCCCGTCGATCCTGGCGGGCATGGCGCTGGGCTGGATCGAAACCCGGCTGAAAAAGATCGTCCCCGACTATCTCTATCTGGTGGTGGTGCCGGTAGTTTCGCTGCTGCTGGCGGTGTTCCTGGCGCACGCGCTGATCGGGCCGTTCGGCCGCATGATCGGCGACGGCGTCGCCTGGGCGGTGAAAGCGGTGATGACCGGCAGCTTCGCCCCGGTGGGCGCCGCGCTGTTCGGCTTCCTGTATGCACCGCTGGTGATCACCGGCGTGCACCAGACCACGCTGGCCATCGACATGCAGATGATCCAGAGCATGGGCGGCACCCCGGTATGGCCGCTGATTGCGCTGTCCAACATCGCGCAGGCCTCGGCGGTGCTCGGCATCATCATCATCAGCCGCAAGGCCAACGAGCGTGAAATCTCGGTGCCGGCGGCGATCTCCGCCTATCTCGGCGTGACCGAACCGGCGATGTACGGCATCAACCTCAAATACCGCTTCCCGATGCTGTGCGCGATGATCGGCTCCGCGATCGCAGGCCTGATCTGCGGCCTGGACGGCGTGATGGCCAACGGCATCGGCGTCGGCGGCCTGCCGGGCATCCTGTCTATCAAACCGCAGTTCTGGCTGATTTACTCGCTGGCGATTCTGGTGGCGATCGTCATCCCGCTGGTGCTGACCATCATGGTCTACAAGCGCAAGGCCGCCCGCGGCGAGCTGCCGGTTTAATTGACGCAAAATGAATGTAGGGGCCTGCTTACGCAGGCCCGTTGTCACGATTCAAAGGTATTGATCTATGAGCAACCCAACCCCCTGGTGGCAGAACGGCGTCATCTATCAAATTTATCCGAAGAGTTTTCAGGACAGCACCGGCAACGGCTACGGCGATTTGGCCGGCGTGACCCGGCGGCTGGACTATCTGCAGGAGCTGGGCGTCGACGCCATCTGGCTGACGCCGGTCTACGTATCGCCGCAGGTGGACAACGGCTATGACGTGGCGGACTACTGCGCCATCGATCCGGCTTACGGCACCATGGCGGACTTCGAGCAGCTGGTCGCCGCCGCCCACCGGCGCGGCATCCGCATAGTGATGGACATGGTGTTCAACCACACCTCGACCGAGCATCCGTGGTTCAAGGCCGCGCAGGATCGCCACAGCCCGTATCGCCAGTTTTACGTCTGGCGCGACGGCGAGGGGGAGATACCGCCGAACAACTGGCGCTCCAAATTCGGCGGCAATGCCTGGCAGTGGCACGCCGACAGCGGCCAGTACTACCTGCACCTGTTCGCTACCGAGCAGGCGGATCTCAACTGGGAACACCCGCCGGTGCGCGAAGAGCTGAAGAAAGTGTGTCAGTTCTGGGCGGACAAAGGCGTCGACGGCCTGCGCCTCGACGTGATCAACCTGGTGTCCAAGCAGCAGGATTTCCCGTCCGACAGCCAGGGCGACGGCCGCCGCTTCTACACCGACGGCCCGCGCATTCACGAGTTCCTGCAGGAGATGAGCCGCGATGTGTTTCAGCCGCGCGGCCTGATGACGGTGGGCGAGATGTCTTCCACCACGCTTGAGCATTGCCAGCAGTACGCGGCGCAGAGCGGCGAAGAGCTGTCGATGACCTTCAACTTCCACCACCTGAAGGTAGACTACGCCGGCGGCGAAAAATGGACGCGGGCGGCGCCGGATTACGTGGAGTTAAAGCAGATCTTCCGCCACTGGCAGCAAGGGATGCATAACCGCGCCTGGAACGCACTGTTCTGGTGTAACCACGATCAGCCGCGCATCGTGTCGCGCTTCGGCGATGAAGGCGCACTGCGGGTGCCGGCCGCCAAAATGCTGGCGATGGTGCTGCACGGCATGCAGGGCACGCCTTATATCTATCAGGGTGAAGAGATCGGCATGACTAACCCCGGCTTCCGCGCCATCGAGCAGTACCGCGACGTGGAAAGCCTGAACATGTACGCCGAGCTGAGCGCCCAGGACCGCGGCGACGCCGAACTGCTGGCGATCCTGGCGGACAAATCGCGCGACAACGGCCGCACGCCGATGCAGTGGAGCGCCGCCCCGCACGCCGGTTTCACCACCGGCACGCCGTGGATCGGCTGCGCCGAGAACTACCCGCAGATCAACGCCGACGCGGCGCTGGCCGATCTCGACTCGGTGTTTTACGCCTACCGCCAGCTGATCATCCTGCGCAAGCAGTATCCGCTGCTGACCCACGGCGACTATCAGGATCTGGCGCCGGATCACCCGGCGCTGTGGTGCTATCAGCGCAGCTGGAACGGCCAGCGCCTGCTGGTGGTGGCCAACCTGAGCCGCGAGCCGCTGGCCTGGGCGGCGGAAGGCGTGGAAGCCTCCGCCCAGTGGCGCCCGCTGATGAGCAACTACAGCGACTCGGCGGATCAGCCGCAGGCGCTGACGCTGCGGCCGTTCGAAGCGGTGTGGTGGCTGCTCGAAGACTGACCCCGCAGGGCGCGGCGAACGCTGCGCCCTACAATGTCCCCATCAGCGCCACCACCCCGGCGGCCGCTTGCGCCAACTGCTCATCGCTCATGTCGCTCACGCCCTGCACCAGGTGCGGCGGCAGATAATCCATGCCGGTCAGGTTAGCCAGCGCGTGGAACGGCAGCAGCAGATCCTGCACCGGATAGCGGTTGTAGCCTGCCGGCGTGTAGGCCTGCGCGTTGCCGCCGGTGCTCACCACCAATTGCAGCGGCTTGCCATGCAGTTTGGTGCCCTCGCTGCCGTAGGCGAAACCATAAGTTAATACCGCGTCCTGCCATTCGCGCAGGATCGCCGGCGAGCTGTACCAGAAAAACGGGAACATCATCACCACCGCATCGTGGCTTTCCAGCAGCTCCTGTTCGCGCGCCACGTCGATGCGGTAATCCGGGTAAGCGCGGATCAGTTCGTGCACGGTCACGTTAGGCAGCGGGCGCACGGCCTCGATCAGCGCCTGGTTGATGCGCGACTCGTCGGGGGTGCGGTGGGCGGTTAACACTAAAATGCGTGACATAAAGGATTCCTTGAACGTAAAGAAGATGAGGCATTTTTCCATTTCTGCCGCTTCGGGTGTAGGCTGTTCAAGGTCACTTCAATTTCAACCGAAAGTATCAACCACTATGTCGCTGCCCTTTGACGTGCACCGCCTGCTGCCGGCCTTCCTCGCCGCCGCGCAGGCGCAAAATTTCTCCGCCGCCGCCCGCCAGCTGGGCGTCACGCCGGCGGCGGTCAGCAAAAATATCCGCGCGCTGGAAGAGAAGCTGGCGCTGCGGCTGTTTCAGCGCAATACCCACAACGTGCTGCTGACCGACGAGGGCAAAGCGCTGCTGGCGCAGGTGGCGCCGCTGTGGCAGGCGTTGGCGGCGACGCTGGAAAGCGCCGGCGGCGAGCGGCAGGCGCCGGCCGGGTTGGTGCGCGTCACGATGATCCCCGGCTTCGGCCGCCAGATGCTGATGCCGTTGATCCCGCAATTTCTGGCGCGCTACCCGCAGATCGATCTCGATCTGTCGCTGGACGCCCGGGTGGTGAATCTGGTGGGCGAAGGCTTCGACGTCGGCATCGGCAGCCGGGTCGATCCCGACAGCCGGCTGGTGGCGCGCCCGCTCTACCCGATGCATATGGCGCTGGCGGCGTCGCCCGACTATCTGGCGCGGCGCGGTGAACCGCAAACGCCGCACGACCTGCTGCGGCACGACTGCCTGCTGCACCGCAACCCCAGCAACGGCCGCCACGTCAAATGGCAGCTGCGCCATCAGGGCGAAACGCTGGCGCTGGATCTGAACGGCCGATTGGTGGTGAGCCGCCCGGAAATGTTGCTGGATGCGGCGCTGGCCGGGCTGGGCATCGTCAACCTGGCGCGCTGGTACCTCGAAAAGCACTTTGAGCAGGGCACGCTGCGGCCGGTGCTGGCGGAGTGCTGGCCGCGCCCGGTGCAGCTGTGGCTCTATTACGCCTCGGCGGATCTGCCGCCGCGGGTGCGCGTCTGGGTCGACTTTCTGCTGGCGCATTTTCGCGATCGGCCAGTGAGCGATTGACGTCTGTTCAGCTTGCACACGCTCTTCCGTTTTCCTTGTTCTACATCAAAAGAATCTCGCCAATATCTATATATAGTGCATTAAGAATTGCGAACACCTATATATAGTAGTTATCCACAAAATCATCCACACGCCGCCACAGCCCTTGCGCGCTGCGGCTTTGCCCTGTGGATAAGCGAAATTTGACGGTTGCTCGCCACGCCAGGCGGGTATGAACGCTCCCTCGGGGAACAAGGAGTACAACGTGAAACCAGTAGTGATTAAGCGGGACGGTTGCCAGGTACCTTTTGACGAAGCGCGCATCGCGCAAGCCATCGAGCGCGCCGCGCTGGCGGTGGGCGTGGTCGACGCCGACTACTGCGCCACCGTCGCCCGCGTGGTCGCTCAGCGCATGGAGCAGCAGCCGCGCGTCGATATCCACGAGATCCAGCAGGCGGTGGAAAACCAGCTGATGGCCGGCGAATACAAGCAGCTGGCGCGCGCCTATATCGAATACCGCCACGATCGCGACGTGGCGCGCGAGCTGCGCGGCCGCCTGAACCAGGAAATTCGCGGCCTGGTCGAGCAGAGCAACCGCGCGCTGCTGAACGAAAACGCCAACAAGGACAGCAAGGTGATCCCCACCCAGCGCGACCTGCTGGCGGGCATCGTCGCCAAACACTACGCCAAGCAGCACATCCTGCCGCGCGACGTGGTGCTGGCCCATGAACGCGGCGAAATTCACTATCACGATCTCGACTACTCGCCGTTCTTCCCGATGTTCAACTGCATGCTGATCGATCTGAAAGGCATGCTGACCAACGGCTTCAAGATGGGCAACGCCGAAATCGAGCCGCCGAAGTCGATCTCCACCGCCACCGCCGTGACCGCGCAGATCATCGCCCAGGTCGCCAGCCATATTTATGGCGGCACCACCATCAACCGCATCGATGAAATCCTGGCGCCGTTCGTCGACGAGAGCTTCCGCAAACACCTGCAGGTGGCGGAAGAATGGCAGATCCCGGACGCCAAAGGCTATGCCATGGCGCGCACCGAGAAAGAGTGTTACGACGCCTTCCAGTCGCTGGAGTACGAGGTCAACACCCTGCACACCGCCAACGGCCAGACGCCGTTCGTCACCTTCGGCTTCGGCCTTGGCACCAGCTGGGAGTCGCGCCTGATCCAGCGCTCGATCCTGAAAAACCGCATCGCCGGGCTGGGCAAAAACCGCAAGACCGCCGTGTTCCCCAAGCTGGTGTTCGCCATCCGCGACGGTCTCAACCACCAGTACGGCGATCCGAACTACGACATCAAGCAGCTGGCGCTGGAGTGCGCCAGCAAGCGCATGTACCCGGATATCCTCAACTACGATCAGGTGGTGAAGGTGACCGGCTCGTTCAAAACGCCGATGGGCTGCCGCAGCTTCCTCGGCACCTACGAGCAGGACGGCGAGCTGGTGCACGACGGCCGCAACAACATCGGCGTCATCAGCCTCAACCTGCCGCGCATCGCGCTGGAGGCGATGGGCGATGAGTCGCGCTTCTGGGCGCTGCTGGATCAGCGCCTGCAGCTGGCGAAAAAGGCCCTGATGACGCGCATCGCCCGGCTGGAAGGCATCAAAGCGCGGGTGGCGCCAATCTTGTACATGGAAGGCGCCTGCGGCGTGCGGCTCAAGGCCGACGACAACATCGCCGATATCTTCAAAAACGGCCGCGCTTCAATTTCGCTGGGCTATATCGGCCTGCACGAGACCATCAACGCGCTGTTCGGCGGCGAAAATCACGTGTATGACGACGAGGCGCTGCGCGCCAAAGCGGTGGCGATCGTCGCACGGCTGCGCGCCGCCGTCGATGCCTGGAAAGACGAGACCGGCTACGGCTTCAGCCTCTACAGCACGCCGAGCGAGAACCTGTGCGATCGCTTCTGCCGGCTGGACACCGCCGATTTCGGCGTGGTGCCGGGCGTCACCGATAAGGGCTATTACACCAACAGCTTCCACCTTGACGTGGAGAAGAAGGTCAATCCGTACGACAAGCTGGACTTCGAAGCGCCCTACCCGCCGTTGGCCAGCGGCGGCTTCATCTGCTACGGCGAATACCCGAACCTGCAGCATAACCTGAAGGCGCTGGAAGACGTGTGGGACTACAGCTACAGCCGGGTGCCTTACTACGGCACCAACACGCCGATCGACGAGTGCTACGAATGCGGCTTCACCGGTGAATTCTCCTGCACCAGCAAAGGCTTCACCTGCCCGAAATGCGGCAACCACGACTCGGCCAAGGTCTCGGTCACCCGCCGGGTGTGCGGCTATCTCGGCAGCCCCGATGCCCGGCCGTTCAACGCCGGCAAGCAGGAAGAGGTGAAACGCCGGGTGAAACACCTCGGCAACGGGCAGCTCGGCTGAGAAACGCCGTGCAACCCAGGTACAAGCCTGTTCATCAGGCGTGATTGTCGCAGCCAGTTTGCCTTCGGGCAGTGCGCACCAACCGCAGCGTACACGCAGTACGTGAGGATTGGCAGCACTGCCCGGAGGCAAAATGGCCAGTAAAATAGCCTGATGGGCAGGCCTCACATGAATTATCACCAGTATTACCCAATCGACGTCGTCAACGGCCCCGGCACCCGCTGCACGCTGTTTGTCGCCGGCTGCGTGCACCAGTGCCCCGGCTGCTACAACAAAAGCACCTGGCGGCTCAACTCCGGCCAGCCGTTTACCCCGGCGCTGGAAGACCGCATCATCACCGATCTGAACGATTCGCGCGTGCCGCGCCAGGGGCTGTCGCTCTCCGGCGGCGATCCGCTGCATCCGGCCAACGTGCCGAGCATCCTAAAGCTGGTGAAACGGGTGCGCGCCGAGTGCCCCGGCAAGGATATCTGGCTGTGGACCGGCTACCGGCTGGCGGAGCTGGACGCGCAGCAAATGCAGGTGGTGGACAGGATCAACGTGTTGATCGACGGCAAGTTCGTGCAGGATTTGAAAGACCCGGCGCTGATTTGGCGCGGCAGCAGCAACCAGGTGGTGCATAGGTTGCGTTGAGTTAACAGAACATATTTCAACATGTGTTAGCTCTAGCTTGACTTCGCGCAGCTAGGGCACAGAGCCAATCTGACAGGCGGATCTGTGCCAAAAGCAGACGTTATTAACACTGTGGTGCGTTAATAATGTAGGGTAGAACAGCTCCCAGAGCTTTATACAAAAATAAAAGAGTTATTATTTCTATTCAACCTCAACTTTTTCGACAACAAAGCCATCTTTGCGGAAAAAATCCAAAACTCGTTCAATGTTGCCTATACCCCATTGATTGGATATGACTATTATTTCACCTGACTCGAGCTCAATAAGATCATCGTCATTCATATGGTATCTATTCTTTCTCTCATCACTAATACATTCAGCTAAAGCTATCGTACGATTTTTTATGACTCCAAATAATTTTTCCCTCAGTTCATCGAAGTTAGCAGGATTATTCTTCTCTATCCAATCAGTAAAGATCTCCAAAGCAAGATTCCTTTTATTTAGGACAAGTCCTTTGTATCTATAACTTGAGTAATCCTTTTCTGATTTTTTAGAGTTGGCAATCTGCTCTATACGCTTCTCTCTAAATCTAACTTGGTATTCGTTCAACTCGGGGACCGGTATTATCTGTTCAGCATTAATTAGAACCTCACCTTTAAAATTATAAGGTGTAATTTTCACGCAGCTAATATCAACACCTTTATCTCTTAACCAAATCGCCGTAGTAGTAAGTTCCTTACTAAATCCAGCCGATGCCAATATAACTTTTATATCTTTACCAAAGTCGACAAGCTCCGTATCTTGAAGCTCAACAAAGTCTAGTATTTTTTCTTTAGCATCAATATCAATATTATTTTTAGAAAGGTAGTCCTGATAATACTCACATGCTTTAGAAAAACTCATAGTAGATATCATCGCCGCATATCTTAATGCTTGGAGTTCCATATGAGCACCAAACTCATCACGTTTTAATTCTATTACTACAAGGTTTGCCTGTTTATCAATAGCTAATATATCAATCCTTCTCCGACTATCTTCCCAATCAGAAAATTCTTCGGCGATGACAAGACAATCGGGTGCCAATATGGTGATGTTATTTTTAATTGCCGCCTGCAAATCATAACGTTCTTGCAACCCCTCAATAGAAAACGAGGTTCTCTCTAAAGGTGTCAATATTTTGTTGGAAATGTTATATAATGCCACAAAAACTCCTTTTTAACCTAACTGAATATCACTAAATAAACCGTCAAATATCACCTCTTCTTATTAAGAAGATACCTCTAGTGTGACTTGTGCACCAATGAGAAATTCACGTATTCTCCCCGCTCAAAGCCGCCTGGCAATTCTATCTGTAGACGCTGCTAGCCCAACCCTGAACGAATCCCTCTCAACACCCCCACCGATAGCGCGCCGTGATTTTCGCTTTAAATAGAGCCATTCGTTTTTCTACCTCCGAATGGCTGAGATAAACCGCGGTGCCGTTTCTTAAACGTTCAAAGGCGGCATCTACCCTCTCACGCAACGCTTGCTCCAGCAGCATCGCCTCTACATCCATTTCAGGTTTATTCCGCTGTTCCATTTCCATCTCCTCCCTTGAGACAGCATCAGGCCACACATCAGCAACGGCAAGTTACACCAACCCCATCCCCACCACGCCGGTCAGTACGCCGCACAGCGCCACCAGCGCCGCCGTCAGGCACAGCGCCCGGGCGGAGAAGGCCTTGTTGAGCATCAGCAGCGAAGGCAGGCTGACCGCCGGCAGGGTCATCAGCAGCGCCAGCGCCGGGCCTGCGCCCATGCCCGCCAGCATCATGGTCTGCACGATCGGGATCTCCGCCGCGGTGGGGATAACGAACAGGCAGCCGACGATCGCCAGCGCGATGATCCACAGCAGGCTATTGTCGACGGCGCCGTCGGCGTGCGGGAACAGCCAGACCCGCGCTGCGCCCAGCGCCAGCACCGCCAGCACGTAGATCGGGATGGTCGACCAAAACAGCGCCCACAGCGCTTTGCCCCAGCGGGCGAGGAACGGCCGCTCATCGCTCTGCGCCGTCATCACCGGCGGCTGCGGCGTGGCGGGCTGCGGGTCGTTGGCGGTCACGCGCTGCACCAGCCAGGCGATGCCCAGCACCATCACCACGCCCGCCACCAGGCGGATAGCGGCGAACGGCCAACCGAGCACAAACCCCATGAATACCAGCGTCGCCGGGTTCAATACCGGGTTGGCGAGCCAAAAGGCCAGCGCGGCGCCGCTGGATACCGACTGGCGGCGCATGCCGGCGGCAACCGGCGCGGCGCAGCAGGTGCACATCATGCCCGGCAGCGCGATCAGCGCCCCCAGCACGGTGCCGGAAAAACGCCGGTGGCCGAGCGTGCGCGCCAGCCAGTCGCGCGGGATCAGCACCTGCACCAGCGAACCTAACAACACCCCGAGCAGCGCCGCCTTCCATACCGCGGTGAAGTAGACCAACGCGTACTGCCAGGCCGCCAGCCAGGGGCTCGCGGCGCCGTCAGCCAGGATCGATTTGCCGATCGAGTGGCTGTCCGCCGCCACGAAGGCCTTGCCGTAGTAAGGCTGCCATTTGACGTAGTAGAGGCCGACGGCCACCACCAGCAGAAACAGGATCGGTTTCCACAGCGGCCAGGCGCGTGGGGCGTGTTCAGGGGCGTTCAGAGGTTGCGGCATGGTAGCGGCCAGAGTCAGTCAACAAAGGCGCCAGCATAGCGCGCCGCCGCCGCCCGTGCACGCCCGGGCTGTCCTAAATAGTTCATCTGTTCGCCACCGACGCGTAACGCGATTGTCATCTGTGCCCGGCACCATGATGCCGACGTGAAGACCACAGGGTAGACGCCCGATGAAACGCACCGCTTACGCCTTCATCGCACAGCCATCGGTATGACGAGGTTTTTATTATGATGGAGTTATCTAGACATCCGACCACTTACCCCACCCGCTATCAGCAGATCGCCGCGCAGCTGGAACAGGAGCTGCGCACGCAGTACCGCTGCGGCGACTACCTGCCTTCGGAACAGCAACTGGCCGAGCGTTATCAGGTCAATCGCCACACCCTGCGCCGCGCGGTGGATCAGCTGGTAGAGCGCGGCTGGCTGCAGCGCCGCCACGGCGTCGGCATTCTGGTGCTGATGCGGCCTTACGACTACCCACTGCACGCCAATACCCGCTTCAGCCAGAACCTGTTCGAGCAGGGCAGCCACCCCACCAGTGAGCGCTTACTCGCTGTCTTGCGCCCGTGCAATGGGCATGTCGCCAGCGCGCTCTCGCGTGAAGAAGGCGAAATGGTGATCCACCTGCGCACCCTGCGCCGGGTCAACGGTGTGCCGATGAGCGTGATCGACCATTATCTGCCCGATCTGGACTGGTGGCCGGCGCTGCAGCAGTTCCACAGCGGTTCGCTGCACCAGTTTATCGAACAGCACCTCCAGCAGCAGCTGACCCGCCGCCAGACGCGCATCAGCGCGCGCCGCGCGCAGGCCAAAGAGAGCCGGCTGCTGGAGATCGCCACCCACGCGCCGCTGCTGTGCGTGCGCACCCTTAACGTCCGCAGCGGCGGCGAAGACGTGGCGGAATACTCCGTCAGCCTGGCCCGCGCCGACATGATTGAACTGACGATGGAGCACTGAATGCACGCCTTAGAGTCGAGACAACGCTGGATGTCGGTGCTGGCGCACAGCCGGCCCGAGCAGCTGCGCAGCCACTGGCAGGCGCTGAACCTCAGCCCGGGTTACCGCAGCATCCGCGCGCCGGAGATCGGCCTGGCCCAGCTGCAGGGGCGCATGGGAGCCACCGGCCGCCGCTTCGTGCTGGGGGACATGACGGTCACCCGCGCGGTGGTGCAGCTGGACAACGGCGGCTACGGCTACAGCTATATCGCCGGGCGCGACAAGGCGCACGCCGAGCTGTGCGCGCTGGCCGATGCGCTGCTGCAACAGCCGGAACACGGCGAACGCCTGCAACAACAGCTGATCGCGCCGCTGGCCGCGCTGCAGCACGAACAGCGCCAGCTGCGCGCCCGGGCCATCGCCGCCAGCCGGGTGGACTTCTTTACGCTGGTGCGAGGGGATTAAGCCATGAGTTTATTGACCGGCTTTGAGCAACCGATAGACCAATCGCAGCACGCTTTCCGTTTGATTCTTAAAGCCTTGAGCGAACCGGGCCACCGTGTGACGCTGCCGGCCGGCCCGGCCTGGGCGCCGCTGAACGCCGCCAGCACCGCCGCGCTGCTGACGCTGGCCGATCAGGAAACGCCGCTGCAGCTGTGCGCGGCGCTTAAAAGTGAGCAAGTGCTAACAAACATTCGTTTTCACAGCGGTGCGCCGCTGGCCACCACGGCGCAGGAGGTCTGTTTTGCCCTGTTCGATGAGCAGCTGCAGGCCGCCGATCTGCAGGCGTTGCCGCACGGCACGGAAATCTCGCCGGAGTTCGGCGCCACGGTCATCGTGCAGCTCAGCGAGCTGGAGAACGGCGCCGCGCTGCGCCTGACCGGCCCCGGCATCGAGAGCCAACGCCTGATTGCGCCACGCCTGCCGCCGGCGCTGCTGGATTATTTGGTCAACCGCCCGCAGCGCTTCCCGCTGGGGCTGGATATCTTGCTGACCTGCGGCGATCGCCTGCTGGCGATCCCGCGGACCACCCGCGTGGAGGTGTGCTGATGTACGTAGCGGTAAAAGGGGGCGAAAAAGCCATTGAGGCCGCCCATCAGCTGCAGGAACAGCTGCGGCGCGGCGACGACGCGCTGCTGGCGATCGGCGCGGAACAAATCGAACAGCAGCTGGGGCTGGCGGTGGATCGGGTGATGACCGAAGGCGGCATCTACGATCGCGAGCTGGCGGCGCTGGCCATCAAACAGGCCAGCGGCGATCTGGTGGAGGCGATCTTCCTGCTGCGCGCCTATCGCACCACCCTGCCGCGCCTGGCGGTCAGCGAGCCGCTGGCCAGCGAAAACATGCGGCTGGAGCGGCGCATCTCGGCGGTTTACAAGGACTTGCCCGGCGGGCAGGTGCTGGGGCCGACCTACGACTACACCCACCGGCTGCTGGACTTCGCGCTGCTGGCGGAAGGCGAGGCGCCGCGCGCGCCGCAGGCCGACGAACCACTGCCGGACAACTGCAGCCACGTGTTCGATCTATTGTGTCGCCAGCAGCTGGCGCGGGAGGAACAGGACGACGGCAGCGCGCCGGACGACATCACCCGCAACCCGCCGGTCTACCCCTGCTCGCGCTCAGCGCGCCTGCAGCAGCTGGTGCGCGGCGACGAAGGTTTTCTGCTGGCGCTCGGCTACGCCACCCAGCGCGGCTACGGCCGCAACCACCCGTTCGCCGGCGAGATCCGCACCGGCCACGTTTCGGTGGAGATCGTGCCTGAAGAGCTCGGTTTCGCCATCGACATCGGCGAAATCCTGCTGACCGAGTGCGAAATGGTCAACGGCTTCGTCGATCCAAAGGACCACCCGCCGCACTTCACCCGCGGTTACGGCCTGGTGTTCGGCCGCGCCGAACGCAAGGCGATGGCGATGGCGCTGGTAGATCGCGCATTGCAGAGCCCCGACTACGGCGAAGGCGTCGCCGGTCCGGCGCAGGACGAAGAGTTCGTGCTGGCCCACGCCGACAACGTCGAGGCCGCCGGGTTCGTCTCCCATCTCAAGCTGCCGCACTACGTCGACTTCCAGGCCGAACTGGAGCTGCTCAAGCGGCTGCGACAGGAATACAGCGAGCGTCAGGAGGCCCGCAATGAGTGAAGTATTGACCGGCTATAACCTCGGCTATCTGGACGAGCAGACCAAGCGCATGATCCGCCGCGCCATCCTGAAGGCGGTGGCGATCCCCGGCTATCAGGTGCCGTTCGGCGGCCGCGAGATGCCGATGCCCTACGGCTGGGGCACCGGCGGCATTCAGCTCACCGCCAGCGTCATCGGCCGCGCCGACGTGCTGAAGGTGATCGACCAGGGCGCCGACGACACCACCAACGCGGTGTCGATCCGCCGCTTCTTCCAGCGCGTCGCCGGGGTGGCCACCACCGAACGCACGCCGGAGGCCACGCTGATCCAGACCCGTCACCGCATTCCGGAAACCGCGCTGCGCGAAGACCAGATCCTGATCTATCAGGTGCCGATCCCGGAGCCGCTGCGCTTTATCGAACCGCGCGAAACCGAGACCCGCAAGATGCACGCACTGGAGGAGTACGGCGTGATGCAGGTGAAGCTGTATGAAGACATCGCGCGCTACGGCCATATCGCCACCACCTACGCCTACCCGGTGAAGGTCAACGATCGCTACGTGATGGATCCGTCGCCGATCCCGAAATTCGACAACCCGAAAATGCACATGATGCCGGCGCTGCAGCTGTTCGGCGCCGGGCGCGAGAAACGCATCTACGCCCTGCCGCCGTTCACCAAGGTGGAGAGCCTGGACTTCGACGACCATCCGTTCAGCGTGCAGCAGTGGGACGAACCCTGCGCGCTGTGCGGCTCGCGCCACAGCTATCTGGACGAAGTGGTGCTCGACGATCGGGGCAACCGCATGTTCGTCTGTTCGGACACCGACTACTGCCGGCAGCAGCTGGCGCAATCTTCGCAAGAGGCGCAGCACTGATGACTTCCACCCCTTTGAGCACCACCCCGCTGCTGTCGGTGAACCGGCTCACCCACCTGTACGCCCCCGGCAAGGGTTTCAGCGACGTGTCGTTCGACATCTACCCCGGTGAAGTGCTGGGCATCGTCGGCGAATCCGGCTCCGGCAAAACCACGCTGCTGAAATCGATCTCGGCGCGGCTGGCGCCGCAGCGCGGGCAGATCCTTTACCGCCCGCAGGCGGGCCAGGAGCACGACCTGTACGCCATGGCGGAGAGCGATCGCCGCCGCCTGCTGCGCACCGACTGGGGCGTGGTGCACCAGCACCCGCTCGACGGGCTGCGGCCGCAGGTCTCCGCCGGCGGCAACATCGGCGAGCGGCTGATGGCCATCGGCCAGCGCCACTATGGCGACATTCGCCGCCAGGCCGGCCAGTGGCTGGAAGACGTCGAAATCCCGCTGTCGCGCCTCGACGATCTGCCGACCACCTTCTCCGGCGGCATGCAGCAGCGGCTGCAGATCGCCCGCAATCTGGTCACCCACCCCAAGCTGGTGTTTATGGATGAGCCGACCGGCGGGCTGGACGTGTCGGTGCAGGCGCGCCTGCTCGATCTGCTGCGTAACCTGGTGGTGGAAATGCAGCTGGCGGCGGTGATCGTCACCCACGATCTCGGCGTGGCGCGGCTGCTGGCCCACCGCCTGCTGGTGATGAAACAGGGCGAAGTGGTGGAGAGCGGCCTTACCGACCGGGTGCTGGACGATCCGCACCATCCTTATACCCAGCTGCTGGTTTCTTCGGTGCTGTCGTAACCCAAGGCGATAACAGATGACTATGCAAATCCGAGTTGAACATCTCAGTAAAACCTTTGTGCTGCACCAGCAGTACGGCACCCGCCTGCCGGTGCTGCACGACGCCAACCTGACGGTCCACGGCGGCGAATGCGTGGTGCTGCACGGCCACTCCGGCAGCGGCAAATCCACCCTGCTGCGCTCGCTGTACGCCAACTACCTGCCGGACAGCGGCCATATCTGGATCAACCACCAGGGCGACTGGCTGGACATGGTCAGCGCCGATGCGCGCCAAATTCTGGCGGTGCGCCGCCATACGCTGGGCTGGGTCAGCCAGTTCCTGCGGGTGATCCCGCGCATCAGCGCGCTGGAGGTGGTGATGCAGCCGCTGCTGGAACAGGGCGTCGAGCGCGCCGAGTGCCGCGAACGCGCCGAAGCGCTGCTCACGGCGCTCAACGTGCCGCAGCGCCTGTGGCCGCTGGCGCCGTCCACCTTCTCCGGCGGCGAGCAGCAGCGGGTGAACATCGCGCGCGGCTTTATCGTCGATTACCCCATTCTGTTGCTGGACGAACCGACCGCCTCGCTCGACAGCCGCAACAGCGCGGCGGTGGTGCAGCTTATCGAACGCGCCAAGGCGCGCGGCGCGGCGATCGTCGGCATTTTTCACGATGAAGGCGTCCGCCAACAGGTCGCCGACCGGCTTTATGACATGCAGGCGCCGCAGGCGCTGGAGGCCCTCTGATGATCGTCAATAACGTTAAGCTGGTGCTGGATGACCAGGTGGTACAAGGCTCGCTGGAGGTGCAGGACGGCGTGATCCGCAGCTTCGCCGACGGCCCGAGCCGGCTGCCGCAGGCGCTGGACGGCGACGGCGGCTGGCTGCTGCCGGGGCTGATCGAACTGCATACCGACAACCTGGACAAGTTCTTTACCCCGCGCCCGAACGTTGACTGGCCGGCCCATTCGGCGATGAGCAGCCACGACGCGCTGATGGTGGCCAACGGCATCACCACGGTACTGGACGCGGTGGCGATCGGCGACGTGCGCGATGGCGGCCACCGGCTGGAAAACCTGCAGAAGATGATCGACGCGGTGATCCACAGCCAGCGCGCCGGGGTGAACCGCGCCGAGCACCGGCTGCACCTGCGCTGCGAGCTGCCGCACGAGAGCACGCTGCCGCTGTTCGAACAGCTGATGGACAAGCCGGGCGTGTCGCTGGTGTCGCTGATGGACCATTCGCCGGGCCAGCGCCAGTTCGCCTCACGCGAAAAATACCGCGAATACTATCAGGGCAAATACCACCTCAACGACCAGCAGATGAGCGAGTACGAGGAGGAGCAGGTCGCCCTGTCCGCCCGCTGGGCCGCGCCAAACCGCGAGGCGATCGCCGCCCACTGCCGCGCGCGCCGCATCTCGCTGGCCAGCCATGACGACGCCACCGCCGCGCACGTTGCCGAGTCCTGCGCGCTGGGCAGCGCCATTGCCGAGTTCCCCACCACCGAAGCGGCCGCCCGCGCCTCGCACCAGCAGGGCCTGCAGGTGCTGATGGGCGCGCCGAACATCGTGCGCGGCGGTTCCCACTCCGGCAACGTAGCGGCACACCACCTGGCGGCGCTGGGGGTGCTGGATATTCTCTCTTCCGATTATTACCCGGCCAGCCTGTTGGACGCGGCGTTTCGCCTCGCGGCGGACGAACGCAACGCTTACGACCTGCCCCAGGCGGTGCGCATGATCACCCGCAACCCGGCGCGGGCGCTGGATCTGCAGGATCGCGGCACCCTCGCCGAAGGGCTGCGGGCGGATCTGGTGCTGGCGCGGCCGCACGGCGAGCACGTTTACGTGCAGAACGTGTGGCGCCAGGGCAGGCAGGTGTTCTGATGGCGCGGCTCATCTATCTGATGGGGCCTTCCGGCGCAGGCAAGGACAGCCTGCTGGCCGCGCTGCGGGCCGACGCCGACCGCGCGCCGCTGGTGGCGCACCGTTACATCACCCGGCCGGCGGACGCCGGCTGCGAGAATCATATCGCGCTGAGCGAACCGGAATTTCTGCGCCGCCGCGCCAAGGGGCTGTTCGCGCTCGACTGGCAGGCGCATCAGCAGCACTACGCGTTCGGGATCGAAGTGGATCTTTGGCTGCTGCAGGGGATCGACGTGGCGGTCAACGGTTCGCGCGCCCACCTGCCGCAGGCGCAGCAGCGCTATGGTGCGCAGCTGCTGCCGGTGTGCCTGCAGGTCAGCACCGGGATCCTGCGCCGGCGCCTGCAGGATCGCGGGCGAGAAAGCGCCGAACAGATCGAGCAGCGGCTGGCGCGGGCGGCAGAATATCAGCAGAGTCTGCCCGCCGGCTGCCGGGTGCTGCACAACGATGGCCCACTCGACGACACCCTGGCGGCGCTGCTGGCGCTGCTGCCCACCCCTACCCGACAAGCTCAGGACGCGACGCCATGAACGACTTTGCCCAGCCGAAAATCGGCGACAACGTGACCCTTAACCGCACCCGGCTCGGCCAATATGTGCATCTGGCCGACGATGCGATCCTGGAAGAGGTGGACATGGGGGACTACTCCTACACCGCCGGGCACAACCAGATCTTTTACGCCACCATCGGCAAGTTCGTCTCCATCGCCTCCTATGCGCGCATCAATCCCGGCAACCACCCGACCTACCAGCGCATCGCGCAGCACCACTTTACCTACCGCGCCTCTGAATACGGGCTGGGGGAAGACGACGCGGCGTTCTTCGACTGGCGGCGCGAGCACCACGTCACCGTTGGCCACGACGTGTGGATCGGCCATAACGCCATCCTGATGCCGGGAGTCAGCGTCGGCAACGGCGCGGTGATCGGCAGCGCGGCGGTGGTCACCAAGGACGTGGAGCCCTACAGCATCGTCGCCGGCGTGGCGGCCAAGAAGATCGGCATGCGCTTTGACGACGCGCTGATAGAACGCATCGAACGCAGCCAGTGGTGGCACTGGGATCACGCTACGCTGCAGGCGCGGCTGGCGGATTTTCGCGACATCAACCGCTTTGCGCAGAAGTATCTTTAACGGAGGGGAGCGATGCAACTGACCTTTCTCGGCACCAGCGGCGCGCAGCAGGTGCCGGTGTTCGGCTGCGACTGCCCGATCTGCCAACGGGCGCGGCGCGAGCCGGCATTTCGGCGGCGAGCGTGCAGCGCCATGCTTAACTATCAGGGGGAAACGACCTTATTGGATGCGGGATTGCCGGCTTTGGAGCGGCAATTTTCGGCGGGGCAAATTCAACGTTTTTTACTGACACATTACCACATGGATCACGTTCAGGGGTTATTTCCTTTGCGTTGGGGGTGCGGAAATTCCATTCCGGTATATGGCCCGCCGGATGAACAGGGCTGCGACGACCTGTTCAAACACCCGGGCATTCTGGCGTTTCAGCCGCCGCTGGCGCCCTTTGCCACCGTCGAGCTGGGCGGCATGCGCATCACCCCGCTGCCGCTGCAACACTCCAAACTGACCCACGGCTATCTGATCCAGGCGGCGGGCGCTTCGCTGGCCTACCTGACCGACACCGTCGGCCTGCCGCCGGCCACCGCCGACTATCTGCAAAACGTGGCGCTGGATCTGCTGGTGCTCGATTGCAGCCTGCCGCCTCAGCCGCAGGCGCCGCGCAACCACAATGACCTGACCCGCGCGCAGGAGACGCAGCGGTTGCTGCAGCCCAAACGCACGCTGCTGACGCACATCAGCCATCATCTCGATCGGTGGCTGCTGGACAACGAACTGCCCGCCGGGCTGGAGCTGGCGTTCGATCACCTCAGCGTCAACCTCGGTAGCAGTGCAGCCGATCCGACTCCAGCACCCTGACCCCTTCGCCCGGCGTAAACGCCTGCTGCAGCAGCGTTTGCGCCACGTCTTTGGCGGAAACGGCGCGCCATTTGCCGGGCAGCAGCCTGAACAGCGGCAGCGTGAGGCGCTCCATCAGGCGCGGCGCAGGGCGATCCCCCACCAGCATGGAAGGCCGCACCAGCGTCAGGCGCGGCCAGTGCTGTTCGCGCAGCGCCTGCTCCATCTCGCCTTTGGTGCGGTTATACAGGAAGGTGGAATCCGCGTTGGCGCCCAGCGCGCTCACCACCAGACAGTGCTGCGCCCCCAAGCGGCGGCCGGTCAGCGCGCTCTCCACCACCAGTTGATAATCGACGTAGCGGAAGGCATCGGCGCTGCCCGCCGCCCGGCGGGTGGTGCCCAGGCAGCAGAACACCAGATCGACCGGCTGCTGCAGGCTACTCAGCAGCTCGAACAGCGCATCGCCGACCGGGTTGGTCAGCTTGCCGTGCGGCGGCAGCGGCGTGCGCGTCGGCGCCACGATGGCCGTTATCTGCGGATCGCTTTGCAACCGCTGCAGCAACTCGCGCCCCACCAGCCCGGTTGCGCCGACTAACAGTGCTCGCGCCATGCAATCTCCCGTTGTAATCAATACGTCGACTTAAAGTATAGACCGCGCCCAATGCAGCTTCTTGCCGAAGCCGAGGGTGTTGTCGGTCATCTTCACCTCGTGCAGATCCAGCCGCCAAACCGCGGCCTTCATCGCCCTGGCGATCGGGAAGCGCTTGCAGTAACGCGCGCGCGCCGCCTCGGCTTCTTCGCCGCTCAGCAGCACCGCCTCGGCGCGATACTGCACGCCGCGGATCAGCGCGATGCTTTTCGGCTTCGGCGCGATGGTGCCGACCACCCGGCCGTTGTTCAGCATCAGCCCGCCGTGGCGGGTGTGCGGTTCGGTCATCAGCCACAGCGCCATCGTCGCGGCGTCGAACACGTAAAAACAGTTGGCGCACCACATGTCGAGACCGTCGCCGGCGCACAGCGTCAAGACGTGTTGTTTGCCGATGAAATCCGCAATCTGCTGCCGTTGTTCTGGGGTATTCAAGGTTACTCGCCTCCCTGTTCACTCACTTCATCTTACCCTGCGTTGTTGAGGCGAGTCACAAATAACGATAATCATCAAAAACTAAAAATGAATATAAAAACACAATAAATGCATTTTTATTAATTTAAGCCCAAAGCGGATTTATAACATAAAAAATACAAGACGGATTTATTTGATCGTTATGCAACCGGTTAATCGCGCGATTTTATTTTTCCTATCCTGACGGCATGCAAAATTAGCGCACCGCCCCGGTACCGATTAGCAATTCGTTTACATGCCTGTTAGCCCGCCTGAACGCTGTTTATGCAACCCACTGCATAACAGGTGAATAGTTATTTATAAACACCGGCATTTATGTGACTTTCATCACGATTTCTAGCCCGCCTTGCGTTAAAATAGCGCCATCTTTTCACTCAGCAAGGTGGATTAGAAAATGGAAAACAATAACCGAAAAATGGCGCATATCAGGCGCACAACCCATATTATGATGATGGCTCATCGCAGCTGCTTTAGCTTCGCATTCTTCAACTACAGATAACCCTCCCCCTCGCTCTTACGCCGTTGATAAGAGTGTCATTGCGTTTTTATTTATTCTCCGCACGCCGGTGATAATATCGCTTTCTCGCTAACCGGGAAGGACACGCAATTCATTCTTAATTTCGGACAAGCGCATCCAAGCTAAATAAAACAGCGAACACAGTTAATGCCTTTCGGCATCGCTGGGTTCTCGCACACCTTTATTTTCGTGAAGGCGTTAACGGCAAATGGAATTATTTGCCGGCGGACTGCCTTTGCCTGAAGAATGAGAAAAATGAAAAAATTAAAAATTGCCGCCAACACCCAAACCCTCGGCTGCTTTGAAACTGAACGCGACATCGTCGATGTGCATCACAGCGATTTCAATGACGTCGCCGCCATCGTGCTGTCGGTAGACGACGTCACGCAAGGTATGTTGGCGCGCATCGAAGAGCACGGCCTGAACATTCCGCTGTTCGTCGCCGTGTGCTGCGAAGAAGAGCTGGATAACACCGTATTGCCGGCGCTGCACGGCGTGTTTGAGCTGTGCGGCAAGAATACCCAGTTCTACGGCAAACAGCTGGAGGCCGCCGCCGCCAAATATGAGAGCGAGCTGCTGCCACCGTTCTTCAACACGCTGACGCAATACGTAGAAATGGGCAACGCCACCTTCGCCTGCCCCGGCCACCAGGGCGGCGAGTTCTTCCGCAAACACCCGGCGGGCCGCCAGTTCTTCGACTTCTACGGCGAAACGCTTTTCCGCTCCGACATGTGCAACGCCGACGTCAAACTGGGCGATCTGTTGATCCACGAAGGCGCGCCTTGCGCCGCGCAGCAACACGCCGCCAAGGTGTTCAACGCCGACAAGACCTACTTCGTGCTCAACGGCACCTCGGCCTCGAACAAGGTGGCGACCAACGCCCTGCTGACGCGCGGCGATCTGGTGCTGTTCGACCGCAACAACCATAAATCCAACCACCACGGCGCGTTGATCCAGGCCGGCGCTACGCCGGTTTATCTGGAAACCGCCCGTAACCCGTTCGGCTTTATTGGCGGTATCGACGCGCACTGCTTCGACGAACGCTACCTGCGCCAACAGATCCGCGAAGTGGCGCCGGAACGCGCCAACGAAGCCCGCCCGTTCCGCCTGGCGATCATCCAGCTCGGCACCTACGACGGCACCATCTACAACGCCCGCCAGGTGGTCGACAAGATTGGCCACCTGTGCGATTACATCCTGTTCGACTCCGCCTGGGTAGGCTATGAGCAGTTCATTCCGATGATGAAAGACTGCTCGCCGCTGCTGCTGGAGCTGAACGAAAACGATCCCGGCATCATCGTCACCCAGTCGGTGCACAAACAGCAGGCCGGTTTCTCGCAGACCTCGCAGATCCACAAAAAAGATAAGCACATCAAGGGCCAGAACCGCTACTGCAACCACAAGCGCTTCAACAACGCCTTTATGCTGCATGCCTCCACCAGCCCGTTCTATCCGCTGTTCGCCGCGCTGGACGTCAATGCCAAGATGCACGAGGGCAAAAGCGGCCAGCGCCTGTGGCAGGAGTGCGTGCGCGTGGGGATCGAAGCGCGCAAAATGCTGCTGGATACCTGCACGATGATCAAACCGTTCGTGCCGGATCAGATCGACGGCAAACCGTGGCAGGCCTATGACACCGCGGCGATGGCCAACGATCTGCGCTTCTTCAACTTCGTGCCCGGCGAGAAATGGCACGCCTTTGAGGGCTATGCCGAATCGCAGTACTTCGTCGATCCGTGCAAACTGCTGCTCACCACGCCGGGCATCGATACCGCCACCGGCAGCTACAGCGAATTCGGCATCCCGGCGACCATTCTGGCCAACTACCTGCGCGAAAACGGCATCGTGCCGGAAAAATGCGATCTCAACTCGATCCTGTTCCTGCTGACGCCGGCGGAAGACATCGCCAAGATGCAGCATCTGGTGGCCCTGATCGCCCGCTTCGAGAAGCACATCGAGCAGAACTCCCTGCTCAGCGAGGTGCTGCCTGCGGTCTATAAAAACCACCAGCAACGCTACAAAAACTACACCATCCGCCAGCTGTGCCAGGAAATGCACGACCTTTACGTCAGCTACGACGTTAAAGAGCTGCAAAAAGAGATGTTCCGCAAAAGTTATTTCCCGCGCGTGGTGATGAATCCGCAGGACGCCAATACCGAGTTCGTGCGCGGCAATGTGGAATTGGTCTCGCTGGCTAAAGCCGAGGGCCGCATCGCCGCCGAAGGCGCCCTGCCTTACCCGCCGGGCGTGCTGTGCGTGGTACCCGGTGAAATTTGGGGCGGCGCCGCGCAGCGTTATTTCCTGGCATTGGAAGAAGGCATCAACTTATTGCCAGGATTCGCGCCGGAATTGCAGGGCGTTTATATCCAACAGGATGAGGACGGCTGGAACCGCGCTTATGGCTACGTCATGAAAAATTAATCACCTTACGGGGCGGCGATTATTTTCGCCGCCCGGATCGCATCCTAAAAGAGAAAATGATCATGAGTAAGTCCAATAATAAAATGGGGGTCGTGCAATTAACGATCCTGACCGCCGTGAATATGATGGGTTCCGGCATAATTATGCTGCCGACCAAGCTGGCCGAAGTGGGCACGATTTCGATCGTTTCCTGGCTGGTGACCGCCGTCGGCTCGATGGCACTGGCCTACGCGTTCGCCAAATGCGGCATGTTCAGCCGTAAATCCGGCGGCATGGGCGGCTACGCCGAATACGCCTTCGGCAAATCAGGCAACTTTATGGCGAACTACACCTACGGCGTTTCGCTGCTGATCGCCAACATCGCCATCGCCATTTCCGCCGTCGGCTACGGCACCGAGCTGTTTGGCGCTACGCTCAGCCCGCTCGGGATCTGTATCGCCACCATCGGCGTGCTGTGGCTGGCGACCGTCGCCAACTTCGGCGGTGCGCGCATCACCGGCAAAATCAGCGGCATCACCGTCTGGGGCGTGATCATTCCGGTGGTGGGCATCTCGGTCATCGGCTGGTACTGGTTCAGCGGCAGCGCCTACGTCGCCGCCTGGAACCCACATCAGGTGCCGACCTTCGAAGCCATCGGCGCCTCGATCTCAATGACCCTGTGGGCGTTCCTGGGGCTGGAATCCGCCTGTGCCAACACCGACGTGGTGGAAAACCCGGAGCGCAACGTGCCGATCGCCGTACTGGGCGGCACCCTCAGCGCGGCGGTGATCTATATCGTTTCGACCAACGTGATCGCCGGCATCGTGCCGAACATGGATCTGGCCAACTCCACCGCCCCGTTCGGGCTGGCGTTCTCGCACATGTTCAACCCAACGGTCGGCAAGATCATCATGGCGTTGATGGTCATGTCCTGCGTCGGCTCGCTGCTCGGCTGGCAGTTCACCATCGCTCAGGTGTTCAAATCCTCCGCCGACAGCGGCTTCTTCCCGAAAATCTTCTCCAAGCTGAGCAAGGCCGACGCGCCGGTTAAAGGCATGCTGACCATCGTCGTCATCCAGAGCGGCCTGTCGCTGATGACCATCAGCCCGTCGCTGAACAAGCAGTTCAACGTGCTGGTGAACCTGGCGGTGGTGACCAACATCATCCCTTACATCCTGTCGATGGCGGCGCTGGTCATTATTCAGAAAGTGGCGAAGGTGCCGGACAACAAGGCGCGCATCGCCAATATCATCGCAGGTATCGGCGCGCTGTACAGCTTCTATGCGCTCTACAGCTCCGGTGAAGAAGCGATGATGTGGGGCGCCATCGCCACCTTCCTCGGCTGGACGCTGTACGGCATCGTCTCGCCGCGCTTCGAGCTGGCGGGAAAAAAGGGGTAAAGCGGTAAGGCACCGGCGGCCGGGGATGGGATTGTGATGGCGAACATGCCATTATACGCCGACCCTGGCCACCGAAACGGCGTACGATGACCGACACTTCCCCCACTCTCTGGCACCTCTACATGCTGCGTCTACCGAGCGGCATGCTGTATACCGGCATCACCACCGACGTGGCGCGCCGCCTGGCGCAGCATCAGGCCGGCAAAGGCGCCAAGGCGCTGCGCGGCAAAGGGGAATTAACGCTGGCGTTTCACTGCCAGGTGGGGGATCGCTCAACGGCGCTGAAGCTGGAATACCGCGTCAAACAGCTGAGCAAAATACAAAAAGAGCGGCTGGTGAATCACCCGCCGCTGTCGTTGGAGTATCTATTGCCGATCGTTAAAAGCGATTAAACGGCGCAGAAAAAGCCACTTCGCCGCTGACGCCATTCAGGGCATCTTCCGCCAGCGGATACACCTGAAACGCGCTTTCCGTGTCCGGCCAGCGGCAGTGCAGGCCATAGGCGGCGGCCGGTTTAAAGCCGAAGCGGCCGTAGTAGGCCGGCTCGCCCAGCACCACCACCGCAGCGTAGCTGAATTCGTTCAGCGAATCCAAGCCTTCGTACACCAGCTTTTCAGCCAGCCCCTGGCGGCGCAGGCTTTCGTCTACCGCCAGCGGCGCCAGCGCCACCCATTGGCGGTCTTCGCCGGCCACGTCCACCGGGCTGAACGCGGCGTAACCCACTACCCCGCCTTCGTCGTCAGTGGCGACCACGCCCAGCGTCAGCAGGCCGTCTTCGCGCAGCTGCTGCACCAGATCGGCTTCGTCATCGCGGCCAAAGGCGCGGCGCAGCAAGGCATCGATGCCCGCCGCGTCTACCGGGATCTCTACGCGGATCAGCATGATACCGCCACACGGGAAGCCGACGCCGTGCCCTCCTGCAACCCTGCTTCGACAAAATCAGCCAACTGCAACAGCCCCATGCGCAGCGGCGCGGGCATGCTTTCCAGCTCGATGGCGTCCATCAAATTTTTCACATACAGGCCCAATTCGGTATCCCCTTCAATCTGCAGCCGACGCTGAAAGAACAGCGTATCCGGATCTTGCTTGCGCGCCGCGATCAGGATCAGATCGTTGGCGTCGCCGCTGAAGCTGACGTCCGCCTCGGCGTGCTGGCTGACCACCAGTTTGTCGTTTTCTACCGTCATAAACCATTGTAGCGCCAGATCGCGAACTTCGATCTTCAACCAGCGCGATTCGAGAAATTCCAGATCGCCATCCGCCAACGCCTGGCGGAACTGCCAGCTCAGCACCTGTTGCAGCAGCTGGCGCTGCAGGGCGAACGGCGTGAATTTCAGCGGGATGCGCAGCAGCGACGGCCCCTGGCGCACAAGGCGTGCTCGTAGTTGTTCCAACACGGTCATCCACTCCTTTCAATACGGACTACCGCTATTTTGCCACACTGGCACGCGGCTTCAGCGGTCTATATCAACAAATAGTGCATTTCACCGCCATGTTTATCAATACGCCATAAGCTGCCTCAAATCAAAACCTGTGTGCGCCCCTTTGCCTAAAATGGCCTCCCCGATTCGCGTTTGCCGGCGGAACACCGCCGTCGGCAACCTTTAAAGACAGCGTGCGCCCGGCCGGGCGCACGGCTAAGCCAGGATAAATCTATGGAGCTGCTTTGTCCCGCCGGCAACCTGCCGGCCCTGAAGGCCGCGGTGGATAACGGTGCCGACGCCGTTTACATCGGTCTGAAAGACGATACCAACGCGCGCCACTTCGCCGGCCTCAACTTCACCGAGAAAAAGCTGCAGGAAGCGGTCGATTACGTGCATCGCCACGGCCGCAAGCTGCATATCGCCATCAACACCTTCGCCCATCCCGACGGCTACGCCCGCTGGCAGCGCGCGGTGGATATGGCGGCCCAGCTGGGCGCCGACGCACTGATTCTGGCGGATTTGGCGATGCTGGAATACGCCGCCCAGCGCTACCCGCAGCTGGAGCGCCATGTTTCGGTGCAGGCCTCCGCCACCAACGAAGAGGCGATCCGTTTCTACCAGCGCAACTTCGACGTGGGCCGGGTGGTGCTGCCGCGCGTGCTGTCGATGCATCAGGTGAAACAGCTGGCGCGCACCAGCCCGGTGCCGCTGGAAGTGTTTGCCTTCGGCAGCCTGTGCATCATGGCCGAGGGGCGCTGCTATCTCTCTTCCTACCTGACCGGCGAGTCGCCGAACACCGTCGGCGCCTGTTCACCGGCGCGCTTCGTGCGCTGGCAGCAAACCCCGCAGGGCATGGAGTCGCGCCTGAACGACGTGCTGATCGACCGCTATCAGGATCATGAAAACGCCGGTTACCCGACGCTGTGCAAGGGCCGCTATCTGGTGGACGACGTGCGCTACCACGCGCTGGAAGAGCCCACCAGCCTCAATACGCTGGAGCTGCTGCCGGAGCTGCTGGCCGCCAACATCGCCTCGGTGAAGATCGAAGGCCGCCAGCGCAGCCCGGCTTACGTCAGCCAGGTGGCGCGCGTCTGGCGCCAGGCGATCGACCGCTGCCAGGCCGATCCGGCCGCCTACCGCGCCGACGCCGCCTGGATGGAGACGCTGGGCGCGATGTCCGAGGGCACCCAGACCACGCTGGGCGCCTATCACCGCAAATGGCAGTAGCCGGAGGAAACATGAAATACGCACTGGGGCCGGTACTCTACTACTGGCCGAAAAACGACATCGCGGCGTTCTATCAACAGGCGGCGGAGAGCAGCGCCGACATCATTTACCTCGGCGAGAGCGTCTGCACCAAGCGGCGCGAGATGAAGGTCGGCGATTGGCTGGCGCTGGCGCGCGAGATCGCCCGCAGCGGCAAGCAGGTGGTGATCTCCACGCTGGCGCTGCTGCAGGCGCCGTCCGAGTTGAATGAGCTGAAACGCTATGTGGAGAACGGCGAGTTCCTGTTTGAAGCCAACGATCTAGGCGCGGTGAACATGGCGGCGGAACGCGGTCTGCCGTTCGTCGCCGGCCATGCGCTGAACTGCTACAACGCCTATACCCTGCGCCTGCTGCGCCGCCAGGGCATGATGCGCTGGTGCATGCCGGTCGAACTTTCACGCGATTGGCTGGCCAACCTGCTGACGCAGTGCGACGAGCTGGGCTTCCGCCACGATTTCGAGGTGGAGGTGCTGAGCTACGGCCACCTGCCGCTGGCCTATTCGGCGCGCTGCTTCACCGCCCGCTCGGAGAACCGCGGCAAGGACGAGTGCGAAACCTGCTGCATCAAGTATCCGCAGGGCCGCATGATGCGCTCGCAGGAACAGCAGCAGGTGTTCGTGCTCAACGGCATCCAGACCATGAGCGGCTACTGCTACAACCTCGGCAACGAGCTGCCGAGCATGCAGGGGCTGGTGGACATCGTGCGGCTGTCGCCGCAGGGCGCCGAGACGCTGGCGCAAATCGATGCCTTCCGCGCCAACGAACGCGGCGAGCAGCCGCTGGCCTTGACCGACCATGCCGACTGCAACGGCTACTGGCGCCGCGTGGCGGGGCTGGAGTTGGTGTCTTAGCGAGGTAAGCGCCGGCGGCGCTCTGTCGCCGGTATCGGTTTACGCTGCACGTTTTCTCCTGTTTTATCTGCAACATGGCTCACCTGGCCGCCTTCAATCCCACACATTACGCACCGTTATCTGTCTTGTTCACTGTGAATCCTTGATTAATTCATTTGAATGAATTAATTTTTTGGGTGACATTCCATAAATGAGATGAGGAGTAACGAGATGCTGACACGCCCTGAACCGTTATCTCTGGCCGAGCGCGACCGCCGCTGGCAGCTGGCGCGGGACATTATGCAGACGGAAGACCTTGCGGCCCTGATCGTATACGGCGACCGAGAAGCCGCCGCCCCAGCCGGTTTCGCACCAGATTGCTACTTCACCAACGACCGTCCCGGTTCGATCGTCGTTTTCGTCGGCGATGAATCGCCGCGCATCTACACCTTCGCTTCGATGATGGTAGCCGACCACCTGCAGGCCTCGTTGCGCGGCGATCTGCAATGGATCGGCGCGGAACAGCTGTTCGTCGGTAAAACCGGTCGCGATGTCGGCGCCTGGCTGGCCGAGCGCCGTTTAGCGGGAACCCGCATCGGCATCATCGGGCTGGAACCCTATCCCCCCTTCTACTTCGACGGCGCCATGCCCGCTCGCACGCTGCAGGGGTTGACGGAGGCGCTCCCAACGGCCAATTGGATACCGGTCTACCGCGAATTCTTCCGGCGCGCCTCGGTAAAAAGCGAGGAGGAATTGCGGCTGGTGCGCTATGCCGCACACATCGGCGAAACCATGAGCGAAACATTGCGTGCCACCGCCAGACCCGGCGTTTCCGAAGCCGATCTGGTGGCAGCGGTGACGGCAACCTGCTTCTCAATGGGCGGTTATACAGCAGAGCTGCTGTTGGGATCCGGCCCCGAATACGTCGGTTGGGGGCCACCTGCCTGGCAATATCGCGCCCAGGCGCCACGGGTTCTGCAAGAAGGCGATTTGGTGCTGTCGGAGATCTTCGCCCTATACGGTATGATGGAAACCCAGCATCAGGCCGCTATCGCCATCGGCGAGGTACACCCCGATATTCTGCACGCTGCGGCGATCGCCAGAGCGAGTTATGAGGCGGGATTGGGCGCGCTACGAACGGGTAACACCTTCGGCGATGTAGTCGACGCCATGGAGCAACCGTTGCTGGCCGCCGGCGGCTGGCACGTGCATCCGCTGATCCATAGCCTTAATCCCTATGGCCCGGTCGGTTTCGGCACCGCGCCCGGCATCGAGTCTCTCCCCGAAGCCGCCCGCTATGCGCAGCTCAGGCGTTTGCCTACCGTGGGGCGTGAACTGCCGCTGCAAGCAGGCATGTGCTTCGCTTTCGAACCCAACTGTGCTTTCGGTAGGCATATGGCCAACATCGGCGGTACGGTATTGGTCGGTGAAACAGGCGGCGTGGCACTGAATGAGAACTCAACCCGGCTGATGTTCGCAGGCGGCTCACATCGATAATCAGGAGACAATGTTTCAATGCAGAATCAGGACAGGCTCAATGAGCGTACCCGCGAAACCCAGGAACGTCTTATCCGGGCAGGCTTGAGCCTGTTCAGCAAACATGGACTCGAAGGCGTGCGCACCCGCCAACTGGCCGAAGCGGCGGGGGTGAATCAGTCCGCCATTCCCTATCATTTTGGCGGCAAGGAGGGCGTCTATCTGGCAGTGCTGGAACATGTAGCCGGTAGCATTGTCGCCCATTTAGCCTTGCCGCGCCGCCTGCTCGCCGGGCAAACGCCGGCGGAAGCATTACGGACATTGATGCAAGATTTCGTCACCGCCTTGCTGGGCTCGGAAACCTCTGCGGCAAGCAGCCTGTTGTTGGCGCGAGAACAGCTCCAGCCCAGTGCCGATTTCGATGCCCTGCATACCTGTTTATTCTCACCGCTGCATCACACCGTGAGCGAGCTGGTCACGGCGATCCGCAGCGACCAACCTGACCTGAAAGAGAATATCCTGCGCGCGCACGCTGTTCTCGGCCAGGCGTTGTCCTTCGCCGTCGCGCGCGAGGCGCTATTGCGAAGGCTGGGAGAAAACGCGCTGTCGCCACAGGAGATCGCGCAGATCGCCACTCTGGTTGGCACGATGTCAGTCGCCGCCGCGCAAGGCTGAACGCGGCGGCGTTAGTTACGCCCGCCGCTTCCTGAACATCCCGCGCAGCGCCACGCTGTTGCGCAAGAAGCCGACGCCAAAGCCCAACAGGGTGTAGACCACGCCGAGCACCAACATCATGACGACGTCTCCCCACACTTCGTTCAGCGACAGCCCCATCTGGTTGACGCCGGCGATCGCCTTGGTGCCCCAGGTGGAGGGAATGCTGTACGAGATGGCGCGCACCCAGGCCGGCATCGACTGCAGCGGCCAGATGGTGCCGGACAGGTAGAAGATCGGCGTGGTGATGAACGCCAGCGTCAGGTAGATCATCTCGACGCTGCGCAGGCACTCGGTCACCAGCTTGCCCAGCCCCAGTACCGCCAGCAGGAACGGGAAGGTCAGCAGCAGCAGTTCGGCGATGTTCGCCGTCTGCCTGTAGCCCAATACCCACGGCCACAGCACGAACAGCACGATAGACAGGAACAGCCAGATCGGCAGCAGCGCCGTCAGCCCACCGAGGTGCGCCGCCAGCGGCGCCTTGCCGCCGGGCATGCTCTTCATGGCGATGTTGACGCGGATACAGGCGATCAGCAGCGAGTGCTGCAGCAGCATCACCAGCAGGCCCGGGAAGATGATCGCCGCGAAGCTGATGCCGGGGTTAAACACGTCCAGCGTTTGCCCCAGTATCGGCGTCAGCAGTATCTGCGCCTGCCGTTCGCTGAAGCCGCTGCGCAGCAGCAGCCCGTTGTTGTACTCCGTCAGCAGCTGCTGGTAGGCCGCCACCACGTCCTGTTGGATCTGGCCGTTGGCCAGGCGGTTGGTGGCATCGCCGTACACCGGCACCACGATGTTCTGCCCGCTGAGGATCTTCTTCTCCAGATCCACCGGCATGATGATCACCGCAAACAGCTTGCGCCAGCCGAGATCGCGCTGCGCCTGTTCCAGGCTGTCGTAGGTTTCGATCGCGATCTTGGAGGTGGCATCCAGCTGGCGGATCAGCTTCCGGCTGGCGGTGCTGTGATCCTGATCGACCACCCCCACCGGCAGATCCCACACCGTGCGGTTGGCGTACACCATGCTCATGATGCACAGCGACAGGATCAGCATCAGCCATACCGGCCGCTCCAGCATGCCGAGCAGCACCTTAACGAAGGTTTGCCAATAGAGCTTCATCCGGCGTTCCCCTCTTTTTCCAGCCGCGCCGGCAGGCGATTGCGCACCAGCAGCGCGGCCACCAGCGGGTAGACCGCCAGCAGCGCACACACGCTGAAGATGGCGCTGGCGTGCACCTGCCGCAGGAACACGTCGAACATCGCGTACAGCGCGTGGGTCAGCGGTTCGATGTTGGAAATGATGCGCGCCGGCAGCGGCATCGACAGCTCAGGCACCGCCATGCCGGAGAAGGTCATCGCGATACTGACCAAAATACCGATCAGGCTGTAGGCGGTGATGGTGCTGCCGGTAAAGGTGTACAGCAGCAGGCCGATGCTCTGCGCCGCCATCACGTAAAACAGGCCGATCATCAGCATAAACAGCGGGTTGCCGCTGACGCGGGCGTCAAAGATGCCCACCAGCGCCGCGATCTCCACCATCAGCAGGGTGGTGAAACACAGCGTGTAAGGCGCCAGCTTGCCGAGCAGCGCCAGGCTGAACGGCTTGGCCTGCAGCAGCGATTTGCTGCGCGCCAGCACGTAGATCATGCAGGTCACCACAAACAGCTGCAGCAGGTGAATGGTGGCGGCAAACTGCTGATAATAGATATAGCTGCCGCTGGCGTTGAACAGGCTGCCGTAAGAGAGCGTTACGTCCGCCAGCGGCGGCAGCGATTTGCCCATCTCGGTGGCGATGATGCTGCGGGTGCTGGCGTTGATTTCGTTCATCAGGCCGCCGAAGTCCTGGGTGGAGTACAGCCCGGCGCCGTAGAACAGCGCGTTGTAATACATCACCACGCTCGGCTGCTTGCCCGACAGCGCGTTGGCCTCAAAGTCCGGCGGGATGTACAGCAACGCGTAATCTTGCGCGCTGCGCAGGCGGTTCAGCGACTCCGGCAGCCCGCCGCCGTAGGCCTCGACGTGGGCGTGCGACCCGGCGTCCAACCGCCGCGTCAGCGACTTGGACAGCGGGCTGTGATCGCTGTCCACTACCGAGACCGGCAGATCGAGCAGCGTGCCTTCGGAGAAGTTGCTGCTGATCAGCCCAAACAGGATCAGCGGAAAGATCCAGCTCAGCCAGTGCACCACCGGGCTGCAAAAGGCGACGCGACACTCTTTGTCGAACGCGTGACTGAAGCAGCGCCAGCCGGCCCTTACTCTTTCCATTGCCATAAGGTGCTCATCCCCGGACGCAGGCCGTCCACCGGCTGTGACGGATACAGGCGCACTTCGAAGGTTTTCAGGTCGAAGTCGCCGGTGGCGCGGGTGGCGCGTTTGGTGGCGTAATCCCCCAGCGGCGCGATGTAGCGCACCTCGGTGTCGATCATTTTGTCCTTCAGCGCCGGCACCCGCAGCTTGACCTTGTCGCCTTTGCGCACGTGGGCCAGGATGTCTTCGCGCAGGTTAAACACGAAGTAGGCGTCCGGCACCCGGATCAGCGTCACCAGCGGGCTGCCGGCGTTCAGCAATTCGCCCACTTCGGCCGGGATCGGCCCCACTTCGCCGTCTACCGGCGCTTTCACCTGCAGATCGTCGCTCTGCGCCTGGATCTGCAGCAGGTTCTCTTCCGCCGCCCGCAGCGCCGCCGCGTATTGTTGCCGCAGCTCGACGCGGTCGCCGTTGATACCTTCGTCCAGGTTGGCCTTGGCCGCCTGCACCTGCTGGAAGGCGGTATCGCGCGACCGGCGCGAAGCGTCCAGCTCGGACTTCGAGATATAGCCCTTGCCGGACACGCTCAGGTTGCGGTTGTAGTCGTTTTGCGCGTTGCGGTACTGCGCCTCGGCCTGCGCCAGATTAGCGCGCAGGTTGCGGATGCTCTCTTCACGGGTGCCGTGCAGCGACTGATCGAGCTGCGCCTTGGCTTCGTCGCGCGTCGCCTGCGCGGAACGCAGCTGCGCCATCAGTTCGGGGCTGTCGAGCTGAATAATCAGCTGGCCGCTTTTCACGTCGTCGCCGCGTTCGATCAGGCGTTCAACCACCCGGCCTTTCGCTTTGGAAGCGACGATCACTTCGGGGGCGTCCACTTCACCCTGCAGTAACAGATCCTGATTATGCGCGCGGAACAGGATCGCCAATGCGATCGCCACCATCATCAGCAACAGGGTAAACAGCGTCTTTTTTTTCATTATATCGGCTCCCGGAACGGTAAGCGGCGGGCGGGGATCATCATTTCCATATCTCAAATTGCTCCAAAAAACACCATTGCTCTCATGAGGATATCACAAGCACATATCTCCTCTTTTATAACTATAAATTGGATTATGCTTTTAACACTAAAAAGCATCATTTTCGGCTTTTTGGTATGCAGACTCCTGCAATCGCCCTTTAAGCGATCCACTCTCTGATGGACGATGTCATGACTGAAAACACTGCCGTACCGCTGTCGGTACTGGATTTATCGCCAATCCCGCAAGGGGCCAAAGCGCGCGACGCTTTCCACTGTTCGCTGGATCTGGCACAGCACGCCGAACGCTGGGGTTACCGGCGCTACTGGCTGGCCGAGCACCACAACATGACCGGCATCGGCAGCGCCGCCACCTCGGTGCTGCTGGGCTATCTGGCCGCCGGCACCCAGAGCATTCGCCTCGGCTCCGGAGGCGTGATGCTGCCGAACCATGCGCCGCTGGTGATCGCCGAGCAGTTCGGCACGCTGGAGTCGCTCTACCCCGGCCGCATCGATCTGGGGCTGGGCCGCGCGCCCGGCACCGATCAGCGCACCATGATGGCGCTGCGCCGCCACCTGTCCGGCGATGTGGATACCTTCCCGCGCGACGTGCAGGAGCTGCAAAACTATTTCTGCGATGCGCAGCCCGGCCAGCCGGTGCAGGCGGTGCCGGGCCAGGGGCTGCACGTGCCGCTCTGGCTGCTCGGCTCCAGCCTCTACAGCGCGCAGCTGGCGGCGCAGCTTGGCCTGCCGTTCGCCTTCGCCTCGCACTTCGCCCCGGATATGCTGTTCCAGGCGCTGCAGCTGTACCGCGAGAACTTCAAACCGTCCAAACAGCTGGTGCAGCCGCACGCCATGGTGTGCGTCAACGTGATCGCCGCCGACAGCGATAGCGATGCGCGCTTCCTGTTCAGCTCGATGCAGCAACAGTTCATCAACCTGCGCCGCGGATCGCCCGGCCCGCTGCCGCCGCCGGTGGATAACATCCACGCGCTGTGGACCGCCGGTGAGCAATACGGCGTCGAGCAGGCGCTGCGGATGTCGATCGTCGGCGATGAAAAAACCGTGCGCCATGGGCTGCAAACGCTGCTGCGTGAAACCGATGCCGACGAGATCATGGTCAACGGCCAGATCTTCGATCATCAGGCGCGGCTGCGTTCGTTCGAGATTGTTGCCGGAGTGAAAGGCGACGTCGTGAAGGGATAAAACGCGAAAAGGCGGTGGGGAACCCCACCGCCTCGGCGTTAACGCTGGATCAGATAGCGGATGGTCGGCCCGTCCTGCTGGATATCCAGCACCTTGTAGCCGTGGTTGCGCGCATCGAGCGGGATGTTGTTGATCGACTGCGGGCAATCGCTGATCACCTCCAGAATTTCCCCTGGCTTCAGCTGCGGCATCGCCTCCAGCGTCGCCACCGCCGGGTACGGGCAAGGCTCACCCAGCATGTCCAGCCGGTAGTCCGGCACTATCGTCGTCTCTTTCATGGCAGGCTCCTCAAATTCACCACCTGCGCCTCAGGCCGGGCGCGGAAAAAGCGTTTCTCCCACCACAGCATGGCAGCGAAGGCCAGCGCCAGCAGCAGATAGGTCACCAGCAGGCCGCCGATCGGGCCGAAGGTATCGAGCAGGTTGATCTTGTCGTAGTCGGTCGCCAGCGCCGGCGCCAGATCGTCCCAGTAATAGGCCAGCAGCGTGGCGCCGATGATGTTGCCCAGCCCCACCCACCAGTAGTGCACCTGCCCTTCCACCGCGCGGTACATCCAGCCGGTCTCGCAACCGCCGGCCAGCACGATGCCGAAGCCGAACAGCAAGCCGCCCAGCACCGCATTCGGGCCGGCCCACATGATTTTCGGCGCCACGCCGAGCTGCACGTAGCTGAAGATGCCGATGGCGCTCACCGCCATGCCGATGATGATGGCTTTCGCCATGTGGGTGCGGCCGGTGATCCACAGATCGCGGAACGCCGAGGTGAAGCAGATCTGCGCGCGTTCGATCAGCAGACCGAAGCCGATGCCGAACAGCATGGCGATACCGAGCTTCGGCGCATCGAACAGCGTCCACAGCGACCAGGCCACCGCCAGGCCGAAGACCGCCATGCCCAGCCGGAAGCGGCGGCGCGCCTGCTCAGGTTTCTGCGTCAGCGGCGCGGCGGCCTTCACCTTTTGCAATTTGACCGGGATACGGAACATCGGCAGCAGCGTGAATTTGGCGCCGAAGTAGGAGCCGGCGGCGGTCGCCAGCGCGAAAAACCAGGCGTGCAGCGAAAACTGCGGAATGCCGGTGAAGAACGCCGCCAGGTTGCAACCCATTGCCAGGCGCGCACCGAAACCGGCGATAATGCCGCCCAGCAGCGCCTGCACGATGCGAATGCGGTGCTGCGGCTGGCGCAGCTTGATGTTGTTAGCCCACAGCGCGGCGGCGATGCAGCCGGCGAACATACCGATGATCATGCGCCCGTCGATGCGCTCCAGCGGCGTGCCCTGCAGGCCGATAACCTTGAAATAGCCCCACTGCTCAGGGTGCAGGCCGAACCACTGCAGCACATGGCCGCCCCAGCGAGTGAATTCGCCGGTCACCGCCCAGAAGGTGCCGGTCATGCCGAAGTAGTAGGTAGAAAGGATCCCGGCGGCGATCACCGCCGGCAGCGGCGCCCAAAAGCGCACCAGGTATTGAGATTTGAACTGCTGCCAACTCATGGCATCTCCCGTGCATATCATCCGTAAGAAAAAACCTTATGAATGATACGCCATTCAGGGGCGTTTGACGGCAACTTTCAGGCATAAAAAAACCAGCCTGCAGGCTGGTTTTTCAGAGCGCTTCACCGCGAACGGTGAATCAGCGATTACGCGTCGCCGAAACGACGACGTGGTGCGGCAGGTGCTGCGTCATCACGGCGTGGCGCTGGCTTACCGTCACGGTTGAAGTTACCGCCACGACGCTCGCCGCCGTTACCGCCTTCACGACGTTCGCCGAAGGAACGACGTGGGCCGCCTTCGCGACGTTCGCCGTTGAACGGACGACCGTTGCCGTTGCCACGACGCTCGCCGCCGTTGCCACCGTCACGACGCTCGCGACGTTCGAACGGCTGTGCATCGCCCAGCAGCTGCATGTTCATCGGCTTGTTCAGGATGCGGGTGCGAGTGAAGTGATTCAGGATCTCGCCCGGCATGCCTTTTGGCAGCTCGATGGTGGAGTGGGAAGCGAACAGCTTGATGTTACCGATGTAACGGCTGCTGATGTCGCCTTCGTTAGCGATAGCGCCAACGATGTGACGGACTTCTACGCCATCGTCACGGCCCACTTCGATGCGGTACAGCTGCATTTCGCCAACGTCACGACGTTCGCGACGCGGACGGTCGCCGTCACGGCTATCGCGGCTGTCGCGACGGTCGCCACGATCACCGCGACGATCGTCACGGTCGTTGAACTCGCGACGCTGACGCGGCTTGAAGACCGGATCCGGCGGCAGGATCAGCGGACGTTCGCCCTGTGCCATTTTCAGCAGCGCTGCGGCCAGGGTTTCCATATCCAGCTCTTCTTCCGGCTGCAGTTTGGTCAGCAGTGCGCGGTACAGATCCAGATCGCTGCTTTCCAGCTGCTGCTGAACTTTTGCGGCGAACTTGGCCAGACGACGCTCGCCCAGCAGTTCTGCGTTCGGCAGTTCCACTTCCGGGATGGTCAGCTTCATGGTGCGTTCAATGTTGCGCAGCAGGCGGCGTTCGCGGTTTTCCACGAACAGCAGCGCGCGGCCGGCGCGGCCCGCACGACCGGTACGGCCGATACGGTGAACGTAAGACTCGGAGTCCATCGGGATGTCATAGTTGACAACCAGGCTGATGCGCTCAACGTCCAGGCCACGGGCCGCAACGTCGGTCGCGATCAGGATATCCAGACGACCGTCTTTCAGGCGCTCCAGGGTCTGCTCACGCAGCGCCTGGTTCATGTCGCCGTTCAGCGCGGCGCTGCTGTAACCGCTGCGCTCCAGCGCTTCGGCCACTTCCAGGGTCGCGTTCTTGGTGCGCACGAAGATGATCGCCGCATCAAAGTCTTCAGCTTCCAGGAAACGCACCAGCGCTTCGTTTTTACGCATGCCGTAGACCGACCAGTAGCTCTGGCTGATGTCCGGACGGGTGGTCACGCTGGACTGGATGCGCACTTCCTGCGGCTCTTTCATGAAGCGGCGGGTGATGCGACGGATCGCTTCCGGCATGGTGGCGGAGAACAGCGCGGTCTGATGTTCAGCCGGGATCTCAGCCATGATGGTTTCTACGTCTTCGATAAAGCCCATGCGCAGCATTTCGTCGGCTTCATCCAGCACCAGACCGCTCAGGTTAGAGAGGTTCAGGGTGCCGCGCTTCAGGTGGTCCAGCAGGCGGCCTGGGGTACCCACAACGATTTGCGGGCCCTGGCGCAGAGCGCGCAGCTGCACGTCGTAACGCTGGCCGCCGTACAGGGCTACCACGTTGACGCCGTTCATGTGTTTGGAGAAATCGGTCATCGCTTCAGCAACCTGAACCGCCAGTTCGCGGGTCGGTGCCAGCACCAGGATCTGAGGTGCTTTCAGGTCTGCCTGCAGGTTGTGCAGCAGCGGCAGCGAGAACGCTGCAGTTTTACCACTACCGGTCTGTGCCATGCCCAGCACGTCGCGGCCGTTCAACAGGTGAGGAATACACTCAGCCTGGATCGGAGATGGTTTTTCATAGCCCAGATCGTTCAGGGCGGAAATGATTGGAGCAGACAGCCCCAGATCAGCAAAAGAGGTTTCAAACTCAGTCGTCATGTACACGTGCCTCATTAATAATGGCAGCCAGTCTACATAACTCGTCGAGAAAATTTTCAGTCATTTTCATTGAAAAGTGTGAACCGGCTCAAATTAGATTATAAAACGAACAAAAAAGCCCTCGCCCGTGAAGGCGATAACTTTGGTTAAAAACCAATGTCCATCAGGCTGATAGGTGTTCGTCAGCTATTGCTGGTCCGATTCCGATAGGTCGTCTTGCTCTTGGCCCAAAAGCGCCAATTCCAACAATGCATAGCGGTGCTCAACGAAGTTGTGAACGTTGTTAGACACCGTCAGTTTGAACAGCGCCGAAGCGGTGTCCTTGTCCCCCAGACTCAGGTAGTGTTTACCCAAATAGAAGTCAGTTTCACTGAGATGCTCAGCGAGCGAAGTGTTATCCGTTGCATCTGCCTTGAGGCGTTCCATCAGCGTTTTTTCGCTGATCTTGCCCAGGTAGAATTCGACAATATTCCATCCCCATTGCCCTCTGTCCGCTTTGTCATAGCGCTGCTGAAGCGCTACCTCGGCCTTCTTGGGATCGATTTCTCGCTCCACCAGATACAGCCATAATGAACGGAAGGGATCGTTTGGGTCGTCTTGATAAAACGCCTGCAGATCATCCTGCGCCAACGGGAAGCGGCCGCCATAATACAGTGCGATGCCCCGGTTTAAACGCGCGTAATTGTAAGTTGGATCAAGCTCTAGTACAGAATCAAACGCTTCATAGGCAGCATCAAAATTGCCTGCCTGCGTTAAGTAAATGCCCAGGTAGTTGAAAACTTCCGGCATGTCGGGACGTATCGCCAGCGCCTGCGAGAAATCGTTGCGCGCTAATGCACGTAACCCGAGGCTATCATACAGCACACCGCGCTCATATAAAAGCTGTGCGCGTTCGTCGTCCGTCAGTGCCCGGCTGGCAAGAATTTGTTCCATGCGCGCCAGGATCACTTCCTGCTGCAACGTTGGCTGCAACGGGATTGCCAAAACTTCGTCTTTACGCCAATCATGGTTGCTGCATCCTGCCAGCATGAGTGCTGTCGCAACGTAACACCAGCGCAAGAAAGGCTTCATTTCCCACTCCCGAAGACAAACATTGGATGAACGTCCTGTCCTCCGTTTGCTAAAACGCGGGCATCCTACCCGCGCGATACGAACAGCTCCCAACCCCATGGTGGGGAGCTGTAAAACTATCTATACAGTTATTCTGCTTCAGGCGCAGGTGAACCCGCTTCCGGCGCCATCGCTTCTTTGATGCTCAGACGCACGCGGCCCTGACGGTCAACTTCCAGTACCTTAACCGGCACTTCCTGACCCATCTGCAGATAGTCGGTCACTTTCTCGACGCGCTTGTCGGCGATCTGAGAAATGTGTACCAGACCTTCTTTACCACCGCCGATAGCGACGAACGCGCCGAAATCAACGATACGGGTCACTTTACCCTGATAGATACGGCCCACTTCGATCTCTGCCGTGATCTCTTCGATACGACGGATAGCGAATTTCGCTTTCTCACCGTCGGTCGCAGCGATTTTAACTGTACCATCATCTTCGATTTCGATGGTAGTGCCAGTCTCTTCGGTCAGTGCGCGGATAACGGAACCGCCCTTACCGATCACGTCTTTGATTTTATCCGGGTTGATGCGGATAGTATGAATACGCGGTGCGAATTCGGAGATATCGCCGCGCGGGGTGCTGATAGCCTGTTCCATCACGCCCAGGATGTGCAGACGCGCGCCCTTGGCCTGGTTCAGAGCCACCTGCATGATTTCGCGGGTGATACCTTCGATTTTGATGTCCATCTGCAGCGCGGTGATACCGTCGCGGCTACCGGCCACTTTGAAGTCCATGTCGCCCAGGTGATCTTCGTCACCCAGAATGTCGGACAGAACCACAAAGTTATCGGCTTCTTTCACCAGGCCCATCGCGATACCCGCAACGGCAGCCTTGATTGGCACGCCGGCGTCCATCAGCGCCAGAGACGCGCCGCACACGGAAGCCATGGAAGAAGAACCGTTGGATTCGGTGATTTCAGACACCACGCGAACGGTGTACGGGAAATCTTCCGGTTTAGGCATCATAGCCAATACGCCGCGTTTCGCCAGGCGACCGTGACCGATTTCACGACGCTTAGGTGAACCGACCATGCCGGTTTCGCCCACGGAGTACGGAGGGAAGTTGTAGTGGAACAGGAAGCTGTCGGTCTTTTCGCCCATCAGCTCGTCCAGGTTCTGTGCGTCGCGCGCGGTGCCCAGGGTCGCGGTAACCAGCGCCTGAGTTTCGCCACGGGTGAACAGCGCGGAACCGTGGGTGCGCGGCAGTACGCCGGTGCGCACGTCCAGGCCACGGATCATGTCTTTTTCACGGCCGTCGATACGCGGCTCGCCACGCAGTACGCGGCTACGCACCACGTTTTTCTCGACGTTGCCCAGGATGTCTTGAATTTCAGAGGCATCCAGAGTCTCGTCCTGCGCCAGCAGGGTTTCAACGACGCTGTCTTTGATCGCGTCAACCTGAGCGTAGCGCTCTTGTTTTTCGGTGATGTGGTAAGCGTCGCCCAGGCGAGCTTCGGCCAGTTCAGCCACGCGCGCGTGCAGCGCTTCGTTGACCGCAGGCGCCTGCCAATCCCACTTCGGCTTGCCGGCTTCGGCAACCAGCGCGTTGATGTTTTCGATAACCACTTGCTGCTGGTCGTGGCCGAACACCACGGCGCCCAGCATCTGGTCTTCGCTCAGCACGTCCGCTTCGGATTCAACCATCAGCACCGCACCCGCAGTACCGGCAACCACCAGATCCAGACGGCTTTCTTTCAGTTCGTCAGTCGTTGGGTTCAGTACGTACTGGTCGTTGATGTAACCCACGCGCGCTGCGCCGATTGGGCCGTTGAACGGAATACCGGACAGGCTCAGGGCTGCGGAAGCACCGATCATCGCAACGATGTCCGGGTTCACCTGCGGGTTAACGGAAACCACGGTCGCGATCACCTGAACTTCGTTCAGGAAGCTGTCCGGGAACAGTGGGCGGATCGGGCGGTCAATCAGACGGGAAGTCAGCGTCTCGCCTTCGCTCGGACGGCCTTCGCGACGGAAGAAGCTGCCCGGGATACGGCCGGCGGCGTAGGTACGCTCTTGGTAGTTAACGGTCAGCGGGAAGAAGCTCTGGCCCGGCTTGGCTTTTTTCTGGCCAACGACGGTAACGAAGACGGCGGTGTCATCCATGCTCACCATAACGGCGGCGGTGGCCTGACGAGCCATCATCCCGGTTTCGATGGTGACGGTATGCTGGCCATACTGGAATTTGCGAATGATCGGTGTCAGCAAAATTATATCCTTGATTAGCGGCGCGCAATCGCATTGACGACTCGACACGCCTGTGACTCGATTTGCCTTCTCACTACATCCTCGCGACTAATGACAATCCTTATCTCAGGCGGGAGATAAAGCCTCTCATTAGCCGCGCGAACCTCTGTAACGGAAGAACCTGTTTGGAAACATCAGTAATACATTAACCTGATTTGCTTATGCTTCCTAGAAGAAAGGGGCCAAAATAGGCCCCTTTCCACTGAAACTTGCTAGATTAGCGACGCAGACCCAGACGCTCGATCAGGCTGGTGTAACGTGCTACATCTTTACGCTTCAGGTAGTCCAGCAGCTTACGACGCTGAGAAACCATACGCAGCAGACCACGACGGCTGTGGTGATCTTTTTTGTGCTCGGAGAAGTGGCCTTGCAGATGGTTGATCTGCGCAGTCAGCAGGGCAACCTGAACTTCGGTAGAACCGCTGTCGTTAGTACCACGACCGAAATCAGCTACGATTTGAGCTTTAGCTTCAACACTTAGAGACATTGTAATACTCCAGATTATAGATAATAAAAACAGGCGCCGATCTCTAATTCAGCAACCCAATGCATAAGCTGCGCCATTCTACTCTTAGCGCAGTGCGATCGCAAGGCGACGCAGTGCCCCGCCGTCAGTCGAAATGCTCGACCACCAAGCGGCGCGGCGCCACGCGACCGTCCTCGGCGATGTCACCAACGCCGATGAATTTTCGCTCTTCACCCTCGGTGATCCGCACCAGGCCGGAAGCCGGCGCGCCGGCCACTTGCACCGGTTGCCCCTGCTTGACGTAGCCCGCCACCACCGGCAGCAAATTCACTTCCGGATAGTTCTCAACCGGGCTGTCCATCGGCATCAGCAGCGGATCGAGCAGTTCGCCGGGTGCGATGTCTTGTTCCTGCGCCTGTGCCAGCAAAGCGTTCAGCTGTTCCAGCGTCACCATGCGCGCGATCGGATAAGTCGCCACCTGCAGGCGGCGCAGATAGATCACGTGCGCGCCGCAGCCCAGCAGCTCGCCGAGATCGTCGGTGATGGTGCGGATATAGGTGCCTTTCGAGCAGTGGATCTCCAGCTCCAGCTCATCCCCTTCCCAGCGGATAAACTGCAGCTCGTACACCGTGATGCTGCGCGCTTCGCGCGGCACTTCAATCCCCTGGCGCGCATACTCGTAGAGTTTCTTGCCTTGGTATTTCAGCGCCGAATACATCGACGGCACCTGCTGGATATCGCCGCGGAAGGTGTCCAGCGCCGCGTCGAGCTGCGCCTGGGTAAAATTCACCGGGCGCTCCTGCACGATCTGGCCGTCGGCGTCGGAGGTATCGGTGCGCTGCCCCAGCTTGGCGATCACCCGATAACGCTTGTCGGAGTCGAGCAGGTATTGCGAAAACTTGGTCGCTTCGCCCAGGCAGATAGGCAGCATGCCGGTCGCCAACGGATCGAGCGCGCCGGTGTGGCCCGCTCGGTTGGCGTTGTACAGGCGTTTTACTTTTTGCAGCGCATCGTTGGATGACAAGCCCTGCGGCTTGTCCAGCAACAGCACGCCGTGGATATCACGGCCGCGGCGACGAGGGCGACTCATTAATCCTCCTTGTCATCGCCTGAGGCGGAACGGCGCTCGGCGTCGTTCTTCACCACGTTGGTCACCAGGTTGGACATGCGCATGCCTTCCACCAGGGAGTTGTCGTAGGCGAAGGTCAGCTCCGGCACCACGCGCAGGCGCATCGCTTTGCCCAGCAGGGTGCGGATGTAGCCGGAAGCGTCCTGCAACGCTTTAATGCCGTTGGTGACCAGATCCGGATCGTGGTTCTCGGTCAGCACGTTCAGGAAGGTGACGTAAACCTTGGCATACGCCAGGTCGCGGGACACTTCCACGCCGGAAACGGTCGCCATGCCGACGCGCGGATCTTTCACTTCACGCTGCAGAATGATCGCAATCTCTTTCTGCATCTCTTGCGCCACGCGTTGACCGCGGCTGAATTCTTTTGCCATTTTGGATTCTCCAGACAAATCGGGGGGCACAAAGGCCCCCCGTAAACAGATATAAGCAGATGTGCAATCGTTAAGCGATGGTGCGTTGGATCTCAATGATTTCGAACACTTCGATCATGTCGCCGACGCGCACGTCGTTATAGTTCTTAACGCCGATACCACATTCCATGCCGTTACGGACTTCGTTAACGTCATCTTTGAAGCGGCGCAGGGATTCCAGCTCGCCTTCATAGATAACCACGTTGTCGCGCAGTACGCGGATTGGGTTGTGACGCTTGATGGTCCCTTCGGTAACCATACAGCCGGCGATAGCGCCGAACTTAGGCGATTTGAACACGTCGCGCACTTCGGCCAGGCCGATGATCTGCTGCTTGTATTCCGGCGCCAGCATACCGCTCATCGCCTGCTTCACTTCGTCGATCAGGTTATAGATCACGGAGTAGTAACGCAGATCCAGGCTTTCCGCTTCGATTACGCGGCGCGCAGAAGCGTCGGCACGCACGTTGAAGCCCAGGATGATGGCGTTGGAAGCCGCAGCCAGCGTCGCGTCGGTTTCGGTGATACCACCTACGCCGGAGCCGACAATCTTCACCTTCACTTCGTCGGTGGAGAGTTTCAGCAGCGAGTCGCTGATCGCTTCGCAAGAACCCTGTACGTCGGACTTCAGTACGATGTTCAGCTCGGACACTTCGCCGTCGGTCATGTTGGCGAACATGTTTTCCAGCTTGGACTTCTGCTGACGCGCCAGTTTGACTTCGCGGAACTTGCCCTGACGGTACAGCGCCACTTCACGCGCTTTCTTCTCGTCACGCACCACGGTCGCTTCGTCACCCGCTGCAGGCACGCTGGACAGACCCAGGATTTCCACAGGGATAGACGGACCGGCGGAGGTCACTTCACGGCCCAGCTCGTCGCGCATCGCACGCACACGGCCGTATTCGAAGCCGCACAGGACGATATCGCCCTTGTTCAGCGTACCTTCCTGAACCAGCACGGTAGCCACAGGGCCACGGCCTTTATCCAGGAAGGACTCGATCACCACGCCGCTCGCCATGCCGCTGCGAACCGCTTTCAGCTCCAGCACTTCGGCCTGCAGCAGGATAGCCTGCAGCAGCTCGTCGATACCGGTACCGGCTTTCGCGGACACGTGGACGAACTGCGCTTCGCCGCCCCACTCTTCCGGCATAACGCCGTACTGAGACAGTTCCTGCTTAACGCGGTCCGGATCGGCTTCCGGCTTGTCGATTTTGTTCACCGCAACCACCAACGGCACCTGCGCCGCTTTCGCGTGCTGGATAGCTTCGATGGTCTGTGGCATCACGCCGTCGTCGGCCGCCACCACCAGAACCACGATGTCAGTCGCCTGAGCACCACGAGCACGCATCGAGGTAAACGCGGCGTGGCCCGGGGTATCCAGGAAGGTGATCATGCCGTTCTCGGTTTCTACGTGGTAGGCACCGATGTGCTGGGTAATGCCGCCGGCTTCGCCCGCCGCCACTTTGGTGGAGCGGATGTAGTCCAGCAGAGAGGTTTTACCGTGGTCAACGTGGCCCATGATGGTCACGACCGGCGCGCGCGGCTCGGCCGCAGCGCCCGTATCACGGTCGCTCATCAGCGCTTCTTCCAGCTCGTTTTCACGACGCAGGATAACTTTGTGGCCCATCTCTTCGGCAACCAGCTGTGCGGTTTCCTGGTCGATAACCTGGTTGATGGTGGCCATGGCGCCCAGCTTCATCATCACTTTGATGACCTGAGAACCTTTTACCGCCATCTTGTTGGCCAGCTCGGCCACGGTGATGGTTTCGCCGATCACCACGTCACGGTTAACCACCTGCGCCGGCTTGTTGAAGCCCTGCTGCAGAGCGCTAGGCTTGCGTTTGCCTTTACCGCCACGGGTAACGGCACGCGCTTCTTCGCGGTCCGCTTTGGACTCGGACAGCTTGTTGCCTTTCTTCTGCTTGGTGGCTTTGCCGCCGCGGGTGCGGCTGCGACGATCGCCTTCAACTTTGGCGTCGTTCTCGTCTTCTGCGGCACGGGCGTGCTGAGAGGTGGTCACGTGATAGTCGGCGCTTTCAACCGCGGCGCTTGCCGCGTCTGCCTGGGCCCACTTCTCGCCGTTCTCTTCGGCCATGCGACGGGCTTCTTCCGCCACGCGCTTGGCTTCCTCTTCAACCTTGCGGCGCACTTCCTCTTCCGCTTTGCGTTTCAGTTCAGCGGCTTCGGCTTCACGGCGTGCTTTTTCCGCCTGAGCTGGCTTGGTCATTTCGTCGGTATGTTGATTGGTCACTTTTTCTTTTTCCGCTGAATTACGCTTAGCAATCTCCGCGGCCTCACGTTTGGCTTGCTCTTCGGCAGCGCGCTTCGCTTCCGCTTCGCGTTTTGCGAGCTCTTCCGCTTCGCGCCGTGCCTGCTCTTCCGCTTCACGCTGTGCCTGCTCTGCCGCTTCAGCCAACTGGGCTTCCTGCGTATCGCGATTTACATAAGTGCGTTTCTTGCGGACCTCAATTTGCACCGATTTACTTTTACCGCCGGTGCTCGGGATATTCAAGGTGCTGCGCGTTTTGCGCTGCAAAGTGAGTTTACCCGGCGCGCTGCCGTGTTCACGGTTCAGGTGCGCCAGCAATGTTTCTTTTTCTTGCTGGGTAACAGAGTCCGACTCGGACTTGTTGATCCCTGCATCAGCAAACTGCTGTACCAGGCGATCAACCGGAGTCTGAATCTCTGCTGCCAGCGATTTTACGGTTACATCTGTCGTCATGCTGTTCCTTCCTGCTACAGTTATTACGCGTTGTCGCCAAACCAACAGATATTGCGTGCAGCCATGATCAGCTCACCGGCTTGCTCGTCGCTAAGCCCTTCAATATCAGCCAGATCGTCAACACCCTGCTCGGCAAGATCTTCCAGCGTACAAACCCCACGCGCGGCCAGTTTAAAGGCCATGCTGCGCTCAAGACCCGGCAGGTTGAGCAAATCGTCGGCCGGTTTGTTGTCGCCCAGGCTTTCTTCTTGTGCCAGGGCCAGCGTGGTCAATGCAGCTTTGGCGCGTTCGCGCAATGCTTCAACCGTATCTTCATCCAGACCGTCGATTTCCAACAGCTCTTTGATCGGCACGTAGGCCAGCTCTTCCAGCGTGGAGAAGCCTTCTTCAACCAGTACGGTGGCGAAATCTTCGTCGATATCAAGATACTTGGTGAAGGTATCAATAGCGGCATGAGCCTCGGCCTGGTGCTTGGCCTGCAGGTCGTCCGCCGTCATCACGTTCAGTTCCCAACGATCGTCGCCGCGGTGTTGTTTCAGCAGCTGGGAAGCCAAACGCACGTTTTGGCCGTTACGGCCGATCGCCTGCGCCAGGTTGCTGGCTTCAACGGCGATATCCATGGTGCAGTTATCTTCGTCTACCACGATCGACGCGACGTCGGCCGGCGCCATGGCGTTGATGACGAATTGCGCTGGGTTATCATCCCACAGGATGATGTCGATGCGTTCGCCGCCGAGCTCGCTCGACACGGCCTGAACGCGCGCACCGCGCATACCTACGCAGGCGCCGACCGGGTCGATGCGCTTGTCGTTGGTTTTCACTGCAATTTTCGCGCGGGAGCCAGGATCGCGGGCTGCCGCTTTAATTTCAATCACTTCTTCGCCGATTTCCGGCACTTCGATGCGGAACAGTTCTTTCAGCATTTCCGAACTGGAACGGCTGACGAACAGCTGCGCGCCGCGAGCTTCAGGACGCACGGCGTACAGTACGCCGCGAATGCGGTCGCCCGGACGGAAGTTTTCGCGCGGCAGCATGTCTTCACGACCAATCACCGCTTCGGCGTTGTTGCCCAGATCCAGCGCGATGCTGTCACGGTTCACTTTCTTCACCACGCCGGTGACGATCTCACCTTCGTGTTCACGGAAAGCGTCGACCACCATCGCACGCTCGGCTTCGCGCACTTTCTGCACGATAACCTGCTTGGCGGTTTGGGTGGTGATACGGTCGAAGGTCACGGACTCGATCTGATCTTCGACGTAGCCGCCGAGCTCGATGCTCGGGTCTTCAAACTGAGCGGCTTCCAGCGTGATTTCACGCGTTGGCTGAGTCACTTCATCTACGGCGACCCAACGGCGGAAGGTATCGAAATCGCCGGTTCTGCGGTCAATGCTGACGCGCACGTCGATTTCCTGCTCGTATTTTTTCTTGGTTGCGGTGGCTAATGCAGTTTCCAGCGCTTCGAAAATCTTCTCGCGCGGAAGGGATTTTTCATTGGAAACTGCTTCAACAACAGCCAGAATCTCTTTGTTCATCCTAGTTGCCTCTTCCAAACTTTAAAAGTGGGGTACCAGGTTCGCTTTCTGGATGTTGCTCAGCGCGAACACTTCATCTTTCCCTTCCACAGTAACCGTGATCATCTCGCCTTCGACAGACTTGATAATACCCTGCCACTTGCGACGGTTTTGTACCGCCATGCGCAGGACCAGGCTGACTTCTTCACCGAGGAAACGCGTATAGTGCTCAGCGGTGAACATCGGGCGATCAAGGCCAGGAGAGGAGACTTCCAAGTTGTAAGCGACCGTGATTGGATCTTCGACGTCCAATACAGCGCTGACCTGGTGGCTGACATCAGCGCAATCATCAACATTGATGCCGTTATCACTATCAATATAGATGCGGAGCGTCGATTGGCGCGCACGAATGAATTCGATGCCTACAAGCTCAAAGCCCAACGCTTCTACCGGTGCCGAAAGCATCTCTGTTAACTGTTGCTCTAATGTGGACAAGCCCACCCCCAAGACATAAAAAAAGGGCTAAATAGCCCAGTGATTCTGTTGCCAAATAACAAAAAACCCCGAAAAATCGGGGCTTTATGCAACTGGACCCTGTTTGCCGCTAGGCGGCCTCGGTACAACTTTCGAGCAAGTGTCATTTTCAAATGTTGATCGAGAAAAGCGGGTTTCAATCGAAAAGTGTATTTGAAAATAAACACTTAAAGGAAAGTGGTTGCGGGGGCCGGATTTGAACCGACGACCTTCGGGTTATGAGCCCGACGAGCTACCAGGCTGCTCCACCCCGCGTCCGAAAACGTGGCAAATACTACGCCGATAATCGCAAAATTGCAAGTTATCTCTGGGATTTGGTACCGAGGATGGGACTCGAACCCACAAGCCCGTTAGGGCACTACCACCTCAAGGTAGCGTGTCTACCAATTCCACCACCTCGGTACTGATTCTTACTGCTAACGGCCGTTGTTCTTTCGAGTTCACAACCACCGTTTTCAAACTTTGTTGCGGCTTACTGCGGGATATCGCTGCTCGGCTTGGCAGGTGCTGCCGGCGCGGTTGTCTGCTCAGTTTTCACTGGCTGACCCAGGTTTTCCCACTCGCTGCCTTTCTTGCTTTGGTTGCTGCTGAGGTTGCCCAGAATCAGGCTGATGACGAAGAACAGCGTCGCCAGCACAGCAGTCATGCGGGTCATAAAGTTACCGGAACCACTCGAACCGAACAACGTGCCTGATGCACCTGCTCCGAAAGAGGCTCCCATATCAGCGCCTTTACCTTGCTGCAGCATAATCAGAGCGACCAGCCCGATTGAGATCAGCAGGAAAATTACCAGAAGAGCTTCGTACATAGTAGTACCCGTATCCTTGCGGCCTCACCGCATGCCAAATGCTTCACACTCATCAAGCAGGCGTTTTTATAAACTGCCTACTGAAGCGGGTGTGAATACTAACCAAAGCCGCCAACCCGCGCAAGGGCAATTTGCAGCCGCCGGCGCGTTTGCGGAAAAAAACGCCAACAATCGCCTCTCCGGGCTCAGCTTTGCCGAGCCCGGCGGCTAACTGTCTGTTTTAACCAGCGGATTTCACCGCGTCGGCGATGCGATGCGCCAGCGCGGTCACCTGCTGTTCGTCCTCGCCTTCCACCATCACGCGGATCAGCGGTTCGGTGCCCGATTTGCGCAGCAGTACCCGGCCGCGGCCGGCCAGTTCGGCTTCCACCTGCTCGGTGACTTTACGCACCGCGTCGGACTCCAGCGGGTTGTGATCGCCGGCGAAGCGCACGTTGACCAGGATCTGCGGCAGCAGCTTCATGCCGCTGCACAGGTCATGCAGGCTCATGTGGTTGCGCACCATGGCGGTCAGCACCTGCAGCCCGGCCACGATACCGTCGCCGGTGGTGGTTTTGTCCAGCAGGATCACATGGCCGGAGTTTTCCGCACCGATGCGCCAGCCCAGCTCCTGCAGCTTCTCCAGCACGTAACGGTCGCCCACTTTGGCGCGAGCGAACGGAATGCCCAGCTGTTTCAGCGCCAGCTCCAGTCCCATATTGCTCATCAGGGTGCCGACTGCGCCGCCGCGCAGCTGGCCCTGACGCAGGCCTTCACGGGCGATGATGTACAGGATCTGATCGCCGTCCACCTTGTTGCCCAGATGGTCCACCATCATCACGCGATCGCCGTCGCCGTCGAACGCCAGGCCCACGTGCGCTTTTTCCTTGAGTACGCGCTCCTGCAGCTGACGCACGTCGGTAGCGCCGCATTTTTCGTTGATGTTCATGCCGTCCGGCTCAACGCCGATGGCGATCACCGTGGCGCCCAGCTCGCGCAGCACGCTCGGCGCGATGTGGTAAGTCGCCCCGTTGGCGCAGTCAACCACGATTTTCAGCCCCTTCAGGCTCAGCTCGCTCGGGAAGGTGCCTTTGCAAAATTCGATGTAGCGGCCGGCGGCGTCGATGATGCGGCTGGCTTTACCCAGCTCGGCGGACTCCACGCAGGTCAGCGGCTTTTCCATCTCGGCTTCGATCGCTTCTTCGACGTTGTCCGGCAGCTTGGCGCCGTCGATCGAGAAGAACTTGATGCCGTTGTCATAAAACGGGTTATGCGACGCAGAGATGACGATGCCGGCTTCGGCGCGGAAGGTGCGCGTCAGATAAGCCACCGCCGGGGTGGGCATCGGCCCGGTGAAGGAGGCGGACAATCCTGCGGCCGCCAGGCCGGCCTCCAGCGCGGACTCCAGCATATAACCGGAGATGCGCGTGTCCTTACCGATGATGATTTTGCGCGAACCGTGACGCGCCAGCACTTTACCCGCCGCCCAGCCCAGCTTCAGCACGAAGTCCGGCGTGATGGGGCTGTCCCCGACCTTGCCACGGATGCCGTCGGTGCCAAAATATTTGCGCTCGCTCATGTCTCTACTGTCCCTTAGCTGAAAGTGTTGCCTCGACGACACGCATCGCCTCGACGGTTTCTTTAACGTCATGCACTCTGACAATCTGCGCGCCCTGCATCGCCGCAATTACCGCGCAGGCCACGCTGCCGATAACCCGTTGATCCGGCGGTACGTTCAGCAGTTGTCCTATCATCGATTTGCGCGACATGCCGACTAACAGCGGCAAACCGAAATGATGAAACTCCGACAACCGTGCCAGAAGCTGATAGTTGTGCGCCAAATTTTTACCGAAACCGAAGCCTGGGTCGAGCAGCAATTTCTGATTTGTTATCCCCGCCTCGTTGCAGCGCCGAATATGGTGCTCGAAAAACGCCTGAACGTCGGCGATCAGATCGTCGTAGTGCGGTGCCTGCTGCATGGTGCGCGGCTGCCCTTGCATGTGCATCAGGCAAACCGGCAGGCCGCTTTCCGCCGCCGCCGCAAGAGCACCTGGCTCCTGCAGCGAGCGAATGTCGTTGATCAGGTGTGCGCCGGCGTGTGCCGATTCGCGGATCACGCCCGCTTTCGAGGTATCGACCGAGATAAAGACTTCAAAACGCTGCGCCAGCGCTTCCACCACCGGCACGACCCGTTCCAATTCTTCCTCTTCACTCACCTCCGCCGCCCCCGGCCGGGTCGATTCACCGCCGATGTCGATCATCGTGGCACCGGCCGAAATCAGCGCATGCGCGTGCAGCAGCGCCTGGTTCAGGGTGTTGTGGCGGCCGCCGTCGGAAAACGAATCCGGCGTCACGTTGAGGATACCCATCACCTGCGGATGGGAGAGGTTGAGCGTCATGTCGCGCACGGTTAACTGCATGGTTGGTCCACCTTACTGTTGCCTGGTTCACTGCCCGCCGGGCAAAAAAAAACCCCGGCGTACCGGGGTTTGATGTTATTACACAGCCGCTGTTACTTGTCGAGCTGTTCGGACATGGTGTTGCCCGGCGTTGGGGTGCGCGGCTCATCTACCGGCGTCGGGGCTTTCGGGGTGCCGCCGTTGTCGGAACTGTTGCCTTTGTTCGCATCGTCCCAACCCGCCGGCGGACGCACGTCTTTGCGGTTCATCAGATCGTCGATCTGCGGCGCATCGATGGTTTCGTACTTCATCAGCGCATCCTTCATCGAGTGCAGGATGTCCATGTTTTCCATCAACAGCGAGCGAGCACGCGTGTAGTTACGCTCGATCAGCGACTTCACTTCCTGGTCGATGATGCGCGCGGTTTCATCCGACATGTGCTTCGCCTTGGCCACGGAACGGCCCAGGAACACTTCGCCCTCTTCTTCCGCATACAGCAGCGGCCCCAGCTTCTCGGAGAAGCCCCATTGGGTCACCATGTTGCGGGCGATGGAGGTCGCCACTTTGATGTCGTTCGACGCACCGGTAGAGACTTTTTCCGGCCCGTAGATGATCTCTTCCGCCAGACGGCCGCCATACAGAGTGGAGATTTGGCTCTCCAGCTTCTGACGGCTGGCGCTGATCGCATCCCCTTCCGGCAGGAAGAAGGTCACGCCGAGCGCACGGCCACGAGGAATGATCGTCACCTTGTGTACCGGATCGTGTTCAGGAACCAGGCGGCCAATGATGGCGTGGCCCGCTTCGTGATACGCGGTCGACTCTTTCTGCGCTTCGGTCATCACCATGGAGCGACGTTCCGCACCCATCATGATCTTGTCTTTGGCTTTCTCGAACTCCACCATCGACACCACGCGCTTGTTGCCGCGGGCAGCGAACAGCGCCGCTTCGTTGACCAGGTTAGCCAGGTCGGCACCGGAGAAGCCCGGCGTTCCGCGCGCAATGACGGAGGCGTCGATGTCGGCAGCCAACGGCACGCGGCGCATGTGCACCTTCAGGATCTGCTCACGGCCACGCACATCCGGCAGCCCGACCACGACCTGACGGTCGAAGCGGCCCGGACGCAGCAGCGCAGGGTCAAGCACGTCAGGACGGTTGGTGGCCGCGATGACGATGATGCCTTCGTTGCCTTCGAAACCGTCCATCTCAACCAGCATCTGGTTCAGAGTCTGCTCGCGCTCATCGTGACCGCCACCCAGGCCGGCGCCACGCTGGCGGCCGACGGCGTCGATTTCATCGATGAAGATGATGCACGGCGCGGCTTTCTTCGCTTGTTCGAACATGTCGCGCACGCGGGATGCACCCACACCGACGAACATTTCGACGAAGTCAGAACCGGAAATGGTGAAGAACGGCACCTTCGCTTCGCCGGCGATCGCTTTCGCCAGCAGCGTTTTACCGGTCCCCGGCGGGCCAACCATCAGCACGCCTTTCGGGATCTTGCCGCCCAATTTCTGGAAACGGCTCGGCTCGCGCAGGTATTCCACCAGTTCGCTCACCTCTTCTTTCGCTTCGTCACAACCGGCGACATCGGCGAAAGTGGTCTTGATCTGGTCTTCCGTCAGCATGCGGGCCTTGCTCTTGCCGAAGGACATCGCGCCCTTGCCGCCGCCGCCCTGCATTTGCCGCATAAAGAAGATCCAGACCCCGATCAGCAACAGCATCGGGAACCAGGAGATAAAGATAGAAGCCAGCAGGCTCGGCTCTTCAGGCGGCTCGCCGACCACTTTCACATTCTTCGTTAACAACGTATCCAGCAACTTAGGATCGTTGACAGGGATGTAGGTCGTGTATTTGTTACTGTCTTTCTTGGTAACGTTAATTTCACGTCCGTTGATTCGCGCTTCGCGAACCTGGTCCTGGGTCAGTTCGGACATGAAGGTAGAGTAATCCACCCTACGGCCATTCGACTCGCTGGGCCCAAAGCTCTGGAATACAGACATCAACACTACCGCGATGACTAACCAGAGAATTAGGTTTTTCGCCATGTCACTCAAGGGATTAACCTCATCTTACAACTGTGTTAACAAACAGCGTTAGGGTACTACAGTTTGCGCCCTGTCGCTACAATGTACACTTCGCGCGAACGGGCGCGGGAAGCGTCTGGCTTACGAATCTTAACCTTCGTAAACAGGGAGCGGATTTCCCGTAGGTACTCGTCAAAGCCATCTCCCTGGAACACCTTCACCAGGAAACTTCCGCCTGGTGCGAGGACATCACGACACATATCCAGCGCCAACTCCACCAGATACATCGACCTTGGAATATCGACCGCCGGGGTGCCACTCATATTCGGGGCCATATCGGACATGACCACCTGAACCTTACTCTCGCCTACTCGTTCCAACAGCGCCTTCAGCACCAGTTCATCACGAAAATCGCCCTGAAGGAAATCGACGCCAACGATAGGATCCATTGGCAAAATATCACAGGCGATGATGCGCCCGGTACCACCGATTTGGGTGACCACATACTGCGACCAGCCGCCCGGTGCGGCACCCAGGTCAACCACGGTCATGCCCGGTTTGAACAGTTTGTCGCTCTGCTGTATTTCATCAAGTTTAAACCAGGCACGGGAACGCAGTCCCTTTTTCTGTGCCTGCTGTACATATTTATCGCTAAAGTGTTCTTGTAACCAGCGACTGGAGCTAGCCGAACGCTTTTTATTAGCCATCTCGTTTTCCAACTATCATAAAAAGAGTCTTATGTCAGGGTCGCTGCTCACGTAGACTCACACCGGTGAAGACCGATTTGGTGATATACATGAGATGGCGGTAGAATGTACCGTTTTCAATCCCAACTTAAGCAAAAAAGACAATGAATCTGAATAATAAACAAAAACAGCACCTGAAAGGCTTGGCGCATCCGTTAAAACCGGTGGTGATGCTGGGCAATAACGGTCTTACCGAAGGGGTGCTGGCTGAAATTGAACAGGCTCTGGAGCATCATGAGCTGATCAAGGTGAAAATCGCCGCTGAAGATCGCGAAACCAAAACCCTGATCGCCGACGCTATTGTGCGTGAAACGGGCGCCTGCAATGTGCAAGTTATCGGCAGCACGCTTATTCTTTACCGCCCGTCGAAAGAGCGCAAGATCAGTCTACCGCGTTAATAACCATCAGGTTAACGAAAAGGTGCCATGCGCCTGACCAAGATAAAAGGCCGCTTGCGGCCTTTTTCCTATCTTTACAAAACGTTGGCGCATTAATGACCAACGGCCTCGATCAGAGATACTCAACCTTCAGGATCTCATACTCGACGTCGCCGCCAGGGGTTTTGATCACCACCACATCGTCTTGCTCTTTGCCGATCAGGCCGCGCGCCATCGGCGAGTTTACCGAAATCAGATTTTTCTTGAAATCGGCCTCATCGTCGCCAACGATGCGGTAAGTCACTTCTTCTTCACTGTCCAGATTCATCACCGATACGGTGGCGCCGAAGATCACCCGGCCGGTGTTCGGCATCTTGGTGATATCGATCACCTGAGCATTGGACAGCTTGGCTTCGATTTCCTGAATGCGGCCTTCGCAAAAACCCTGCTGTTCGCGGGCGGCGTGGTACTCGGCATTCTCTTTCAAATCGCCGTGCTCGCGCGCTTCCGCGATGTCCGCAATGATTTTCGGACGGCGCACGCTTTTCAGATATTCGAGCTCTTCGCGCAGTTTTTCAGCGCCAAACAAGGTCATCGGAATTTGGTTCATCGTATAAATACCTCTAAATCTTTCCTGTTCAAATAACCGTCATCCTGACGTATTCGTATGAAAACACGGTTGGCATACCGCCACCCGCCTCCAGGCGACAAACAAAAGAAACCTGACTCGGAACGGGGCCCAAGCCAAGATCGGTTTTGCATTTTGATACGCATTTTAGCCTAGAGTTCCTTGAGGGTCATCGTTTACTTTTTCCCTGATTGCACCGTAGTATGACGGCACGTTATCCAGCTGTTATCCCGAGATTATGCGTTTTTCACGAATTGTCAGTGCATTGGCTTGCGCATTTGTTCTGAATGCGAATGCGGCCCCGGTTGAAGAGTACACACAATATCTGCCTGATGGGGCCAACCTTGCCCTGGTCGTTCAGAAGATCGGCGCCAGCGCGCCGACGATCGATTACCACTCTCAGCAGATGGCGCTGCCGGCCAGTACCCAAAAAGTGCTGACGGCGCTGGCTGCGCTATTGCAACTCGGGCCCGATTACCGTTTCACCACCACGCTGGAGAGCCAGGGCGATATTCGCGACGGCGTGCTGCGCGGCAACCTGATTGCCCGCTTCAGCGGCGATCCGACCTTCAAACGCCAGAGCCTGCGCAATATGGTGGCCGTCCTGAAGAAGCAGGGCGTGCGCCAAATCAGCGGCGACGTGCTGGTCGATACTTCGGTCTTCGCCAGCCATGACAAGGCGCCCGGCTGGCCGTGGAACGATCTGACGCAGTGCTTCAGCGCGCCGCCGGCCGCCGCCATCGTCGATCGCAACTGTTTCTCGGTCTCGCTCTACAGCGCGCCGAACCCGGGCGACATAGCGTTTATCCGCGTCGCCTCCTATTATCCGGTCAATATGTTTAGCCAGGTGCGCACCCTGGCACGCGGCTCCGCTGACGCGCAGTACTGCGAACTGGACGTGGTGCCGGGCGAGCTGAACCGCTTTACCCTGACCGGCTGCCTGACGCAGCGCAGCGAACCGCTGCCGTTGGCCTTCGCCATCCAGGACGGTGCCAGCTACGCGGGCGCCATCCTGAAAGACGAGCTGACGCAGGCCGGCATCCAGATCGACGGACATTTGAAACGCCAGACGCGCCCTGGCATCACCGGCACGGTGATCGCGCAAACCCAGTCAGCGCCGCTGCACGATCTGTTGAAGATCATGCTGAAGAAATCGGACAATATGATCGCCGATACCGTCTTCCGCACCATCGGCCACGAACGCTTCGGCGTGCCGGGCACCTGGCGAGCCGGTTCCGATGCGGTACGGCAGGTGCTGCGCCAGAAGGCCGGCATCGATCTGGGCAATACCATCATCGCCGACGGTTCCGGCCTGTCGCGCCACAACCTGCTGGCGCCGGCGACCATGATGCAGGCGCTGCAGTACATCGCGCAGCACGACAACGAGCTGAACTTCATCTCGATGCTGCCGCTGTCCGGTTATGACGGCACCTTGCGCTACCGCGGCGGCCTGCACGAAGCCGGCGTCGACGGCAAAGTGTCGGCCAAGACCGGCGCGCTGCAGGGCGTGTACAACCTGGCGGGCTTCATCACCACCGCCAGCGGCCAGCGCATGGCCTTCGTGCAGTATCTTTCCGGCTACGCCGTACCGCCGGAAGATCAGAAACAGCGCCGCGCACCGCTGGTACGCTTCGAAAGCCGCCTGTATCGGGATATTTACCAAAACAACTGAGGATCGTCATGAAGCTGTTGGTCGTTGAGGATGATGAACTGCTGCAACAGGGGCTGGCGCTGGCGCTGACCGGCGAAGGCTACGTCTGCGACTGCGCCGCCACGGCGGCGGAGGCCAACAGCTTGCTCATCACCAGCCAATACAGCATGGTGATCCTGGATCTCGGTCTGCCGGACATGGACGGCGCCGCGCTGCTGCGGCAGTGGCGCCGCCAGCAGATCGATCTGCCGGTGCTGATCCTGACCGCCCGCGACGCCCTGGAAGATCGCGTCGACGGGCTGGACGCCGGCGCCGACGACTACCTGGTCAAACCCTTCGCGCTGGTTGAACTGCAGGCACGCGTGCGCGCCCTCCTGCGGCGCTACCAGGGCCACAGCGACAATCTGATGCAGGTGGATGACCTGCAGCTGAACCTCTCCAGCCAGCAGGTCTACCTGCAGCAGCAGCCGGTGGAGGTTACGCCGAAAGAGTTCGCCATTCTGGCGCGTCTTATCATGCGTGCCGGCCAAACGGTCAACCGTGAACTCCTGCAGCAGGATCTCTACACCTGGCAAGACGACTTGGGCTCCAACACGCTGGAAGTGCATATCCACAACCTGCGCCGCAAGCTGGGCAAGGATCGCATCCGCACCGTGCGCGGCATCGGCTATCGTCTGGAACCTTCTTCATGATCAGCATGCGCCGCCGCCTGCTGCTGATGCTGGCGCTGATCCTGCTGGTCACGCAGCTCATCAGCGCCTTCTGGCTGTGGCACGAAAGCCAGGAACAGATCAGCTTCCTGGTGGACGAAACCTTGTCCGCCAAAGTGCGCAGCGAGCGCGTCGATACCGAGATAGCCGAGGCCATCGCGTCGCTGCTGGCGCCTTCGCTGATCATGATGATCGTCACGCTGCTGGCGTCATTCTGGGCCATCAGCTGGATCACCCGCCCGCTCAACCAATTGCAGCAGCGGCTGGAAAAGCGCTCTGCCGATAACCTGACGCCGCTGCCAATCAACAGCGACAGCCTGGAAATGGTGGCAGTCACCAATGCGCTCAATCAGCTGTTCTCGCGGCTGGACAACACCATCCAGCAAGAGCGCCTGTTCACCGCCGATGCGGCCCACGAGCTGCGCACGCCGCTGGCCGGCATTCGCCTGCATCTGGAACTGATGGAGAAACAGGGCGTCAAAGGCAGCCAGGCGCTGATCGCCCGCATCGATCAGCTGATGCACACCGTTGAGCAACTGCTGATGCTGTCGCGCGCCGGGCAAGACTTCGCCAGCGGTCATTACCAGCATTTCGATTGGGTGGCCGATGTGATTCAGCCGCTGCAGGAAGAACTCGGCGAAATGACCGCCCAACGCGCGCAGACGCTGGACTGGCAATTGCCGGCCACCGCTGCGGTGAACGGCGATCCGGTGCTGCTGCGGCTGCTGCTGCGCAACCTGGTCGAAAACGCCCACCGTTACGGCCCGGAAGGCGGCGCGATACAGGTGCGGTTAACGCCGCAGGACAGCGGCTATCTGCTGCAGGTCATCGACAATGGCCCGGGGATCAAGGAAGAGATGGTCGGGGAGCTGACGCAGGCGTTTCGCCGCATGGATCAACGCTACGGCGGCAGCGGGCTGGGCTTGAATATCGTGATCCGCATCGTGCAGTTGCACCAGGGGCGTTTGACGCTGGAAAACCGCCGCGATGCCCGCGGCCTGAACGCCCAGTGCTGGCTGCCGGAAAAGGCGCTCAAATAACAAGGGCCCAGCGTTGCTGAGCCCTTTATCACCGAATTACTTCTGGTAAATGATTTCGACGCCTTCGTCGTCGTCTTCGTCCCAGTCGTCATCCCAGTCATCTTCTGCTTCGGCTTCCACTTCCGCGATTTGCTCGCGGTGGTAGTCATCCCACATGAATTCGACTTTTTCCGGCGCGCTTTCTTCGATCGCCATCGCTTTCGGCTGGGTGTTGATGAAGTTCATTACGTCCCAGCACAGCGCGTTGACGCCTTCGCGGTTGGCGGCGGAGATCATGTAGTACTTCCCTTCCCAGCCCATGCCTTCCACAATCGCCTTGGCGCGTTCGGCGGCTTCTTCCTCACCAATCACATCAATTTTGTTGAACACCAGCCAGCGTGGCTTCTGCGCCAGATTTTCGCTGTATTGGTTCAACTCGTTGATGATGACTTTGGCGTTTTCCACCGGATCGGATTCGTCGATCGGCGCGATGTCCACCAGGTGCAGCAGCACGCGGCAACGCTCCAGGTGTTTCAGGAAGCGAATGCCCAGGCCCGCGCCTTCGGATGCGCCCTCGATCAGCCCCGGAATGTCGGCGACCACAAAGCTCTGCTCGTGGTCCATACGCACCACGCCCAGGCTCGGCACCAGCGTGGTAAACGGATAGTCGGCCACCTTCGGCTTGGCGGCGGACACCGCGCGGATGAAGGTCGATTTGCCGGCGTTCGGCAGGCCCAGCATGCCCACATCGGCCAGCAGCAACAGTTCCAGCAACAGGTCGCGCGCTTCGCCAGCGGTACCCAGCGTCTTCTGACGCGGTGCACGGTTGACCGAAGATTTGAAACGGGTGTTGCCCAAGCCATGCCAGCCGCCCTTGGCGACCATCAGCTTTTGCTCGTGGCGGGTCATGTCGCCGAGGATCTCGCCGGTGCCCTGATCCTTCACGCGCGTGCCGACCGGCACCTTGATGATGACGTCTTTCCCGCGTTTACCGGTACAGTCGCGGCTCTGGCCATTCTGGCCGCGCTCGGCGCGGAAAGACTTCTCAAAACGGTAGTCGATCAGGGTGTTGAGGTTCTCGTCCGCCAGCAGGTAGACGTCGCCGCCGTCGCCGCCGTCACCGCCGTCAGGCCCACCGTTCGGGATATATTTTTCGCGGCGGAAGCTGACGCATCCGTTGCCGCCGTCGCCTGCAACGACCAGAATCGCTGCTTCATCTACAAACTTCATTTACCGTCTCCGTAAATCATTCACCGGGCTGCTTCAAAGGAGCAACCAGGGGGGGTTCTGCCCGTCGCGGCCACCACCGGTGACCAATTGCGGAAAACATGGCGCCCGCCACGACCACAAACGCGCCAACATAGCCGACGACATTCAACGTCGGCGCGGCGAATGCCTGGGGCCAGGCCAACGCCAATAAATCTGAAAACAGCAGGGTAAACAGCGGGGTCAGCGTCACCAACGCGCTCACCTGCGCCGCCTGCCAGCGCGCCATCGCCTCTGCCAACGCACCATAGCCGATCAGCGTGTTGGCGCCGCAAAACAGCAGGCACGCCAATTGCCAGCCGCTAAGCTGGAAAATCACCTCGGGTTTGGCCAGAGGGAACAACGCTATCGCACATAAAGTGTACAACATAACCAGGATCTGCGGCGAAGCCAGCCGGCGCAGCAATACCTTCTGCGCCACGCCGTAGCTCACCCAAACCATCGCCGCACACACGCCCAGCATAACGCCCAGCGTGTAGTCCGTCAGCCGGGTGAAGATCTCTATCAGACTGACGTTGAAAAACAGCATCAGCCCGCCGATCAGCATCAGGGCGCCAATGACCTGGGTGATACGCATGCGTTCTTTTAAAATCAGCACGCTGGCGAACATCATGCCCACCGGCGACAGCTGGCCAATCACCTGCGACGCCGTCGGGCTCAGGTATTGCAGCGAGGAGCTGAAGAACACAAAGTTGCCCAGCAGCCCCGCCGTCGCGATCGCCAACAGCAGCAGCCAGCGCGGCTGGCGGAACATCGTCAGCGGCGGCAGCTTGCCGCGCACCGCGAGGATCGCGCCCAAACCGATGGCGGCCATGGTAAAGCGATACCAAACGACGGTAAACGGCTCCATCACCGTCAACACTTCTTTCATCGCGATCGGCAACGCACCCCAGCAAACCGCCGTGGTTAACGCCAGGGAAATACCAACGCCGACCTGCTGCTTCGTATCCATATCACCTTCGCCAACGCTGACAGGCCAACCCCCAGGCAGCCCATAAATGTAAAAAGCCCCGCAACGAATTGCGGGGCTTACATCTATTTCGTAAGGCTCGAAAAATTATTCAGCTTCGATGCTGATGAATTTACGATTGCTCGGGCCTTTAACTTCGAATTTGACTTTACCGTCTTTCAAAGCAAACAGAGTGTGGTCTTTGCCGCAACCCACGTTGGTACCAGCGTGGAATTTGGTGCCGCGCTGACGAACGATGATGCTGCCTGCCAGTACTGCTTCGCCGCCAAAGCGTTTTACGCCCAGACGTTTAGCTTCTGAATCGCGACCGTTACGAGTCGAGCCGCCAGCCTTTTTGTGTGCCATTAATCCGCTCTCCTAACTTAAGCGCTGATGCCGGTGATTTTAACGTCAGTGAACCACTGACGGTGGCCCTGCTGCTTACGGTGGTGCTTACGACGACGAAACTTAACAATCTTAATTTTCTCGCCACGACCGTGAGCAACGACTTCAGCTTTGATCTTGCCGCCATCGACGAAAGGAACGCCGATTTTGATATCTTCGCCATTAGCGATCATCAGAATCTGGTCAAACTCAACCGCTTCACCAGTTGCGATGTCCAGCTTTTCCAAGCGAACGGTCTGACCTTCGCTTACTCGGTGTTGTTTACCACCACTTTGGAAAACCGCGTACATATAAAACTCCGCTTTCCGCGTGCCCGACTGTGTTAGTTCAGAGCGCGCTATAAATATTCACAATAGGGCGCGAATTCTACGCAAAAAAGCAGCGCATGACAAGAGCAGAATAAGACCAGAAGGAGAAAAAAGAAGAAAAAAAGCGCAGTTTCTTTCGTGGCGTTTATCTGAACCGTTTTTCAAGTACAATCATAGGGACAGTTACCGCCATGTACCGATGTGAGCAGCGATCTCAACGCGGTGAAGAGAAACACAGCTGAAAAAAACACAATGAACCTAGATCAAATTACCGAGTTAACCGCGCAAGATATGGCGGCCGTGAACGCAACAATTCTCGAACAGCTGAATTCCGATGTCACGCTCATCAATCAGCTTGGCTATTACATTATCAGCGGTGGCGGTAAGCGCATCCGGCCGATGATCGCCGTCCTGGCGGCGCGGGCGTTGGGCTATGAAGGCAACAAGCACGTCACCGTTGCCGCCCTGATCGAATTCATTCATACCGCCACGCTGCTGCATGACGACGTCGTCGACGAATCGGACATGCGCCGCGGCAAAGCCACCGCCAACGCGGCGTTCGGCAACGCCGCCAGCGTGCTGGTCGGCGACTTTATCTATACCCGCGCCTTCCAGATGATGACCAGCCTGGAATCCCTGCGCGTGCTGGCGCTGATGTCGGAGGCGGTCAACGTCATTGCCGAAGGCGAAGTGCTGCAGTTGATGAACGTGCACGATCCCGACATCAGCGAAGAAAGCTATATGCGGGTGATCTACAGCAAAACCGCCCGCCTGTTCGAGGCAGCGGCGCAATCGTCGGCGATCCTGTCCGGTGCCAGCGCCGAACAAGAGCAGGCGCTGCAAGACTATGGCCGCTACCTCGGCACCGCTTTCCAGCTGATCGACGATCTGCTCGACTACAGCGCCGACGGCAGCACCCTGGGCAAAAACACCGGCGACGATCTGAACGAAGGGAAACCGACCCTGCCGCTGCTGCACGCGATGCACAACGGCGACGACGCGCAGCGTGACATGATCCGCGGTGCGATTGAGCAAGGTAACGGTCGTCATCTGTTGGAGCCGGTACTGCAGGCGATGCAACAATGCGGTTCGCTGGAGTACACCCGCAAACGCGCCGAAGAAGAAGCCGACAAGGCGATCGCCGCGCTGCAGGTCTTGCCGGCATCGGAGCACCGTACGGCGCTGGAGGGCCTGGCCCATCTGGCGGTGCAACGCGACTTTTAAGAAATTAATATTTCTTAAAAACCATCAGGCCCGCGTACGCGGGCCTGCCTAGCTATTGCTCTCTTCGTCGATGCGCGCCAACAGGCCGCCGATCCCTTCCCGCATCAGGAAAGCCACCATTTTCTCGCGCTCGCTCTCCGTCAAATGGTAGTAATACTCGATCCAGACCGCCAACGGATCCTGACGCTCTACGTCATATACCGCCCCGTCCTCCTTCAGCACCAGCAGGTTACGCACGTTTGAAGGCAGGCTGTCGATATGGTACTCCAACGCTTTTCCCTGCACGCCTTTACGCCTGCGGCTGATCCAGCCTTCGCGCCGGGCCATCAGATTAATTCCCTGTGGTGAGGAAGGTAATCCTGCGATGCCTGTCAGTTCCTTGGCGGCAAACCACTCGTTTTTCATGGCCATCATCTCTGGGCAATAGTGGGCAACGTCATTTTTGGAAATTACTTGGGTATTTTTTTGGAAATTTAATGGTATTCTGGTTTCTGAATAAGCGATTCACGTTGTGCAAACGCCTAACCTTGACCCGTTAGTTATACCACTAACGCAACTTTGGCTAATCAGAAAAGGAATGTAAACATGAATTCAAGGAACCCAGATTGGCATCCGGCAGATATCATCGCGGCGCTCCGCAAGCAGGGCACCACGCTGGCGGCAGTGTCGCGCAAGGCCGGATTAAGCTCATCAACGCTGGCCAACGCGCTGTCGCGACCATGGCCAAAGGGGGAGTGGCTGATCGCCGAAGCGATAGGCATCCACCCTTCGGAGATCTGGCCAAGCCGCTATTACGATCCGCGCAGCGATTGCCTGCTGGATCGCAAGGCACGCATCAAATCGTGAACGCGGGGCAAAAAAAACCGCCGGAACAGCGTCCGGCGGCGTTTATCGGCTGACTATCGGCAACGATCAGTTATTGATGAACTTCTCGCCCAGCTCGATATCTTTGTGCAGCACGTCCAGCATCTCGTTCAGCGCTTTCTGCTCGAAGGCGCTCAGGGTGCCGATATCTTTGCGCTCTTCAACGCCGTTTTTGCCCAGTACCAGCGGTTGTGCGAAGAAGCGAGCGTATTTGCCGTCGCCTTCAACGTAAGCGCATTCCACCACGCCTTTCTCGCCCTGCAGCGCACGCACCAGAGACAGACCGAAACGTGCGGCCGCTTGGCCCATGGACAGCGTTGCAGACCCGCCGCCGGCTTTGGCTTCCACCACTTCGGTGCCGGCGTTCTGAATGCGTTTAGTCAGATCCGCCACTTCCTGATCGGTGAAGCTCACGCCAGGGATCTGCGACAGCAGAGGCAGGATGGTCACGCCAGAGTGGCCGCCGATGACCGGCACGTTCAGCTCTTCCGGCTGTTTACCTTTCAGCTCGGCCACGAAGGTGTTGGAACGGATGATATCCAGCGAAGTCACGCCGAACAGTTTGTTCTTGTCGTAAACGCCGGCTTTTTTCAGCACTTCCGCCGCGATGGCGACCGTGGTGTTAACCGGGTTGGTGATGATACCGATGCAGGCTTTCGGGCAGGTTTTCGCCACTTGCTCAATCAGGTTACGCACGATGCCGGCGTTAACGTTGAACAGGTCAGAGCGATCCATGCCAGGCTTACGGGCCACGCCGGCGGAAATCAGCACCACGTCCGCACCGTGCAGAGCCGGGGTCGCGTCTTCGCCGCTGAAGCCTTTGATTTTAACTGCGGTTGGGATGTGGCTTAAGTCGACGGCAACGCCTGGGGTAACGGGGGCAATGTCGTAGAGAGAGAGTTCAGAACCTGAAGGAAGCTGGGTTTTGAGTAGAAGGGCGAGGGCCTGGCCGATACCGCCAGCAGCACCGAGAACTGCAACTTTCATCCTATACTCCTTTATTATCTTAAATATATAAAGCGCCGTGAATGTGTTGGTTACGGACCTTAAGTTATTACACCTTTAAAAACAATAAATTAGCCAATTCTTGCCTGCAGGTGTAATAAAACGGCCGCTGTCGCGCCCATTTTAGATTAAATCGCTTACGCATGAAGGGCATAGCGCACATTAATCAAAAATAGTGCGAGGTTATTCACGAGCAAGTTAACCGGCCGTTACATTACACCCTTACGCAACATCAGAACAACATCATTTTAATAACATTTTATTTACCACCGCAGGCCGATTTTCCGTCGTCAAAAGGGCATATTCATCGCTGCCGGATTTTGTTAAAATGCCGTCCTTTCCTCGCCGCCCGGTCATGTTTATTTTCTTTGGGTCGGCCTTTGTTGCATAAAAATTCATCTATATGCATAATCATGACTTCCACTATCAACATTCCACGGTGCAAAATGCGTAATCCCGCAAAACAGGAAGATCTGATCAAGACGTTCAAAGCGTTATTGAAAGAAGAAAAATTCAGTTCTCAAGGCGAGATCGTTTTGGCGCTGCAAGAAGAAGGCTTCGAAAACATTAACCAATCCAAAGTATCGCGCATGCTGACCAAGTTCGGCGCGGTACGTACGCGCAATGCCAAAATGGAAATGGTGTATTGCCTTCCTGCCGAACTCGGCGTGCCGACCACCACCAGCCCATTGAAGAATCTGGTGCTGGACGTCGACCATAACGACGCCGTCGTGGTGATCCACACCAGCCCGGGCGCCGCGCAGCTGATCGCTCGCCTGCTCGACTCATTGGGTAAATCCCAGGGCATCCTCGGCACAATTGCCGGCGACGATACGATTTTCGTCACCCCCTCCAACGGCTTTACCGCTCAGAAACTGCATGAAGCTATTCTGGGCGTGTTCGAGCAAGAGCTGTGAAACCTGGCGCTAACAAAGTGCGGCTGTAGCCCGCACTTTGTTAGCGCTTCTTTAACCCCCGCGTTACCTTCCCTGCCTTCAACCGCGTTTAACACTGCTTTTTCATCCCTCAGCAACACATTTCCATGACATCTCCATGTAACCAGCAGTACCCACTGTGATCTTCCGCACTTTTGGTCAAAAGCACTTACCTCATTGAAATTACATAAATTTAACATCAAAAGATCGTTTTATGAGCGTTTTTTATTCCTTATGGTTATAAAAAATAAGGATCATGAGGTTAAAGTTTCACTAGCAACTGTTAGCGAACTATTAATTTTTCGCGTTACTAGCTGTATACTCATTTTCGTGAACTGAATCACAGTTCGTTGGAACTGATAAAAGAATACGATGAGGTGAGATGATGAAAATTAAAACTACCGTTGCAACCCTGAGCGTTCTGTCCATGCTTTCATTTGGTGCATTCGCAGCACAATCTGTTGACGCAACTCAGGCCGCAAAACTGCAGCCGGCCGGTGTGATCACCGTGAGCGGCGTTGCCGCAGCGCCTTCCGACATTCGCCAGGCGCTGTCCGACAAAGCTGACGCCAAAGGGGCGACCGCTTACCGCGTAATCGAAGCCCGCAATGACGGCAACTTCCACGCGACCGCTGAAATCTACAAATAAGTACCGGCATTACCCGGCAACGGGCAATACATCTCTGGAATCAAACGCTGTCGTAACGGCCTTCAAGAATAAAAATCGCTGCCAAGCCCTTCCAGGCTGTTATGACCAAGGATCGCTATCATGAACATGAAAACTACTGTTGCTGCACTCGGCCTGCTGTCTGTCATCTCCTTCGGCGCTTCTGCCGCCCAATTGGTGACTAACGATCAGACCGCCAACCTGCAATCTATCGGCACCATTACCGTCAGCGGCATCGACGGCGCGCCGACCGACATTCGCCAGGCGTTGTCGGAAAAAGCCGACGCGAAAGGCGCAACCGCCTACCGCGTGATCGAAGCGCGTAATGAAGGCAACTACCACGCCACCGCCGAGATTTACAAATAACAACTCTGGGAACGGCTTTGCAGAGCTGATTACCCTCGTCACTGCCACTGCCGAGTTCTGACGCAAACGCCGATTTCCCAGAGACCCTCTCGTCGTCCTATCCGACGAACCCCGTTGCCCTCGCTCGCGAGGGCTTTTTTATGGACGTAAAAAAGGCCGCGAATGCGGCCCTTGGATTGTCTGATGCGGCTGAGCGATCAGTAGGTGACTTTCGGTTCCTGCTTTTTCGCCAGCGCGTCCAGCAGGCGATCGTGAATGCCGCCGAAGCCGCCGTTGCTCATCACCAGAATGTGATCGCCCGGCTGTGCGGTTTTCACCACCATGTCCACCAGCGTGTCGAGATCCGCGCTCCAGTGCGCCGGCTGCACGCAGGCATCCGCCACTTCCGCCACCTGCCACGGAATGTGGTGCGGCTGGAACAGGAACACTTCGTCGGCGCGGCCGAGCGAAGGCGCCAGATCGTTTTTGCTGATGCCCATTTTCATGGTGTTGGAGCGCGGTTCCAGCACCGCCAGAATGCGCGCCGTGCCGCCGACCTTGCCGCGCAGCGCGGCCAGAGTGGCGAGGATCGCCGTCGGGTGGTGTGCGAAGTCGTCGTAAACCGTGACGCCGTTGGCTTCGCCACGCAGTTCCAGACGGCGGCGGGCGTTGATGAAATCGCCCAACGCGCGGCAGGCGTCCGCCGGCTGCACGCCGACATGACGGGTGGCGGCGATGGCCATCAGGCCGTTATGCATGTTGTGCTCGCCCACCAGCGCCCAATTCACTTCGCCGACCTGTTCGCCGTCGAGGAACACCGCGTAATGGCTGGCGTCCGGCGTCAGCTTCTGCGCGCGCCAGGTGCCCTCTTCCCCCACCAGCTCCTGCTCGCTCCAGCAGCCCATCGCCATCACCTGCTTCAGGTGGCTGTCGTTGTCCGGCAGGATGATCTTGCCTTTGCCCGGCACCAGACGCACCAGGTGGTGGAACTGTTTCTGGATGGCTTTCAGATCGTCGAAGATATCGGCGTGATCGAACTCCAGGTTATTCATGATCAGCGTGCGCGGGCTGTAGTGCACGAACTTGGAGCGCTTGTCGAAGAACGCGCAGTCATACTCGTCGGCCTCGATCACGAAGAACGGGCTGCCGCCAAGGCGAGCCGAAACGTCGAAGTTGCCGGGCACGCCGCCGATGACGAAGCCGGGCTGGTAGCCGCAGGCCTCGAGGATCCAGGTCGCCATGCCGGCGGTGGTGGTTTTGCCGTGGGTGCCGGCAACCGCCAGTACCCAGCGATCGCGCAATACGGCGTCGTGCAGCCACTGCGGGCCGGAAACGTAAGGAATGCCACGCTCCAGCACCGCCTCCACGCACGGGTTGCCGCGCGTCATGGCGTTGCCGATGATCACCAGATCCGGCGCCGGATCCAGCTGGGCTGGATCATAACCCTGAATAAGATCGATCCCCTGGTTCTCCAGCAGCGTGCTCATCGGCGGATAGACGTTGGCGTCCGAACCGGTGACGTCATGCCCCAGTGAGCGCGCCAGCATCGCCAACCCGCCCATAAAGGTGCCACAGATCCCAAGAATGTGAATGCGCATAGGTTTCTCATGTGAGTGCATCGAATGTCGGCATATTCTAACGCTCAGAATCGTCCAGAAGAAATGGATTTGCCTATGAATGGCGCGCATCTTTGGGCTACACTGCACGCGAAAACGTTGGCGGTTTGTTAACAGGCCGCTATCCATCCGTAGATTCAGGGATTGTGTCATGAAAACGTTAGGCGAATTTATCGTCGAGAAACAGCACGACTTCTCGCACGCCACCGGCGAGCTGACCGCGTTACTTTCTGCAATTAAACTGGGCGCCAAAATCATCCACCGCGACATCAACAAGGCCGGCCTGGTTGATATTCTGGGAACCAGCGGGGTGTCCAACGTACAGGGCGAAGTTCAGATGAAACTGGACCTGTACGCGAACGAAAAACTGAAAGCGGCGTTGAAAGCGCGTGGTGAAGTTGCGGGTATCGCTTCCGAAGAAGAAGATGAAATCGTGATATTCGACGGCGAGCGAGCTGAAAATGCCAAATATGTCGTTTTGATGGATCCGTTGGACGGTTCGTCCAACATCGATGTCAACGTCTCGGTCGGTACGATTTTCTCTATCTACCGTCGCATCACGCCGGTCGGCACGCCGGTGACCGAAGAAGACTTCCTGCAGCCGGGCAGCGCCCAGGTCGCAGCGGGTTATGTGGTTTACGGTTCGTCCACCATGCTGGTGTACACCACCGGTTACGGCGTCCACGCCTTTACTTATGACCCGTCTCTGGGCGTGTTCTGCCTCTCCCACGAGAAAGTGCGCTTCCCGGCGAGCGGCAACATGTATTCCATCAACGAAGGCAACTACATCAAGTTCCCTCTCGGCGTGAAGAAATACATCAAATACTGCCAGGAGCAGGATGAAGCGACGCAGCGCCCTTATACCTCGCGCTACATCGGTTCTCTGGTGGCGGACTTCCACCGCAACCTGCTGAAAGGCGGCATCTACATCTACCCAAGCACCGCCAGCCACCCGCAAGGTAAGCTGCGCCTGCTGTACGAATGCAACCCGATGGCGTTCCTGGCCGAACAGGCCGGCGGTAAGGCCAGCGACGGCAAAAACCGCATTCTGGACATCACGCCGGTGAAACTGCACCAGCGCGCGCCATTCTTCGTCGGCACCAAGTCGATGGTAGAAGACGCAGAACGCTTCATCGCCGAAAACCCGGACGAGTAACGCGTTCTTTGCAAGGGTTCGGCGCCGCGCCGAACCCTTATCGCCTTACAGCTTGAACGCCGCCATGCTCTGCGCCAGCAGCTGAGCCTGATCTTCCAGCGAGCGCGTCGCCGCCGCCGACTCTTCCACCAGTGCCGCATTCTGCTGCGCCACCTGATCCATCTGCGCCACCGCCAGGTTCACCTGTTCGATGCCGCTGCTTTGTTCCCGCGTCGCCGCCGAGATCTCACGCATCAGCGCCGTGACCCGGCCCACTTCGCCGGTGATGCCGCTCATGGTCTGCGCCGCCGACTCCACCATCTGCTCGCCTTCCTGCACCCGGTTTTGCGACGCTTCGATCAACCCTTTGATCTCTTTCGCCGACTGGGCGCTGCGCTGCGCCAGATTGCGCACTTCGCCGGCCACCACCGCGAAACCGCGGCCCTGTTCGCCGGCACGCGCCGCCTCTACCGCCGCGTTCAGCGCCAGGATATTGGTCTGGAAGGCGATGCCGTCCATCACGCTGATGATGTCGGCGATGCGGCGCGAGCTGTCGGTGATCGCCTGCATCTTGCTCATCACCTGGCTGACCACGTCGCTGCCCTGGTTGGCGATATCGGACACGCTCAGCGCCAGTTGGTTGGCCTGTTCGCAGTTCTCGGCGTTCATTTTCACCGTCGAGGTCAGCTGTTCCATGCTGGCGGCGGTCTCTTCCAGCGACGCGGCCGATTCTTCGGTGCGCTGCGCCAGATGCAGGTTGCCGGCCGCCAGTTCGCGTGAACCGGTGTCGATCTGGCTGCTGGCGTCACGCACTTTGCTGACCGAACTGGCCAGCGCCTGCTGCATGCGCTGCATCGCCCGCACCAGGCGGCCCATCTCGGTATCCCCCTCGCCGCGGATCTCATGGGTCAGATCGCCGCCGGCGATGTGTTCCAGCTGCGCGATGGACTCGTCCAGCGGGCGCAGAATGATCACCCGCAGCGCGAACCAGGCCAGCACCGCCAGCAGCACGCTCAGCAGGCCCGCCACCACGATCAGCGAGATCTTGGTGCTGGCGTTGTTTTCCGCGTCATACACCTGCTGCGCGCCAAGCTTCATCGCGAAACTGCGGAAATCGCTGAGATCCTTTTCGAACGCGATGCTCAGCGCGGAGATGCGCGTTTCCTGGATGTGATAATACTCATCGATCTTGCCGGCCTTAATGGCGGCGGCCATCGGCTTCACGCCCTGCTCCAGATAGGCACGGTAGCTGTTTTGCAGGCGGTTGGAGAGTTCACGGCCGCGATCGGTCACGGTGCCGACGCCGACAAAGCGCGCCATTTCCTTGTTCGACTGCTCGAGGTAACCGTAGATGCGGCCCACGGTGGCGTCGGAGACATCGACCTGGCCGATCTCCCGTTGGCGCACCGCCAGCGAAGCGGCGGTTCGGGCGCGCAGCGTCAGGTTGGAGCTGTTGGCCAGCGAGCCCAGCTCTTCGCCGAGGATCTGGTTAAGGGTATGGATCGAGCGCGATCCTTCGTTAATCGCGTTGACGCCAATAACGCTGACCATGATCAGCAGCATGGTCATCAGGCTCAGCAGGGCGATCAGCCCAGCCTTCACCGTAATCTTTTTTAGCATGAGTTCTTCCCGGCTTCAGAATAGTGAGATCAGACGTAGTAGGGGTGGCAAAACGCGGAGCCAGCTTTGCTGGCTCATTATTGTTTGTTGAAGTTATCGGCAGGCGAAGGCAAAACTTCATGCCGCGGCGGGATTAATCTGGAAATTCTCCGTGCGCCGGCACGCTGGGTTTTCAACGATGAAAAGGGCAGGAAATCGCAAAAGAGTCCGCTATAATAGCCGCCACTCCATTTCTGGTTTGATGATTAAAGGAAACCGACATGAGCTTGAATCTGGTCCCTGCTGGCAAAGACCTGCCGGAAGACATCTACGTAGTAATCGAAATCCCGGCCAACGCCGATCCAATCAAATACGAAATCGACAAAGAAACCGGCGCGCTGTTCGTTGACCGTTTCATGTCCACCGCGATGTTCTACCCGTGCAACTACGGCTACATCAACCACACCCTGTCTCTGGACGGTGACCCGGTTGACGTGCTGGTCCCAACCCCGTACCCGCTGCAGCCGGGCTCCGTGATCCGCTGCCGTCCGGTTGGCGTGCTGAAGATGACCGACGAAGCCGGTGAAGACGCCAAGCTGGTTGCGGTACCGCACAGCAAGCTGACCAAAGAGTACGATCACGTGAAAGACGTGAACGACCTGCCGGAACTGCTGAAAGCCCAGATCGCTCACTTCTTCGAGCACTACAAAGATCTGGAAAAAGGCAAATGGGTGAAAGTGGAAGGCTGGGCAGACGCTGCCGCAGCTAAAGCGGAAATCATCGCCTCCTTCGAACGCGCTGCCAAGAAGTAATGCCAGCCGCCGTCCGATGAAAAAACACCGCTCATTGAGCGGTGTTTTTTTTCTTACTGTTCGTCGAGACGCTTCAGCCAGTCGCCGCTGGTAATCCGCGGGTAACCGTCCACGCTGTGTTTGTACAGGTAGATCCACGCACTCCCATAAGGCGTCTGAATCAGCTCGCGCTTATAGTCCTTGGTGTTGCTTTTCAGTTCGTCCAGCTCTGCCAGAATCGATGAGTTAATACGATACACCTCGCAATGTATCGTGCCCTCTCCAGGGATCGCCGCCGGGTAATGGCCCAGATTATAAATCTGATAGCCTTCGAGCTCGTGCTCGCCGAGCCATTGGGCGTTGGTCATCCAATGGCTGTTTCCCTGTTTGCGCCGTAAACTGCCGTAGACAATTATTCGCATCGCTAAAACTCAAACTGATAGAGCAAATCTAATGCCTGGTCGAGACCAGACACCGCTTCAAGATACAACTTAGGCATCAGGCGATAACGCAACGTCAGCGTGGCCAGCGAGTCGAAAATGCCCACCCCATATTTTACTTGTAAGCCTGGGAGGACATAGCCGCTCACGACAACCTGGGAATTGTCGCCAACCCCCTGAGTGTCCAGAGCCAAATTACTCACGCCGAATGCCTCGCCGATTTTACCCACAAGTTGACCACTTTGTGCAACCCCCATGCCGATTAACATCGAGGTCATGGCGTTGCCGTCGGCGCCGGAGCTGCTCAAGCCCTGGCCGCGCAGCAGATAAGACAAGGCTTCCTGCTGCGATTTGGCCGGATCGGAGAACACTTCCAGCTTCGGCGCATCCGCCAGGCCGGTCACGCGCACGCCGGCGGTCACATCGTCCTCGGTGGATTCCGGGTTGCGGATCGCCTCGATATTCAGCAGCGGCTGATCCGGCGGGCCGGAGAACATCAGCTGCCCTTTACGCACGATCAAATCCTGACCATAAGCATGGAATCGGCCGGAAGGGATGTCAATCTGGCCGTTGAGGCCCAGCCCTTTCTTGTCCTGCACCACCTTAAGATCGCCCTTCAAGCGGGCTTTCAGGCCAAAGGCGTCCAGCCGCACGTCGTTGCCGACGTGGATCATCAGATTGCTGTTGATCGGGATCGACGCGGTCTTCGGTTGAATCGGCTTCAGCTGGTCGTCCAGCATCACCTCGTCGGAAGAGACGCCCACCGCGCTTTCCGGCAGCTCCTGCACCGTGATGCGCGCCCAGGGAATGTCGACCTTGCCGTTGAGCGAGAACAGCTGCGGCGTGGCTTCAAACACCAGATCCGGCGACACGTCGATGCGGATCATCGGCGGCACCGTCACCCGCAGCTTGTCGCCCTTGGCGGCAATGCGCGCACGCCAGGCGTTGATATCGCGCCAGTCGGCATCGCCCGCCAGATTCAGCTGGCCGCGCGTGGTGCTGAGCAACCCTTCCAGCGTCGAGGTCATGCCGTTGAAATTCACCGCCAGCCGCGCGTCGGTCATGTCGAACGGCATCCAGTGCCCCTGCACCTTCGCCCGATCCAACGCCAGGCGCCCGAACACCAGCGGCTTCTGCGCGCTGCCGCCCAGGCGCAGGTTGGCGTTCAGCATGCCCGCCGCGCTTTCGCCCTTCATCAGCGCCGGGTTGATCAGCGCCAGCGAGATGTTGGTGATATTGACGTTGCCGCTGATGGTGCGCCGCACCTGCGGATCCGCCACCTGGATATTGCCGTCGAACTGGCCGTTGTTGGTCAGTTTGAGCCGCCAGTCGGCCTGCGCGCGGCCGTTGTTCAAGCCGGCGTTGAGGGTCAGCGTATCGAAGGCGACCGGCAGCGCGTTGCCCTGCACCTGCTGCACCACCTTGACGCCGTTGCCGGCCAGCGTGACTTTCGCCTCCGGCAGCGCGCCGCCCGGCTTCCAGCTGACGTCGGCCCGGCCGGTGAACACGCCGCTCAGGGCGGTGTCCGGGCCGAGGAACGGCTTGATCATCGCCAGGTCGAACCGGTTGAGCACCACGCTGGCCTGGCCGCTCTGGCCGGCTTCAATGGTCTTAGGCACGCACAGCTCGGCGTTCGGGTTCTGCCAACAGTGCGGCCCGACGCTGATTTTCTGCTCGGTGTTCAGGTAGTCCAGCGCGATGGCGCGCGTCAGGCGCCATTCCCCGACCGGCGTATCGAAGCGGGTATTGTTCAGATTGCCGCGCCAGCGCTGCTGCTGACGATCGAAGCTGCCCTGCAGCGCCAGCTGGCCGGAGACCGGCTTGCCGTCAATCTTCAGCTGCAGCTGGTGCTGCTTCTCGCTGCCTTTGGCGTCGAGGGTCAGCAGGCTGACCTCCAGCGCGTCCTGCTTCAGCTGTTCGACGCGTACCGCCAACTGCCCCTGGATCTGATCCGTGGAGCGCACGTCGCCGTCTATTTTCACGCGGTTGATGCGCAGCGCCTGCCACTGCAAGCCGGAAGCGGTCAGGTCTGCCAGCAGCTGCGGCGCCTGCAGATTGCCGCGCAGTTTCAACAGCCCTTTGGCGGTGCCGCCCAGGCCCGGCAGCGCGCCGTCCAGACGCGGTGCGTCGATGTTGGCGTCCAGGTTCCAGCTCTTCTCGTCCAGCTGCCCTTTGACGTTCAGTTGGTTACGCCCCAGCGCCAGATCGATGCCGGGGATTTTCCACTGCCCGGCGGCGTTGCCGCTCAGCGTACCGCGCGCCGTGACCTTGTTCTGCTTCACGTTGCCGTCCAGCTGCAATACCGGCACCTGCAGCTGCCAGCTGCCGCCGTGCAGGCTGCCGCGCGTGGTGATCTTGCCATCCAGCTTCGCCGGCCATTCCGGCCACTGCTTGGCGGTATTGATGCCGCTCAGCGTCAATTGCGAGGTCCAGCTGATGGCTTTGCTCCAGTCCACCAGCGCGGTAAGATCGGTATTGCCCTGCAGCGCCGCCAGGCGCAGGCGCTCCAGCTTGAACTGCTCGACGTTGCCTTTGCCGTCCAGCGTCAGCACCGCCGGCGGCAAGTCCTGGCCTTTCAGATTGGCGCGCGTCGACAGCGCGTAGTCGGTCGCCTTGCCGTTAAAGCGCAGGCGGAAGTCATTGACCTGATACTGCGCCTCGCCGCTCAGCGGCCATTTCAGCTGCTTGCTCTGCAACGTCAGCGCCAGCGGCAGGCCGGCTTCGGCCAGCCGGGTTTGCACATCGAGCTGGGCGCCGACCGGGCCGGACAGGTTCAGCGCCACCTTCAGCTCGTCACGCAACCCACCGCCGATGTTCAGCTTCACCTTCTCGCCCTTCAGCGGTTCGATATTCAGCGCGCTGTTGGCGGTCAGGGCCACCGGCCAGTCGCCGGTCAGGGTTGCCTGCCCCTGCACTGACAGCGTGCCCTGAGGCGACTTCACGTCGAAGTTGTCCAGTTGGATATGCTGATCCTGCGTGCTGGCCTGCAGTAACAGGCTCGTGATTAGCACGTCGGTATCGCCGGTCAAGCGCAGCTGCTCGCCGCTGATCTCTTTGACGGTGATATCCAACGGCAGGCGGATGTCCGGCAGATCCGGCAACAGCGGTTTGGCGAACAGTTCTTTCAGCGTTTCGCCCAGCGGCTTCTCTTCCGGCTGAGGTGCCGGCTTCGCCGCGTCGGTAACCTGCTCGCCGACCTTTTTCGCCACCTCGACAGCCGGCTGCACCGCTTCCGGCAACGGGTTTTGCGGCGTTTTCGGCAAGGCGATCAGCAGCGAGCCGATCTTGGTCGGCATCAGCGTCAGCGCGCGCTCTTGCCACTGCGCGCCGGTGCGGAACTCGGCCAGAGAGATGGCAGTGTCGTTGACGGTGACCTTGACGTTGTTCAACGCCAACAGGCGCAGCGTGATAGGGTAAGGCGTGCTGAGATTGGTGGTCGGCTCACTGCTCTCCTCCACCGGCGCGGAAGGCGCCATCTCTTTGGTGTTCACCGCCACGTCCACATCCTGGGCGGTCAAGGCATTGACGCACAGCGAGCTGCGTTTAAAGCAGGACAGGTCAAGGGAGAGATGGAACTGCCCGGCGTTGACCGTCACGCCCGGCATCTGATATTTCACGCCCTTCAGCGTCAGATCGCGCCAGCCGCCGCTGACGCCGGCGATCTCCAGCCCCGGCACCCAGCGCGCCGCGCCGTTGATGACCATATGCAAACCGGTGGTGGTGCCTATCAGGAAGGCCAGCCCGCCGATCAGCAACAGCAGAACGACCAGAAATCCGAGACAAATCTTTTTAACCAGGCTCATAGTTCAGGCCCCAAACCGATGTAGAACTGCATCCCGTGGGTGTCCTTGTCTCCCACAGGCGCGGCGATATCCAGCTTCACCGGCCCCACCGGCGACTGCCAGCGCACGCCTACGCCGGCGCCGGTCTTGAAGTTGCTTTTCTTGATATCGTTCACCGCTTCACCGGAGTCGACGAACATCGCCCCCCACCATTTGCCGGTCACGTTGTACTGGTACTCCAGCGAGCCGGTCAGCATCTTGGAGGCGCCGGTCAGCTTGCCGTCGCCATCGCGCGGCGAAATGTCTTTGTACTTGTAGCCGCGAATGCTGCGGTCACCGCCGGCGAAGAAGCGCAGATCCGGCGGCACCTTGTCGAAGTCGTTGGTTTCGATCCAGCCCACCTGGCCACGCGCCACGAAACGGTGCTTGTCGGCCAGCGTGCGGATCCACACGTTCTGCGCCTGCATCAGCGCGAAGTCCACGCCGGAACCCCAGGTGGTGTCGGACACGTCGATAGAGTAGCGCTGGCTGTCGCCCCAGGTCGGCATCAGGCCGCCGCGCGAGCGGGTGCGGTTGAAGCTGACGCCGGGATACAGCAGCATGGTGGTGTTGCTGACGTTACCCTGGGTAAAGTTATCCCAGCGCCAGGTCAGGTTGATCGCCCGCTGCCAGCCGCTGGAGAGATCCCAGTTGCGCGAGGCCACCACTTTGGAGGTGACGGACTTGGTGTCGTTAAGATTGACATTCTTGAGGCCGCCCTGCAGCAGGTAATACTGCTCCAGCGGGTTCTTGAGCAGCGGGATCTTGTAGGTCAGATCCAGCTGCTGCTCCGGCGCCGATACGCTGGCGCTGGTTTCCAGGCTATGCCCGCGATCGTTGAGCCAGGGCTTTTTCCAGGTGCCTTTCACCCGCGGGCCGACGTCGGTGGAGTAACCGATACCGGTTTCGACGGTGTTGCGCGTGCGCGGCGTCACCAGCGCGTCCAACGGCAAAATCTTGTTCTCTTTGGCATCGTTGAAATCAGGGGATACCACCACCGAGTTGAACCAGTTGGTGGCGGACAAACGGCGGTTCAGCTCGGCCAAATCCTCCGAACTGTAGTAATCCCCCTGATGAAAGGGCACCAGATTTTGCAGATAGTCTTCGCGGATTTGCGAGCCGGTGAATTTTACCTTGCCGAAGCGGTAACGTTCGCCGCTGTTGAAATCGATATCCCAAAACGCCTTGTGCAGATCTTCGGCCACGCCGAGCTGGCTTTTGGTCATGTCGGCATCGAAATAGCCTTTGCGCAGCGCCAGGCCGGTGAGCGAGCCTTTGAAACTGTCATACTTGCCGTGGTTAAGGATCTCGCCGATGGTCGGCCGGTCCTTCTTTACCAGCGCCAGGTAGTCCTCATCGGTCTTCGCGCCGCCTTCCAGCACGATGTTGGCGCCGGCGATACGCACCGGTTCGCCCGGATTGACCTTGGCATGCAGCACCGGGCGCGACATCCCCGGCCGATCGTCCAGCGTAAATTCGATGGTCGGCTGATAATAGCCGAGCGCGCGCAGCCCCTGGCGCACCGCCTCATCCACCCGTGCGCGGAAGCGACCGTCGGTGCCGACCTCTTCAGGCGTGATCGACGACAGGCGCACCCGAACGTTTTTTTCCAACTCTCCGCTTAACCCTTCCACCTGCAACCGCACGTTCGCCGCGTAGGCTGCAGGTGCCGCAAGCAACACAGCTATCAAGCACATGACCGGGTACTTTGGCACGTGTTCTCCTTATTGATTTTACTTTCCTGTTATGGTGTTCGCTCCGGGGCCAGGGCAGACTCCGCGCTATCATGACGGCAGCCCTCTTCAGCCTTGTTCCGGACGCCGCCCGCCGCGCTTTGCCACCGCCGCGCAACAGGCGAATTCTTCACTTTTGGCGCTCAAAATACTGCGTTAAGCTTATACATAAACCCAACTTGCCACTTATTGTGGGCAAAGACGCGGTGAGATACAACCGAACCGCCCCCATGTAGGGTCAATTCTTACTGTGACAACAGGAGTCAACCGTGGTGCCATTTTTTGATAAATCACAAACCGTCGATAAGGCAAGCGCGCTGCCTGGCCGCACCACGCCAATGCCTGTCGCAACGCTCAACGTGGTCACCGAACACTCGATGACCCAGGTGCCGGCAGGCATGGAAGTGGCGATCTTCGCCATGGGCTGTTTCTGGGGCGTTGAGCGCCTGTTCTGGCAGCAGCCGGGCGTCTACAGCACCGCCGCCGGCTACAGCGGCGGCTACACGCCGAACCCGACCTACCGCGAAGTGTGCAGCGGCCAGACCGGCCACGCCGAAGTGGTACGCGTGGTGTTCGATCCGCAGGTCGTCAGCTACAAACAGCTGCTGCAGGTATTCTGGGAAAATCACGATCCGGCGCAGGGCATGCGCCAGGGCGGCGACGTCGGCACCCAGTACCGCTCGGCGATTTACACGCTGAGCCCGGAGCAGCAGGTCGAGGCGGAAAGCAGCCTGCAGCGTTTCCAGCAGGCGATGGACGCGGCGGGCGACAAGCGCGTCATCACTACCGAGATCGCGCCGGCGCTGCCGTTCTATTACGCGGAGGACGATCATCAGCAGTACCTGTTCAAGAATCCGGAAGGCTACTGCGGGCTGGGTGGCATCGGCGTTTGCCTGCCGCCGCAGGGCTAATCCGATGCCGGCCGGCGGCACTTTTTTAACCGCTGGCGGCCCCTGTGGGGCAACTGCTATACTATGCGGGCCGCTTCTGCGGCCCGATAGCTTCCCTTCTGGTTGTTATCGCTGCTTTTTTTACTATGTACTACCCTTCCTCAAGAGCGCCGGCATCCCGTCGGCACGTATGGATAGATTATGTTAAACAGTATTTTACTGATTCTTTTTCTGATCGCGGTGAGTGCGTTCTTCTCACTGTCGGAAATCTCTCTGGCCGCCTCGCGCAAGATCAAACTGAAGCTGATGGCGGACGAAGGCAACATCAACGCCGCCAGAGTGCTTAAACTGCAAGAAACCCCAGGCATCTTCTTCACCGTGGTGCAGATCGGCCTGAACGCCGTGGCCATCCTCGGCGGTATCGTCGGCGATGCGGCTTTTTCTCCCACTTTCAAGGTGTTGTTCGATCGTTTCCTGTCGCCCGAACTGGCGGAACAGGTCAGCTTCATCTGCTCCTTCGTGCTGGTGACCAGCCTGTTTATCCTGTTCGCCGATTTGACCCCGAAGCGCATCGGTATGATTGCACCAGAGACGGTCGCCGTCCGGATCATCAACCCGATGCGTTTCTCCATCATGATCTTCCGCCCGCTGGTGTGGTTCTTCAACGGCATGGCCAACCTGATCTTCCGCATGTTCAAGCTGCCGATGGTGCGTAAGGACGACATCACCTCCGACGACATCTACGCGGTGGTGGAAGCCGGTGCCCTGGCGGGCGTGCTGCGCAAGCAGGAACATGAGCTGATTGAAAACGTGTTCGAACTGGAATCGCGCACCGTGCCGTCTTCGATGACCTCGCGTGAAAGCGTGGTGTACTTCGACCTGCGCGAAAGCGAAGAGAGCATCAAGGAGAAGGTCTCGACCCATCCGCACTCCAAGTTCCTGGTGTGCGACGGCCATATCGATCAGGTGGTCGGCTACGTCGATTCCAAAGACCTGCTGAACCGCGTGCTGGGCAATCAGAGCCTGGTGCTGAGCAGCGGCGTACAGATCCGTTCTGCGCTGATCGTGCCGGATACGCTGACGCTGTCCGAAGCGTTGGAAAGCTTCAAGACCGCCGGCGAAGACTTCGCGGTGATCCTCAATGAATATGCGTTGGTGGTGGGCATCATCACCCTTAACGACGTGATGACCACGCTGATGGGCGATCTGGTTGGCCAAGGCCAGGAAGAGCAGATCGTGGCGCGCGACGAAAGCTCATGGCTGATTGAAGGCGGCACGCCGATCGACGACGTGATGCGCGTACTGGACATCGACGAGTTCCCGCAGGCGGGCAACTACGAGACCATCGGCGGCTTTATGATGTATATGCTGCGCAAGATCCCGAAACGCACCGACTTCGTCAAATACGCCGGCTACAAGTTCGAAGTGGTGGATATCGACAGCTACAAGATAGACCAGCTGCTGGTCACCCGGCTGAGCGACAAACCGGCGGCGGTACTGCCGAAAGCCCCGGAAGACACCCCGGCGGCTTGACGCCAGCCGGCAAAAACATCAGCGGCCCCATCGGGGCCGCATTTTTTTTACCGCTGTCAGCGCAGTGTTCAGCCAAACTCGGCCTGCAACAGCAGCACCTGGCGGTTTACTTCAGACATCACGCTGAAATGGCGCTTGTCACGAATCTTCGGCGGCAGGATTTTCCCCTCGTCGAATTCAAATGCGCCCACGTCCTTGATATACAGCCTTCCGCGAAACAGGGTCTTAACGTACTTTGCCACTTTCAAAGGGTTATAACGCTGGAAGATTCTCATTCTTTTACGCTCCTCCCGTTGATCCATGCGCTCAGCGAGCCGCCAAAGGTGGCAGCCTCGAAATTCAGAACGCAACTTGATTGCATGTAGTAGACCCAGTAAAGACCAGAACGTTCACTTCTGCCCGGTGATCTACGCTGGATTTACACTTTTTGACAGAATTGTATATGATAATTTATAACGTTTTCAGTATATCCCTTCAAAATCTGATGATTAGCGAACCAAGGGAAAATCTGCGATCCGGTTAACAGGACAGACCTCTTATCACATCCTATGCTTTAGGCTGTCGAAGTGCTGTCGCACAAATTCCACTCATTACAAGGAGAAAGCATGAAAACAAGTCGCATGCTGATGGTATCCCTGCTGCTCGCCCCGCTTTTCGCTTCCGCGCACAACTTCCAGCTCCAGCAGCGCGTAGCGCCGGTCGGCGTCAGCGACAAAGGAGAGCTCAATTACGCTGACGGTAATTTTAGCTACCAGAACTGGAACAGCGCGCAGCTCAGTGGAAAAGTGCGAGTGATACAACATATTGCCGGCCGCAGCTCCGCCAAAGACATGAACGACCCACTGATTGAAGCGATCAAGAAGGCGAAGCTACCACACGATCGTTACCAAACGACGACAATCGTCAACACCGACGATGCCCTGATGGGCACCGCGATGTTCGTGCGCAGCAGCATTGAGGACAGCAAGAAGGAGTTCCCGTGGTCGCAGTTTATCGTCGACAGCGACGGCAACGTGCGCAAAGCCTGGGATCTGCAGCCGAAAGGCTCAGCTATTGTGGTGCTGGATAAGCAAGGGCGCATTCAGTTCGCCAAAGACGGCGCGCTGACGCCGGAAGAGGTGCAGCAGGTGATGTCCAAGCTGCACCAGCTGTTGGCGAACTAACTCAGAACAGCGACACCCGGAAGCCGGGGTTGAGGAAAGATTCACGCGGGGTATAGAGCAACGGCTTGCCCTGCCAATCGTGAATTTGCGCCCCGGCGGCCACCGCCACCGCATGTCCTGCGGCGGTATCCCAAATGTTGGTCGGCCCGAAGCGCGGATAGAGCTGCGCCTTGCCTTCCGCCACCAGGCAGAACTTCAGCGAGGAGCCGACGGACACGGTCTGGTGCTCACCCAGCTGCTGCAAATAGTCTTTCAGTTCGTCGTCGATATGCGAGCGGCTCACCACCACCAGCGGCGGATGCGCGTTGCTAACACCGATCGCCTGCCGCACGCCCTTCTCTTCTTTCCAGGCCTTGCCGCGCTCCGCCAGATACAGCACGTCGATCGCCGGGGCGTACACCACCCCCATCACCGCCTGCCCGTCTTCAATCAGGGCGATATTGACCGTGAACTCACCGTTGCGGTGCAAGAACTCTTTAGTGCCGTCCAACGGATCGACCAGCCAGTAGCGCGTCCAGTTGCGGCGTTCTTCCCACGCCGGCGGATCTTCTTCCGACAGCAGCGGCACCTCGGGCGTCAGCGCCGCCAGGCCACGCTTGATGATGTGATGCGCCGCCAGATCGGCCGCCGTCACCGGTGAATCATCTTTTTTCTGTGCGACATCAAGCGGTTGTTCACCGTCGTACACCGCCATGATCGCCGCCCCCGCCTCGCGGGACAGTTGGCAAATTCGCTCTAACATCATGCACCTCAACTCTGCATCTCCGTGGGAAATTTCCCCCTGTCTCTGCTAGCAGACTAGTTTTTTTTACGCTGAATATCCATCTCAACCGGCTAACCCCCGGGAATTCCTCAGATCTTGTTGGGCACAACTGTGAACTTCCCCGCGTTACCTGCCGCCGTTTTCTGCCACACTTCACAGTTTGCTGTGGCAAGCAATGTTAATTACATTTCCCTCTGCGATAACACTCGAATAATGGAATGGAGAGAGCCCAAAATGATGAAGCATCCCCTGACGCTGTCCGCGCTTGCGCTGCTGGTGTGCGCCTCGGCGCAGGCGGCCACCGTCGACCTGCGCGTGCTGGAAACCACCGACCTGCACAGCAACATGATGGACTTCGATTACTACAAGGACACGCCGACCGATAAATTCGGCCTGGTGCGCACCGCCAGCCTGATCCAGCAGGCGCGCCAACAGGCTACCAACGCAGTGTTGGTGGACAACGGCGACATCATTCAGGGCAGCCCGCTCGGCGACTACATGGCGGCCAAGGGGCTGAAACCGGGCGACGTGCATCCGGTCTATAAGGCGATGAATACGCTGAACTATGTGGTCGGCAACATCGGCAACCATGAATTCAACTACGGGCTGGACTACCTGAAGAACGCCATCGCCGGCGCCAAGTTCCCGTATATCAACGCCAACGTCATCGACGCCAAAACGCAAAAACCGCTGTTCACGCCGTACATCATCGTCGATACGCCGGTGAAAGACCGCGACGGCAAAGCGCATACGCTGCGCATCGGCTACATCGGCTTCGTGCCGCCGCAGATCCTGGTGTGGGACAAGGCTAACCTGCAGGGCAAGGTGACGGTGGACGACATCACCGCCACCGCCAAACGCTACGTGCCGGAAATGCGTAAACAGGGCGCCGATCTGGTGGTGGCGATCCCGCATTCCGGGCTGTCCAGCGAGCCTTACAAGGCAATGGCGGAAAACTCGGTCTACTACCTCAGCCAGGTACCGGGCATCGACGCCATCATGTTCGGCCACGCCCATGCGGTGTTCCCGAGCAAGGACTTCGCCAACATCAAAGGCGCGGATATCGATAAGGGCCTGCTGAACGGCGTACCGGCGGTGATGCCGGGCCAATGGGGCGATCATCTCGGCGTGGTCGACCTGCAGCTCAACAACGATAGCGGTAGCTGGAAAGTGACCGCCGCCAAAGCGGAAGCACGGCCGATCTACGACAAAGAGAACAAGAAATCGCTGGCGGCGGAAGACGCCGCGCTGGTGAAAGTGTTGGCGGACGATCACAAGGGCACGCGCGAGTTCGTCAGCCAGCCGATCGGCAAATCCGACGGCAACATGTACAGCTACCTGGCGCTGGTGCAGGACGATCCGACGGTGCAGATCGTCAACAATGCGCAGAAGGCCTACGTTGAACATTACATTCAGGGCGATCCGGATCTGGCCGATCTGCCGGTGCTGTCGGCGGCGGCGCCGTTCAAGGTCGGCGGCCGCAAGAACGATCCGGCCAGCTTCGTCGAAGTGGAAAAGGGCCAACTCACCTTCCGCAACGCCGCCGATCTCTATCTCTACCCCAATACCCTGGTGGTGGTGAAGGCCAGCGGCAAAGAGGTGAAAGAGTGGCTGGAGTGCTCCGCAAGCCAGTTCAACCAGATCGACGTCAACAGCGCCAAGCCGCAGGGCTTGATCAACTGGGACGGCTTCCGCACCTATAACTTCGACGTGATCGACGGCGTCAATTACCAGATCGACGTCAGCCAGCCGGCGCGCTACGACGGTGAATGCCAGCTGATCAACGATAAGGTGGAGCGCATCAAGCAGTTGACCTTCAACGGCAAGCCGATCGATCCGAACGCCACCTTCCTGGTCGCCACCAACAACTACCGCGCCTACAGCGGCAAATTTGCCGGCACCGGCGACAAACATATCGCCTTCGCCTCGCCGGATGAAAACCGTTCAGTGCTGGCGGCCTACATCAGCGCCGAAACCCAGCGGCACGGTGCGGTGCATCCGCAGGCGGACAACAACTGGCGTTTGGCGACCTTCAGCAGCCAGCAGCCGCTGGATATCCGCTTCGAGACCTCGCCGTCGGACAAAGCGACGGCGTTTATCAAGGAGCACGCTCAATACCCGATGACCGCCGAAGGCAATGACCGCATCGGTTTCGCGGTGTATCGCATCGATCTTAGCGCGAAATAATCACCCGGCCGGGGCCTCACCCCGGCCACCTTCTCTTCGATTTTCCCGCTGGCGCGCCCTTTAAATTGTATTTAAAATGCATGTTATAAGATTCCTTCGTTTAAAGAGGCACTACCATGGATTACCGCAATCAATCCCTTGGCGCGCTCGCTATCGCCATTCCCCGGGCATCCCGTCTGTTTCGCCAGCATCAGCTGGATTTCTGCTGCGGCGGTCGGCAATCGCTGGCACGCGCCGCCGAGCGCAAAGGGTTAGATATCGACAGGCTGGAAAACGAACTGGCCGCCCTGGCCGCCACGCCGGAGCCAAGCCGGGACTGGCGCACGGCGCCGCTCGGTGAGGTGATCGACTACATTCTGCTACGCTTTCATCAGCGGCACCGCGAGCAGCTGGCAGAACTGGTGCTGATGGCGGAAAAGGTCGAACGCGTGCACGGCGACAAGCCCAGCTGCCCGCGCGGGTTGGCGAAGCAGCTGAACCTGATCCGCCTGGATCTGGAGAATCACATGATGAAAGAGGAGCAGATCCTGTTCCCGCTGATCAAACAGAGCATGGGGCCGCAGGCCGCCGGACCGATCTCGGTGATGGAGCATGAACATGACGAGGCGGGTGAGCAGCTGGAAGTGGTGAAGTTCCTCACCGATAACGTCACGCCGCCGGAGGGCGCCTGCACCACCTGGCGAGCGCTGTACACCGGCATCGACGAGTTCATCGGCGATCTGATGGAGCACATCAGCCTGGAAAACAATCTGCTGTTCCCGCGCGCGCTGCGCGGCGCATAAAATAAGGGCGCCACGAAGGCGCCCAGAGCAATCCTCGGTGGGATTACAGGATTTCCAGCAGCTCGACGTCGAACACCAGCGCGCTGAACGGCGGGATGGACGCGCCAGCGCCACGCTCGCCGTAGGCCAGGTTGTGCGGGATATACAGCTGCCATTTGGAGCCGACCGGCATCAGGGTCAGCGCTTCGATCCAGCCTGGGATCACGCCGCTGACCGGGAATTCTGCCGGCTGGCCGCGCTCGACCGAGCTGTCGAACACGTCGCCGTTGATCAGACGACCGGTGTAGTGCACACGCACGCGGTCCTGACGGGACGGGATCGGGCCGTTGCCCTGCTCCAGCACGGAGAACTGCAGGCCGGACTCGGTCAGCGTCACGTCGTCGCGCTTGGCGTTGTCGTCCAGGAATTTCTGGCCTTCAACGGCCATCGCCTGCTGGCGCTCGCGGCGCACCGCGTCCGCACGCTCGTGGATTTCACGCAGCGCACGGTGCACCACGTCTACCGGAACCGCCGGGGCATTCCCTTCCAGCGCGTCGCGCAGACCCGCCAGCAAAGCTTCCGGTTGCAAACCTTCCAGCCCGGACTCTTGCAGCTGCTGGCCGACCTGTAAACCAATCCCGTAACTTGCTTGCGCTTCAACGCTGTCAAAAGAAGGGGTTGTCATGGGGTTTTCCTTAAGTCTGTAAAAAGTCGAAAGCGCAGCATAACAGCGCGTCAATGCCGGGTAAAATCTTGTGTGGAGAATGATGACTTTTGTCGTAGAAAAAGAAACAATAACCTTCTGTTAACGCCCGCAGCCGCAAACCGCGGCTCTGCCGCTCAGCTGCCTTTCGCTTCAATCAGTTAGCGGACTATACTGAAAGCAGGATATCGGGCAGGCGAGGCGCTTGCCGCGCCGCGCTAATTACTACGCCGTCGAAGAGAGGTCACCATGGGCAGAATCGCGCCCAGGAGAAGGAAAACCACCCGCATCTACCAGCCGCTGCTGCGCACCTGGCTGAATGTCAGCCAGCGCCTGAAACCGGGCGCCGCACCCACGTCTGAAGGCGCGGAACCGCCATCGGAGCCACCGCCGGCCAACGACAAAATGCAGCAGGTCAAAGCGCTGCTGGCCAAAGTCTGGCATCTGCCGGACGGTTTCCATTGGATGGAGCCACTGCCCTACTTCCACCGCCGCTGGGTGCTGATCTTCGGCATCATCCTGCTGCTGGCCCTGTTGTGGCCGTACTCGCCCGAAAGACAGCCGTTCCCGGTTTCCCAGCAGGAAACCAGCGTGCCGCTGCAGGCCGATCTGCAAAACGGCGGCACCACGTCTGCCAACGAACCAACGCCGGCGGGCAACTGGCAGCGTTATCAGATCCAGCCCGGCCAGACCCTGGCCCAGCTGTTTCGCGACAACAATCTGCCGGTGAATGAAGTGTTCGCCATGGCGCAGGTGGAAGGCGGCGACAAGCCGCTGAGCAACATGAAAGCCGGCCAGGAAGTGCGCATCGAACGCGACGCCAACGGCGTGATTAACGCGCTGTCGGTCACTACGGTGGACAACAGCCAGGCGCTGTTCCGCCGCCAGGCCGACGGCAGCTACCGCCGGGAACGCTAATCCCTACAGCTGCGCCAGCAAAAACTCGCGCAGCACCACGCCCTGGTTGTGCTCGGTATCTTTGCTGCCATACAGCAGCGTCAGCGTTTGCCCCTGCCGTAACAGCGCCACCAGCGGCTGCCAGGCGTCGTTGGCCGCTAGCTGTTGGCGGTAACGCGCCTCGAAGACCGCCCACTGGTCGGTATGCTGATGGAACCACTTGCGCAGTTCGTCATCCGGCGCCACCTGTTTCAGCCACTGCACGCCCGTCAGCCGCGCCTTGCTGATGCCGCGCGGCCATAGCCTGTCTATCAGATAACAGTGTTCCGGCGCCGGCGCGCTGAAATCATAAACCCGCTGTAGCGTAATCTTTGCCATCGCACGCTCTCCTTTTCATCCCGTCTTCAAGCGTAGCGCGTTTTGCCGGGCGCAGAAAAGCAAAACGCCAGCGCGAGGCTGGCGTTTTAACCGGGTTAACAGCAGCGTAAATTACGCTTCTGCAACCACAACTACATTCAGCTGTGCGAACACGTCGCTGTGTACCTGGAAGTGCACTTCGTGCTCACCAGTGGTACGCAGAACGCCGTTCGGCAGACGAACTTCGCTCTTGGCAACTTCAACGCCTGCCGCAGTCACTGCGTCAGCGATGTCGCGGGTGCCGATAGAGCCGAACAGTTTACCTTCGTCGCCAGATTTGGAAGCGATGGTGACTGAACCCAGTTCGTTGATCTTGGTTGCGCGAGCTTCAGCAGCAGCCAGAACGTCAGCCAGTTTGGCTTCCAGTTCAGCACGGCGTGCTTCGAAGAACTCAACGTTTTTCTTGGTAGCAGGAACAGCTTTGCCCTGTGGTACCAGGAAGTTACGAGCGTAGCCCGCTTTAACGTTAACTTGATCACCCAGGCTGCCCAGGTTTGCTACTTTATCAAGCAGAATAACTTGCATTACCTTATCCTCTCAAAGTCGTTAATGGACAGTGGCCGATTACTGATGACGATCAGTGTACGGCAACAAAGACAGGTAGCGCGCGCGCTTGATAGCACGGGCCAGCTGGCGCTGATATTTTGCACGAGTACCGGTGATACGGCTCGGTACAATTTTACCACTTTCGGTGATGTAGTTTTTCAGCGTAGCGATGTCTTTATAGTCAATCTCTTGAACGCCTTCCGCGGTGAAACGGCAGAACTTGCGACGACGGAAATAACGTGCCATTTGGCTAGTCTCCAGAATCTATCAATTCAATCTGCTCGGCATGCAGAACCAATTTGCTCAGCCCGTTGCGCCCTTGATGGCAGCTTACAAAGCCTTGCACGGTAATCTGACTGCCGACCGTTAATCTTTGAGTTAGTGCTTGTGACTGTTGTCCGCTGACAACCACGGGCATTCGGCACCATGCTTGTCTGCTGAATCCGGCTTCCATCTGCTGCGAACGGTGCTCTAGCACAAATTGGCAGTGCGGTATCCCGGAAGGACTCACTTTTCGAACCGGCGCCTTGCACACAGTGCCCGACAAAACCAGACGATTAGCCGTCACGGCGGCAATTACTCTTCAGAATCCCCAGCATCTGCATCATCTGCGGTTTCGTTAGCGAAGTCTTCGCGGCGATCGCCACGACGTTCGTCTTTCGCTTTAACCATCGGAGATGCTTCAGTTACCGCGTGCTTAACGCGCATAACCATGCTGCGGATAACGGCGTCGTTGAAGCGGAAGTTAGTTTCCAGCTCATCGATCGCTTCCTGCGGCGCTTCAACGTTCAGCAGAACGTAGTGAGCCTTGTGCAGTTTGTTGATCGGATAAGCCAGCTGACGGCGGCCCCAGTCTTCCAGACGGTGAATCTGACCTTGCGCGTTAGTGATGGTAGCACTGTAACGCTCGATCATGCCCGGAACCTGTTCGCTTTGGTCAGGATGGACCATAAAAACGATTTCGTAATGACGCATCGAATTGCTCCTTACGGATTATTCAGCCTCCTGTCAGGGTCAACCGCGGCCCATGGAAGCAAGGAACGTGTTTAGTGTGCGGCTGAAAAATGACGCGTAATCATACTGACGCAGGGCGGGAAACTCAAGGACTGCGTGGGTTTTATTCGCGTTAATGCGAGGCGCTATGGGAAATAGCACAATTTGCTCGTGGGAGAACCTATGTACGCCGATCCATCGGTTTCAAAAATCTTTCAATGAAATCAGCGCTGAGTCACAAATCTATTTCACTTTTTTTGAAAGAGGTCATCAAAAGCCCCCGCTTTTTAATCCGCCGCAACGGACTAAAATTAACCATATCCGCCGCAGACAGCGCGACGAAAAAGATTTCAGGTTATTCAATGCAGATAAATGACTTTTTGCCGCAGCGACATTCGCTGTCAGGCCGTAACGGCAAAGGGTTAAGAGAGGCACTATGAAACGCATCATGCTCGCAACGGCGCTGGCCGCCCTGTTTTCCGCCAACCTAATGGCCGCAACGGAGATCACCTCGCACCAGGCCGATCAACGCCAGAGCGTCGGCTTCGTCACCCTGAACCAGAACGTGGTTTCGCCGGATGACGCCAGCAGCCAGGTCAGCAAAATCGCCGATCAACGCGGCGCAAGCTCTTATCGCATCATCGCCCTGCACGAACCGGGCGACAACAGCACGATGCACGTCAGCGCCGAGCTGTACCGCTAAAAACGCACGCCACGCCAGGGAAATCCCCAGGGCTTCATCAGAAAGCCCGTTCAGTCCGCACCGGAGCGCCGCCCATTGGGCGCTCCGCTTCCCTCATCACAGCTTGAGCAGCGTCGGCATGCTGAACGCCTTGCCCGGATTATGTAATTGCAGCGCAATCTGCAGATAATTTGTCCGCGTTTGCAACAGCTCGGCGCTACCCGTCAAGGTCGCCCGCTGTTCGAACGAGAGCGTATCGGCCGCTGCGGTGTGAGTGGCTGCCGCTTTCGGCGCGGAGGCGAACAGCGCCGTCATGTTTTGCACCGTCTGCGCCGTGATGCGCGACAGCGGATTCGCCTGGTTTTGCCGCGCCTTGCCGTCGGCGGCCCCCAACATCTCGCTGAATGCCGCAGAGTTAAGCTCGGCGCGCGCTTTCATCGTCCCCATTAAACCGGCCGTACTGCCGATGCTTTTTATCATGCCCTCTGCTCCTTGCTGCCCTGAAAGAATTCACGCAGACATTTTCCCCTTCATTCGGCCAAACGATGGCCGAAACAGCAGGCACAGAGCGGTGCAATTCCAGGCATCGCGCCCGGCGGAGCATTACAGTTCGCGGCGGAAGAAGTCGGCCGTGGCGGACAGCGCCAGCGGCGTGATGCGGTGCTTCACCCCCGGTTCGATGAGCGACGTCAAACGGCCGTCCGCGCCTTGCTGCCGCAGTTCAGCCGCCAAACGCAGGCTGTCCGCCGCCGGCACCACGTCGTCCGTCTCGCCGTGCCACAGCAGCAGCGGCCGCCCGGCGATCGCCGCCAAACGCCCTTCCAGCTCATACTCCGCCAGCACGGCCGTGCGCGCCGCAAACGCTGGCGGCGAGAGCGCCTCGCCCTCTTCGCCCAACGGCGGATACAGCGTTTGCGCCAGCGCACGGTAATAGCCGGAACCCATCAGGCTGGCGGCCGCCCGGATCCACGGGAAGCGCGCGAAGGCGCCAAGCGCGGTCATGCCCCCCATAGAGGCACCGGCGACGCCGATACGCCCGTCGGCAATCAGGCCGAGCCGCTCGAAATGCGCCTTGATCTGCGGCAGCTCGTCGATATTGCTGCGCAGGACCTCCCAAAACGTGGCCAGACGCCGCGCCTCATCGCCGTCGAACCGCTCGCCGTGCCGATCGGCATCCGGCAATATCACCCGAAAACCGGCGCGCGCCAGCGCATAGGCGAAGTACGCGTACACCTCTTTCGACGAGGTATAGCCATGACAGAAGAACACCGTCGGCAAGGGCCGCTGATAGTGCCCTGCGGGGACGGCATGGATCACCGCAATATCGCCCGCCCGCTCGTCATGAATTTCGATCATCCGTTCATCCTCAACTCACCTGTTGGCATTCATCATGACAAACTTGCGCCAGCCAGCGTTAGCTCAATCTGTTCCAGCTTATATTGCGTTACACTGAAGCCATCGTACCGGCTCTTTCGAGGTCACCATGACGCTTGTCCGCACACTCATCGCCCTGACGCTGGCCGCACAGCTTTCCGCCTGCGGCATCATGACCACCACGCCGAAACCGCCGCCACCGCCCACCGCACAGGCGCAGGAGATCGTCCGCGCACAGACCGCCGAGCTGGTGAAGATAGGTACCGTCACCGCCGTGGTGCGCGGCAGCCCGATGGACGTGGAAGCGGAGATCCAGCGCAAGGCCACCGCCGCCGGCGCCCGGTATTACGTGATCATCATGAACAGCGAAACCATCGTGCCGGGCCAATGGTATTCCCAGGCGATCCTGTATCGGTAAGGCGGGGATTTTTTAAGCAGATTTACACTGGCTTTGCACAGGCTGAAGTAGGGTATTGCACACTGTCGGACAGCATGCCGCATGTTGCGGGTGCGATTCAGGATCTGACGAAGGGGAACGCCATGAAACGCTCCACCGCACTCACCTCCCTCCTGCTTTCAGTAGGGCTGCTCAGCACCGGCGCACAGTCCGCCGAGCTGGCGCCCGCCGATCGCGTGACGCCGCTCAGTGAAATCGCCGAGATCACCTTTAACGATCTGCCCGGTTCACCGCAGGAGGCGGAGCAGGCCATCGCTCGCACCGCCGGCCAACACGGCGCCAGCTATTACCGCATCCTGCGGATGGAAGAACAGGCGCACCCGCTTGGCTGGCGCGCCTCGGCCATCTTATACCTTTAGTAGCTCATGCAAGCCGCATTCAACACGCCGCCGCTCACGGAGACGCCCCCCAGGAAAATCCCGGCGGCCAGGTGGTTCGCTTCGATCTTGTCGCTGATGCGTGGCATGTAGATCTTCACGGCCGCGAACAGCAGCAGTTGCACCACCAGCGCCACTACGCCCCACAGCAGGTAATCCAGCAGGCTGATCGAGTTGATCGCCGCGCTGGCCAACGGGATCACATACCCCAGGCAAGCGCCGATGAAAGCAAAGGCGGCGGATTGATTATCGGCCTTGATCAGCGCCCATTCGTCGTGCGGAGTGATGCGGGTATAGACGAACAGAAACACCAAAATCATGGCGAAACCGCTGAAGAAATAAGAGGCGAACGCCGCCAACGCGCTGAGAATATCCATGTGCATTTTCCTGTCAGAGTGAGGCTGAATTAAAAAGGTTTTCGCCGCCGCGCGCCACCCTTTTCCCTAACCGCCGATAGCGCGGTTGAGCAGCAGTTCGCACACCTCGGCCGACAGCAGGCTCTCGCCGCGGTGATCCAGCGTCAGGTGGCACCAGGCGTCGGCTATCTGCGGGCTGGCATGCTGCAGCAGCTGCGCGGCACAGCACAGGTCGAACAGCTGCTGGGTCAGCAGCCGCCCCATCTCTTCACGCGGTTGCCGCACACGCTGCTGCCACTGCCGCCAGGCGTGATCGAACAAGCGATTCTGGCCGCGCACCGGCTGCAGCTCGAACTGCAGCATTTCGAGCGCGCCCGGCAGCTTGTGCAGGCTGCGCAACACGTCCAGACACATGATGTTGCCGGAACCTTCCCAGATGCTGTTGACCGGCATCTCGCGATACAGGCGCGGCAGCTCGCTCTCTTCGCAGTAGCCGATACCGCCCAGCACCTCCATCGCCTCGGCGATGAACGGCATGCCCTGGCGACAGATGCTGTATTTGGCCGCCGGGGTCAGCAGGCGGCTGTAGATCAGTTCGCCCTCATTGCTGCGGCTTTCCCAGGCGCGGGCCAGCCGGAACAGCAACGCGGTATGCCCTTCCAGCCGCAGCGCCATGCGCGCCAAAACCTGGCGCATCAGCGGTTGTTCGATCAAGAGCTTGCCGAACGCCTGCCGCTGCAGCGCATGATACAGCGCCACCGACAGCCCGCGGCGCATCAGGCCGTGGCTGCCGAGCGAGCAGTCGAAACGGGTCAGGCCGCCCATCTTCAGGATATGCCGCACGCCGTCACCCTCATCCCCCAACAGCCAGGCGGTGGCGTCCTGAAACTCCACTTCGCTGCTGGCGTTGGAGCGGTTGCCCAGTTTGTCTTTCAACCGCTCCAGGCGAATGGCGTTGCGGCTGCCGTCCGGCAAAATGCGCGGCAGGAAGAAACAGGACAACCCGCCTTCGGCCTGCGCCAGCACCAGGTGCGCATCGCTCTGCGGCACCGAGAAGAACCACTTGTGCCCCACCAGCCGGTAGGCTTCACCCGGCCCGCGCGCGCCGAGCGGCGCGGCGGTAGTGGTATTGCTCAAAACGTCGGAACCGCCCTGCTTCTCCGTCATGCCCATGCCGATCAGCAGGCCGCGCTTTTGCCCGCCCGGCAGCAGGTGAGCGTCATAACGATCCGACAGCAGCGGCGTCAGCCAGGAGCGAAACTCGACCGGCAACGCCTGCAGCAACAGCGGCGTAGCGCCGAAGGTCATGGTCACCGGGCACAGCGTACCGGCCTCAACCTGCGCATGCAGCATAAAGCGCGCGGCGCGCGCCACGAAGGAACCGATGCGCGCATCCTCCTGCCAGGGCAGGTTGTGCACCCGGTTGGCGATCAGCCCCTGCATCAGGATATGCCAGGCGGGATGAAAGCGAACGTCGTCCAGCCGCTGGCCGGTGGCGTCGTAGCGCAGCAGCTCCGGCGGGTTGGCGTTGGCCAGGCGGCCCAGCTCCAGCGACTCCTGGGTGCCAAGCTGCTGGCCCAGCGAAGCCAATACCTCGGCGTCCCAGCCGCCCTGCTCGCGCTGCAACGCTTCGCGCAGCGGCGTATCGGAGAGAAACAGGTTGCTGTTGCCCAGCGGCTTGGGTTGGTTAAAAACGGTGTGCGTAGTCCAGACCATGAGAGTGCTCCCTGAGAAAAGCGTCAGGAGTAAGTATGGTCGGCGCAGAGATTTCTGCCGAAGGCGGGATCACAAGAGGGGGAATTAACGGGGGCTCAGGGCCCCCGTCAGGAGGATCAGCCGCGCTGACGCACCGCTTCGAACAGGCAAATGCCGGTGGCGACCGACACGTTCAGCGAAGAGACGGTACCGGCCATCGGGATGCTGATCAGCTCGTCGCAGTGTTCGCGGGTCAGACGACGCATGCCTTCGCCTTCCGCGCCCATCACCAGCGCCATCGGGCCGGTCATTTTGCTCTGATACAGCGTATGGTCGGCTTCGCCGGCGGTACCCACCACCCAGACGTTCATTTCCTGCAGCAGGCGCAGCGTGCGCGCCAGGTTGGTCACGCGGATCAGCGGTACGCTCTCGGCGGCGCCGCAGGCCACTTTCTTGGCGGTGGCGTTCAGTTGGGCAGAACGGTCGCGCGGCACGATCACCGCGTGCACGCCGGCAGCGTCGGCGCTGCGCAGGCAGGCGCCGAGGTTATGCGGGTCGGTCACGCCGTCCAGCACCAGCAGGAACGGTGTCTCCACGCTCTCCAACAGGCCCGGCAGATCGTTTTCCTGATACTGACGCCCTTCGCGCACCCGGGCGATGATCCCCTGGTGCACCGCGCCTTCAACCTTGTCATCCAGCCACTGGCGGCTCGCCACCTGGATCACGATGCCGGTCGCTTCCAGCTCGGCGATCAGCGGTTGCAGGCGGCGATCTTCGCGGCCTTTCAGGATAAACACTTCCAGGAAGCGTTGCGGATCGCGCTCTAACAGGGCTTTGACGGCGTGAATGCCGTAAATAATTTCGCTCATGATGCTCTTTTAAATTCGTGCGGCCGGCGATAACCGGCCGATGGTAACGATGTGCGGCAGGTTAAGCCTGCTCAGCACCTTTCTTCTTGGCTGCGCGTTTGGCTTTGGTCGCCGCCGCGATTTTCCGCGTTTTGTCGGACGCTTTCTTGGCTTTCTTCTTCGCCTTCTTCACGTTGTCCGCGGGCTTGGCGTCATCCTGCTTGCGGAAGGCGCTGTCCGGCTCGAAGTTGGCCGGCGGTTTGCCGCCGCGGCGCTTGCCGCGCCCCGCGCTACCGCTGTCGCGCAGCGTGCGCTGGCCGCCCTTCTTGGCGCGATCGCGCTCGGTTTTGCCTTCACCGCGCGCTTTGCGGGTGCTGGACACCAGCGCGAAGTCGATCTTGCGCTCGTCCATATGCACCGCGTCCACGCGGATCTCCACCGTATCCCCCAGGCGATAGACCGTGCCGGAAGACTCGCCGATCAGGCGCTGGCCGATATTATCGTAGCGATAGTAATCATTATCCAGCGTTGATACGTGCACCAGCCCGTCGATGAACAGATCGTTCAGGCGCACGAAGAAGCCGAAGCCGGTCACGCTGGAGATGATGCCGCTGAACACTTCACCGACGTGATCCTGCATGAAGTCGCACTTCAGCCAGTCGGCGACGTTGCGCGTCGCTTCGTCCGCGCGGCGCTCGGTCATCGAGCAGTGTTCGCCCAGCTGCAGCATCTCTTCGAATTCGCTGTGCCAGCCGCCGGTCGGCGTCCAGCGCTCTTTCGGCTCGCCGTGTTCTTTGGCCAGCTGATATTTGATCGCGCGGTGCAGCGCCAGATCCGGATAACGGCGGATCGGCGAGGTGAAGTGGCCGTAAGACGCCAGCGCCAGGCCGAAGTGGCCGCGGTTTTCCGGATCGTAAATCGCCTGCTTCATCGAACGCAGCAACATGGTTTGCAGCATTTCGTGGTCAGGGCGCTCGGACACTTCATCCATCAGCACCGCATAGTCCTTCGGCTGCGGCTTGTTGCCGCCGCCCAGCGTCAGCCCCAGCTCGCTCAGCACGCTGCGCAGCGCGGAGATGTGGTCGTCGCTCGGACGATCGTGCACGCGGTACAGCGCCGGCTCGTTGCGTTTCTCGACGAAGCGCGCGGCCGCCACGTTGGCCATGATCATGCACTCTTCGATCAGCTTGTGGGCGTCGTTGCGCACCGTCGGCTCCACGCGCTCGATGCGGCGTTCGGCGTTGAAGATGAACTTGGCTTCTTCGGTTTCAAACGCGATGCCGCCGCGCTCGGCGCGCGCCTTATCCAGCACCTTATACATCGCGTGCAGCTCTTCCAGGTGCTTGACCAGCGGATGGTAGTGCTCGCGCAGCTCCTGATCGCCCTGCAGAATGTGCCACACCTTGTTATAGGTCAGGCGAGCGTGCGAGCTCATCACCGCTTCGTAGAACTTGGCCGTGGACAGGCGCCCCTGGGCGGAGATGGTCATCTCGCACACCATGCACAGGCGATCGACCTGTGGGTTCAGGGAGCACAGCCCGTTGGACAGCACTTCCGGCAGCATCGGGATCACCTGCGACGGGAAGTACACCGAGTTACCGCGGCTGCGCGCTTCATCGTCCAGCGCGGTGCGCGGGCGCACGTAGTAACTGACGTCGGCGATCGCAACCCACAGGCGCCAGCCGCCGCCGCGTTTTTTCTCGCAGTACACGGCGTCATCGAAGTCGCGTGCGTCTTCACCGTCGATGGTGACCAACGGCAGCTTGCGCAGATCGACGCGGCCCTTCTTGGCCGCTTCCGGCACCTGCTCACTGAGATCGGCCACCTGCTTTTCCACCTGCGGCGGCCAGGTATGCGGGATCTCATGGGTGCGCAGCGCGATGTCCACCGCCATGCTGGTGCCCATCTTGTCGCCGAGGATCTCGACGATCTTGCCGACCGCCTTGGTGCGGCGGGTCGGACGCTGCGTCAGCTCCACCACCACCATAAAGCCCATGCGCGCGCCGCTGACGCTGTCCGCCGGGATCAGAATATCGAAGCTCAGACGGCTGTCGTCCGGCACCACGAAGCCGGTGCCGGCATCCATGAAGAAGCGGCCGACAATCTGGCTGGTTTTCGGCACCAGCACGCGCACGATGCGCGCTTCGCGGCGCCCTTTGCGATCCGCGCCCAAGGCCTGCGCCAGCACCACGTCACCGTGGATCGCCATTTTCATCTGTTCGGCAGACAGGTACAGATCGTCTTTGCTGCCTTCCACGCGCAGGAAGCCGTAGCCGTCGCGGTGGCCGATCACCGTGCCGCGCAGCAGATCCAGACGTTCCGGCAGCGCGTAGCACTGGCGGCGGGTAAACACCAGCTGGCCATCGCGCTCCATGGCGCGCAGGCGGCGGCGCAGCGCTTCCAGCTGCTCTTCACCGCTGAGGCCCAGTTCGTTGCCCAGTTCTTCGCGGCTGGCCGGCGTTTCACGTTTCGCCAAATGGGCCAGGATATATTCACGACTGGGGATGGGGGATTCGTATTTTTCTGCTTCTCGTTCCAGGAATGGATCTTGTGACATTGCGGTTCCTCCGTTGTCATCAGCAGGATGACGTTGAGCCTTGTCTTCTCAACGTCGTTTTATTCGACAAGCAATAGCTTGTAGAGCGGCGGATTGTCTTCGACCATATCGGCCAACGTATGCTTATCCAGCTCTTCAAGGAAATTCTGTACGCCCTGTTGGAGCACCTGCTTCAGTCGGCAGGCAGGGGTGATGTGGCAAAACTCGCTGCTGCAGTTAACCAGCGCAAGCGGCTCCAGCGCCCGCACCACGTCGCCGAGGCGAATGCTCTCGGCCGGTTTGCCCAAACGGATGCCGCCATGCTTGCCGCGCACCGCCGTGACAAAACCGACCCGGCTCAACTGATTGATGATCTTCACCATATGGTTGCGAGACACGCCGTAAACCTCGGTCACTTCCGAGATACTGGTCATCTTGTCCTGCGGCAACGAGGCCATGTAGATCAACGCCCGCAGGCCATAATCAGTAAAACTTGTTAACTGCACATCTTACCTCTGGGTATCGCTTTACCCGTCTGATACGCCGCTTTTCGGCGCTATTCAAAAGATTACTCATTGGATAATAAACCAGCCGGAGAGTTCGTCGCTAATTATTTAGCGAATCCCGCGCCCTAAGGCGGGTTTATGAAAGGATTTTTTGACGTGAAACCGCAATCGGAGGGAGTCAGGATAAAAACAAACCGGGACGCGCCCGGTTTGTTTACTGCCGCAAAGCCTGATTATGCGTCGAACGGGTCGCGCAGGATCATGGTTTCGCTGCGATCCGGGCCGGTAGAGATGATATCTACCGGTACGCCGGTCACTTCTTCGATGCGCTTGATGTAGTTCAGCGCAGCCTGAGGCAGCTTGCTGTGCTCTTTCACGCCAAAGGTGGTTTCGCTCCAGCCCGGCATGGTTTCGTAGATAGGCTCGATACCTTCCCAGCCTTCAGCCGCCAGCGGAGTGGTATCCACTTCGCGGCCGTCCGGCATGCGGTAGCCCACGCAGATCTTCACTTCTTTCAGGCCGTCCAGGACGTCCAGCTTGGTCAGGCAGAAGCCGGACAGGGAGTTGATCTGCACGGCGCGACGCACCGCTACCGCGTCCAGCCAGCCGGTACGACGACGACGGCCGGTGGTGGCGCCGAACTCGTTACCCTGCTTGCACAGGTACTCGCCGGTTTCATCGAACAGTTCGGTTGGGAACGGGCCTGCACCCACGCGAGTGGAGTAGGCTTTCACGATGCCCAGCACGTAGTCCACATAACGCGGGCCGATGCCGGAACCGGTAGCCACGCCGCCGGCGGTGGTGTTGGAAGAGGTGACGTACGGGTAAGTACCGTGGTCGATATCCAGCAGGGTGCCCTGAGCGCCTTCGAACATGATCAGGTCGCCACGCTTGCGCGCGCCGTCCAGCAGTTCGGAAACGTCAACCACCATGGCGGTCAGGATGTCGGCGATAGACAGCACGTAGTCCAGCGTCGCCTGATAATCGACGGCTTCAACTTTGTAGTAGTTGACCAGCTGGAAGTTGTGGTAATCGACGATCTCTTTGAGCTTAACGGCGAAGGTTTCTTTGTTGAACAGGTCGCTGACGCGCAGGCCGCGACGAGCCACTTTATCTTCGTAAGCCGGGCCGATGCCGCGACCGGTGGTACCGATCGCTTTCGCGCCGCGCGCTTTCTCACGCGCGTTGTCCAACGCGACGTGGTAAGGCAGGATCAGCGGGCAAGCTTCAGAGAGTAACAGACGTTCGCGTACCGGGATGCCACGCGCTTCGAGTTCACCCATTTCTTTCATCAATGCGTCCGGCGCCAGAACAACACCGTTGCCGATGATGCTGGTGACGTTTTCACGCAGAATACCTGAAGGAATTAAATGAAGGACGGTTTTTTCACCGTTGATTACCAGAGTGTGGCCAGCGTTATGGCCACCTTGGTAGCGCACAACATATTGAGCCCGTTCAGTCAGCAGGTCTACAACCTTGCCTTTACCTTCGTCACCCCATTGGGTGCCCAGTACGACGACGTTCTTACCCATTTTTCAAAATCACCGATTGCTTAAAAATGGATTCTACCACCGTAATTTTCGATTTTCAGCACTTTTAGCATACGATTGCATAAATTTTGGGCTAGACTTTAAAGACCCGTGCGGCCGCTCAAAATGTAGTAGATCACGCAGCCCGCAACCACTATTCCGCCGCCAAATCGCCGCAGCGTCGCGTCCGGCAGTTGCGACATCGCCACAATCATTTTGCGCCAGGCCTGCGGAAACAGCATCGGCCCTAATCCTTCCAGCACCAGAACCAGCCCGAGCGCCAGCCAAATCGTTGAGTTCATGCATCCCCCAAAAACGAGAAAGGGCCCGCGTAAACGGGCCCTCGATCAGATTGCCTGCCGCGCTTACTTGCGCAGGGTATCAGGCGACTTCATGTAGCGGAAGAAATCGCTGTCCGGGCTCAGTACCAGCACGTCCTGGTTGTCCTTGAAGCTGGCTTCATAGGCACGCAGGCTGCGGATAAAGGCATAGAAGTCCGGATCCTGGCTGAACGCGTTGGCGAACAGTTTGGCCGCTTCGGCATCGCCTTCACCGCGGGTGATACGCGCCTGACGCTCGGCTTCCGCCAGGGTACGGGTCACTTCGTAGTCCGCGCTGGCGCGCAGCTTCTCGGCTTCTTCCTGGCCCTGCGAGCGCAGACGACGGGCTACCGCTTCACGCTCGGCGCGCATACGCTGGTAGATGGCGTCGGACACTTCCGCCGGCAGGTTGATCTGCTTGATACGCACGTCGATCACTTCGATGCCCAGCGCCGCCATGCTGTTCGGGTTCACCTGCGGCTGTTTGCCGGAGGTTTCCCGCTCAACGCGCGCCGCCGCAGAGGCGATAGCGTCATCGGCTTCGGTGGTCGCCACTTCTTCGCCGTCACCCACGGTGCCGGTGTTCAGCGCGTCACGCACGTCGGACATCAGCTTGCCGCGCGAGTCGGTCACGATGTCTTTCACGTCCAGGCGGCCGATTTCGGAACGCAGACGGTCGCTGAACTTACGCTTCAGCAGCACTTCGGCCTGGGAGACGTCGCCGCCGCCGGTCGCCAGATAGTAACGGCTGAAGTCGCTGATGCGCCACTTCAGATAGGAGTCGACGATCAGGTCTTTCTTCTCGCTGGTCACGAAGCGATCGGCCTGATTGTCCATGGTCTGGATACGCGCATCCAGGTTCTTCACGGTCTCGATGAACGGGATCTTGAGGTGCAGACCCGGCGCATACACCAGCGGCTTGTTTTCGCCGTCGCGCAGAACCTTGCCGAAGCGCAGCACGATGCCGCGCTGGCCTTCCTGCACCACGAACAGCGAAGCGTACAGCACCACCAGCACCGCGAGGACAATAACTACAAAAGACTTACGCATTGATTACTCTCTCCCTACGCGAGTGGTGTCGTCACGCTGCGCATTCGCCCGGCGCTGATCCATAATCGAACCGCCGCTGGTACGCGGAGTGCTGCTGTTGGCAGCCGGCGCAGGATTCGGATTGAGGCGAATCAGGCTGGTATCCTTGTTGCCGCTCTCCGGCGCCGCACCTTGACCGCGCAGCATCTGATCCAGCGGCAGCACCATCAGGTTGTTGCCTTTGTCGCTCACCAACACCTTACGGGTATGGCCCAGCACTTTTTCCATGGTTTCGATATACAGACGCTCGCGGGTGATCTGTGGAGCGGACTTGTATTCCGGCAACAGTTTGGCAAAGCGCGCCACCTCACCCTGCGCTTCCAGGATGGTACGGTCTTTATAAGCCTTGGAATCTTCCAGCAGACGCTGCGCCTGGCCGTTCGCACGCGGCTGAACTTCGTTGGCGTAAGCTTCCGCTTCACGGATGTATTGCTGCTCGTTCTCACGCGCGGCGATCGCATCGTCGAACGACGCCTTCACCTCTTCCGGCGGACGCGCCGCCTGGAAGTTGACGTCCAGCAGCGTGATGCCCATGTTGTAAGGACGAATGGTCTCTTCCAGCATGCGCTGCGTATCGTTACGCACCACGGTACGGCCTTCGGTCAGGATGCGGTCCATCGAGTATTTGCCGATCACGCCGCGCAGGGCGCTGTCGGTCGCCTGGCTCAGGCTGTCGTCGGCATTGACGACGCTGAACAGGTACGCTTCCGGGTTGGTCACGCGGTACTGCACGTTCATTTCCACGCGCACCACGTTTTCATCGGAGGTCAGCATCACGCCGGACGCCGCCAGCTCGCGCACGGATTCCACGTTCACCGGACGCACGTCGTCGATGAAGGTCGGCTTCCAGTTCAGGCCCGGCTGCACCAGGTGGCTGAACTTTCCGAAACGCGTCACGACGCCGCGCTCGGCTTCCTTGATGGTGTAGAAGCCGCTGGCGGCCCAGATCACCACCACGGCCACCGCCGCGATACCGATAATGCGGCCGCTGAAGCCCGGACCAGAGGTGCCGGTGCCGCCGCTATTGCTGTTGGAGCCTTTGCCCCCGCCGAAACCGCTCAATTTCTTGCTCAGTTTGCGGAAGATATCGTCCAAATCAGGTGGCCCTTGATCACGACCGCCTTTGTTGTTACCGCCAGAGTTGCCGCCATTGTTATTGCTGCTCCCCCACGGGTCGCGGTCCTGTCCGTTATTACCGGGCTGATTCCACGCCATGTTTTAGCTCCATATTCTGTGATTGGGTACTTCAGGCTTTCGCGAAGCATAAATGTAACAGGATATGATCATACGATAAAGTCAATCAGGTCCTGTTCTTGCTTGCAGAGACGACGCCATTCGACGATCGGCATTCGCACCACCACGCCAATGCTACCGTCCTCTTCGTTCCACTCTTTTTCAATCGCCTGAAGCTGGTAAAAACGGCTGCGAAGACGGCCTGCCCGTGGCGGTAAGCGCAATTCGTAATGCGCGATCTCCCCCGATAAGCGCTCCGTCAACGCCTGATACAGCAACGGAATACCCTCTCCGCTGGCGGCGGACAGCCACACCCGGATCGGCAAGTTTTCGTCGTTGCGGTCGATACGCGGCACAAAATCGTCCAGCATATCTATTTTGTTCATCACTAACAGTGTAGGGATTTCATCCGAGTCTATCTCCGCCAGCACGGTGTTCACCGCTTCGATGTTCTCATCGACGCGCGGATCTGCGGCATCGATGACGTGCAGCAGCAGAGATGCCTGGCGCGTTTCCTGCAGCGTCGCCTTGAAGGCGGCCACCAGATCGTGCGGCAGGTGCCGGATAAAGCCTACGGTATCCGCCAACACGGTATCCCCCACGTCCGGCACGTCAATGCGCCGCAACGTAGGATCCAGGGTGGCAAATAGCTGGTCCGCCGCATACACCTCGGCAGACGTTATTCGGTTAAACAGGGTGGATTTGCCGGCGTTGGTGTAGCCCACCAGCGATACGGTCGGCACATCGGCGCGGGTCCGCGCGCGTCGGCCTTGTTCACGCTGCTTTTCTACCCGCTCCAGGCGGCGCAGAATTAAGCTGATGCGATCGCGTAACAGGCGACGGTCGGTCTCAAGCTGGGTTTCCCCCGGCCCGCGCAGGCCAATCCCCCCTTTTTGCCGCTCCAGGTGCGTCCAGCCGCGTACCAGACGCGTGGCGATGTGACGCAACTGCGCCAGCTCCACCTGCAGCTTACCTTCATGGGTGCGGGCACGCTGGGCGAAGATGTCTAAAATCAGCCCGGTGCGATCGATCACCCGGCATTCGCACAGGCGCTCGAGGTTTCTTTCCTGCGCCGGGGAAAGGGAATGATCAAACAGGACAACAGACGCGCCGCTGGCTTTCACCGCATCTGCAATTTCTTCGGCCTTTCCTTCGCCGACAAAGTACTTCGGATGCGGGGCTTTGCGGCTACCAGTCACCACTTGCAAAGCTTCGACACCGGCTGAGGAAACCAACGATTCGAACTCGTTGAGGTCTTCCGTATCTTTGTCTTGCGAGAAATAGATATGAACCAGTACGGCCTGCTCACCGGCTTCATAACGGTCAAACAAGCGTGCAACCTCTCAAACGGACACTCACCGTGAGTTTGGGGGACATAAACAGCCCGCGGCTGCTTATGCTCCCCGTCATGGTTGACTTGCAACGCGCTTTATTCAGCGTCATCGCTTTCCTGCTGCGGCTGTTGCTGCGCAGACGGATTGTTGCCATGGTGATAGTTGCTTGAACCGCCGCTCGGGTTGTTGCTGTGATGCGAAACCGGACGTGACGGGACAACGGTAGAGATAGCGTGCTTGTACACCATCTGGCTAACCGTGTTCTTCAACAGGATGACAAACTGGTCAAAAGACTCAATCTGGCCTTGCAGCTTAATACCATTCACCAAATAAATAGAAACCGGAACACGTTCACGACGCAATGCGTTCAGGAACGGATCTTGCAAAGATTGCCCCTTAGCCATTCTATCTTTTCCTTATTTGCTTGTTGTTTGTAACTAAGAACCTGTCGGCTCTAAAATAAACGACGTAAAAAATTTGCGCGCTGAATACTCAGCAATTGTACACAATCACCCAACCTATGCACTAACAACCTGTGTCACCGAGTCCAAAGCCTCTCCCGGCTTTTCACTGTCCAACCAATGGACCGACTCCCAACCCCGTAACCAGGTCATCTGGCGTTTAGCCAACTGACGTGTTGCGCAAATACCACGATAAACCATCTCATCGTAACTAATTTCACCAGACAAGTATGACCACATCTGGCGGTAACCGACACAGCGAATGGAGGGCAAGTCCGTATGCAAATCACCCCGTGCGAAAAGTGCACGCGCTTCCGTCTCAAAACCCGCCGCCAACATTTGATGGTACCGCAGCTCGATGCGTTGATGGATCAACTCACGGCTGGTCGGCGCTATCGCAAATTGGTGAACTTGATACGGTAACGATTCACCCGAAATTTTAGTCAGTTCCGTTAAAGTTTTACCCGAAATAAAAAAAACTTCCAGTGCTCTGGACAGTCTCTGCGGATCATTCGGATGAATTCTCAATGCCGCGACCGGATCGATCGCCTGTAACTGACGGTGCAACGCCTCCCAACCCTGCTCCGCCGCTTGCCGTTCGATGCGCTCGCGCACCGCGGGATCGGCAGACGGCAGCGGCGACAATCCTTCCAACAACGCCTTGAAATACAACATGGTGCCGCCGACCAGCAGCGGAATGCGCCCGGCGGCGGTGATGTCGGCCATCTCCTTCAGCGCGTCGGCGCGAAACTCCGCGGCCGAGTAAGCTTCGGCGGGATCGCGAATATCGATCAGCCGATGCGGCGCCTGCGCCAATTCTTCAGCGCTCGGCTTGGCGGTGCCGATATCCATGCCGCGATAAATCAGCGCGGAATCGACGCTGATCAGTTCCACCGGCAGGCGTTCGCGCAGCGCGATCGCCAGCGCGGTCTTGCCCGAGGCGGTCGGCCCCATGATGAAAATAGCCGGGGGACGTGGTGTCATTTCAGTTTCAGTCATGCTTGAGGGCCGCCAGTGCGGCCTGTAAATCAACGGGTTGTAAAAGTCCGCTCGGTGGCGATTTGACCAGCTGCGGGCAAAGTCGTTCAACGTCGGTCAGCAATTGTATCGCTTGCGAGGTGTTCCACTGTTCATGTTCGCTGCCAAGGCGGCGAGCGAGCCAGGTGGCCAGCACCGCGGGCGACATCTCCTGATGTTCGGCCAGATAGCCTAACAGTTCGGGTATCAGTTTTTGTAAATTTTGTTGGCGTAATGGTAAAGGCACTGCGCGCAGCGTCACACGGCCGTGATCCGCCTGCAGATCCAGCCCCATCATCGTCAGCAGCGCCTGATGCCGCGCGATGGCCGCCACTTCGCGCTTGTCCAACGTCAGCTTGACTGGGATCAGCAGCGGCTGCGGCCGCAGCCCTTCCGTCGGCGGGTTGAGCTGCGCCTGACGCAGCCAGCGCTCGGCCACCGTCAGATTGAGCAACGCCGGCTGCTGGCGCTGTTCAATCAACGCGTAGCACGGCGGGTGGATCATCAGCACCCGGCCAAAACTGTGCTGGCCGCTCGCCAACGGCGTTTCCGCTGCGGCTTTCGCCGGCGGGAACAGCGGCGGCTTGCTCGAAACTTCCGGCGCCGCATCGGCCTGCGGCTCGGCGGCGGGCTGCATCAGTTTACCGTACAGCTCGCCTTCGCGTTTCTGGTAACCGCCCGCCGTTTGCCAACCCAGCTGCGGTGCGCGCTCGCGGGCGACGCCGGCCGGTGGCGGCGTTTCACGACGCGGCGCAGGCTGAGAAAAATGGTTGCCGCCGGCGGCGACGCGATTTTCCGGCTGCCAGACCGGCGCAGGCGCTTCGTCAGGCGTTTCCGCCAGCGGCAGCGGCGGCGTCTGACCGGCCTGCTGCAGCACGGTGGTTACCGCCTGGTAGATAAAATCGTGCACCAGCCGCGCCTGATGGAAACGCACTTCGTGCTTGGCGGGATGAACGTTGACGTCCACCTGGTGCGGATCGACCTCCAGATACAGCACGTAAGCGGGCTGCTGATCGTCCTTCAGCTGATCCTGATAGGCCTGACGAATGGCGTGGTTGATCAAGCGATCGCGCATCATGCGGCAGTTGACGTAGCAGTACTGCATTTCACCCAGCTGGCGCGCCCCGGCCGGATCCGCCACCCAACCGCGGATGCTCAGATCGCCGTGCTGCCAGTCGATGTTCAGCGCATGCTGCAAAAATGCCGGGCCGCAGATGCTGCCCAAACGGCGCTCGTGCTGGCTCTCTTCTTTCGCCGCCCGGTATTGACGGATCAGTTTGCCGTTGTGGCTGAGGTTGATCGCCACATCGAAACGCGCCAGCGCGATGCGCCGCACCACTTCGTCGATATGGCCGAATTCGGTTTTCTCGGTGCGCATGAACTTGCGGCGCGCCGGGGTGTTGTAAAACAGATCCAGCACTTCCAGCGTGCTGCCGACCGGGTGCGCGGCGGGTTTGACCGTCACCGCCTGCTCGCGCCCTTCGGCATAGGCTTGCCACGCCTCGCTCTGCTCGGCGGTGCGCGACGTCAGGGTCAAACGGGAAACCGAGCTGATACTGGCCAGGGCTTCGCCGCGAAAGCCGAGGCTGACGATCGCCTCCAGGTCGTCGAGCGTGCTGATTTTACTGGTGGCGTGCCGCGCCAGCGCCAGTGCCAGATCGTCCTTGCCGATGCCGCAGCCGTTGTCGCGAATGCGGATAAGCTTGGCGCCGCCGCGTTCAATGTCGATATCGATGCGCGTCGCGCCGGCGTCCAGGCTGTTTTCCACCAGCTCCTTGACGACCGACGCGGGGCGTTCAACCACCTCTCCGGCGGCGATCTGGTTGGCGAGCTGTGGCGGTAACACCTGGATAGGCATGCTGACTCCTGTAGCGATGGCGCTAGGCCTGCGGAATGGTCAGCGTCCGATCCAGCGGCGCGACGTCCGACTTCAGATTATTGACCCGTTTCAGATCGCCGACGCTGACCCCGTAGCGAGAAGCGATGGAGGAGAGCGTATCCCCGCGGGCCACTTTATGTTTAGACGGCTTCTTGGCCGGCGTTTTCGCCTTGGCGACGGTAGTGACGGCGGCGGTTTTCCCCGCCGGCACCTTCAGGCGTTGCCCCACCCACACGCCGTCTTTTTTCAGTTTGTTCAGATCCCGCAGCGCCGCCATGGTGGTGCCGTAGCTGTCGGCGATGCCGGACAGCGTTTCCGCCCGCTTCACCACGTGGATCTGGGTCTTGCCGCTTACGCTGCGGCTCGCGCCGGCCGAGCTAACGATAGGCTCAGGCTGGCGCACGTCTGGTGTTGAGGTGTTAACCGCCGCTGCGACGTCCAGCGGTCGGTTTTCCACCTTTGGGTCGGCTTGCAGCGGATGCGCCAGGAAGTAGCTGCGCAGGCCGTTATGAATGGCCTTGGCAATCTTCTCCTGATACGCGCTACTGCCCAGCAGCCGCTCCTCCGTGCTATTACTGATAAATCCGGTTTCCACCAGCAGCGAGGGAATATCCGGTGAGCGCAGCACGCCCAGGCTGGCATGTTCCGGCCGGCGTTTGTGCAGCGATCCGACGCTCTGCAGCTGCTGCAGCACTTTCACCGCCACGTCATACCCGACGCGCTGCGAGTGGCCGAACTGCAGATCCAGCACCGCCTGGCTCAGGTAAGGGTCTGCCTGGCTGTTGGCCAGCAGATCGCCGGCGCCGCCGAGCAGTTCGGATTGCTTCTCATGCTGTTCGAGCCAGCCGGCCATTTCGCTGTTGGCGCGGCGGTTGGACAGCACCCAGACAGAGGCCCCGCTGGCGCTGCGGTTTGGCGCTGCGTCGGCGTGGATGGAGACCAGCACGTTGGCGCCCTGTTTGCGCGCAACGTCGGAGCGTCCCATCACCGAGATGAAGTAGTCGCCGGTACGCGTCAGCACCGGTTTGAACTGCGGATCGGCGTCCAGCATCGCCTGCAGGCGGCGCGCAATGGCGATGGTGACATTCTTTTCTTTCAGCCCGCTCGGGCCAATGGCGCCCGGATCCTGGCCGCCGTGGCCAGCGTCGATCGCCACCACCACCCGATCGCCGGAACCGGCGGAAACGCGGCTGCTGCGCGGCGTGACTTCGGTGGCGGTGCCTGCGACGACGGTCTGTTTATTGGTAAAGGGATTCGATCCCGTCGGCGCTTTGCGCAGCGGCGGCTCCGGCGCTTCACGCACCGCGACCGGCGCCTGACGCGGCGGTGGGTTGACCGCAACCGGCGCAGGCGTTTGCACCGGTGCCTTGCGCGCCACCGTATTGGCACTGCCTTCGGCCGTAATGGTGAACACCACGGTATGCACGCTGCCGTTCTGGCGGGTGGAGACGCGGGTTTTGGCGCGCTGGGTCAGATCAAACACCAGGCGCACGCTCTGAGCGTCTTTCGGCGCGCTGGAGCGAATGCTTTTCACCAGGTTTTGGCCGCTGAAATTGAGCGGCAGGCCGCCGACCTTGCCCATCTGGTTAACGTCCAGCACCACGCGATCCGGGCCGTGCAGCGGGAAAAACGCGTAGTCCGGCGGGCCATTGAAGCTCACCGACACCGTCGCTTCACGCTGGGCGTTGGACACTTTGATATCGGACAGCGAAGACGCCGCCAGCGCGTTCAGCGCGCCGAGTGGCCCCAGCACGGCGATCAGCATGATGACCGCAAATTTTTTCAACACGTGCGTCATTGCGGCATCATCCCTGTGATCCATGAATGCGGTCTAACAGCTGGCTGCCGTAAGTGGAAATCGCCTCGATCTTCGCCTCTCGCCCCTCGCCCTGATAGCAAAGATGCAGCGCCAGATCCGGCTCCGGCAGCACGCCGGTGCCCTGTTGCGGCCATTCGACCAGGCAGATGGCGTCTTGCGCGAAGTAATCGCGAATGCCCATGAATTCAAGCTCTTCAGGATCGGCCAGGCGATACAGATCGAAGTGATACACCGCCAGCGGCTGCAAGGCATAGGGTTCCACCAGCGTGTAGGTCGGGCTTTTGACGTTGCCCTGATGCCCTAACGCCTGCAGGAAACCACGGCTGAAGGTGGTTTTACCGGCGCCCAGGTCGCCGTAGAGATAGATGACGCTGGCGCGATCGCAGGCCTTGGCCAAAGTGGTGCCCAAAGCGACAGTCGCTGCCTCGTCCGGCAGAGGTAAAACGAGTTCTTTCATTCGATAAAGTCTATTTTGCCCACTCAGGGTTAACGAAATGAAGGATGTCCGGCAGTAAATCGGTCGCCAACATGCCTCTTGTTCCTTGTCTTTCCGCTACGCGATCGCCGGCCGCGCCGTGTACGACGCAGCCCGCACAGGCGGCATCATACAGCGGGAGCTTTTGCGCCAGCAAACCGCCGATGATGCCCGACAGCACATCGCCCATGCCGCCGGAGGCCATGCCGGCGTTGCCGACGTCGGCGATCGCCATCTGCCCCTGCTCATCGGCAATCAGCGTGCCGGCGCCTTTCAGCACCGCCACGCCGCCGTAGCGCGCCGTCAGCTTGCGCACGGCAAGTAAGCGATCACTCTCGATGTCGGCAGTGCTGCAGCTCAACAGCCGCGCCGCCTCTCCAGGATGCGGAGTCATCACGCGATTCTGCCGTTTCTCGGGATTTAATGCCAGCAAGTTCAGCGCATCGGCGTCCCACAAGGCCGGTTTATCGCTGGTTTGCAGCACGTTCAAGGCGTTTTTGCCCCATTCAGCCTGGCCCAGCCCCGGGCCAATCACCAGCACATCCGCCCATTGCATCGCCTGCCGCAGCGTCGCCTCGTCCAGCGCCTGCGCCATCAACTCCGGCCGGGCCGCCAGCAGCGGTGCGACGTGTTCAATGTGAGTAAGCACTCGCACCAATCCCGCCCCGCTGCGCAGCGCCGCTTCCGCCGCCATGCGAATGGCGCCGCCGAATCCGCGGTCGCCGCCCACCAACAGCAGGCGGCCATGCTCGCCCTTATGGGCGCAGGGGCGGCGCGGATGCAGCCAGCGCGGCAACGCCTCGGCGGTAAGCCGCTGAATCTGTTCCGGTTGCTTCGCCAGCCAACCCGATAAGCCTAGCGCATTCTGATGAAGTTGCCCGACCCAGTCACGCGCCTGGCCGGTCAGCAATCCCGGTTTGAGGCCGATGAACGTGACGGTGTGCGCGGCACGCACGACCGCGCCCGGCACCGCGCCGCTTTCCGCCAGCAGGCCGGACGGGATATCGAGCGCGACCACCGGCGCCGAATGGCGGTTGACGGCCTCGATCAGCGCGTCGTAAGGCGCACGCGGCGCGCTGCCAAGGCCAGTGCCTAACAGGCCGTCGATAATGAGAGAGACAGACGCCGGCCAGCGGCTGTTCGCCGGCAGAATATCACCGCCGGCGGCCAGCCAGGCCTGACGGGCCGCTGCGGCTTCCGGCGGCAAAGGCCGTGCGCCTTCGCAGGCGATCAACGTCACCTGCAGGCCCGCCGCCTTCGCCAGGCGCGCCACCACATAGCCGTCGCCGCCGTTGTTGCCGTGGCCGCACAGCACCAGCCAGTGGTCGCGGGAGGGGTACGCGTTGCGCGCCAATGCGTAGGCCGCCTGACCGGCGCGCTGCATCAAATCGTAAAGAGAAATACCGAGCGAGGCCGCCGCCGCGGGTTCCGAGCGACGGATCCAATCCGCAGGCCAGACAGAGTGTGGTAAACTGTCAGCGTATGCTTTTTCACTGTGGCCCGTCATGACGCACCCCCTCGATCTCCATCAACTCGCCCAACATATCAAGCAATGGGGGCAATCGCTAGGATTCCAACAGGTTGGCATCTGCGATACCGACCTGAGCCTCGAAGAGCCGAAGCTGCAGGCCTGGCTCGACAAGCAGTACCACGGCGAGATGGAATGGATGGCGCGCCACGGCATGCTGCGCGCGCGCCCTCACGAACTGTTGCCGGGCACGCTGCGGGTGATCAGCGTACGCATGAACTACCTGCCGGCCAAGGCGGCGTTTGCCAGCACCTTGCAAAATCCGCAGCTGGGTTACGTCAGCCGCTACGCGCTGGGGCGCGACTATCACAAACTGTTGCGCCAGCGCCTGAAAAAGCTGGGCGATCAGATCCAGGCCTACTGCGGCGAGTTGAATTTCCGCCCCTTTGTCGATTCCGCGCCGGTGATGGAACGCGCGCTGGCCGCCAAGGCGGGCATCGGCTGGGTTGGTAAACACTCACTAATTCTCAACCGCGAAGCCGGGTCGTGGTTTTTCCTCGGCGAGCTGCTGATCGACCTGCCGCTGCCGGTGGATAAGCCGCAGGAAGAGCAGTGCGGCCGCTGCGTCGCCTGCATCACCACCTGCCCGACCGGCGCCATCGTCGCCCCCTATACCGTAGACGCCCGGCGCTGCATCTCCTACCTGACCATCGAGCTGGAGGGCGCGATCCCGGAGGAATTCCGGCCGCTGCTCGGCAACCGCATCTACGGCTGCGACGACTGCCAGCTGATCTGCCCGTGGAACCGCTTTTCGCAGCTCACCGACGAAGACGATTTCAGCCCACGCGCCGCGCTGCATGCACCGCAGCTGATCGATCTGTTCAACTGGACGGAAGAAAAATTTCTGCGCATCACCGAAGGCTCAGCAATACGCCGCATCGGCCACCTGCGCTGGCTGCGCAATATCGCCGTGGCGCTGGGCAATGCGCCCTACGAGGACGGCATTGTGCTCGCGCTGCGCACGCGCCTGGGCCAGGACGCCATGCTGGACGAACATATCCACTGGGCGCTGGCGCAGCAGCTTGCCCGCCGCGAGGCGCAGGGCATCGAGGTGCAGACGGCGCAGAAAAAACGGCTGATACGGGCTGTGGAAAAAGGTTTGCCGAGGGACGCCTGACGGCGTGCGCCGCGCGGCTATTTCACCGGATGTCTCACTCTGTGGATTTGTGCATAAAAATAAAAACACGTTGTCTTTCAACTGCAACAAAAAGAGCAAGTGATCGGCATAACGTTTTGGGATAAATAAATAAGTTTATAAATCAAATAGATAAATATTTAATTTGTATGACGTTGATTTTTCAGGCAGGCGGGTTTATGTACAGAGGCTGTGGATAACTCTGTTCACAACATTTTTACCAGGCGTGTAAAACGGGACAAAAACCCGCGCCGGATAAGGCGTTGGATTTGAATTTGAAACGAAGAGAAAATTGGAGCGGGAAACGAGACTCGAACTCGCGACCCCGACCTTGGCAAGGTCGTGCTCTACCAACTGAGCTATTCCCGCATTGAGATGCTTTTGGCATCCGGTCACCAAACACTGACTTGACCTTTGAATTTTTGGAGCGGGAAACGAGGCTCGAACTCGCGACCTCAACCTTGGCAAGGTTGCGCTCTACCAACTGAGCTATTCCCGCGTCGCATAGGTACTGCTTGATACTGCTTTATTTATTCATCATGCCGCATCGCGACATTGTTGAATTTGGAGCGGGAAACGAGACTCGAACTCGCGACCCCGACCTTGGCAAGGTCGTGCTCTACCAACTGAGCTATTCCCGCCCGGCGTATCGATGGTGGAACGTTACGAAATTCTTCATCGGTACGGGGTGCGCATTATACGAGAAATCCTTTTTGTCGCAAGCCCCTGAAAGCAAAAAAACGCGATTTTTGTTTGATTGCCGATTAAAGCGCCAGATTGGCGAATTAAGCGGCTAAAAACGGCGTTTTTTCCCCGCAGGGGCCGTCATCGCCTTAAAGCTGAATGAAATGTTCGCGGTAATAAGCCAGCTCGGCCACCGATTCGCGGATGTCGTCCAGCGCCTGATGGGTGCCCTGCTTCTTAAAGCCGGCGAGAATTTCCGGCTTCCAACGGCGCGCCAGTTCCTTCAAGGTGCTGACGTCCAGATAGCGGTAATGGAAGTAAGCCTCCAGCTCCGGCATGTAGCGGAACAGGAAACGGCGGTCCTGGCCCACGCTGTTGCCGCAGATCGGCGATTTACCGGCCGGCACCCACTGCTGCAGAAAGGCTATCGTTTCCAGCTCGGCGGCGCGATCGTCCTGGCGGCTGGCTTTCACCCGCTCCACCAGCCCGCTGCCGGTATGGGTGCGCACGTTCCACTCGTCCATCAAGGCCAGCTGCTCGTCGGATTGGTGCACGGCGATCACCGGCCCTTCCGCCAGGATGTTCAGGTTGGCGTCGGTGACCAGCGTGGCGATCTCGATAATGCGGTCACGCTCGGGATCCAGCCCGGTCATCTCCAAATCGATCCAAATCAGGTTATTTTCGTTTCCTGTCATGATGTTTCCTGCCTAAAAGCCGAGAGAAAAACGCTGTGCGGACGAGACGACGGGCGCCGCCGGTGGCGACGCGCCGCAGCCGGCGGCTAACAACGGTTATTTAATATAAAATAGCGTGTATCATAGTCTTTTTGGTCGCCCTGGGCGACATATACCCTGACGGGTTCAAGGCTGCGCTCGGGGCAAGTCCCCCGCCGCAGCTGTGCGTATACGTAAAGGTATAAAACCGATTCAAGTGAGGCGCAGTGAGTAAGAACAAACTGTCCAAAGGCCAGCAACGCCGCGTGCAGGCGAACCATCAGCGCCGTCTGAAGCGCGCTGATAACAAACCGGAACCGGATGATTCCCAGCTGGGCGAGCCGCAGGAAGGCGTCGTTATCAGCCGTTTCGGCATGCACGCCGACGTTGAGGCGCCGGATGGCACTCAGCACCGCTGCAACATCCGCCGCACGCTGCGTTCGCTGGTCACCGGCGATCGCGTGGTGTGGCGCCCCGGCCTGGGCACCCATGAAGGGGTAAAAGGCATCGTGGAAGCGGTGCACGAGCGCACCTCGGTGCTGACGCGCCCGGATTTCTACGACGGCGTGAAGCCGATCGCCGCCAATATCAATCAGATCGTCATCGTGTCGGCGATCCTGCCCGAGCTGTCGCTGAACATCATCGACCGTTATCTGGTGGCCTGCGAAACGCTCGAAGTCGAGCCGCTGATCGTGCTCAACAAAATTGACCTGCTGGACGCCGAAGCGCGCAAGCTGGTCGACGGCATGATGGATATCTATCGCAAGATTGGCTACCGGGTGTTGGAAGTTTCCAGCCAGACGCGGGAAGGCATGGCGGAATTCGAACAGGCGCTGGCGGGGCGCATCAGCATCTTCGCCGGCCAGTCGGGGGTCGGCAAGTCCAGCCTGCTGAATGCGCTGCTGCCGCCGTCCGAAGAGCAAATTCTGGTAAATCAGGTTTCCGACGTTTCGGGCCTCGGGCAACATACCACCACCGCCGCGCGGCTGTACCATTTCCAGCACGGCGGCGACGTGATCGACTCCCCGGGGGTGCGCGAGTTTGGCCTGTGGCATCTGGAGCCGGAACAAATCACCCGCGGATTTGTCGAATTCCGTGATTATTTAGGCGGTTGCAAATTCCGCGACTGCCGCCACGATACCGATCCCGGCTGCGCCATCCGCGCGGCGATGGAGAAAGGCGATATCGCGGAAGAGCGTTTCGACAACTATCACCGCATTCTGGAAAGCATGGCGCAGGTGAAGGTTCGCAAGAACTTCACGGACGCCGCAGACTGACACTGACGGGCGGGCATTGACGACGGCGGAGCCCTCGTTACAATGCGCGCCCTTTACCCTGATTCACGAGGTTAACGTGCTGGATAGCATCAAGATTAAATTGCAATATTGGTTGCCGAAGCTGGCGCTGACCCGCCTGGCAGGCTGGGGCGCCGACAAACGGGCCGGCTGGCTGACCCAACTGGTGGTCAAGGCCTTCGCCCGCTTCTACCGCGTAGACATGCAGGAAGCGCAAAATCCGGACCTGGCGTCTTACGCCACCTTCAACGACTTCTTCGTGCGCCCGCTGCGCGACGGCGCGCGCCCGATCGTCGCCGACGCCAACTGGCTGGCGCTGCCTGCCGATGGCGCCATCAGCCAGCTCGGCCCGATCCGCGACGATCAAATCTTCCAGGCCAAAGGCCACCACTACAGCCTGGAAGCGCTGCTGGCCGGCAACTACCTGCTGGCCGAGCCGTTCCGCAACGGCCTGTTCGCCACCACCTATCTGGCGCCGCGCGACTACCACCGCGTGCACATGCCGTGCGCCGGCGTGCTGCGCGAGATGATCTATGTGCCGGGCGATCTGTTCTCGGTCAACCCGCTCACCGCCGCCAACGTGCCTAACCTGTTCGCGCGCAACGAGCGCGTGATCTGCGTGTTCGACACCGACATCGGGCCGATGGTGCAAATCCTGGTCGGCGCCACCATCGTCGGCAGCATCGAGACCGTCTGGGCCGGCACCGTCACGCCGCCGCGCGAAGGCATCATCAAACGCTGGACCTACCCGGCCGCCGGTGAAGAAGGCGCCATCGCGCTGGAAAAAGGCGCCGAGATGGGCCGCTTCAAACTCGGCTCCACGGTGATCAACCTGTTTACCGCAGGCAGCGTGCAGTTCGCGCCGCAGCTGCATAACGGCACCGTCACCCGCATGGGTGAGGCCTTCGCCGAGATCCCGGCCGCCGCTGAAACACCACAGACCCCGCTCTAAAGGAATCGACGCCGTGCGCCTGATCATCACGCTTTTGCTCGGTTGCCTGCTGTGGCAACCGGCGCTGGCCGCCCCCGTGCCGACCGAGAACCAGCTCAAACAGGAGCTGAAGCAGGCGGAAAGCAGCAAAAACGCGCCAAATCAGGCGGAGACCACCGAGGCGCTGCAAAGCGCCCTCAACTGGCTGACGGAGCGTAAAGAGTCGCAGACTCGCTCTGAACAGTATCAGAAGGTGATCGACGATTTCCCGAAGATGACGCAGGAACTGCGCCGTCAGCTGGTGCTGGAAAGCAACAAGATCCTGCCGAACGGCGACGATCTGCCGGCCGCCGAGCTGGAACAGCAGATCCTGCAAACCAGCAGCCTGCTGCTGGAACAGGCGCGCCTGCTGCAACAAGAGCAGGATCGCACGCGGGAAATCAGCGATTCCCTCGGCCAGCTGCCGCAGCAGCAGACCGACGCCCGCCGCGCGCTGACCGAAGTGCAGCGCCGTCTGCAGGCGCAGCCCGCCAACCCGACCACCCCGTACGCGCAGGCCGCCCTGGCCCTGCTGCAGACCGAAGCCGCGGCGCGCAAAGCCAAAGTGGACGAGCTGGAGCTGGCGCAGCTGTCGGCCAACAACCGGCAGGAGCTGGCGCGCATGCGCGCCGAGGTCTATAAAAAGCGCCACGAGAAAATAGACGTTCAGCTGCAGGCGCTGCGCAACAACCTCAACGCCCAGCGCCAACGCGAAGCGGAACTGGCGCTGGAAAAAACCGAGCAGCTGGCCGAGCAGAACGGCGACTTGCCAAAAAGCATCAGCCAACAGCTGCAGATCAACCGCGAACTGTCCGCCGCGCTGAACAGCCAGGCGCAGCGCATGGATCTGATTTCGTCGCAGCAGCGGCAGGCGGCGGCGCAGACGCTGCAGGTGCGCCAGGCGCTGAGTACCATCATCGAACAGGCCCAGTGGCTCGGCTCGTCGTCGGCGCTGGGGGAAACCCTGCGCGCCCAGGTGGCGACGCTGCCGGAGATGCCCAAGCCGCAACAGCTGGACGGCGACATGGCCCAGCTGCGCGTGCAGCGCCTGCAGTTTGAAAACCAGCTGGAAAAACTGTCGCAACGCGAATTCAAACGCGACGACGGCAGCGCGCTGACCAACCAGGAGCAGCGCATCGTCGATGCCCAGCTGCGCACCCAGCGCGAGCTGCTGAACTCGCTGCTGTCCGGTTGCGACACCCAAATCCTCGAGCTGACCAAGCTGAAGGTGGCCAACACCCAACTGATCGAAGCGTTGAACGAAATTCGCGACGCCACCCACCGCTATCTGTTCTGGGTGCCGGACGTCAATCCGATCAACTTCTCTTATCCGCTCAACGTGGCGCACGATCTGACGCGCGTCCTGTCGCTGGACACGCTGTCACAGCTCGGCGGCGCTTTCATGATGATGGTGACCAGCCGCGAAACGCTGATCCCGATCTTCGGCGCCCTGCTGCTGGTGATTTTCAGCATCAGTTCGCGCAAGCACTATCACGCCTTCCTCGAGCGCGCCAGCAGCCGCGTCGGCAAGGTGACGCAGGACGAATTCTTCCTGACGGTGCGCACCGTGTTCTGGTCGATTCTGGTGGCGATGCCGCTGCCGGTGCTGTGGGCCGCGCTCGGCTACGGCCTGCAGAGCGCCTGGAACTACCCGGTGGCGGAAGCGATCGGCAAAGGGGTGACCGCCACGCTGCCGATCCTGTGGATCTGCATGATCTGCGCCGCTTTCGCCCATCCGCAGGGGTTGTTCATCGTGCACTTCCGCTGGCCGGCGAAGCAGGTTTCGCGCGCCATGCGTTACTATAAGATGTCGATCTGGCTGATCGTGCCGCTGATCATGGCGCTGATCACCTTCGATAGCCTGAAAGAGCGCGAATTCGCCAACACCCTGGGGCGGCTGTGCTTCATCCTGCTGTGTCTGGCGCTGGCGCTGGTCACCCACAGCCTGAAGCGCGCCGGCATCCCGCTGTATCTGGATAAAAACGGCTCGGGCGACAACATGCTCAACAGCGCCTTCTGGGGGCTGCTGCTGTCGGCGCCGCTGCTGGCGGCGCTGGCCTCGACCGTCGGTTACCTCACCACCGCGCAGGCGCTGTTGGCGCGCCTGGAAACCTCGGTGGCGATCTGGTTCCTGCTGCTGGTTGTCTACCACATCATCCGCCGCTGGATGCTGATCCAGCGGCGGCGCATCGCCTTCGATCGCGCCAAACAGCGCCGTGCCGACATCCTGGCCCAGCGCGCCCGCGGCGAAGACGAAACTTCGCACACCCCAAACAGCACCGAAGGATCCATCGATCCGGACGATTCGGACTTCGATCTGGACACCATCAGCGCTCAGTCGCTGCGGCTGGTGCGTTCGATCCTGACGCTGATCGCGCTGGTGTCGGTGATCGTGCTGTGGTCGGAGATCCACTCCGCGTTCGCCTTCCTGGAAAACATCTCGCTGTGGGATGTGACCTCGACGGTGAACGGCGTGGAGACCGCTCATCCGATCACCCTCGGCGCGGTCCTGATTGCCATTCTGGTGTTGATCATCACCATGCAGCTGGTGCGCAACCTGCCGGCGCTGCTGGAGCTGGCGGTGCTGCAGCACCTGGATCTGACGCCGGGCACCGGCTACGCCATCACCACCATCACCAAGTACCTGCTGCTGGTGTTCGGCGCGGTGCTCAGCTTCGCCTGGATCGGCATCGAGTGGTCGAAACTGCAGTGGGTGGTTACCGCACTCAGCCTGGGGTTGGGCTTCGGTATGCAGGAGATCTTCTCCAACTTCATCTCCGGCCTGATCATCCTGTTCGAGAAACCGATCCGCATCGGCGATACCGTGACGATCCGCAACCTGACCGGCACCGTCACCAAGATCAACACCCGCGCCACCACCATTTCGGACTGGGACCGCAAAGAGATCATCGTGCCGAACAAAGCCTTCATCACCGAACAGTTCGTCAACTGGTCGCTGTCGGATAACCTGACCCGTGTGGTGCTGACCGTGCCGGCACCGGGCGAAGCCAACAGCGAAGAGGTGACCAAGATCCTGATGAACGCCGCCGAAAGCTGCTCGCTGGTGCTGGATAACCCGGCGCCGGAGGTTTACCTGGTCGATCTGCAGCAAGGTATCCAGATCTTCGAGATGCGTATTTACGCCGCCGAGATGGGCCACCGCATGCCGCTGCGCCACGAGATCCACCAGCTGATCCTGGCGGGCTACCGCGAGCACGGCATCACGCTGCCGTACCCGCCGTTCCAGGTGCGCACCGAGACGCTGTCGCGGCTGACCAACAACGGCCGTACGCCGCCGTCTACGCCGGCGCCGAACACCAAGCGCGACACCGGGGGCCTGTAAGCGGTTCTCGCGATAAAAAAAGGACCGGCAAATGCCGGCCCTTTTTGCTTGTCTTACCGCCTGAAACGTCAGGCGATCCCGACCGGGAAGGCCAATACGTCGCTCAGGCTCTCGGCGCCCAGCGCCAGCATCACCAGGCGATCCACGCCCAGCGCCACGCCGGAACACTCCGGCATGCCGTGCTGCAACGCCGCCAGCAGGTTATAGTCGATCGGCTGCTGCGGCAGGCCGCGCTCCGCGCGCTTGCGGTTGTCCTGCTCGAAGCGCTGCTGCTGTTCACGGCCGTCGGTCAGCTCGCGGAAACCGTTCGCCAGCTCGATGCCCTTGAAGTACACCTCAAAACGCTCCGCCACGCGGTGGTCCTCGGTGCTGATCTCCGCCAACGCCGCCTGGCTGGCCGGGAAGTGGTAAACGAACGCCGGCTTTTCACGGCCGATATGCGGCTCCACGCCCACGGTGAACAGCAGCTGCAGCAGCGTATCGCGATCTTCTTCGGTATCGGCGATGTTGCTCAAGTCGAGTTTGGCCGCCGCTTCGCGCAGCTGCGCCTTCTCCGCCGACAGCGGATCGATGTCCAGATGGCGCAGGAAGGCCTGCTGATAAGACAGGGTCTCCGCGCTCTCGCAGTCCAGCACCTGTTGCAGCAGATCGTCCACTTCGTTCATCAGGCGGTACATGTCGTAGTGCGGACGGTACCACTCCAGCATGGTGAATTCCGGGTTGTGATGTCGCCCGGCTTCTTCATTGCGGAAGCTGCGCCCCATTTGGTAGATCGGGCCGCTGCCCGCCGCCAGCAGGCGCTTCATGTGATATTCCGGGCTGGTCATCATGTATAGCGTCAGGCCCTCTGCCGCCCCCGGCCCGACGAAACGCGTCTCGAACGGGAACAGGTGAACGTCGGTGACCGTCGCCTGGCTCATGGTGGGCGTCTCAACTTCCAGCACGCCACGATCGGCGAAGAAACGCCGGATCTCAGCCAGAATCGCTGCGCGTTTCAACAAATTGGCGATGGGTGCACTAGGCTGCCAGCTTGCCGTTTCGCTCATGGTAATTAACTCCGAAATCAAACAGGGGATGCAGTCTACTCGCATCCTTGCAGCCAAACAAATTCTTCACGATACACAACCGGCCATAACGCCAATTTCCGATAAATAGGCGGCAAAAGCGCGTTAAAAAGGGTAAAGCACGCCGAACACGCGAAAAGGCAGGCAAGCCTGTTGGTCGAGCGTTAATCGACAAAACAATCGATCACATCAAATTTCGACTACTTAACTTTAGGTATAGTTAATTCCCCATTATTGGTGGGAGATATCTATCCTTAACCTTTAAGCAACATTAATCGGTTCAATTAGTTAGCACCCGAAGAGTTCGCTAAATTTTAAGCATAGATATTTAACTTGCCGTTCTTAATAAGAACATTGGAGGAATGCAGTGCAAACCTTTAACGCCGATCTTGCCATTATTGGGGCCGGGGGCGCTGGTTTACGTGCAGCAATAGCCGCAGCGGAAGCCAATCCCCAACTGAAAATCGCGCTGATCTCTAAGGTCTACCCGATGCGCAGCCACACGGTCGCCGCCGAGGGGGGCTCCGCCGCCGTCACCCAGGATCACGATACCTTCGACTACCACTTCCACGACACCGTCGCCGGCGGCGACTGGCTGTGTGAACAGGACGTGGTCGATCACTTCGTGCATCAGTGCCCGCGCGAGATGACCCAGCTCGAACAGTGGGGCTGCCCGTGGAGCCGCAAACCGGACGGGTCGGTCAACGTGCGGCGCTTCGGCGGCATGAAGATTGAACGCACCTGGTTCGCCGCCGACAAGACCGGCTTCCACATGCTGCACACCCTGTTCCAGACCTCGCTGAAATACCCGCAGATCCAGCGCTTCGACGAGCACTTCGTGCTGGATATCCTAGTGGATGACGGCCAGGCGCGCGGCCTGGTGGCGCTCAACATGATGGAAGGCACCCGCGTGCAGATCCGCGCCAACGCGGTGGTGATGGCCACCGGCGGCGCCGGGCGCGTCTACCGCTACAACACCAACGGCGGCATCGTTACCGGCGACGGCATGGGCATGGCGTTCCACCACGGCGTGCCGCTGCGCGACATGGAGTTCGTGCAGTATCACCCGACCGGCCTGCCCGGTTCCGGCATCCTGATGACCGAGGGCTGCCGCGGCGAAGGCGGCATCCTGGTGAACAAGGACGGCTACCGTTACCTGCAAGATTACGGCATGGGCCCGGAAACCCCGCTGGGCGAGCCGAAGAACAAATACATGGAGCTGGGCCCGCGCGACAAAGTGTCCCAAGCCTTCTGGCACGAATGGCGCGCCGGCCGCACCATCGCCACCCCGCGCGGCGACGTGGTCTACCTCGATCTGCGCCACCTGGGCGAGAAAAAGCTGCTGGAGCGGCTGCCGTTCATCTGTGAACTGGCCAAGGCCTACGTCGGCGTCGACCCGGTGAAAGATCCGATCCCGGTGCGCCCTACCGCGCACTACACCATGGGCGGCATTGAAACCGACCAGAACTGCGAAACCCGCATCAAGGGGCTGTTCGCAGTCGGCGAATGTTCCTCCGTCGGCCTGCACGGCGCCAACCGTCTCGGCTCCAACTCGCTGGCAGAACTGGTGGTGTTCGGCCGCGTCGCCGGTGAGCAAGCGGCCCGCCGCGCGCTGGAAACCGCGCCGGCCAACGGCAGCGCGCTGGATGCGCAAACCCGCGACGTCGAAACCCGCCTGAGCAACCTGATGAAGCAGGAAGGCAACGAAAACTGGGCGAAGATCCGCGACGAAATGGGGCTGTCGATGGAAGAAGGCTGCGGCATCTACCGCACGCCGGAGCTGATGCAAAAAACCATCGATAAGCTGGCGGAGCTGAAAGAGCGCTTCAAGCGCGTCAACATCACCGACAACTCCAGCGTGTTCAATACCGATCTGCTGTACACCATCGAGCTGGGCTACGGCCTGGACGTCGCCGAATGCATGGCGCACTCCGCGTTTAACCGCAAAGAGTCGCGCGGCGCTCACCAACGCCTGGACGAAGGCTGCACCGAGCGTGACGACGTCAACTTCCTCAAGCATACGCTGGCGTTCCATAACCCGCAGGGTGCACCACGCCTCGAATACAGCGACGTGAAAATCACCAAGCTGCCGCCGGCCAAACGCGTCTACGGCGCAGAAGCCGAAGCGCAGGAGAAAAAGAATAAGGAGCAGGCAAATGGCTGAGATGCAAACCCTGAAGATCGAAGTCATGCGCTATAACCCGGAACGCGACGCCGAGCCGCATTTCGTCACCTACGCCGTGCCTTACGACGAACAGACCTCGCTGCTCGACGCGCTGGGCTACATCAAGGACAACCTGGCGCCGGATCTCTCCTACCGCTGGTCCTGCCGCATGGCGATCTGCGGCTCCTGCGGCATGATGGTCAACCGCGTGCCGAAGCTGGCGTGCAAAACCTTCCTGCGCGATTACGTCGGCGGCATGAAGGTCGAAGCGCTGGGCAACTTCCCGATCGAGCGCGATCTGGTGGTCGACATGACCCACTTCATCGAAAGCCTGGAGGCGATCAAGCCTTACATCATCGGCAACGATCGCAAACCGGAAGACGGCCCGAACGTGCAGACCCCGGCGCAGATGGCCAAGTATCACCAGTTCTCCGGCTGCATCAACTGCGGCCTGTGCTACGCCGCGTGCCCGCAGTTCGGCCTCAACCCCGAGTTTATCGGCCCGGCGGCGATCACGCTGGCGCACCGCTACAACCTGGACAACCGCGACCACGGCAAGAAACAGCGCATGCCGCAGCTTAACGGCCAAAACGGCGTCTGGAGCTGCACCTTCGTCGGCTATTGCTCCGAAGTCTGTCCGAAACACGTCGATCCCGCCGCCGCCATCCAGCAGGGCAAGGTGGAGAGCGCCAAAGACTTCATGATCGCCATGCTGAAGCCGCAATAAGGGAGAAAAATTGCCATGACAACTCAACGTAAGCCCTATGTGCGCACCATGACGCCCACCTGGTGGCAAAAGCTCGGCTTCTACCGTTTCTACATGCTGCGTGAAGGCACCTCAGTGCTGGCGGTGTGGTTCAGCATCGTGCTGCTCTACGGCGTGTTCGCGCTGAAGGGCGGCGCCGAGAGCTGGGCCGGCTTCGTCGGCTTCTTGCAGAACCCGCTGGTGCTGTTGGTCAACGTCGTAGCCCTGCTGGCGGCGGCGCTGCACACCAAAACCTGGTTCGATCTGGCGCCGAAGGCCGCCAATATCGTGGTCAACAGCGAGAAAATGGGGCCGGGCCCCATCGTGAAAGGGCTGTGGGCCGTCACGGTCGTCGTCAGCGTGGTCATCCTGGCCGTGGCCCTGATCTAATCCGGAGGAAACATGATAAATCAAGCACCTAAACGCTCCGACGAGCCGGTTTTCTGGGGATTGTTCGGCGCCGGTGGCATGTGGGGCGCGATCGTCGCACCGGCCATCGTGCTGCTGGTCGGCATTCTGCTGCCATTGGGGCTGTTCCCCGGTGAAGCACTGGGTTACGAGCGCGTGCTGGCGTTCTGCCAGAGCCTGATCGGCCGCCTGTTCCTGCTGCTGATGATCATTCTGCCGCTGTGGTGCGGCCTGCACCGCATCCACCATGCGATGCACGATCTGAAGATCCACGTACCGGCCGGCAAATGGGTGTTCTACGGTCTGGCGGCGATCCTCAGCGTGGTCACCGTTATCGGCGTCGTCACCCTGTAAACCGCTCAGGCGGCCAACGCCCGTTGGCCGCCCTTTTCTCATCGGCTACACTGTCTACTCGCCCCCGGTAAACAGGAGTCACCGATGCGTTTATGGTCAAAGCTTAGCGTCATGCTTTCCGCCCTGCTCTCCGTCGCTTGCAGCGTCTCCCCGCCCAAAGACATCAAGGTCGTAAACAATTTCGACAGTCAGCGCTATCTCGGCACCTGGTACGAAATCGCGCGTCTGGATCATCGTTTTGAACGCGGTTTGCAGCAGGTGACCGCCCACTACAGCCCACGCGCCGACGGCGGACTGAAAGTCATCAATCGCGGCTTCAATCCGCAGAAACAGCAATGGCAAGAAAGCGAAGGCAAAGCCTACTTTATCGGCTCACCACAGGTCGCGGCGTTGAAAGTGTCGTTCTTCGGCCCCTTCTACGGCGGCTATAACGTGATTGCCCTGGACCCGGACTACCGCTACGCGCTGGTTTGCGGCCCAAACCGCGACTATCTGTGGATCCTGTCGCGCACCCCGACGCTTGACGCCGGCGTGCGCGACAGCTTATTGCAGACGGCCAAGGGCTACGGTTTCGCCACCGATGCGCTGATCTGGGTGCAACAGTCCGCCGATCAGTGACTGCTGAACTTCAGCCCGAGAATGCCGACCACGATCAGGCACAGGCTGATGATACGCGCGATATTGGTCGACTCGCCCAACAGCACCATGCCCATGATGGCCGCGCCCACCGCGCCGATGCCGGTCCACACCGCATAGGCGGTGCCGGCGGGCAGCGTTTTCATGGCGTTGGCCAACAGCAACATGCTGACCACCATCGCGGCGATGGTGATGATGCTCGGCGTCAGCCGGGTAAAACCGTGGGTGTATTTCAGACCGATAGCCCAAACCACTTCGAGCAAACCGGCGATAAGCAGAATAATCCAGGCCATGAGACGGCCTCCCTACCACTGGGGTCGTCCCCGATATAATGACGCGTAAACGGGTCGTCCCGTTCAGCGGGGTGATGAACGGCGGGTAACCTCACCCGCACTGCGGCAGGATAGCAGCAGCGTTAACGCTCAGGCAAGAGGAGGAAATGCGGCGGCCCTCCGCGCGCGGAACGCCGCCGGGTGGAGAACGGATTATTCCGCGCTGCGCTGAATGGCCTTGCCGCCGGCCTGAATGTCCTCACCCACGCCGCGGGTGGTGTTACAGGCGGTCAACGAGGTCAAAATCATCAAAGAGAAGATCGCGATAATACTTTTCTTCAGCATAAGAAAGTCCTTATTTGTCGTTGATGAAAAAGTACGGCTTTCTAAGCTTAGTCAAAATTGGCGCAGAGAGTGGGATCGCCACCGGCTTTGTGGCGCAAATACATCGGGTTAAAGGACGGGATCAGCCGGCCGTGCGGGAGATGGCGCCGCCGAGATGCTGAACGTCTTCGCCGAAACCGCGAAACGTATTGCAACCGCTAAGGGAGAAAAGGAACAACAGGGAGAGCACGGCCAACAACGTTTTCTTGAACATGCGGGTTTTCTGCCAACGAACGGGGATGGGATAAAACAGAGGAACCGCGGGGGTTCCTCTGCTTTGAAACTTATTTAACGCGAGAGACGTATTCGCCAGAGCGAGTGTCAACTTTGATCACTTCGCCGATCTGGACGAACAACGGCACTTTAACCACGGCGCCGGTGCTCAGGGTAGCCGGCTTGCCGCCAGTCCCTGCGGTATCGCCTTTCAGGCCCGGATCGGTATCGGTGATTTCCGCTTCGATGAAGTTCGGCGGCTGAACGGCGATTGGACGGCCATCCCACAGGGTGATGATGCACTCTGCGTTGTCCTGCAGCCATTTGGCCGCATCGCCTACGGTTTTGCCGTCAACCTGATGCTGTTCAAAAGACTCAGGGTGCATGAAGTGGTAGAACTCACCGTCGCTGTACAGGTAGTTCATGTTGGTGTCCATCACGTCTGCGCCTTCGCAAGAATCGGTAGACTTGAAGGTTTTTTCCACGCGGGTGCCGGTCAGCAGACGACGCATTTTCACGCGTGCAAACGCCTGGCCTTTGCCCGGCTTAACGAACTCACTGGCTTCGACGGCGTAAGGTTCGCCCTCGAACATGATTTTAAGACCCGGACGGAAATCGTTGCTAGAATAAGTCGCCATGATGGCCCTCTGAATATTTGAACTGGTAGCTTAGCCAAAAAAATGGCACACATTATAACCCAAAGTACGGCACATAGAGAAGATTGGTTGCATCAACTCGCCGATGTTATTACCGATCCTGATGAATTACTGCAGCTTTTGTCACTGAATACGCACCCGGAACTGCCGCAGGGGCGCGATGCCCGCCGGCTGTTCGCCCTGCGCGTGCCGCGCGCCTTCGCCGCACGCATGCGCCCCGGGGATGCCAACGACCCGCTGCTGCGCCAGGTGCTGACCGCCAGAGAGGAGTTCATCAACGCCCCAGGGTTCACCACCGATCCGCTCGATGAGCAGCGCAGCGTGGTGCCGGGCCTGCTGCACAAATACCGCAATCGCGCACTGCTGCTGGTCAAGGGCGGCTGTGCGGTCAACTGCCGTTACTGCTTCCGCCGCCACTTCCCCTATCAGGATAATCAGGGCAATAAGAACAACTGGCGGCAGGCACTGGATTATATCCGCCAACACCCGGAACTGGACGAGATCATTTTTTCCGGCGGCGATCCGCTGATGGCCAAAGACAGCGAGCTGGAATGGCTGGTTGGCGAACTGGAGGCCATCCCGCACCTGAAACGCCTGCGCATTCACACCCGCTTGCCGGTGGTGATCCCGGCGCGCATCACGCCGGCGCTGTGCCGCCTGCTGTCGGCCTCGCGCCTGCAGGTGCTGATGGTCACGCACATCAACCACGCCAACGAAATTGACCGCGATCTGCAAAGCGCCATGGCGCAGCTGCGCCTCGCCGGCGTCACGCTGCTCAACCAGAGCGTGCTGCTGCGCGACGTCAACGACGATGCCGACACGCTGGCGGCGCTCAGCAACGCGCTGTTCGACGCCGGTATCCTGCCTTACTACATCCACGTGCTGGACAAGGTGCAGGGCGCGGCGCACTTCATGGTCAGCGACGATGAAGCGCGCGCCATCATGCAAGCGCTGCTGAGCAAGGTGTCCGGCTATCTGGTGCCGCGCCTGACGCGCGAAGTGGGCGGCGAACCGAGCAAAACGCCGATCGATCTGCGCCTGATGCAGGAGTGACGCGCGCCAAGTCCCCCAACGAAAAGAGGAATGCCGTGGCATTCCTCTTTTTTTATCTCTTTGCGGCTCCGGCCTCAGCGCCTTACGGGCACTTGTAAACCTGGCCGACCATTTTGCTGTCCAGCGGTGCGAAGCTGGAGAGCAGATTCTGGCTCGGGCTGTTGGCGCCGTAGATTACGTTGCCGCCCATGGCCGCCGCCTTGTTGCGCAGATCGTTGGCCGCACCGCGCATGGAGCTGCCTTCACCGCCGTTGCCGGACAGCCAGTTGCTCTGGGTGCCGGTCACTTCCCCCAGCAGCTGGCATTCCGCCGCCGGCTTGCTGTCGGTGAACTTGATCTGCTGACCCGCAGCGGTCAGTTCATGAGTGGTGCTGCAACCCGCCAGCAGCATCGCTGCCGAGAGACCCAGTAAGGCTTTAATCCGCATCTTGTTCCCCATTCGATGTTGAGAATTACGCAAAAGCTTATCAGAAAGCGATGCCATCTCTTAAGCATCCGTTGCCACGCGAGCGGGCCAACGTCTTGAGCGACAGCTGATGACTTACCAGTTTACCAGCTAAATCGCCCCGGGCGGCAAAAATATCATCAAATACAGTGCGGCGGCGTTAGGCCCAAGCGGCAACGGCCGCCGATGCCTGCGCCTCCACGTCGCCCTGGTGCGGTTCCCCCTCCGCCAGTTGGAATACCGCCACCGCCTGCGCCAGCAGGGCCGCCTGCTCCTCCACGCCGACGGCGGTGGTCGCCACCTCCTCCACCAGCGCGGCGTTCTGCTGGGTCACCTGATCCATCTGGGTCACCGCTACCCCGACCTGCTCGACGCCCTTGCTTTGCTCTTCCGACGCGTACGAGATGTTATCCATCAGCGACGTCACCTGGTTCACCGAGCCAACGATGGCATTCATCGTCTCGCCGGCCTGCTCCACCAAGCGCACGCCGGCGGCGATATCGCCGGTCACGCCGTCGACCAAACTGCTGATTTCCTTGGCCGAAGTCGCGCAGCGCTGCGCCAGATTGCGCACCTCGCCGGCCACCACCGCAAAACCCCGCCCCTGTTCACCGGCCCGCGCGGCCTCCACGGCGGCGTTCAGCGCCAGGATATTGGTCTGGAAGGCGATGCCGTCGATCACGCTGGTAATATCCCCCACCTGACGCGCGCTGTCGTTGATCGCCCGCATCTTGTCGACCGCGCTGGCCATCAGCGTTTCGCCGTTGCGGGCAATGCCGGCGGTCTGATTGACCATCCCGGCGGCCTGGTTGGCGTTATCGGCGTTTTGCCGCACCGTCGCGGTGATCTGTTCCATGCTGGCGGCGGTTTCCGTCAGCGCGCTGGCCTGTTCTTCCGTGCGGCTGGAAAGATCGGCGTTGCCGACGGCGATCTCGTGCGTACCGTGGTTGATCGACTCCACGCCGTCACGCACCTGCTGCACGGTGGCGCTCAGTTCCTGCTGCATCGTTCGCAGGCTGGCAAACAGCATGCCGATCTCATTGTTGTTGCGTACCGCGATCTCGCAGCGCAGATCGCCGCGCCCAACCTTTTGCAAGTGTTCGGCGATCTGGCGCAGCGGCAGGATCAAGCGCCGGCGGAAATCACGTTGCACGGCGACCAGCAGCAGCAGGATCGCCGCCAGGGTGCCGCTCAGCAGGCGTGCAAAGACTTTTTGGGTCTGCTCCGCCTCTTCCACCGCCAGACGATGGGCGGCCACCGTGGCCCGCATGTAGTCGGCAAACTGGCTATCCAGCCGCTGGCGCACCTGGCGCTTCTCTGCCGCCATAGCGTGCAGCCGCTCGATCAGCGCCACCTGCGGCGTGTCGGCCAACAGCGTCAGCTCTTGCTTCAGCACCGCCTGCTGCGCCAGGTAGACCTTTTTCATCGCCTCGCCCAGATCCGGGCGCGATACCGTCAGGCCCGGCGTCTCCCAGAACAGGTTGAACGCGACGTCGGCGCTGCGCAGCTCGTTACGTGCCTCAATGATGCCCTGCCGGATATCGGCGGCGTCCGTCTGCGCCATGCGCTCGAACGCCATGTTGTCGATCAGCGTCTGCGTTTGCAGCAAAGCACGCCAACTGCGGTTCAGCGCGGCTTCCTCGTCGGAGAAAGTGCTCATCCTGCCGATGCTGTTGCCGTTTTGCTGCATGAAATAGAAGGCGATGGCGCCGGTTCCCATGGGCATCAAGCCCAACAGCAACAGCATCAACATCAGCCAGGTGGCTATTTTCATATTTTTCAGCATAAGTCGTCTCCGTTGACAGTCACACCGGCGAGGGAAAATTCCCCGCCTGGTAGGGGCTATAATCGGTACGAAACGACAACGGTTTAGGGTAAAAGCAAAATAATGCAATAATTCATTCAGTGAACTAATAACAAGCTAAATAAACATTCTTTTTATTGATTTTTAAGATAAAAAAAACCCCGGTCGTTTGACCGGGGTTCTCAGCACACAAACGTGTGGGGGATGATTACATCATGCCGCCCATGCCGCCCATGCCACCCATGCCGCCTGCTGCGCCCAGATCCGGTGCGTCAGCCTTCGGCAGGTCGGTGACCATGCATTCGGTGGTGATCATCAGGCCAGCCACGGAAGCCGCGTACTGCAGAGCAGAACGGGTCACTTTGGTCGGATCCAGGATACCCATCGCGATCATGTCGCCGTATTCTTCAGAGTAAGCGTTGTAGCCGTAGCTGCCTTCGCCCGCTTTCACCTGGTTGGCGATAACGGAAGCTTCTTCACCGGCGTTGACCACGATCTGACGCAGAGGGGCTTCCATCGCGCGCAGCGCAACTTTGATACCCACGTTCTGGTCTTCGTTGTCGCCTTTCAGCGCGGCGATTTTGCCTGCAACGCGGATCAGCGCTACGCCACCGCCGGCCACCACGCCTTCTTCCACTGCGGCGCGGGTCGCGTGCAGGGCGTCTTCAACGCGGGCTTTCTTCTCTTTCATTTCAACTTCAGTGGCTGCGCCAACTTTGATAACGGCAACGCCGCCGGCCAGTTTCGCTACGCGCTCCTGCAGTTTTTCACGATCGTAGTCAGAGGTCGCTTCTTCGATCTGCTGACGAATTTGAGCAACGCGGCCCTGGATGGTCGCTTCGTCGCCCACGCCATCGATGATGATGGTGGTGTCTTTGTTGATCACAACGCGTTTTGCCTGGCCCAGGTCTTCCAGGGTGGCTTTTTCCAGCTCCAGACCGATCTCTTCAGAGATAACGGTACCGGCAGTCAGGGTTGCGATGTCCTGCAGCATGGCTTTACGGCGGTCGCCGAAGCCAGGCGCCTTAACGGCAGCCACTTTCACGATGCCGCGCATGGTGTTGACCACCAGGGTCGCCAGCGCTTCGCCTTCTACGTCTTCAGCGATGATCAGCAGCGGTTTGCCTGCTTTGGCAACGGCTTCCAGCACCGGCAGCATTTCGCGGATGTTGGAGATCTTTTTGTCAGCCAGCAGGATGAACGGGCTTTCCAGCTCAACAGAACCGGTTTCCGGCTTGTTGATGAAGTAGGGGGACAGGTAACCGCGGTCGAACTGCATACCTTCAACCACGTCCAGCTCGTCTTGCAGGCCGGTGCCTTCTTCAACGGTGATAACGCCTTCTTTGCCCACTTTCTCCATCGCTTCCGCGATCAGTTTACCCACGGTTTCGTCGGAGTTGGCGGAGATGGTGCCGACCTGAGCGATAGCTTTGGAATCGGAGCAAGGTACGGACAGTTTTTTCAGTTCTTCAACCGCAGCGACAACCGCTTTGTCGATGCCGCGCTTCAGATCCATCGGGTTCATGCCTGCAGCAACCGCTTTCAGGCCTTCGGTGATGATGGATTGAGCCAGTACGGTTGCCGTGGTGGTGCCGTCGCCCGCCGCGTCGTTCGCTTTGGAGGCCACTTCTTTCACCATCTGTGCGCCCATGTTCTCGAACTTGTCTTCCAGTTCGATTTCACGCGCAACGGAAACGCCGTCTTTGGTGATGGTCGGTGCGCCGAAAGATTTATCCAGCACTACGTTGCGGCCTTTCGGGCCCAGGGTCACTTTTACTGCATCAGCGAGAACATTCACGCCGCGGAGCATTTTCACGCGAGCGTCATTGCCGAATTTTACGTCTTTAGCTGCCATTGGTATTTCCCTTCAACTCGTTCAGTTCAGAAGATAAAGCGCAATTACGCTTCAACAATTGCCAGAATGTCGCTTTCGGACATGATCAACACTTCTTCATTGTCGATCTTCTCTGCTTTCACGCCGTAGCCGTCGTTGAAAATCACGATATCGCCAACTTTCACATCCAGCGGTTGGATGTTGCCGCTTTCCAGCACACGCCCTTTACCCACTGCAACCACTTCACCGCGAGTGGATTTACCCGCCGCAGAGCCAGTCAGGACGATGCCGCCAGCAGATTTTGATTCAACTTCTTTGCGCTTGACGATAACGCGGTCATGCAATGGACGAATACTCATTGAACGCTCTCCTGTAAGAAGGTCTCTATCAGATTTAGGGTTGTACACCGGATGGTTGTTGTTACCGGCCTCGTGGGATTTGAGATGGGGGCGTTCCAGCCCCCTTCAAGGGGGCTAGCGAAAAAAATTTCGCATTTTTGGTCGCGCGGGTGCTACAGAGATGAAAAACGCGGCCTGAGCCGCGTTTGCTTAACGATCGCGGGGCTTGCGCTCCTCGTCCGGGCGGTGTTCCAGCACCGGGCGTTCGTCGTCCTTGCGCTGAAATTCGCCGTCGAAGGTGTTGCCGTTGGCGGCGTCGCCGCCCGTCCAACCGCCGGGGCGATAAACCGACAGGTGCGGCATCAGCTTCAGCGTCAACGATTTTTGCACCGGCGGCAGCAGCAGCAACAGGCCGAGGAAGTCGGTAAAGAAGCCCGGAATCAGCAGCAGGAAGCCCGCCAGCACCAGCGAAACGCTTTTCACCATTTCCGCCGCCGGGCTTTCGCCGGCCGCCAGTTTTTGCTGCATCTGCACGAAGGTTTTCATGCCCTGATTGCGCACCAGCGAGATGCCGACGCAGGAGCTGAACACCACCAGCAGCAGGGTGACAGCCACGCCGAGCACGGCGGCGACTTTGATAAAGATGGATATTTCTATGTAAGCCAGCAGAAATATCAGCAGTAGCGGTAACCAGCGCACCTGGTTCTCCTATCGGTAGGTAAAGCGCGGCCGCCACGGGGCGACGGCGCGAAAAAAGAGGCCGTAAACGGCCGACACCATTACAATGAGGGCATCACCCCACCATTTCAACCGAGAGCCGGTTTTTATTGCTAAAGTTCACAAACGTGAAAGAAGTCACAGAACCGGAAAAGGGCATATCCTTAAACACCATAAGGTGATCTGGATTCAGTCATTTCTTACCAACCAGCATATGATCTGGGCAGCAACGGGCGATTTGGTTAATCGTTTCACGCCCCAAGCCTTCGGCAATATTAATTTAGGCTGTGCCCTTACTAGCCTTGACCTGACAAATTATTAATTCGGCAGCAACACATAGAGAAGGTTCTCATGTCAAACAACATTCGTATCGAAGAAGACCTGTTAGGAACACGTGAAGTCCCCGCAGACGCTTACTACGGAGTTCACACTCTGCGTGCGATTGAAAACTTCTACATCAGCAACAGCAAAATCAGCGATGTCCCCGAGTTCGTTCGCGGCATGGTGATGGTGAAAAAGGCCGCGGCGATGGCCAACAAAGAACTCAAAACCATCCCGCGCAAAATCGCCGACGTGATCATCCAGGCCTGCGACGAGGTGCTGGATAAAGGCAAATGCATGGATCAGTTCCCGGTGGACGTGTTCCAGGGCGGCGCAGGCACCTCGCTGAACATGAACACCAACGAAGTGCTGGCGAACATCGGCCTGGAGCTGATGGGCCATCAAAAAGGCGAATACCAGTACCTGAACCCGAACGATCACCTCAATAAGTGCCAGTCCACCAACGACGCCTATCCGACCGGGTTCCGCATCGCGGTGTACGCCTCCAACCAGAAACTGATCGACGCCATCAACCAGCTGCGTGAAGGCTTCGACCGCAAGGCGAAAGAGTTCGAAACCATCCTGAAAATGGGCCGCACCCAGCTGCAAGACGCAGTGCCGATGACCCTCGGCCAGGAGTTCCACGCCTTCAGCGTGCTGCTGAACGAAGAGACCCGCAACCTGCACCGCACAGCGGAGCTGCTGCTGGAAGTGAACCTGGGCGCCACCGCCATCGGCACCGCACTCAACACCCCGGAAGGCTATCAGCCGCTGGCGGTGCAAAAACTGGCGGAAGTCAGCGGCCTGCCGGTGGTGCCGGCGGAAGACCTGATCGAGGCCACCTCCGACTGCGGCGCCTACGTGATGGTGCACAGCGCGCTCAAACGCCTAGCGGTGAAACTGTCCAAAATCTGCAACGACCTGCGCCTGCTCTCCTCCGGCCCGCGCGCCGGCCTGAACGAAATCAACCTGCCTGAGCTGCAGGCGGGATCGTCCATCATGCCGGCCAAAGTGAACCCGGTCGTGCCGGAAGTGGTCAATCAGGTGTGTTTCAAGGTGATTGGCAACGACACTTGCGTTACCATGGCGGCCGAAGCGGGCCAGCTGCAGCTGAACGTGATGGAGCCGGTGATCGGCCAGGCGATGTTCGAGTCGATCCACATCCTGACCAACGCCTGCTACAACCTGCTGGAAAAATGCATTAACGGCATCACCGCGAATAAAGAAGTCTGCGAACACTACGTCTTCAACTCGATCGGTATCGTCACCTATCTGAACCCGTTCATCGGCCACCATAACGGTGACATCGTCGGGAAGATCTGCGCCGAAACCGGCAAGAGCGTGCGTGAAGTGGTGCTGGAACGCGGCCTGCTGACCGAAGCCGAGCTGGATGACATCTTCTCCGTGGAGAACCTGATGCACCCGGCCTATAAAGCCAAACGCTATACGGATGAAAATGAACAATAACAGACCTACCCGGTAGCCCTGAAAGGCACGCTAAATCCTCTGGATAGCGTGCCTTTTTACTTTCCGGCGCCCACAAAATTTTAACGTTTGATTTTCAATTTCTCTCATTTTAAGGAGTAAACACTATGCTAGCCTTGGAATTGGTTATCGTTCTGCTGGCCATCTTTTTAGGGGCCAGGTTGGGCGGTATCGGTATCGGGTTCGCGGGGGGATTGGGCGTTCTGGTCCTGGCGCTGATCGGCGTCAAGCCGGGCAGCATTCCCTTCGACGTGATTTCCATCATCATGGCGGTGATCGCGGCGATCTCCGCGATGCAGGTCGCCGGGGGGATGGACTATCTGGTGCAGCAGACCGAAAAGCTGCTGCGCAAGAACCCCAAGCACATCACCATTCTCGCCCCTATCGTCACCTACTTCCTGACCATCTTCGCCGGCACCGGCAACATCTCGCTCTCGGCGCTGCCGGTGATCGCCGAAGTGGCGAAAGAACAGGGCATCAAGCCTTGCCGGCCGCTGTCCACCGCCGTGGTGTCCGCCCAGATCGCCATCACCGCCTCGCCGATCTCCGCCGCGGTGGTGTACATGTCTTCGGTGATGGAAGGCCACGGCGTCAGCTACCTGCACCTGCTGATGGTGGTGATCCCGTCCACCTTCTGCGCCGTGCTGGTGATGTCGCTGCTGGTGACCTGGCTGTTCGACTCCAAGCTGTCTAACGATCCGGTGTACCTGAAACGCCTGGAAGAAGGCCTGATCACCCTGCGCGGCAACAACGCGCTGGAGATCAAACCGCGCGCCAAAGCCTCGGTGCTGCTGTTCCTGCTGGGCGTGCTGTGCGTTGTCGCCTATGCCATCATCAACAGCCCGGGCTTGGGCCTGGTGGCCAAGCCGCTGATGAACACCACCAACGCCATCCTGATCATCATGCTGAGCGTCGCCACGCTGACCACCCTGCTGTGCCGCGTCGACACCGACATGGTGCTGAACTCCAGCACCTTCAAGGCCGGCATGAGCGCCTGTATTTGTATCCTCGGCGTCGCCTGGCTGGGCGATACCTTCGTGCAGGCCAACATCGACTGGATCAAAGAGACGGCCGGCAGCGTCATTCAGGCGCACCCGTGGCTGCTGGCGGTGATCTTCTTCTTCTGCTCGGCGCTGCTGTACTCGCAGGCCGCTACCGCCAAGGCGCTGATGCCAATGGCGCTGGCGCTGAACGTATCGCCGCTGACCGCCGTCGCCTCCTTCGCCGCCGTCTCCGGCCTGTTCATCCTGCCGACCTACCCAACGCTGGTCGCCGCAGTGCAGATGGACGATACCGGCACCACGCGCATCGGCCGCTTCGTGTTCAACCATCCGTTCTTCATTCCCGGCACCATGGGCGTGATCTTCGCCGTGGTATTCGGCTTCCTGCTCGGCAGCATCATGCTGTAACGCTCCGACCGGGGCTGCGGCCCCGGTTTTCCTTCTGGCGATAAACTCGCCTTCTAGCCAATCCGCCTTCAGGGTATAGTGCCCATTCGAACCGATGAGAGGGCTGAAGATGTCTGATTGCGAAGCTGTCGTCATACTCTGTACCGCACCCGATGAAGCCAGCGCCCAGGAACTGGCGGCGCGGGTCCTGGGCGATAAGCTGGCGGCCTGCGCCACGCTGCTGCCCGGCGCTACCTCGCTGTATTACTGGGAAGGGAAACTGGAACAGGAATACGAAGTGCAGATGCTGTTCAAAAGCGATCGCCGCCGTCAGCAGGCCCTGCTCGACACCCTGAAACAACATCACCCTTACCAGACGCCCGAGCTGTTGGTGCTGCCGGTGATGGCCGGAGATAAAGACTACCTGTTATGGATCAACGCTTCCTTAAACTGATTTTGCTGCTGTGCAGCCTGTTCTTCCTGCCGCAGGCGGCGCAGGCTTCGCTGTTCGCGCCGAAGGGCGGCAGCCAGTTCGTGCCTGTCGATCAGGCCTTCGCCTTCGATTTCAAACAGCAAGGCAGCCAGGTAACGCTGAATTGGCAGATCCGCCCCGGCTACTACCTGTATCGCCAGCAGATCAAACTGGTGCCACAGCAGGCGACGCTCGGCGCCTTTACCCTGCCCGAAGGGGTGAGCCACAAGGACGAGTTCTTCGGCGAAGTGGCGATTTTCAAACAGCAGCTGAATCTGCAGGTGCCGCTGCAACAGGCGGCGGCCAACGCCAGCCTCAGCGTCACCTATCAGGGCTGCGCCGAGGCCGGCTTCTGCTATCCGCCGGAAACCCGGATCATCCCGCTGGACGCGGTCAGCGCCGGCGCGGTCGCCCCGCTCCCGGCGGTTGACACCGCACCAACCGAACAGCCCGCTACGCCGGCCAACCTGCCGTTCTCGCCGCTGTGGGCGCTGCTGATCGGTATCGGCATCGCCTTCACCCCGTGCGTGCTGCCGATGTACCCGCTGATCTCCGGCATCATCCTCGGCCGCGACCGACCGCAAAGCAGCGGCCGCATTCTGGCGCTGGCGGTGGTTTACGTGCAGGGCATGGCGCTCACCTACACCCTGCTGGGGCTGGTGGTGGCCGCCGCCGGCCTGCAGTTCCAGGCGGCGCTGCAGCACCCTTACGTGCTGATCGGCCTGTCGGTGCTGTTTATCGCGCTGGCGCTGTCGATGTTCGGCCTCTATTCCCTGCAGCTGCCCTCGGCGCTGCAAACCCGGCTGGCGAGCTGGAGCAACACCCAACGCGGCGGCTCGCTGGCCGGCGTGTTCCTAATGGGCGCCCTGGCCGGGCTGATTTGCTCGCCCTGCACCACCGCGCCGCTCAGCGCCATCCTGCTGTATATCGCCCAGAGCGGTAACCTGTGGGCCGGCGGCGGTACGCTGTACCTGTACGCACTGGGGATGGGCATTCCGCTGGTGATCGTCACCCTGTTCGGCAACCGCCTGCTGCCGCGCAGCGGCCCGTGGATGCAGTACGTGAAAGAGGCCTTCGGCTTCGTCATTCTGGCGCTGCCGGTGTTCCTGCTGGAGCGGGTGATCGGCGATCTGTGGGGCCTGCGCCTGTGGAGCCTGCTCGGCCTGGCGTTCTTCGGTTGGGCCTTCGCCCTGAGCCTGAGAAGCGCGCGCGGCTGGGCACGCGCCCTGCAGCTGCTTCTGCTGGCGGCGGCGGTGATCGCCGCGCGGCCGCTGCAGGACTGGGCCTTCGGCGCCGATCAGGCGCAGCAGGCGGCTCAACCGCACCTGACTTTTACCCGCATCAACAACGTCGAGCAATTAGATCTGGCGCTGCAACAGGCGCGGGGCAAGCCGGTGATGCTGGACCTGTACGCCGACTGGTGCGTGGCCTGTAAAGAGTTCGAGAAATATACCTTCAGCGATGCGGCGGTGCAGGCGAGCCTGGCCAACGCGGTGCTGCTGCAGGCGGACGTCACCGCCAACGGTGCGGAACAGGCGGCGCTGCTGAAGCATCTGCAGGTGCTGGGGTTGCCGACGATCCTGTTCTTCGATCCGGCCGGCCAGGAGCTGACGGCCCAGCGGGTCACCGGTTTTATGAAGGCGGAAGCCTTCAACGCGCATTTGCAGAAAGTGATGCGATAAATGACACTGAAGATCGGAAGCGAATGGGAGGAAGCACAAGTGCAACGTGAACACGTCCTTGATACCGCGCTGGGCCTGTTGGAACAACAGGGCCTGGCGACCGCCACATTAGAGATGCTGGCGGAAAAACTCGACGTTCAGCCCGGCGATCTCAAACGGTTCTGGCCGGATCGCGAAGCGCTGCTGTACGACTGCCTGCGCTACCACGGCCAACAGATCGACACCTGGCGCCGCCAGCTGCTGCTGGATGAAAACCTGAGCCCGCAGCAAAAGCTGCTGGCGCGCTATGACGTACTGGCGGAATACGTGCAGCAAGACCGCTATCCCGGCTGCCTGTTTATCGCCGCCTGCAGCTTCTTCCCGGAAACGGATCACCCGATCCATCAGTTGGCGGAGCAGCAAAAGCTGACCTCGCTGGAGCTGACCCGCGAACTGCTGCGCGACATGGACGCCGACGATGCCGACATGGTGGCGCAGCAAATGGAATTGATTCAGGAAGGCTGCCTGAGCAAACTGCTGATAAAACGCCAGCTCCAGGACGTATCGGTCGCCAAACGGCTGGCGGAAGACATCTTGCAGGTGGCACAGTGCCGCCGCAACGGGGCGCTGAGCTGAGCGAGCCGCGCTTACGGCGCCGCCAACCCAAGGTGATAGCCACAGCAGGCGCATTTTTTGCGCCCTTTGCCTGAAAAGCCAGCAACCGGAGGCATTTTAACGTCTTTCACGCATAAAGCCGTTGACGGCCATCGGCCAATACGGTTTAATGCTGCCCGTTGCCCGGATAGCTCAGTCGGTAGAGCAGGGGATTGAAAATCCCCGTGTCCTTGGTTCGATTCCGAGTCCGGGCACCATATTAAGAAGAACCCGCCTATGGCGGGTTTTTCGCTTTCTGGAGTACGAACTCTCCATCGAACTGCGTTCGATTATTCGGCCTGAAGGCCTCACCCTGCGGGCCAGCGCTGTTCAACCCGGCGCAGGCGCCGGTTGTCCGAGTCCGGTCGCCCTATTTAGAGAACCCAGCCTATGGCTGGGTTTTTGCTTTTCAGGGCAAGGACTCGTCATCGCGTGACTCCTGATGATTGCAATTAGCCCCACAGCCACCACCGCATTGTTCTATCGACCATTTCTCCCTGCAGCGTCAAACGCCTTTTTCTCATACGTTTCGCATGCATAAAAAATGAGAACACGCTCAGGCAAAACAGTAATATCGCCAGAAAAAATAAACTCACTGTACCTTCCTTTGGTAACGCTTATTGGCGCGCTTTATTTCCGAAAAACTACCTAACCAGATACCGGAGCGGTATTATTCCCTAGTGTTATCTTTAGGGCTGAATCCATAAACCTCTCCAATCAGAATCACAAAAAGCAGAGAGGCAGCCCTGCTTTTAATATGCATAATGACAACTGACAGATAACGGCATACTTTTCATAACGGCTGCAGAAAAAATGGACTTCTACGTCTCATTTTTCTCTTTTTCCTTAGGTTTGTCGGTGCTGCCGCCTGATACTTCAGTACACCGTGGTTGCCGTTGAAACCGGCATATACACAAGTCACCAGCATCGTGCAGAAAAGAATCAATGAATATTCACTTTATCCATAGATACATATCGAAACATCAATTAAAAACATTCTGGCTGTGAATTTAATGATTGAAATAAAATCACATATAAAATGATAAAATATAACAAAAATAATAAACTGAATATCCCTCATCACGGTTAAGAATATTCTCCATCATGAGAAAGCAGCCAGTAAATAAAATCATGCTGCCGCGTCAATAATAACTTGTCCATAACAGATCGTTTATGGCTATGCACCGTTTTTACACTTACCCCCATCATTCTGGCAACCTGGGCCTGCCCCACACCACGGCGTAGATGGCCGACTACCTGCCTTTCACGATCGGTGAGCGTCAAGGTAGCAACGTTGGAACGGATGCCTTCACTGGAAAATAAACAAGCCAATAGACGGAAAAGCTCGTTTTGCCGCCCGGCTCGATAAAGTACGTATGATGCTTCGTCTGAGGCCGTGAACTTTCTTTCCTTAATCGTCACTACCTGAGCCGCAACGGGCTGGCCTACGCGGCGCCAACGCTGCGCACGTCGTCCAGAAGTGACGATCACCACATCGGCACGCTCCGCCTCTTCCGGCTTTAAGAAAGACACCTTTTTCTGATTAACCTGGGCATATTCAATAATACTGTACTGTAAACCGGCCGCGTAATAGCGATTTTCGTCATCTATAAGGAAATTCAGATTTCTCATTTACCCCCCATTTATTTATTACGTACTATTTAATTACCCGCAAAAAAAAAATTGAACGCAATGATATTTCCCTCAGAGTAAAATAATATCTCATGAGAAATAATTTCAATCTCATTACCTGAAGAGGAAACGTACTTGCATTATCAAAACAGGCATTGAACAGGCTCTGTGTTTTTCCTAAAACATTTCTACAAGGAAAACACTCCAGCAATAGATAAAATTAATGCAAGTATGACTGGCACTTCATCACTAAAATTGAAGGTGCGATAAACCATTTCACCACAGAAGATCTCACCATTACTAAAAAATGCTGGCAACATAAATAGCCAACGTTAAAAACACTGGAAGCGGGAGTATAACGTGGCAATCATAAATATAATCACGCAGTTATATATAACAGTTAAAATGCCATTCCACCCGATACCAGGAAAAACTAAGGTATTGATAAAACCGCCACTGCAACGGCATTAAAAACTCCCGGTGATATGTCACCAACAGATTTTAACGTTGAACTAACCTGAACAATTTCACCTGTCGGCTCAACGACAATCCTAACCCCTTGCCCTGCCGGATAACCATTAATTTTAATATTTGAAATTAAGGTCGCTTCTTTATTTAACGCCACCCCAGCCGCACCCTCACTAATAAAAACATCAACATTTGTTTTTTTATTGCAGGTAATCCTTAAAGGTTCATACACCGTGTTTCCGACCAACTCACCCAAGTTGACAGCACCATGGTTTAACGTAAGGTTAGGTGTCTCAATATCACAAGAAACGTTCCCCTCAGGCGGATTTGCACATATTGAACCAGGCATGCGCTTTATCGACCCGGCAACATCGCTCCTATAGAACAACCCTACGCATGCCCCACCAACAATAAGGTACCGGTTATAGGGAAATCTCCCGGTTCTCGGTAGACCCACGTTTCTTTTAAAATTCTCGCCGAGCTCCCCCATCGTCCGTGAATTTGCAACCCATGAAACGTTTGAAGCACTCCAATAGCCATCAGTGTCATCACGGAAACCCGATACGTTATATGAGCTGGTAATCATTATTGTACAATTTAAATTATTATAACAGGGGTTTGGTTTTTCATCTTCAGTTGTCCACTCAAGCATCTCATAATAAAACACCCCCCACAATAGCCCCCCTTCTTTCTTTGTCACCTGGAAATATATTTCTGCGTTAGCACTCTCTATACTAAAAATCAGAAAAATAGCCATCAGTATTTTCTTAGCCATAACGTTGCCAGTTTAAAGTTTAAGAAATCTAAGTGATAAGATATTAATTGGCCACCTTGGTCAATCAATGCCATTAGCACAGTATAAATAACGCCTCATGCCTACATCGCAATAAAAAAACCAAAACTCAAGAGGCAATACCCCCGAAGAAATCAGATAAGGTAATAGATATTTTTTGCCTGGATACGTACATTACGCGATTAACGAAGCAACGATACCTTATGCCTGCTCAAAAGTGCGTGGAACCCATCACTCATATTCCAGGCTAAAAGTGGCTGCCGCACTAAACGTGCCACGACCGATAGTTCTATTCGCAATCGCTTCCGGCTCACCGCGCACATAAGCCAACAGGCGAATACCGTTGGTGCCGTCCGCCAGAATGAACTTCTCGCCAGAGTGGTTAATTGGCACCATTTGCCCTTCCGGCGTTTCCAAGCCGATAGCGATACCGCCAGCCTGGCTGGACGGTGCCAACAAGCCAGGCAAAGCCAAACTCTCTGTTCCGTTCAGCGTCATTCGCACCGTTTTGCCCACACTGAGGTCGCACTCAGCCAGGATAATTTCGAACTGTACGCCCGGTGAGCGCAGATTCTGGTAAAGGTACTTGTCCACTACGCTGCCAAAATTGAGCACCACCGTCTCCTGCCCGGGCGGGATCACGCAGGGTTCCGCCACCAGTGCGCCTCTAAATGTCATATTGTCCGCAGCCCTCGCCGGCAACAATGCTCCCCACCCTAACAGCAGCCCAGTGATGATGTTCTTTGCTATCGTCCGTTTCCTCATTGGTATTCCACCTGTAGTGTCGCCGTGGCCAGAAAGGCGCCCTCTTTTAGCTTCTCCCCAGGCTTAGCTACCGGTACAGCCTCCAGCAGCGGCGGATTGCCGGGATCGATCTTGATGCCGCTGTTAGGGGGAAAGGGCACACCGTTCTGATAAACCCGGATACCCAGGTTGACGTTATCGGTTAGCACCGCCGTCTTGTCGAATCCGGCAACAGAGCCCTTTAATGTCAGCACCGTCTCCCAAGGTACAGCGCCTGGCGCCTCACACCGGATACGATAATTCACTGCCTGACGATAGTTATTCCCGTCTATTTTATTAACCCCAACCCGTAGGCCGAAATCAACATCCAGCATGCCGCCGTCATTGATGCTACAGGGGGGCGGCGCACGAAGAAAACCGCGAAACTGCATATCGGTCTCAACAACCGCCCATAGCGGCATGTGGAACAAGGTCAAGACGCTCAGTAACAACATTGCTATCGGACCAGACCGCATGGTATTTATCCCCTTATTGATAATCGACCCGCAGTGTAGCGGAGGCGGTAAATTCACCAGTCGGCAGAGTGGCCCCGTTCTGTTTCACTGGCACCGCTTCCAGATTCGGCATGCTGGGATAAGTGAAATTTTGCCAATCGTTAAGCGGTATACGCGCACCGTCTCTCAACAGCCCAATGCCTAAACCATTCACACTGGTTTTCAACAGCGTCCCATCGAAACCTGCAGCGGCGCCGGAGATCTGCAGCCGCATGGCATTTTTCCAGGGCCCATTACAGCTCAACCCATAGTCCACTGGCTGACGGTAGTTACTGCCGTCGATGCGTGTAGTCATAATCTCATCACCGAAGTTAACCTCGATCGGTTTGCCACCGTTGAGGGTACAAGGCAATGGTGCCAGAACCGTAACACTGATCGTCACGATGCTCACCGCCGCCTGCGCCATTGAAGTCACCGAAGCCAATAAGGTGAGCACCAGCCATACTTTGCTCTTTCTACTTTTCATGTATGTCCCTCACGTTCCTTACCTGACATTCACACTCAGAAAATATCTACCGCTACCACCGTCGAGCTGGAGAAGTCTCCCGATGTGAATGTAATAATGGTAAGCCGCAGGGAAAATGACTTTTCATATTCGCCTCAGTCATAACTCAGAGCAAAATCCACCACCGCTCGATACGCGCCGGCCCTCAGCGGCGCCACGGTGCGCTCGGGCATAACGCTATAACTCAGTACGTTGCTGCCCGGCGTTAGCCACAACGGCGCGCCGCGGCTGCCCAGCCGCACATCGCGGCCATGCGCATCCAGCAGGCGCAGCCCCAGGCCGGAGACACCCTGCGCCTTCACCAGCTGCGGGTTATCGGTGTCGGCCGGGGCATTAAAAGCCACCCGCACCGCCGGCTGGTCATGCGCCCAGAGCAGCGCCCCGGTGCGTTCATCCCGGCTCGCCGCCGGGCCGCGCAGGCAGTCGCGCAGCCGCAGCTCGACCGCCACCGGCATGCCGCGCGCGCCCATAACAGCCAACTTGCCGGTCGCTACCTCGCCCAGGCTGATATCCTGCCGCGCGCTGTCCATCTCCAGCCGGCAGGCGCTCTCCGTCAACGCCCCGCTGATATACAGCACACCGTTGGCGCCATCCACATCCCAGTTGTCGACGGCGTTGGCCGCCGGCAGCAGCCACAGCAGCGCCGTCAGACTGAGCGGCGCCATCAGCACCAGCCCGCCCAAGGCGGCGTAATAGCGCAGTTCACTCAAGGCATAAGTCCACTCACGCGCTTTGACGTTTGTCCTTGCCATTTTTCTTCCTCCTCAGGCGCCGTGCGGCCCGTTGACTCAGGACGCCGTCTTCTCCGGCGTCACCGTGCAGGCGCTGCCGCTGCAGTTAAAGCTCAGCTGCGGCCGGCCGCCGTAGTCGTTGATGTAGGTCAGCACCGGGCTGCCACCCAGGCTCCCCGCGCTTACCGTCAGCGGCATGTTGCCCTTCGGCGGCACCATAAGCGGCTCAAAGCCTTTGGCGCCTTCACCCCCCTTGCGGCTGGCTGCGTCAATAATAGTGACGTAGTACGGCGTCGGGTTATTGACGATGTACTTATCGCCCTGTTTGGTCAGCGTCAGCTGCTCCTGCCACGGCGCCGCGTTGCGCTCCGGCGCGATCGCCGCCGGGCGGTAGAACAGCTTGATGCGCGTCTGCAGCGCAATCTGCAGCGAGTTCGGCTTGTTGCTCTTCGGCGGGATCTCGCGCAGGTTGAAGTAGTACAGCGACTCCCTGTCCTGCGGCAGCATCTTCGCCGCCGGCAGCGCCTGGATCTTCACCTGGCTCGGCTTGCCCGGCTCGATGCGCTGCACCGGCGGCAGCACCGTCAGCGGGCTCTGGATCTTGTTGCCCTGCTCATCCTCCAGCCAGCCCTGCGCCAGATACGGCAGCTGCTTGTTCTGGTTGCTGACGCTCAGGCTGACCGACTGCACGCTGCCGTCGAAGATCACCCGCGTGCGGTCCAGCGCGATGGCGGCGTGCGCCGTCGGGGCCAGCGCCCCGGCCAGCAGAGCCGTGGTGGCCAGCAGGCCGATTACGTTACGTGTGCTCATCATCAAAACTCCTCAATTCAGTGTTCGTTGCCGCCGTCGCCCGCGCTCAGCGCCCGGCACGGCAGCAGTAAAGTATTCATCAGCATCTCCGGCGGCAGCGGCGTCGGCATCTGCACTTCGCACTGCGCCGCCCCGCCCCAATGCACCGTCATGCGCTCGCCGGCGTTGATGCCGCTCAGGTAGACGCTGCCGCCGTCGTTGACGATGCCGGTCTCCTGTTTGCGGGCGTTCAGCACCGTGGCGCCGAACGGCGGCTCGCTGCCGTCCGCCAGCTTGACCACCGCCATCGCCTTCTCCCCGGCGATCACCGCGAACTTGCGGTAGCCAATGGCGCCTTCAGTCAGCGTCGCCTGCACCACCGATTTCGTGGCCTCGGCGTTGTCCCCCAGCTTGTCCAGATCGATACTGGCCTTGTTGCGGTAGTAGCTGTTGACGTCCGTCACTACCGCCTTGCCCCAGCGGTTGGTGGCCACTGCGCTGCCGTAGCCGCGCACCGGCACCCCGGCCACCCCCTCGGTATCCAGCAGCAGCCGGGTGCCCCCCGCCATGTTGCTGCGGTGCAGCGCGCCGCCTTCGGCGGTCAGCGTCATGCCGCCCTGGGCACTCAGCCCGACCGCGCTGTACCGGTCCTGCAGGTAGCTGGCGTTGGCGCTCATACGTGACAGGTCGCCGTTGCGGTTGTAATAACCGCTCAGGCTGGCACCGCTGCGCGCCCCGCCGGCGCTAAGCTGATAGTTGCTGCGCTCGTCAATGCGGTCGTAATAGCCCACCCGGTGGCTGCTGTCGTCACGGTTGACCGTGGTGTTGTAGCTCAACGTGGCGCCGTTGCCCCACGGCACCGACAGCGATAGATAGGCGCCGTCGTCGTTACGCTCGTTGTAGCGATTGCGGTACGCCGACATCGACAGGCTCATGTTCTTCACGTTGCCCAGATCGAAATAGCGCGACAGCGTCAGGCTGTAGCGATCGTTAGCCGGCCGGTCCCAGTAGGTCTGGTGGCTGTAGTTGAGGTAGGCACTTAACCCCAGGTCGCGCAGCTGCTGGTTGTAGGTGATGGTGTACATCTCCTTGCTGTTGCCGAACCGCCGGCCGTATTCCCGTGCGTCCAGGAATTCGCTCATGCTCATAAAGTTCTTTTCCGCGAAGCGGTAGCCGGCGAAGGTTACCTGGCTGTCCAGCTCGTCGAAGGTCTTCGAGTAGCTGAGACGGTACGAGCCGCCGCTCAGCGTTTCGCCGCTTTGCGCCCTTTCATTCTGCTCATTCTGCGCCTGCTGCGGCAGCCTGGCGCGCGACTGGGTGACGTCGAACGACAACGCACCCAGCAGCATCAGGTCGCGGCCGATACCCAGCGCCAGGGCGTTATAGTCGCCACCCAGCAGGGCGCCGCCGTACAGCGACCAACCGTTGCTCACCCCCCAGGAAAACTCGCCGGTGCCGAACAGCGGCCCGCGATAGCGGTGATCGAGATCCGACGGCTTGCCCGCCGCCAGCTTGTAGCGCACAGAACCGGGGCGCGTCAGGTACGGGATGCTGGCGGTGCTCATTTTGAATGCCTGCACGCTGCCGTCCTGCTCTTCCACCTTCACGTCCAAATCGCCGGAGATCGCGTCGTTGATGTCCTGAATGCGGAACGGCCCCGCCGCCACCTGCGTCTCGTACAGCACCCGCCCCTGCTGGCTGATGGTCACTTTGGCGTTGCTCTTCGCCACCCCCACCACCTCCGGCGCATAGCCGCGCAGGTTGGGCGGCAGCATCATGTCGTCGGAGCGCAGGCTCAGGCCGCCGAAGCGGAAGCTGTCGAACAGGCCGGAGTCGAGGTAGTCCTCGCCGACGGTCAGCTTCGAGCGCAACGCCGGCAGCGCCCGATAAGCGTAGTAGCGGCTCCAGTCCAGCCGCTTCTCCATGCCCTGACCACTGCTCTGGTGGTTTATATTCGCCTGCCAGTCGGCGCGCAGCCGCCAGGCTGCCAGGTTAGCCCCCGCCGTGCCGTTGCCGCTCAGGCCGTAGCTTTGCCCACCATATTGCAGCTGGCGCTGCGTTTGGGCGTTGAGGTTGTAATCCAGCAACACGCCCGATATGCCCTCGTCCCAGCGCGCCGGCGGATCCCAGTCCTCCGAGACATAGTCCAGATAGGCCTGCGGAATGCTGAGGTACAGCGCCGAGGTAGCCAGATCGCCACGCGCCTCCATGCCCGGCAGGCTGGCTTCATCCAGGCACTCGCCCTGGTGCCACCAGTTCAGCTTGCCACGCATCTCGTCCTTAAGGCCGAGCTGCTCCACCAGCGCCGGCGACAGGCAGGCGCGGCTGCCGTTCGGATCGTCGTCAGGCGCGTAGAACGGCACCGGCTGCTCCGGCAGATCGCTCTTGTTCAGACGCACCACCATGCTGTAGCTACCAGGCATGATGAAACCACCGCGCGCAAACTGGCTGAGATCGATATTTTTGCGGTCGTTCACGTCCAGCACGTCGGTGTTGAACTGGATCTCTTCCGCCTGCGCCGCAGGCATTCCGCCGGCGAAGCCCAGCGCCAGCGCCACGCTGACGCTCAGAATATGAAAACGAAATGGCTTCCCTGCAGGCAAAAACATCATGTCCAGACCTTTTATTTATCAGATTCCCTGTGGGTAACGGTCGCCTCAGTAATAATCCATTTTGAAACGCACCGAGGAAAAATAACCCCCTACTTTAAGCGGCCGATTATTGGCAATCAGCGCCAGGGTAAAATTCAGCCGGTAATTTCCGGGAATAATCTCCATTGGCGGTAATGGCCTGCCCGGCCGAGCAATATTCCCATTGGAATCGGTAATTCTTAACGCCACGCCGGAGATATCACCGTTAATGCCAAACGCCTCACCATCGGCGTGACCGTCAAAGGTAATTTGAAATTGTTTCCAGTCCGGCAGTTTTTTATCGGTGCGTTCAAGAACGCAGTTCACCAGCTCAATGCTGAACGGCACTCCTATCCCATTCCCGCCGCGTTCAATATCCGCCAGCGCCGTATTTTTCATGTCGACAATTTGTTCCCGGCTTTCCGTGGCGATGGCGCAAGCGGTATCGATAATAGCGCCTTGCATATTGACGCGTCCTTCGCCTTGCGCAGCAGAAATAGCCTGCGAAACAAAACCAAACGACACCCACAATAGGCAAAACGCCCCTATTATTTTTATTCGACAGTTCATTCAACTTTCCCGTGAAATAACGATTCCCTGTAAATGGCATGCGGGTTGCCCCGCATGCCCGATAATCACACGTATTTCTTCGGGTAACTTATTACTGGTAAGCCAGGGTAAAGTCGGCCACGGACTGGAATTCACCCGGTACGATAGTTGCGCCGGAAGCAGTGCTGCCCTGCAGATAAGCGCTGAAACTCAGGGTATTGTTGCCATTGCCCAGACTTTGTGCAGTTGTAGCCGTACCCAGCTTGATCGGTTTACCAGCACTATCGGTAATGACGATCCCTGCCCCTTTAGCATCACCTGACAATGCCAGCAGCTCAGGGTTAGCGTCGGAAGCCGCGCCAGAGAAGGTCAATTTTACCGAATTCTTTCCACCCTCCTCAATGACACAGTTATCCAGCTTAACCTGGAAGTTTTTCGGGGCGGATTTACCGCCGCCTTTCAGCGCCACGTTGGAAATCGCACCCAGTTCAACTGTCTGATCCATGGATTCCGGGGTAATAGAGCAAGGTGCATCGATAATAGAGCCGCTAAAGGTCACTTTGCCGTGACCCTGATCGGCCGCGTTTGCCACAGAAGACGCGCCAAATACCATGGCCGCAGCCAGCATGATTTTGTTCAGTTTCATATAAATCCCTTACATTCCTTAGTAAGCAGTGGAGTAAATTAAATCCATAAGTCACCGACGTTATGCACTTCAGAATTTTCTGCGCCTCACATCGGTGGCTAATACGCTGCGTTTGGCGCCCCGTATCAGTGGGAACAAATTTACATCCCCTCACTGAAAATTGAAATGTTATGTCGTAAAAATACAAAAACACAGTTTTAAACACCAACAAATACACATAAAATAGGTTTTAAATTCAAAAAATAGCTTTTAATTATCGATATTTATTTTAAAAAACTTGTAAACAAATAAATATTTCACCTCTATTATAACAATAGAGAGAAAAATCCTATTTACAGCCAGGCGAGAGGATTGAAAAAAAGATATACAGCCATCAGAATAATCTCTCGACAGGAAAGTTGACGGAAAAGAGAAATGATTTTCATCATAAATGACATCGTCCTTTACAATGAGGAGGACGGCACGCTGGCGCATATCGATAACGCCAGTAATAAAATAGCTTTACTTAAACCCAGCGCCAGACTGCTATCGTTATTTATTCGCAATAATAACAAGCTGTTGCTGCGCGAGAGATTACTTAATGAAGTTTGGGTTGAACACGGTCTGAAAGCCTCGAACAACAACCTTAATAATTATGTTTCCGGCTTACGCAAGTCTTTGGCGCAATGCGGTACAGAAGAGATTATCGTGACTTACCCGCGCCAGGGGTTTAAATTCAACGCCATTAGCATTCACGAGACAGATGAAAAGAAGGATGAATATAAAAAAGAACATGAGAATATGTTGGAAACCACCACTATCCCGCCGCCGGGGAATAAACATCCAGGTATACGGCGTTCGCTGCAGAGATTAATTATGATCATGGCGGCGTGCCTGGTGCCTTTTTCCGCCGTCGTACTGTATCAAAACAGCACGCGTATTAATGTTTATCCGCTTGGAAGCTACGGAAATTGCCAGATTTACAGTATGACATCGGGCAGTGGCGATTTAGGTCAAATCAAACGGGTCATACAACGCGCCGGCTTCAGTTGCCAAACGCGCGCCGACGTTTATTACTACGATAATATCCGTAATGAGGGCGCAGAAAACAATGAACAATGGGTGACATACTGTCCTCGAGCCGGTAACAGCCCCTGCATCAACAATTATATCGATAACAAGCAGCCTTGAATTTTGCGATTTGTCCCAGGGTCATCAAACCAATCCCCCGGCCATGCCGGGGAACTTATTCCCCTTTCGTCGCGCAAACGAAAAATGGGGCGTAGTTACCGCTAAAGAGATAATGACGGCTATCGAGTTGCTCAACATGCCAATGCAGTACCGGCGCCGACATCAGCAATCGCCGGTTCAATTCCTCTTTCTCTAAATTATCCTGCGGTTTTCTCAGCTTTTCCTTCAGGCGTAACGTGTAATTATCACCTTGCTTGCGATAGTCCATCATCAGAATGCGGTCGACAACATAGCGAGTGTCGCCGTCATAGACGCTGCCGTTCAGCAACAAAGTGACACCTCTCGCCCCCTGAGGCACGACGCTGATCATCAGCACGCTCTGCATAAGACTACCAGGCACCTGATCGGCTAAACGCATTACCGCCCGGCATTCAGGCAAACGGGGCTTAAACCATAGAAAATACCCCGACATCCCGCAGCATAACGTCGCCGCCATCAGCAACAGCGGAAAACCATAACGCCGCATGCGGCTACTGTGCCCAGTGTTCATAATAATTCTCGCATTGTACCTTGCCGGCGGCCATATCAGCCTGTGGGCAGTAGTAGAAATAAGACGCTCTAACCCGACCGAAAACATTCGGCGCAACCGACTTGCTGTCGTAATACAGCACGGTCGCCGGCACGTTGCATGGGATGTTTTTCTGCTCCAAGAGCCCTTTCAAACGGCTTAAATCAACCTCACCCGGCCCTGGCTTGTGGTATGAGGTAACAAACTTGATCTCACAGCTGCCGATGTTGCCCACCGCCATCGCGCTGAGCGGCGCATAGCCGCTGTCCTGCCAGGCCCAGATCCCGCTCCCTACGGCCAGCAGCAGCAACCCGCCCAGCCCAATGCGTTTGAAACGCGTCAATCTAGCCGTGGGCTCTGCAGCAGGCGCGGCCTCGCCGACGAGCGCCGCGTTCTGCACCATCAGCGCCTCCGCCTGGCTATCTGTCGTCTTCAGCTCGCGAGCGGTAAACATAAACCCCTGCCGCGGCAGGGTGACGATGATCTCTTCCTCGCCGAGCGAAGAGAATGCTTTGCGCAGAATCGAGATGGTGTTGTTGAGGTTGTTGCCGGAAGCGACCTGGCCGTGCGCCTCCCACACCTGCATCAGCAGCGTTTCGCGGGAAAGCACCAGATTATTGTTGCGCACCAGGGCGGAAAGCAGGCGGTTCAGCGTGGCCGTCAGCACAATCGGCGGAATGTCGTCATGCAGCGAGATCAGCTCCGATCTATCTTCATGATATTTAATATTATTATTAATTATGTATCTCATAACTCCCTGCGCGATAAACTGGTTAACGCCCATTAGCCCCTATCAAACGTGGCAATATTAGCATAGCGCAAATGATAAGAAAATTCTTAACAAAAAGAATAAAATACAATAAAAACAAACACATATTCAATCTCACCATACAATTCACAGAGTGAATTTTGCAGCCTTTTTCTAATTCAATGCACAAATGAAGTGGATTAACAAACTGAGCATAAATAAAAAAACCCGCCATAAGGCGGGCCTGATCAACGTCGGAAAATACTCAGCGTAGGCGGCGAATTTGCCGGTCTTGCCAACCGGCGAACAGCAGCAAACCGCATAGCGCGCCGAGCAACGCGCAGAACATGTCGGACTGGGTATCCCACGGGTCGCCCTGGGTGCCGAGAAACTCGTCGGCGCCTTGGCCCAGCGCCAGCGCCGCCCACCACTCGATCAGCTCGTAAACGGCGCTGATGGCCAGCGCGATGCAGCACACCACAAAGCCCAGCATCTTGCGGCCCTGCACATAGCCGCCGCGCAGCAGGATTTCGCGCGCCACCAGCGCCGGCACCAGCCCCTGGAAGAAATGCCCCAGTTTGTCGTACGGGTTGCGGCCAAGATCCAGCCACTGCTGCACCTCAAACCCCAGCGGCACGCGGGCGTAACTGTACATGCCGCCGAAAATCAGGATCAGCGCATGGAAGAAAATCAGCGTATAGAGCAGCGGCGTCAGCGGATAACGGCGATGGGTCAGCCACAGCAGCGGCAAGGCGATCAATACCGGCGCCACCTCCATCAGCCAGGTGGTGCGATCGTAAGGGTGGATGCCGCTGTGGATCAGCGCGGCCAGCAGCAGCAGGGTGATAACGAACAACAACAGCGGGGTGCGCGAGGCGGGCATAACCAACGTTCCTTCGGGTTAACGGATCAATGCACACTTTATACCGCAGATCCTGGGGCGAAAAAAAACAGGCGGAGCGTCGCCGCTTCGCCTGTTCGGTGTGCGCTTACCCTGAGCGGGATTATTTCAGCGCTACGCGGATCACGTCGTCCGGCGCGGTGGCTTCTTTCTCGCGGCTGGAAGCCTGCTTGACGCTGACGTACAGCGTCTGGCCGTCCGGCGACAGCGCCAGGCTGTTCGGATGGGTCGGCGTCTTGATGGTGTTCAGCACCTTGTAGCTCTTGGCGTCGATTACGCTCACTTCGCCCGCCTGGCGATGGGTGACGTAAACTTCATTGCGCGCCGGGTTGAACAGCACCGCCAGCGACTCCGGCACGTCGATCTTGCTCAGGATGTTGCCGTTGCGGGTATCCACCACCAGCACCTGCGGCTGCTTGGAATCGGTGATGAACGCGCGATGGGTAGCGGTATCCAGGCTGATGTTCAGGAAGAAGTGCTCTTTGGACTCATCCAGCTTCTTGCGCGACAGCACCTTGTTGGATTGGGTGTCGATGGTCACCAGCTCGCCGTCGGCGTTGGTGACGTACAGGCGCTTGGCGGCGGCGTCCAGCGCCAGGCCGGTGCCGTATTTGCCGGTGTCGGTCACGGTGGCGCGCAGGGTCAGATCCTTGCCGTCCACCACCCACACCACGCTGGATTCACCCAGCCCGGTGATGTACAGGGTATCGCTGTCGGCATCCGCCACCAGTTCGCGCGGCGCCAGCGGCTTGACGGTCTCGGAACGCTTGCGCGCGTCCAGCACCAGGCGGCCTTTCACGTCGCCGGTCTTGGCGTCGATGGCGGTCACCGAGTTATTGACGGTGTTGCCGAAGAACAGCGTGCCGGTCTTGGCGTTGACGGCGGCGCCGAACGGTTTGATGTCGTTATGGATAATTTGGGTCACGTCCAGCGTGGTCGGATCCAGACGGTAAACGATGCCGCCCTTGTCCAGCTTACGGCTCTGCGACGTCGCCAGGTAGAGCGCGTTCTCGCTCGGGCTGTAGGCCATTTCATAGGCGCCCTTGCCAACCGGCTTGCGCAGCACTTCCGGCGCGGTCTGCGCCAGCAACGAGTTGGAGAACAACAGCGTGGACAGCAGCATCAGCGGAAATGCCGCACGTTTTCCCTTGGTGATCAAAGTATTCATCGAAATCTCCTTATAGAGCCAACGGGGCGGCCGCTCGGCCGCCCTCTTTCGTTATTAAAATCAGGCTTTCTCTTCGGAAAGCAGCGCCCACCAGCTGTCGATGGTCGGGTTGCGCGCCAGCGCGATAAAGTCGATGTCGCCGCGGATCTTGCGCCAACGGGTCGCCAGCTCCATGATGCGCACCGAATCCAGGCCGTAATCGATCAGGTTCTCATCGTTGCCCATGTCTTCGCTGTCCTCGTCAAGCAGCGGCAGGATCTGCTGACGCAGCGCATCGATGCTGGCGATACCGGCAGCCGGCAACAGAGAGGCGGTGGTCACCACCCGGCCGCAGCGGCCGGCGGTGTAACGCAGCGCCATCAGGTGTTCGTCACGCGAGAAGTCCGCCAGGCCGTCGGCCACCATGAACGGCTGGATGTTGCGCATGAAGGCGTCGATGGCGGTGGTCAGGCAGCCGATGTGCGCATACACCCCGCAGATAATCAGCTGATCGCGGCCGGACTCCTGCAGGATCTCCTGCAGCGGCGAGCGGTGGAAGGCGCTGTAGCGCCATTTCACCAGCACCGTGTCGTCTTCGTCCGGCGCCAGCGCGGCGGTCACCGCCTGCTGCTCAGGGTGTTTGTTCAGGCCCGGCCCCCACATGTCGTTCAACAGCGCGCGATCTTCATCGCTCTGCTGGTTCGGCTGCGCGGTATAGAACACAGGAATGCCCTGCTGTTTGCAGTAGCGGCGCAGGTTGGCGATGTTCTCCACCACCTGTTTAATCAGCGCGCTGTCTTCGCCCCAGAAATTGAGGAAATACTGCTGCATATCGTGGATCAGCAGCGCGGCGCGCTGCGGTTCTACCTGCCAGGTGACTTTATTTTGCGGCAGTTCGTCCGCCGTCGGCAGCGCGTAGTCATTAAGTTTTGGAATGGCCATCGATTAATCTCCCTGAGCCTGAGTCTGTAGTTGCGCGTCGAGCTGCTGGCGCAGCCGTTTTTTGTCCACTTTGCCGACCGGGGTCAGCGGCAGGCTGTCCACCTGAATAAAGCGATCCGGCAGTTTGAAGTCCGCCACGCCCTGCTCGCGCAGGTGGCGACGCAGCACCACCGGCTTCAGCGGCGCGTTGGCGATGATATAGGCGCAGCTCTTCTCCCCCATCAGCGCGTCCGGCATCGACACCAGCGCGGCGTTGATCACGTCCGGATGACGCAGCAGCAGGTTCTCGATCTCCTCGGCGGCGATCTTTTCCCCGCCGCGGTTGATCTGGTCTTTCTGCCGCCCCTGCACGGTGATGTAGCCGTCTTCGCTGATGCTGATCAGATCGCCGGAGCAGTAGAAACCGTCGGCATCGAAGGCGTCGGCGTTGTGCGCCGGGCTCTGGTAGTAACCGCGGAAGGTATAAGGCCCGCGCGTCATCAACCGCCCGACCTCGCCCGCCGGCAACGGATTGCCGTCGTCATCCGCCACCCATACTTCGTCGTCCGGCGACATCGGCCGCCCTTGCGTCGTCAGGATGTGGCGTTCGTCGTCGTCCAGCCGGGTGTAGTTCACCAGCCCTTCCGCCATGCCGAACACCTGCTGCAGTTGGCAGCCGATTTCGTTCTGAATGCGCGCCGCCAGCGTTTCGCCCAGCTTGGCGCCGCCCACCTGCAGCAGTTTCAGGCTGGCGAGCTGGGCATTGCCGCCCCACTCTTCGATCGCCTGCAGCCACAGCGTGACCGCCGGCGGTACCAGCGCCGTCACGTTGATTTGGTGCTGTTCGATCAGGCGGAAGCACTGCCCGGCGTCCGGATCGGCGGCGAACACCACCCGCCCGGCGCCATAAAACACGCCCAGTACGCCCGGCGAACTCATCGGGTAGTTGTGCGCCACCGGCAGCGCGCACAGATAACGGGTCTGCGCGTCGAAACGACAGATCTCCACGCTGCGGCGAATGCTGTAGTAGTAATCATTGTGGGTGCGCGGGATCAGCTTCGGCGTACCGGTGCTGCCGCCGGAAAGCTGGAAGAACGCCACCTGATCGGCCGCGGAAGGCTGCGCGACAAAACCGTCGCTCGCCTCGTCCAGCCAGGCGGCCAGCGCCAGCTCGCCCTCGGGCTGGCTGCGCAGCGCCACAACCCGCAGCGAAGGATGCGCATCGCGGAAGGCGTTCAGGAATTGATCGTCGGCAAACAGCCCGTGCTGGCGATCGGCGATCAGCAGCGCCGGTTTGATCTGCTCGGCATAGGCGTTCAGCTCGCTGCGCTGATGGCTGAATAGCGCGTTGACCGGCGCCACGCCAATTTTCAGCAGCGCGAAGAACACGATATAGAACTCCGCCACGTTGCCCAGCTGCACCAACGCGGTGTCGCCGGATTTCACGCCGCGGCGCAGCAGAGCGGCCGCCAGGCGATCGGCGCGCTGCTGCAGCTCGCGGTAGGTCAGGCTGCCCTGGGCGTCGATAATCGCCGGGGCGTCGTTGTTGGCCTGGCGGTCGAGGATCTCGGTCAGCGGCTTGTCAGTCCAGTAGCCGCGTTCGCGATAGCGGCTGGCGAACTCCGCCGGCCAGGGGGTAAAGGCAATGCTCATCTTGTCGTTATCCTTGATTCATACCAAAGGCACGCAGAATGGTGCTGAGTTTGGTGCCTGTTTCATGCCATTCAGATTCGGGTGAAGAGTCTTCCACGATGCCGGCGCCGGCGAACAGCCGCACCCGGTTGCCGTCAACGGTGCCACAGCGGATAGTCACTACCCACTCGCCGTTGCCTTCGTCGTCGCACCAGCCGACGATGCCGCCGAACAGGCCGCGATCGAACGGCTCCAGCTTGCCGATCAGGGCGTGCGCCTCGGCCGTCGGCATGCCGCACAGCGCCGGCGTCGGGTGCAGCAGGCAGGCCAGCGACAGGGCATTTTCGTCTGGAGACGCCGCCTCGCCGTCGATCGGCGTAGAGAGATGCCACAGCGTCGTGGTGGTCAACAATTCAGGGGTGTGCGGCACGTTCAGGTAACGGCAGCGGCCGGCCAGCACGTCACGCATGCTTTCGGTGACGATGCGATGCTCGTGGCGATCTTTCGCCGAGGCCATCAGCCGCTCTCCTACTTCGCGATCGCGCTGCGGGTCGGCCTCGCGCCGGGCGGAACCGGCCAGCGGGTTGGAATAGAAACGGCCGCCGTCCTGGCGTAGCAGCAGCTCCGGGCTGGCGCCCAACAGCGCGCCCTGCTCCAGCGGCACATGGAAATGGAAACCGTGCGGGTTCTGGGCAATCACGCGCGCCATCAGCGCATGGCGATCCACCGGCTGGCGCGTTTCGATCTCCAGCAGGCGCGACAGCACCACTTTATCCAGCTCACCGGCCTTCATCGCGTCGACGGCGTCGCTGACCATGTTCATAAACGGCTGCTGCGGCGGCAGCTCCGTCACGCCGGCCAGTTCAGGGCCGTTCGCCGCGGGCCGAACGCCGGCCATAAAGGCGGCGCGATCGAACCAGCGGCTCTGCTGCGGAATAAACAGCGCCGAAGGCTGCCGGGTATCGAACGGTATGGCGCCGCACAGCAGCGGTTTTTTGATGCCGGCCTGACGGGCCTCGGCAAACGCCTGCCGTACGCTGCGCTGGAACTCGCCGTTCAGGTCGGCGCCGTCTGCGGCCGGCAGGCGAATGCGGCTGAAACAACCGGTGGTGGTCAAGCTGCGGAAAGGAGAGGTAAAGAAGAAGCCCGACGCCGGAGAAAAATCAGCGGCGAACCGGTGTTCTTCGCGCTCCTGCATTTCCTTTCGATTGATGTCGTTCACGGCAGTATCCATCGCTTCGCCCTCAAGGATTTGAAGTGATAACCAATATAATAATGATTATCATTTGAGTTAATTCCGCGCTAAATTACTCGCCGATATTTGCTATGTCAATAAACGTAAGCACTTCTTTCATTTCGAAATCATGACATAAACGCTGTGGGTTTTACGCATGCCGATGATAAGCATTGCTATTTGATCCCACAGCGTTGTCTTAACGCGTTCGACTACTTTTCTGTGGCGGGCTGCGGCTCCGGTTTGTGCAGCGTGACCTGGCGCAAACCGGTCATGGCGAACAGCAACAGGATGCCGAGCACCGCCGCGCCGAAGCCGAAACCGCTGGCGCTCATCGCCGGCAGCATGAAGGCGCCCATCGCCCCCAGCAATAATGCGCCCAGCGCATCGCCCACCACGTTCTGCGCCGTCCACAGGCCGTTGATGCGGCCGAGGAAGTTGTCCGGCGTCAGGCTCTGGATCAGGCCGTATTGCAGCAGCGAGTTCAGCGCGCTCAGGTAGCCGAACGCCACCAGGCACAGCAACGCCAGGCTGTACCACGGCATCAGGCCGAACAGGCCAATGGCGGCGAACGCCGCGATCGCCGTCAGCAGCATCACCCAGCCGGGGCGCGCCACGTGCGCCACGCGCCCGCTGGTGAACGCACCGATGGCCGCGCCGAGCGGCACGGCGGCGTACATATAGCCGAGGTGGGCAGCGTCGATGTGCCAGCTCTCCGCCATCGCCGGGTACAGCACGCGCACCGCGCTGGCCATGGTCAGCAGCGCGCCGATCAGCGCCACCATGCCGATCACCTTGTTCTGGAACAGGAAGGCGAAGCCGCCCGCCAACGCGCGCAGCGGGTGTTCACGCGGCTGCGGCGGCGGCATCAGCTGCGGCAGGCTCAGCAGCGGCAGCAGCGTCAACAGGGTGCCAAACGCCGCCAGGCCGTAGTTCCAGGCAATGCCCATATGGGCAATCACCAGGCCGCCAATCGCCGGGGAAAGAATCGAGCCGAAGCGCACCGTCAGCATGCTGATGGCGCCCGCCTGCACGATGTTTTCGCGGCCCACCAGCGCCGGCGTGGCCGCCAGCAGCGCCGTCACCCCCACCGCGCCGAAGAAGCCGTCCCACACCGCCAGCAGATAAATGGCCGCCAGCGAAGGCGACGGCAACAGGGCGTTGAGGCACAGGCCGACGAAGCCGACGCCGCAGGTGGAGCGTGCGAACAGGATCAGCCGGCGCCGCTCATAGCGATCGGCCAATACGCCTCCCATCAGCAGCCCGGCGAACATGCCGCCGCCGGCCAGCGTCACCGCCAGCCCGACCTGCAGGGTGGAACCGGTCAGCGCCTGGATCTGCACCGGGATGGCGATCGCCATCAGCCCCAGCGCCACAATGGAGATAAAGCGCGCGCAGAATACCGCGCGGAAAGCCCGGTTGGTTTTCAGCAGGCTAAAATCAAGCAGGATGGAGGGTTTGCTACTCATCGGTTGTTCACCACATCTTTAAACGGGGATTCTGCAGTTGCGGGGCGCTATGCTAGCACAGATGACGAAATCAATAATGATAATAAAACTCATTGATATTCAACTGTGAGCAACCGCAAGAAACGCCGCCACACGCGGGGTAATCCCCGTGCCTGGCGGCGAGATGACGGGCGCGATTACAGCGTGCGCAAGATCCGGTTCAGCAGCGGCCCCAGCACTTTGAACGACGCCGGCGAAACGATATCGACATGCGCGCAGTCCAGCTCGTGCGCCTGCAGCGCATCGACGTACTGCGACCAGGTCTGCTGCACGTCCATCCCTTCCTGCAATGTGCGTTTGGCGACGAACAGCGTCGCCTGACCGCGGAAGCGGGCGGTGCGCGTGTGCGACAGCAACCGCACCGAATCGGCGTAGTTGGCTTCGATGTTGTCGAACATCGCGGTGCGCGTCTCGCCCAGCGCCGGATCGAGCGTATCCTGCGACACCGCCAGGAACTGCTCGCGCTCGCGCTGCACTTCCTTCAACACGTTGTCGTCCAGCATCACGTCCCAGTTTTGGGTCTCCGGCGGATAGGTATCCAGCAGGCCGAGGAACGCCACCTGCTCACCGCGCGCCTGCAGCCGGGCGGCGATGCCCTGCGCCAGCGTGCCGCCCAGCGAGTAGCCGATAAAGTGGTACGGCCCGTGCGGCTGTACCTGCAACACCGTCTGCAGGTGGGCATCCACCACCTGATCCATATCTTCGCTCAGCGCCAGCGGCCCGTCCGGCCGCGGCGACTGGATACCGACCAGCGACCAGTGCTGATCGAGATAGCGCGGCAATACGCTGAACTGCCAGGAGAAACCGGACGCCGGGTGCAGACAGAACAGCGTCGGCCCCTCGGTGACGCGCAGCGGCAATACGCTGTCGAATCCGCTGCGATCGGCCTCTTCCTGCGTGCGATCTTCCGCCAGCAAGGCCGCCAACTGCTCAACGCGCGACGCCACCATCACCTGGCCGACGGACACCGCCTTGCCCAGATCGCGGCGCAGCTCCGCCGCCAGACGCATCGCCAGCAGCGAATGGCCGCCGAGCGCGAAGAAATCGTCGTCGGCGAACACTTGCTCGCGCTGCAGCAAGCGGGCGAACACCGCCGCGATCTCGCTTTCCAGCCCGGCCTGCGGCGGCCGTCCTGCCTTGCGTTCACCGCCCTGCGGCTGCGGCAAGGCCTTGCGATCCAGCTTGCCGTTGGCGCTCAGCGGCAAATCGCTCATTTCCACCAGCGCCACCGGCACCATGTGCGGCGGCAGACGGTCGGCCAGCGCCGCGCGCAGGGATTCCGCATCCCAGTTCGCACCAGGCTGCATCACCAGATAGCCCACCAGCTGGCGCGCATCGCCGCCGGCGTCCACCGGCGTGCCCTGCAGCACCAGCGCGTGCGTCACCGCCTGGCGCACGCCCGGCAGCGACAGCAAGGCATGGTCGATTTCGCTCAGCTCGATACGCTGCCCGCGGATCTTCAGCTGATCGTCGCTGCGGCCCAAATATTCCACCGCGCCGTCCGGCAGCCAGCGCGCCACGTCGCCGGTGCGGTACATGCGCCCGCCCTCGCCGAACGGATCGGCGACAAAGCGGCTGGCGGTCAGATCCGGCCGGCCAAGGTAGCCGTGCGCCAGCTGCACGCCGGTCAGATACAGATCGCCCGCCACGCCCGGCGGCACCGGCCGCAGGCGCGCGTCAAGAATGCGCAGCCCGGTATTCCACACCGGCAGGCCGATCGGCACGTTGGCGCCGGTCACCTTCGCCAGCGCCTCGCCGTAGGCCGGATGCCAGGTCACGTCCACCGCCGCTTCGGTCGGGCCGTAGAGGTTGTGCAACGGCACCGCCGTGCGGCTTTGCCACAGGCGGCACAGCTCCGCCGGCAGCGCTTCGCCGCTGCAGAACACCTGGCGCAGCGCGGCGCAGCTCGCCACCGCCGCGTCGTCGTCCAGGGCGGCCACGAAAGCCGCCAGCATCGACGGCACGAAGTGCAGCGTGGTAATGCGATGTTGTGCGATCAGCTGTTGCAGCTGCTGCGGGTCGCGATGCGCCTCCGGCGGCGCCATCACCAGATGGGCGCCCACCATCAGCGGCCAGAAGAATTCCCACACCGAGACGTCGAAACTGCACGGCGTTTTCTGCAGCACCGCGTCGTCCGCCCCCAGCGGATACTGGTGTTGCATCCACAGTAGGCGGTTGACGATCGCCTGATGGCCGACCAGCACGCCTTTCGGGCGCCCGGTGGAGCCGGAGGTAAAGATGATATAGGCCGCATGGTCCGGCGTCGGGCCCGCGATCGCCACCCCGGCGGCGTGATCGGCCGCCAGCGGCGCGTCATACAGCAAGATTTCGCCCTTGTCGGCGAAGCGCGCCTGCTGCGCCGGGTTGGTGATGACCAGCCGCGGCGCGGCGTCTTCCAGCATCATCGCCAACCGCTCGTCCGGATAACCGGTGTCCAGCGGCAGATAGGCGGCGCCCGCTTCCACGATAGCCATCAACGCCAGCGACAGGAACACCGAACGCGGCAGCGCCACCGCCACAATGTCGCCCGGCCGCACGCCCTGCGCCACCAGCTCGCGCGCCAGCGCCGTGACCTGCTCGCGCGTTTCGCGGTAGGTAAAGCTGAAATGCGCATCCGCCAGCGCCGGCGCGTCCGGCGTGGTTTGCGCCTGCTGCGCCAGCAGCTGGCTCAGCGTGGTCGCCGGTACCGGGTGCGCCGTGTCGTTGACCCGCGCCAGCAGCGCGTGATCGTCGGCGGTCAGCATATCGGCTTCGCCGATCGGCAACGTTGCCTGCGCGGCGAACTGCGCCAGCAGCAGCGGCAACCGCTGCAGATGCGCCTGCAGTTCCTGGCGGCTGTAACGCTCGGCGTTGGCCAGCAGTTCAACCTTCAGCTGATGGTGCTCGTCGATAAACAGCGCAATCTCCAGATCGCGCACCGGCCCGGAGGCCAGATCGTGGGTGATGCCTTCGATACCGGCGAAGTCCAGCTGGTAATCGAACATTTTGAAGTTGAAGACCGTGCCGTACAGCGGTTCGCCGTCGCCGATGCGCCCCAGATCGCGCTGCACCTGTTCGGCGTCGTAGCGCTGATGGCGGCGCACCGTTTTCAGCTCGCGGCTGATGCGGGCGGCGGCCTCATACAGCGTGGCCTGCGGCTCGAGGTGCATCTCCATCGGCAGCACGTTGATCACCGGGCCGGCGGCGCACAGGGCGGCCGATCCGGTACGGCGCATGAAGATAAAACCGGCGCTGAAGCTCGGTTGGCCACTCAGGCGCGATACCCACAGCGCCACCAGCGCCACCGCCATATCGGCGGCGTTCAGCTTCTGCTGCGCGCCGCACTGCACCAGTTCGGCAAAGGCCTGCGGATCGCAGCGCTGTTCCAGCCGGTGGATGCGCGGCGTGGGGGTTTGCCCGGCCAGCGGCTGCGGGCAAAGGGTCGCCGGCGGCGGCAGCTGCCGCGCTTTTTCGAGCCAGAAATCGGCGTCGCGCTGCCAGGCCGGCGCCTCCCGGTAAGCCTGGTATTCCGCCACCACGTCGCTGAACGCCGTGAAAGGCGTCGGTTCCAGCGCGTCGCCGTGGCAAAGATGGGTGTAAATCGCCGCCACGCGGCGAGCGATGGCGGTGAAGCTGAAACCGTCCACCAGCAGATGGTGATAGCGCTGATACCAGAACCAGCGGTCATCCGCGAGGCGCATCACCACATGGCGATACAGCGGCGCGCCGCTGCCGGCGCGCAGATCGCTCGCCAGATCGATATCCATCAGCGCGCGCGCGGCGGCTTCGGGGTCCGGCGACGTCGTCAGATCGACGAGTTCCGGCTCGTGCACCGCCAGCGCGTCGTCCAGCCATTGCACCGGCACGCCGTCGCGTTCCGCAAAACGCAGGCGCAGCATATCCACCTCGCCCAGGCCCTGGGTAATGGCCTGCAGCAGAGGCTCTACGGCAATGGGGCCGTTGAGTTCGATGGCGTGGGCCACCGCGTAGGCATTGCGATGCGGGGAAATTTGATCGGCGACCCAGATGCCGGGTTGCGCCGCGACCAGCGGCCATTCGCCCGCAAGCGCCGGGCCGCTGAGAGAGTTAGGGGTGTGTGACACTGCTTATTGCTCCCGTGATTACCTGGCGCCGGCCACGCCTCGCGTGCTGCGACCGGCAGAATGTCTTGCCAATGCTGTTCCAGCCATTCGGCGCACGCAGTGCGCGCCGCCGGGCCGAAGACGATCGTCCACTCGGACGGAATGGCGCGGAAATCCGGCCACAAACTGTATTGTTGTTGTACGTTGCGCAGCACCAGGCTGCGCTGCTGTTGATCATCGAACGGATTCAGGCTTTCCATCATGTGTTCCTCGTGCCGTTGCCGTCGCCGATGCCGGATAAGCGGTGGCGAAAGCGGAAGCCCAGACCGCCTGCAGCCCGTCGGTCAGGCCGCTGCGCCAGCACAGCGCGTCGTGCCCGCCTTCCACCACCCGGTAGTGCACCCGATGGCCGGCGTCGCTCAGACGCGCCGCCATTTCGCCGCTGACCCGGTGCACCAGCTTTTCCTGCGAACCGGCTTCCATAAATACCTTCAGCGCGCCGTGGTTGCCCAGGCCATGCCGTTCCACCTGCTGCATCAACCAGCAGGCGTCGTCGGGAATGCTCGGCAACTGCAGCATGTCGCGCCGCGGCCACCAGTAGGAACCGGACTGGGTGATCACCGCGCCGAAGCGCTGCGGCCAGCGCAGCCCGGCATACAGGGAAGCCAGGCCGCCAAAGCTTTGCCCCGCCACCACCGTATCGGCCGGTTTGTCGCTGTGCGGCGCCCAGTCGGCCAGCTGCGGCATCAGTTCTTCCTGCACCGCCAGCCAGAAGTCGTCCTTGCAGGTCAGTTCGCGCGACCGGTGCGGCAGATCGATAATGTCGATCAGCACATACACCGCTTCCGGCAATGCCCCTTCACGGGTCAGCTGCATCAGCGGCTCCCAAACCGGCATCTGCTTCGCCCAGAACTGGCCGTCGAGCAGAATAGCCAACGGACGCTCGGCCGGCTTGCTGTCACCGGTGGTGTAGATCCAGACATCGCGGCTGTTGCCCAGGCGCTCGCTTTGCCAGGTATGGCGCTGCAAACGCGCCGGCAGCGGTGGCGTACAGCGCCCGCTGGCGATCTCGTACTCGTCGAACGAGCGCCATACCGGCTGCGGCGGCGCATCCGGCATGTGCAGGCCGGAGACGCTGTGGCCGCTGGCGCTTTGCCAGGAGCGATACGGGTTGAGCAGATCGGGGGTGGCGCTGGCGAACACCTGGTGCCACCAGTGGCGCAGGTTGTGCATGTTGGCGTGCGCATCGTCGCCGCTGAACGCCGGCGGCCGCTCGTCAAAGCAGGGGATAAAGCAGTAGCTGCCGCGCCAGGCGCCGCTCAGCTCGGTCTGCCAGTACCACACGTCGGTGCCGGCCAAACGCTGCAGGCTTTGCGGCGGATTCGGCTGATGATGGTCGGTCAGGCAGTTGATGTTGATCCACACGCGACGGTAGGCGGAGGTCAATTCGCATCCCTGAGGATCGCGCCAGAAAAAGGTGGTTCGCCAACGGCCGTTACCCGCCGGTTCTACCCATGGCGTACCGCGTCGTGCCACCGTCAACCACCACCCTGGACTGCCCGCATTGCTGCTGGCCAATAATCTGCTGCTTTCTGACTGTAGTTCTGTATTCACAACGCCTACCCATTTTGTAGTTGGCGGCACCGGGAACGTCGACTTTTCCCTATCGCCGGCCACCGCCCGAACGCACTGTACGCCAAATACTATTGATAATAATTTGCATTTGCAATAGTGTGTAAGGCTTGGAGATCGTGCTGGTATTGCGCGCAACGGACAGGGATCGGGGATACATCAATGGCATCCCTTGCCGCAGCCGATTTTCTATTTCCGACTACACAAAAACTACAACCGCCCTTCCCCCCGTTCGGCGAGGGATGGCAGCAAGGTAGGACACTCAGATGAAAAGCAAGCTATCACGTTATTCTTTAGCCACTCTTATCGGCTTGGGATTGGGCGCGTCCGCGTTCGCCAACGCCGCGCAGCAGACCGACACCACCACCACGGAAGAAAACAGCGGCACCACGGATAAAAAACCGCGCGGCGAAGACACCATCGTCGTGACCGCCGCCCGGCAGAACCTGCAGGCGCCGGGGGTGTCCACCATCACCGCCGACGAGATCAAAAAACGCCCGCCGGCGCGCGACATCAGCGAACTGATCCGCACCATGCCCGGGGTTAACCTGACCGGCAACTCCACCAGCGGCCAGCGCGGCAACAATCGCCAGATCGATATCCGCGGCATGGGCCCGGAAAACACCCTGATTCTGATCGACGGCAAACCGGCCTCCAGCCGCAACTCGGTGCGTCAGGGCTGGCGCGGCGAGCGCGACTCGCGCGGTGATACCGCCTGGGTGCCGCCGGAAATGATCGAACGCATCGAAGTGCTGCGCGGCCCGGCCGCCGCGCGCTACGGCAACGGCGCCGCGGGCGGCGTGGTCAACATCATCACCAAGAAGGCCGGCGATGCGCTGCACGGCTCGCTGAACGGCTACTTCAACGTGCCGCAGCACAAGCAGGAGGGCGCCACCAAGCGCACCGACTTCAGCCTGTCCGGCCCGCTGAGCGATTCCCTGAGCTTCCGCCTGTTCGGCGGCTACAGCAAAACGCAGGCCGACGCCTGGGACATTAACGAATCGCATAAATCCGAACGCGTAGGCGCCTACGCCAACAGCCTGCCCGCCGGGCGCGAAGGGGTGGTCGATAAAAACATCGACGCCTTGCTGCATTGGGACTTCGCCCATCTGCAGTCATTGGAGTTCGAGTATGCCTACGGCCGTCAGGGCAACCTGTATTCCGGCGATACCCAGAACACCAATACCAATGCCCTGGTGCAGAGCAACTACGGCAAAGAGACTAACCGCATCTACCGTGAAACCTTCGGCCTGACCCACCGCGGCGCCTGGGACAACGGCGTGAGCACCAACAACTACGTGCAGTTCGAGCGCACCCGCAATACCCGCCTGAACGAAGGCCTGGCCGGCGGCACCGAAGGCATCTTCGACACCAAAAATACCGGTTTCGGCACCACCAAGCTGGACGACTTCCTGGCGCACAGCGAAGTCAGCGTGCCGTTTGAGCTGGGCGTTTCACAGACCGCCACCCTGGGCACCGAGTGGACCCAACAGCGGATGAAAGACGGCACCTCCACCAGCCAAACGCTGATGGGCGGCACTATTCCCGGCATGGGCAACGGCACGCGCAGCCCTTACGCTTCCGCGCATATCTTCTCGCTGTTCGCCGAAGACAACATTGAGCTGACCGACACCACCATGCTGACGCCGGGTCTGCGTTACGATCTGCATTCAGAATCCGGCAACAACTGGAGCCCGGCGCTGAACCTGTCGCAGGAACTGGGCGACTACTTCACGCTGAAAATGGGTATCGCGCGTTCTTACAAGGCACCGACCCTGTACCAGACCAACGGCAACTACCTGCTGTACAGCAAAGGCCAAGGGTGTGCGGGCAGCGATGTCAGAAACGGCTGCTACCTGCTGGGTAACGACGATCTGAAGGCGGAAACCAGCGTCAACAAAGAGATCGGGCTGGAGTTCCATAACGAAGGCTGGCTGGCCGGCGTGACCTACTTCCGCAACGATTACCACAACAAGATTGAAGCGGGTAACTCGCGCATCGCCACCAGCAGCACCGGTACGGCGGTCTATCAGTGGGAGAACGTACCGAAAGCGGTGGTACAAGGACTGGAAGGCTCGTTGAACGTGCCGGTCAGCGAGACCGTCACCTGGAGCAACAACGCCACCTACATGATCGAGAACAAGAACAAGACCACCGGCGATTACCTGTCGGTGATCCCGAAGTTCACCGTCAACTCGACCCTCAGCTGGCAGGCTACGCAGGATCTGTCGATGCAGTCCACCCTGACCTGGTACGGCCGTCAGAAGCCGAAGAAGTACAACTACCAGGGTAAACCGGCCACCGGCGGCGAAACCCGCGAGGTCAGCCCTTATGCCGTCGTCGGCGCCAGCGCGACCTATGACCTGACCAAAAACGTCAGCGTCACCGCCGGCATCGACAACCTGTTCGACAAACGCCAGTTCCGCGCCGGTAACGCGCAGAACGTGGGCGACCCGATTACCGGCGCGATCAACATCGCCGGCGCGGGCGCGGCCACCTACAACGAACCGGGCCGTACCTACTACATGAGCATCAACACCCACTTCTGATGACATGATCCAATAACAAAGGGGCGCCGCGGCGCCCCTTTTTTTATCTTTCCATTCCGTTACTTGGTATGCAGCTGAATGCGCACCACGCTTTCCGGCTTGCCGGCCTTGGTGGAAGCGCCGTCGTTTTTCACCGTCACGAACAGCGCGTCGCCTTTCGGATCCAACGCCAGGCTGTTAGGGTGCGGCGGCAGGTCTACGGTTTGCAGGCGCTTGAGCGTTTTGGCGTCGAACACCGTCAGCGTGCCGGCGCCATGATCCACGCGCACGCCTTTGCGGTTGGCGACATACAGCCGCTGGCTGCGCTCGTCGAGCAGCAGGCCGATCGGCACCTCATCCGTCAGCTCGCTGGCCAGCACCTTGCCGCTGTCCGCATCCAGCGCAAACACCCGATGGCCGCTGCTGCGCTTCACGTAGTCGTGCCCCAGATGATGGTTGCGGTAGTCGTCGCGATCGATGCCCTGATCGACGCCCAGCAGGCGATTGCTCGCCGGGTCATACACCAGGTTCAGCAGCTGATCGGCCTGCACTTCGTGCGTGGCGGTGATCGCCAGCGTGTCGGCGTTCAGGGTGATCACCTGCCCCTGCATGTTGGAAACGAATACCCTGCGGCCCTTCTCATCCAGCGTGATGCCCACCGCATTGTAGCCAAAGCCCGGGATCACTTTCTCCAGCTTGCCGGCCTTGGTATCGACCACGTACAGCACGCTGTCAACGCCGAAGCCCAGCCCCGGCAGGAACAGGCGGCCGCTTTGCGCGTCATATTTGATCTCGCGGAGGCGGTACAGATAGTCCTCGGTGATTTTAAACTTCTTCAGCTCCGCCAACAGGAAGTCCAGACGCTTGCCGCTGATGCCCGCCTGCTTGTAAGCCTGCTCCAGCACCGCTTTGTCCAGCAGCTTGATGCTGCCCAGCGCGTGGTTGGTGGTGGTGTCCACCACCCCGACTTCGCCGTTGAAAGCCTGCGTCAGGTACAGGCGATTGCCCGCATCGTTCAGCGCCACGCCGAAGCCTTTCACCTGCAGCGGGATCTCCGCCTTGATCGCCAGGGTGTTGGGATCCAGCCGCAGCACGCGGGAGCGCGCCTCTTCCTTCCAGTCCGGCGCGCTGACGAACAGCGCCTGTTGCGAGGTGCTGTAGGCCATCTCCACCACCGTCGACGACAGCGCCTCGCGCTTGATGTCCTGCGGTTTGATGCCGGCATCGTCCGCCTGCGCGGCGCCGGCGACCACCAGAGAGGCCGCCACCAGCAGCGACAGTAACGCGCGCGGGGTTGCTAGGGTTCCAGACATCCTTTTATCTCCTTGAAAATCATGCTTTCGGTTAGAGTGAAACAACGTCATGCCTGCGGCCCGGGCGGCAGCGCCGCCAGAGCGATATCGCCAGCGATGTGCTGCGCAAACTGGGTAAAGACGTGCTGAACGCCGTCGGCGATCAGATTGGCCTGCTCCCGGCTGTAGTGGTCCTGACGGTAGGTCATCATCACCCGCAGGGATTTTTTCCCGGCCAGATCGTCTTCCATCACCTCAAACTGCAGGCCGAGCAGCGATTCGGCTTTCTCCGGCTCCACCTGACGGTAGGCGATCGCGCTGCCGTCCTGCAGCCGGAACTCGCCGTTCAGCTTGATGCGGCTGTGGATCTGGATAAACACTTCAAACATGTGGTTCTTGCGGTCGGCATCCACGCCGAACAGCCCTTCCTCCACCAGATCGATCGGAATATCGGTGTACGGCAGCGAGCCATTGATGGTGTTTTTCACCTGGCTGACCAACCCGGCCACCGTCAGCCCCTCGTCGAAGCGCACTCGGTGCACCACTACGGTGGTGAAGTAGCCGACGGTATCGAAGAACTCGGCGTCGTTACGGCCGGAGGTCGAGGTGCCCACCAGCAGATCCGCCGGGCCGCCGAGCAGGCGCAGCGCCGAGGTAATCCCGGCATACACCACGTTGAACAGCGAAGCGTTGTTGCGGCGGGCGAGCTGATACAGGCCTTCCGCCACGGCAGGATCGACCTCGAACTCCAGCCAGCCGCCGTTGACGTCCGCCGGTGCCGGCACCGCCGGATGGGTGGACGCTTCTTGCCGGAAGATCGGCTGGCCGACCGGCGCGCCGCGCAGCGCGTCGAGCCAGTAGTCCAGATGTTGCTGCTGCACCCCGGAGGCCCGCTGCTGCCGGGCGAAAGTGTGGAACTGCGGCGGTTGCCCGCTCCACTGCGGCGTCTGGCCGACGACGCGATGGCGATAGGCGACGCCCAGCTCATCCATCATCAGGTTGAGCGACCATTCATCCAGCACCACATGGTGGAACAGCAGCGACAGCAGCTGTTGGCCGTTGTCCGCATCGCGCAGCAGCGTGACGCGCAGCGGCAGCTCGGCGGCCAGATCGAACCGGTGCTGGCCGGCATCGGCCAACAGGGCGGCGGCGTTGCCCGCCGGCGTCTCGTGGGAGAAGCGGAACCACGAGTAGTCCGCAAGTTCGGCAGCCGGCACCACCACCTGCACCACTTCGCCCTGCTGCTCGACGAAGCGTGAACGCAGCACGGTATGGCGAGTCATGACGTCGATAAACGCCTGACGCAGCGCCGTTTCATCCACCGCATCGAAGAAGCGCAGAGAGAACGGCAGGTTGAAAATCTCGTCATGGCCGAAGGCTTCATACACCTTCCACAGCGATTCCTGCGCCAGCGACAGCGGCGCCTGCGCGCGATCATGGTCGTCGGCGGTGGCCACCGCGGCATTCGGCTGCGCGACGTTCAGGCGTTTGGCGTAGCCCGCCAACCCGCGCGCCGTCGGATGGCTGAACAGATCGTTAATGTTGATTTCGATCTGATGCAGGCTCAGCAAACGGCCGATCACCCGGGTAGCGACCAGCGAATGGCCGCCGCGATCGAAGAAGTCTTCATCCAGGGTCATTTCCGGCTCCACCAGCGCCTCACGGAACTCCTGCAAAATCAGCGGTGCAACGCTTTCGTCTGCGTCGCCGTTCGCCGCTGGCGCGGCCATCGCCGGGGAAGCGGCCTCAGCCACCGGCAATGCGACGGCAATCCGCTGCCCGGCCAGGAACGCGCTGAACTGCTCCAGCAGGAAAGGCGCCGCGTGCGGAGACAGGCGCGGGTCGGTGACCAGCTCCAGCGTCAGCGTTTCTGCCTCCGGCAACCCCAGCAGCAGCGCCAGTTCAAACGGCGTATGCAGCGGCGGCAGCAACAGGCGTTCGGCGTGAACGCCTTCCAGCCGCCACTCTGCGGCCAGATCGTCGCGCCAGGCCACCAGCAGCTGCGCCCGTTGCGGGTCCGGCTGTTCAGCCACGGCCTGCGCCAGCAGCCGCTGCCCGACGTCGCTCTCGCCATGCTGCACGGTCAGGCGCATCAGCGGCGCCGCCGTCAGGCCAAGCTCCAGGCCGACGAACTCCGCCGTTTCTGCGGCCGGCACGCACAGCTGCACCGCTTGGCCGCCAGCCTGCGCGGCGACGAACTCGGCAAACCGTGCCGCCACCGCCGCCAGCAAGGCCCGCGGCGTGTCGTTGGTGGGCAACAGCGAGCGCTCAATACGCGTGACCACGCGCGAGCCCACCGGCGGCAACGCTTCAGCGCGCTGCGCCGGGCTGCGGTAATCCTGCAGCGAGACGGCCTGGCGCACCCACGGCAGCTGCGGCTCCGGGGTTTCCGCCAGCTCGACCGGCGCCACCGCGAAAGGCAGAGGCATCGCATCCCCGTTGTAACGGGCGGACAGCATCGCCGGCAGGTGGCGCCACGGCAGCGTTTCCGCCAGGATGTCATGCAAGACCACGCCCAAAATCACGTCATCGCCCGGCGTGAGCAACAGCAGGCAGCGCAGCGGCGCTTCGCTTTCCAGTTCAAACGGCACCGCCTGCGCCTGCAGCAGGCAACCCATGGCATGTTGTTCGTCCGCCACCTGACGAAGGCTCACCGGCAACGGCGCCGAACCGGTTGGGCGTTTCACCAGACCGTTTTCGTCATCAAAAACGTAGCGCACGTCCACGCCCGGCGTTTCCCGCACCAGCGCCTGCAGCGCCGCCGTCACCCGGGCGATATCCACGTCCCCCGTCAGGCGCCAGGCCAGCGCCCGCTGCCCGCGTGCGTCACCCTGCTGCAGATGGGCGAACCACGCCCGCTCTTCGGCTTCGCTTACCGGCCGTTCGCCGTCCGCCGACGCCGCGCCCAGCGCCTGAAACGCGCTCTCCAGCCGCTGGGCCTCTTCATCGCTCAGAATGCTGTCAAAATCACCGATCACTGCGTTATCTCCTTTGCCCGGCCGTGCCGGGATAGCGCATAAAAAGGGGGACATTCGTCCCCCGTCATCGCGATAGCGTTAGAAATTCAGCTCAACTGCTGCGCCGACCAAGCGGCCTCGCTGAAGAGTCGCCGTGTAGATGTCGTTGCTTCTGACCATCTCGCGGCGGTCTGAATCAAACAGGTTTTTCGCATACAGCGTGGCGCGACCGTAGTCGAAGGTGTAAGCCAGCTGGGCGTTGGCCGTCCAATAGGAGCCGATGCGCCCGCGCGAGTCGTTGTCGTATTGCGAATAGTAGGAGTCGGTAAATGCCACGTTGCTACTCAGCTCCCACCCTTTCAGGAACTGATATTTAGCACCCATGTTGGCGGTGTAAGCCGGTGCGCGCGCCAGCTCATGCCCTTCCACGCCGCTGCCCGAGAACTTCTTGATGTCGGTTTTCAGCAGGCCGAGGTTGCCGAACAGCTCGAAGTCCCAGCGCGGCTGCCAGGTGGCACCGATTTCCGCGCCGTAGGTTTCCACCTTGTCGGCGTTACGGATCACGCTGGAGTTCTCACCCAACGAATAAGGCAGCTGCATATCCTTGTAATCGTTGTAGAAGATGTTACCCGTCAGCACCACGTTGGCGTCTTTCAGGTGATGGCGGGTGTACAGCTCGTAGTTCCACACATACTCGGAACCGTAGGTATAGCTGACCACCGGCGTACCGATCGTGATGCCGCCGCCGCCGGCGTTATAGCCGCGGGCGATCTTGGCGCCGTAGGTTTGGGTATCCGTCGGTTTCCAGGCCACGTCCAGCTTCGGCAAGAACACCGTATAGGTTTCGTCGAAGTCGATGCGCACCGCCTGGCTGCCGCCGTCGCGGCGACGGTGTTCGCGTTCCAGACGGCTGGCGGCGGTCACGTCCACCTGCGGCGTCAGCGCATAGGTCAGCTCGGCGAACGCCGAATGGGTATCGGTTTTATCTTTGAAGGTCGATCCGCCAAAGATGTTGACGAACTCATCCTGCGTGCCGTGGAAATAACGCAGCCCCGCCAGCCCGTGCAGGCGGCTGTCCGCGCCGCCGAAGCGCACCACCGGCTCTACGTGAACTTCCTGGCCGTCGATCTCGGCGTATTGGATGTTGTAAGCGGTCGGCCGATTGATATTGAAATCGGTATAGATAACGCGGTTTTCAAACGTCAGGGCATCGGAGGCCTCCCAGGCCAGATCCCAGATGGTGCTGTTCATGTTGCTTTTGAACACGGCGCGGCGCGGATCGTGACGCGGATTGGTCGGGTGCGGCTGCGGGTTGAGGCTTTCGTTCTGTGGCGCGGTGCTGCCGAAGTGGTTAAAGGTCAGCTTGGTGGTCAGATCGCGCAGGCCGGCCGGGTTGAACAACAGCTTGGCGCGGGCAGTGGTGGCTTCCACTTCGCGCGGGTCGCCCACCGGCGCATAGGCCGGCAGATCGGCTTCGCTGCGGCGGCGCTGGCGATCGACGCTGACGCGGAACGCCAGCTGATCTTCCACCAGCGGGCCAGATGCCATGGCGGCCAGCTGTGAAGAGTGCTGGTTGCCGGCCCCACCCTTGAAGGCGCTTTCCCACTCGAAGGTCGGATCTTTACTGGCCATGACGATGGCGCCGGCGATGGCGTTGCGCCCCTGGATGTAGCTTTGCGGGCCGAGGAACACTTCGACGCGATCCAGATCCCACAGCGACTGCGGGCCGAACGCCTGTTCGTTATAGGTCAGCGAACGGCCGTCCAACGACAGATTAAGGCGCGGACGGGTGCCGCTGAGGAAGGCGTTGGCGCCGACGTTCGGGCCGGAGCCGTCGATGCCGCGCACGGTCGGGAGTTCGTTGCCGATGCCCAGATCCACCACGTTGGGGGTCATGCGCAGCAGATCGGGGATCTGCACCGCGTCGGGCATCGAGGCGATGCGGTTGCTGTCGAACACCTGCACGCTGGAGCCAGTGTCGAAAATGGAACGTTTGATCTTCTCACCGGTGACCAGCAGCGTTTCCGCGTCCTGGTAGGTTTCGTTGCTCTTGGTTTCCGCCGCGTTGACGTTACCGATCGCCAGTGAACAAACCCCTAAAAATACGGAGGAAAACGCCCCAATGGCTTTCAACCCCGCTTTTTCCCCGTTTCCTACGCTTTCATGCCGTTGAGCCGCAAAATGCTTGCCCATAGATGTCTTCTCCTTTCATCCCAGAGGTGCACAAAATTTGATTTTTTTTACACAACCTACATCGACACTCACACAGACCATGACGCTCCGGCCTTCCCGACCTTTGTGTTGCTTATCCCTGCGGCAAACCCATGCCTTGCGCGGCCGAACGGGCGCGGCCCCGTCCACGGCCAAGCCGCCGGCGGAGCGGCCGGCGGCTTGTATAAAAACGTAAAATAATGTTAAGAATGATAATATTTTGCATTTTCTAATGCAAATCATTATCAACAAAGGTGTGAGGAAAGCCGCGATAACAGACAGAAAACCTTATACTTTCGCAGGTAAAACAGGCGCTGCAATAACAAGCAATCATTACAATGCTAAGAATAATATAGATAAATTATTCACACCCAACGATACGCCCATCCGCCCTCGCTAAAACCCCTTATAGATAGCACCCTCGCGTCAAATGGATTAAATAATAATAATTTTCATTCCTATTAACATTTGGATATATTCTTGCAGTCTCGTTGGCTGAATCAAAATGGATACCCGATGAAAGCTTTGACCACGATGCAGGCCGCCTATTGGGTAGGCCGACAGTCCGCTCCTCCCCTCGGCGGCATGGCCGCCCACCTGTATGCGGAATTCGACGGCGGCGAGCTGGATCTCGCCCGACTGCGCCAGGCCGTCGATGCGCTGTACCTGCATCATCCGCTGTTGCGCCTGCGCATTACCGATGATGGCCGGCAGACGATCGCGCCTCCCGGCCCCCGGCACACCTTGCATCTCGACGACTGGCGGCACGCCGATACAGCGACGCTGGCAGCCGCGCTCGCCGCCAAACGCCAGGCAAAAAGTACCCAGCTGCTGCCGCTGGAACAGGGCGTGCCCTGCGATATCAGCCTGAGCCTGTTGCCGGAAGGGCGCAGCCGCCTGCATGTCGATCTCGATATGATCGCCGGCGATGCCATGAGCTTTCGCCTGTTGATGGAAGATCTGACGGCGTTTTATCACCAGTGCCCACCGGTACCCTCCCATGACGCGCCGCCGGCCTACTTCGATCACCTCGCACAACGTGACGCCGACGGGGCGCTGCGCCAGCGGCGCGAACGCGGCCAGCGTTGGTGGCGTTCGCGCCTGGCGCTGGTGCCACCGGCGCCGCGCCTGCTGCGCACGCCGGACCGCTGCCGCAGCGATCGCCTGGCCATACAGCTGGACGCAGAGGAAAGCCGCGCGCTGGAGAACGTCGCCAAACGGCACCACACCTCGCTCTCGACGCTGTTTCTCGCACTGTTCGCCCTGGCCGTCGGCCAGGGGTGGAATATGACGCGCTTCCGGCTCAACGTGCCGCTGTTCCACCGCGAGAGCGAACGGGAGGACGCGCATCGCCTCATCGGCGATTTCTCTAACCTGGTGCTGCTCGGCGTGGAGCTGAACCCGACGGAAAACCTGAGCGCCTTCTGCCGGCGCCTGATGACGCAGCTAGCGGAGCTGATCGAGCATGCGGATTACCCCGGCGTGAGCGTGATGCGCGATCTGTCGCGCCTGCACGGCAGCCTGCAGCCTTCGCCGGTGGTGTTTACCGCCGGTTTCGGCATCCGCGGTAAGACGCTGTTTTCCGAACGGGTCACCGACACCTTCGGCCGTCTCGGCTGGGTCATCTCTCAGGGGCCGCAGGTGGCGCTGGATGCGCAGGTCGCCCACGTCGACGACGGCATTCTGATCAACTGGGACGTGCGGCTCGACGCGTTCCCCGAGCAGGTGCTGCCACGCCTGCTGGCCTGTTACCGGGCGCTGCTGCACCTGGCCGCGCGGCAAACGGCGGCGTTCGATCGCCCGCTGTCGCAGCTGCTGGCGCAATGCACGCCCGACGCGCTGGCGCAGCAGGCGCCGGTGCGCCAGGTGCTGCATCGGCTGCTGGCGCGGGTGGCCCCCGAGGCCGGCTTGCGCGACCACGACGATATCCACCGCTTGGCCTTGCCGGATGCCGGGGTGAACGCGCTGCTGACGGTGCTCAACAAGTATCTGGCAGCGGGGCTAACGGCGCAGGATCTGGCGGCGCACTCCTCCCCTGCGGCGCTGGCGGCATTGATCTGCCAACGCTCGCCCGAGGCAGGAAGGCATGCGAAAACGCTGCTCGCCGCGCTGGCGCCGCAGCACTGAGATCGGTTTCCGGGCGCGCGGCGCCCGGCTCGTTTTAATCGGTTAGCGACTATAGGGAAGTACCATGGAGACACCATTAACCGCACTGCAGCAGGCCTATCTTCTGGGCCGCAGCGATCGATGGCCGCTGGGCGGCGTGGCGATGCACGACTTTCGCGAATACCGCGCCCGGCAGCTGGACGTACCGCGCCTTGAAGCGCGCCTGACCGAGCTGGTACAGCACTACCCGGCGTTGCGCACCTGCATCGATGTGCAGCGCGGCACGCAGCACGTACGCCCGGAGGTGACGCTGCATCTGGATCGCCACGATCTGCGCGCCCTTGATGGCGAAGCGGCGCAGCGCCAGATCGAACAGCTGCGCGCGCGTTACTCCCACCAGCGCCACGATCCGAGCCAACCGCTGTGGCGCATCGCCGTGATCCAACTTGCCGAACAGCAGGATCCGACGGGATCGCCGTACGATACGCTGATCCTCACCAGCTTCGATGCGTTGATCCTCGACGGCCAGGGGATCTCCACCGTGATCGCGCGCCTGTTTGACGATCGCCCTCTGGCGCCGACCGCCGCTGCGCTGCCGCCCCCCGCCGCGTCGGTGGCGCAGCGCCAGGCCGATGCCGCCTACTGGCGCGACAAGCTGCAGGATGTCACCACCCCGTCAGCGTTACCGTGGCGCGCCCCGCTCGCCAATCTCACCTCGTCGCGCTATCGCCGCGCCACCCTGACGCTGCCGCGCGATACGATAAAACAGCTCGGCCGCTTGGGATCGCCACACGCGCTGCTGCGCAACAGCCTGCTCTCGGCGCTGATCCTCGATACGCTGGCCCACTGGACCACCGACGGCGAGCTGTGCGTCGGCGTGCCGGTGGCATTCCCCGCCGCCGACGGTGCACTGGGCAACGCCTCCAGCTTCGTAGCGGTACGCTATTCGCGCCACGGCGAAGATTTTATCCAGCGCGCACAAGCCTTGCAGGACGACGTGCTCGGCGCGCTCGACCACCTGACGTTTTCCGGCGTCGATCTGGCGCGGCAGTTGCTCGGCCAAAGCCAGGGCGGCCCGGCGCTGCCGGTGATCCTGACCAACTGCCTGGGCTGGGAGACGCTGCCGGCCGAGGCGCCGGTGCGCTTCCACGACGGCCTGACCCAAACGCCGCAGGTCGCCATCGACATTCGCCTGACGCTGGACAGCGAAAAAAACCTGCAGCTGTGCGTGGACTACGCCGAGCAGGCGCTGCACGGTGAACAGGTAGAAGCCATGCTGGCGGCATTGCAGCGACGCATCCTGCACAGCTGCCAACGGGCCGACCTGGCGATCGCGCCGCGGGACTTCATCGATCTGGCGCATTATCGCCACAACGACAGCGAAGCGAATTACGCACCTTATCCTTATCTGGCACAGCTGGCCGAGCGGCTGTTCGGCGCGCAAGGCGGCGGCAACGCGCTGATCTGCGACGAACAGACGCTGACCTACCGCGAGCTGGGCCAGCGGATCGCCACGGCGATCGCCAACCTGCAGAACCACGGCGTGCAGCCGGGCAACGTGGTCGCGCTGTATCTGCCGCGCAGCCCGGAACAGATCATCTTCAGCCTCGCCTGCGCCCTGCAGGGCGTGATCTGGGTGCCTGTCGATATCAACTCGCCGCCGGAACGCACCGCCTACCTGCTGGAAAACTGCCGGCCGACGCTGGTGGTGCACGGCGGCGATCTGGAGACGCCGATCGGCGTGACGCCGGCGACCCTGCTGGCGCCGACGGATCGCGCGCCTGCGCTGCCGGATGAGCAGACGCTGGTTGAACGCAGCGCCAGCCAGGCCGCGAGCTACTACCTGTATACCTCCGGCACCACCGGTAAGCCCAAATGCGTGGTGCTCAACAACCGCGCCACCGCCAACGTCGTCCACCAGACCCAGCAGCGCTGGGCGGTCACCGCCGACGACGTCTTCATTTCCGTCACGCCGCCGCACCATGACATGTCAATGTTCGATCTGTTCGGTTCGCTGTGCGCCGGCGCCACGCTGGTGCTGCCGGCGCCGCATCAGGAAAAGGACGCCATCAGCTGGAACCAGCTGGTGGAAAAGCACCGGGTTAGTCTGTGGTGTTCGGTGCCCGCGATTCTGGAGATGCTGCTCACCTGCAAAACGGCCGACAGCCTGCGTTCGCTGCGCCTGGTGGCGCAAGGCGGCGACTACATCAAGCCGGCGACGGTACAAACCCTGCGTACCCTGCGCCCGGATCTCGCGCTGTTCTCGCTCGGCGGGCCAACCGAAACCACCATCTGGAGCATCTGGCACCCGATCGCCCCGCAGGAGAACGGCACCGTGCCTTACGGCCGCCCGCTGCCGGCCAACCGCTACTTCATCTGCCATGACGACGGCAGCCACTGCCCGGCCGGCGTGGTCGGCCGCATCCATACCGCCGGGGTCAACCTGGCGTTGGGCTACCTGGAGCAGGGGGAGCTGAAACAGCACGATTTCGTTACCCTCGAAGGGCCGGATGGGCAACCGCTGCGCGCTTTTCGCACCGGCGATCAGGGCTACTACCGGGCGGACGGCAACATTATGTTCGCCACCCGGGTGAACGGCTATGTGAAGATCCGCGGCGTGCGCGTCTCGTTGCCGGAAATCGAAGACGTGCTGCGCCGCCATCCGGCGATCCAGGACATGGTGGTGGTGGATTACCCCAGCGGAGAGAACAACGAGGCGGCACTCGGTGCCCTGTATCTGACCCGCGACGGCAAACCGCTGCCGCTGTCCGAGATCCGCGCCTTCGCCACCGGCTATCTGCCCTGTACCCATATTCCGACGCGCTTTATCCATGCCGAGGCGCTGCCGCTGTCCGCCAACGGCAAAACCGACCGCCATCGCATCCGTGCCGACCTGAGCCACCAGCAAACCGCGTCGGCGCTGAACGCCTGTGCGGCCCCGCCGCCGAACGCGCCTTTGGCGCGCAGCGCCGAGATCCTGACCATTTACTGGCAGGCGATCGGCGTGGCACCGCGCCCGGAATGGGGAGAAGAGACGGCATTTATCGCCATGGGGCTGAAGCTGCCGCATATCAAACAGGTGGCGGAACGCCTCAATGACGCTTTCGGCACCCGGCTGGTGAGCAGTTCGCTCCTGCCGTGCAAGAACGCGCGCGAAGTGGCGGCGTTGTTGGCCAACTGAAACCACACCACTCGGGCGGGGACATCCCCCGCCCGCATTTTATCAGGCGGGCAACGCCGTCAGGGCCGCCAGCGGCTGCTCCCAGGCTTCCCGCTGCAGCGCGCGCAACAGGAATTCCTGCAGCGCCTCGCCATAGTCCAGCGCATCCTCCGTCGGGAACTGCTCCAGATAAATATCGATATCCACCTGCAGATCGCGGGCGTCGGTGCGGCCGCGATAAGTCAGGTTAAAACCGTCGCCCGAGCCGCCGGCCAATACGCGGCGGGTGCCGCTACAGCCGACAAAACGAGGCGCATCGAAGGGTTGCACGTTGATGAAGGGGGAAATAAAGAAGCGCGAGTCAGGATCCACACCGCGATCGGCGGCCAGTTGGCGCAGGCGGTAGCCGGCGTGGCTGCGCAGCTCGCGCAGCTGCTGCGTCAGAGCGGTGAGAAAGCCCCCCAGCGTCTCCGCTTGCGGCGGTGACACCAGCAGCGGCAGCGTGTTGACCGCCAACGAAGGCACGTTGGTGGCGGCCTGTCCGCGGCGATTCATCGCCGGCATCCACATCGGCAACGCCTCGCCCTGCCGGGTGTCGCGGGGCATCACCTGAAATAGCCAGGCCGCCGACAGCGCCACCAGCAAGTCGGGCCAATTGATGCCGCTGCGCTCCGCCAGCTGCGCCAGTCGTTGCGATACCGCCGCCGGCAGCCGGTGGTGGGTGCTCAGACGCCGCACGCCATAGGCCTCACCGCCCTTGCGCACCGTCGGCAGCGCCTGCGACGGCGGCAGATAGCTCTGCCAAAAGCGCCGATCGCGCTCGCATCGCTCAGAACCCGCGTAGGCCAGCTCAGCCTGTTGAAAGGCGTCGAAGGCACCCAGAGGCATACCCGCGCTGCCTTCACCCAGATAGTGTGCATACAACGCGGCGCAGCGGTGTTCAATTAGCGCCATACCGAAACCATCAACCAGAATATGGTGCGCACGTACGTACCAGAGGTAGCGCTCCGGCCCCAGCTTGATCAGCCAGGCGGCGGCTAACGGCTCGCAGTGCAGCGCCCGGCGCTGCGCGATATCTTCGCGCATCAGGTTTTGCGCCGCCTGCCAGGGATCGCCGTGCGTTTGCAGATCGATGCGTTGCAATGGCGGTATACGCTGTGGATCGTGCCGTAACGGCGGAGGAGAGTCGCCATGCCGCTCGCCAAAGCGCAGGGCAAACGCCTGCGTCTCGGCGAGGGTGGTGGCGATCGCCCGGCAGAGCGTCTCTTCCTCTACCGCGCCGCACAGTTCGGTGCAGTGTGCGACGGTGGACAGGGTCTGCCCGGGGTGCAAGGTGTGTTCTTCCCAGAAATCAAGCTGCGCTGGCGCCAGCGGCAACCATTCAGAGGCCAAAGCGGTGTCCGACATGTTACCTACCTTTGATAAGCCCGAATAAAGACGCCGAACGGGCATAACCCCGCCGTTCAACGACTTTTGCGTGTCTCCATACACCATCAAATGAAAATGATAATAACATCTATTATCATTTCTATTAATTTGGTAACACTTTAGATTCTGTTAAGCGGGGATGCAAGTCGCGCAGTGGGGATGGAGAGAAGAAAGTGGCGGAGAGAAGACGGCTAAAAACAAAACGCCCCGGCACAGCTGCCCGGGGCGTTTTTAACGTCGGCGACGCTCGGTGATTAGGCCTGATTGGCCGGCTTCACCTTCTGCGCCAGAAACTCCGTTTCGTAGGCCAGCGCCTTCTTGCGATCGAACTGGTGCTCCCACTTGGCGATCACCAGCACCGCCAGCGCGTTACCCACGACGTTCAGCGCGGTGCGCGCCATATCCAGGATACGGTCCACGCCGGCGATGAACGCCAGGCCTTCCAACGGAATACCGACGCTGCCCAGCGTGGCCAGCAGCACCACGAACGAGACGCCCGGCACGCCGGCGATCCCTTTCGAGGTGACCATCAGCGTCAGCACCAGCACGATCTCCTGCCCCAACGACAGCTCGATGCCGTACAGCTGGGCGATAAAGATAGCGGCAATGCTCTGGTACAGCGTCGAGCCATCCAGGTTAAAGGAGTAGCCGGTCGGTACCACGAAGCTGGTGATCGACTTGGGCGCGCCGTAGGCCTCCATCTTTTCGATGATGCGCGGCAGCACCGTTTCCGAGCTGGCGGTGGAATAAGCCAGGATCAGTTCGTCTTTCAGGATACGGATCAACGTCCAGATGCGCAGGTTGCACAGCCGGGCGACCGCCCCCAGCACCACCAGGGCGAAGAACGCGATGGCGAAGTACACCAGCACCACCAGCTTGGCCAGCGGCAGCAGCGAGGCGAAACCGAAGTTGGCTACCGTGACCGCAATCAGGCCAAACACCCCGATCGGCGCATAGCGCATGATCATGTGGGTGACTTTGAACATGCTCTCGGACACCGCCTTGAACACCTTCAGCAGCGGCTCTTTGGTCTCTTTCGGCAACGACGACAGCCCCAGACCGAACAGCACCGAGAAGAAGATAATCGGCAGCATGTCGCCCTTGGCCATCGACGAGAAGACGTTCGACGGGATCAGCGACAGAATGGTCGCCACCAGACTGTGCGAACCGCTTTGCACCTGTTCGGTGGTTTTCTCATACTGCGAAATGTCCACCGTGGTCAGCGTCGACATATCGATGCCGTGGCCGGGTTGGAATACGTTGGCCAGCGTCAACCCCACCACGATGGCAACGGTGGTGATCACTTCGAAGTAAATAATGGTTTTCAATCCGATGCGGCCCAGCTTTTTCGCATCGCCCACGCCGGCAATACCGACGATCAGCGTGGAAATAACGATCGGTACCACAATCATCTTGATCAGGCGAATAAAGATATCACCCGCCGGGCTGAGAATATTGCTGACCAGCCACTCACGAGATTCTGTCTGGTTGTGCAATACCGCGCCAACAATAATACCCAGCACCAACGCGATCAGGATTTGCCAAGCCAGGCTAATTTTTACACTTTTCATACCCAAAAAGTCCTCAAAGACTCTTTTCGCCGTACAAAGTCGCAACACGGAGAAAAGAATACTTAATCATTTATTACAGGCTTATGTTAATTCAGTGGAAGCGTTCACCTGCCCTGGGTGCGACGCAGTATAAATCTGTATCATCCGGGCGGCATGCTCTGCAAGCCTTGATTTGTCAGGGTTGAGCGCTGAATCGAATAACAAAAATTTCGCGTTACTATTTCAAATGGCATAATTGCTTGTTATTAAAAACATAATTTTTCATACAATGAAGCACATAGCCGCGCCGGCGACGTTTTTTTGAACGCCATTAAAATGCGTTATTTTTCGTCCATTCTGCATATTTAATCCGCATCAAATGTTTATATTTTGTTACGCATAAGTCAAATAAATGAGAATTGACCGAGTGACATTTTCGACCATAAATGCAGCACCGCTTTATGTTTAGCTTAAAAATAGAACGATGGCGCAGAGTGAATACCCCAGGGTATCACCCGGCCTTTCATCAGGAATTAAAGGTTAATAAAACGTTATTTCACGGCGTGCCGTCCATCGTTATATCGCGTTAATATCAACTTCGAATATTAATAGCGAAAAATAATCCAAAAAGATTTATAGCGTGAAATAACGCAGGCCTTTCCCACGCGATTAATCACGAGGCAAACAGTCTCGTCTTTTTTTATTCTTTTTTGTTCTTTAGATAAGTGTTTTTGGCTAAAAACGCGGGTTTATGATGAATTAAACGCCAAAGAGGTAGATACGTCCTGCAAATGCGACAGAACTATTACAAATCAATATCTTTGTTGCGTGATCTGCCGCGCAAAAAAGAAACAAAGAATCGTAGCAAACTATACTTAACCTTCAGTTGACATATCATTAACAACTTCAAGGAGAAAAGCTATGAGCCAACTGCATAAACACGCTATTCCTTCTGCAATTGCAGAGCGCGCCCTGATTAATCCGGCACAATACCAACAGTATTATCAACAGTCGGTTCAAGACCCAGAGGCTTTCTGGGGTGAGCATGGCAAAATCCTGGACTGGATCAAACCCTATACCAAAGTTAAAAACACGTCGTTCGATCCCGGCCACGTCAGCATTCGTTGGTTTGAAGACGGCACGCTGAACCTGTCGGCCAACTGTCTGGACCGCCATCTGGCTGAGCGCGGCGACCAGACCGCCATTATCTGGGAAGGCGATGACCCAACCCAATCCAAGAACGTGACTTACAAACAGCTGCACCATGACGTCTGCCAGTTCGCCAACGTGCTGAAAAAGCTCGGCGTGAAAAAAGGCGACGTGGTGGCTATCTATATGCCGATGGTGCCGGAAGCGGCGGTCGCGATGCTGGCCTGTGCGCGCATCGGCGCCGTACATTCGGTGATCTTCGGCGGCTTCTCGCCGGAAGCGGTCGCCGGACGCATTATCGACTCCAACGCCAAACTGGTCATTACCGCCGATGAAGGCCTGCGCGCCGGCCGCGCCGTGCCGCTGAAAAAGAACGTCGATGATGCGCTGAAAAACCCCGGCGTAGTCAGCGTAGCTAACGTGGTGGTGTTCCAACGCACCGGGAAACCGGGTTACTGGCAGGAAGGGCGCGATCTGTGGTGGCATGAGCTGACCCAGGGCGTTTCCGCCGACTGCCCGCCGGAAGAAGTGAACGCCGAGGACCCGCTGTTTATCCTGTATACCTCCGGCTCGACCGGCAAGCCGAAAGGCGTGCTGCACACCACCGGCGGCTACCTGGTGTACGCTGCGATGACCTTTAAGTATGTGTTCGACTACCACGACGGCGACATTTATTGGTGCACCGCCGACGTGGGCTGGGTCACCGGCCACAGCTATCTGTTGTACGGCCCGCTGGCCTGCGGCGCCACCACGCTGATGTTCGAAGGCGTGCCTAACTATCCGGGCGTCAATCGCCTGTCGCAGGTGATCGACAAGCACCAGGTCAACATTCTGTATACCGCGCCGACCGCCATTCGCGCCCTGATGGCCGAAGGCGACAAGGCGATCGAGGGCACCCGACGCGATTCGCTGCGCATCATGGGCTCGGTCGGCGAGCCGATCAACCCGGAAGCCTGGGAGTGGTATTACAACAAGATAGGCAACGCAAAGTGCCCGATCGTCGATACCTGGTGGCAAACCGAAACCGGCGGCTTCATGATTACCCCGCTGCCGGGCGCCACCGAGCTGAAGGCCGGTTCCGCCACGCGGCCTTTCTTCGGCGTACAGCCGGCGCTGGTCGATAACGTCGGCACACCGCAGGAAGGCGCCTGCGAGGGCAACCTGGTGATCGTCGACTCCTGGCCGGGCCAGGCGCGTACCCTGTTTGGCGATCATGACCGCTTCGAGCAAACCTACTTCTCGACCTTCAAAGGCATGTACTTCAGCGGTGACGGCGCCCGCCGCGACGAGGACGGTTACTACTGGATCACCGGCCGCGTCGACGACGTTCTGAACGTCTCCGGCCACCGTCTGGGCACCGCCGAGATCGAGTCTGCGCTGGTATCGCACCCGAAAATCGCCGAAGCGGCGGTGGTCGGCATTCCTCACAACATCAAAGGCCAGGCGATCTACGCCTACATCACGCTGAATCACGGCGAAGAACCGACGCCGGAGCTCTATACCGAAGTGCGCAACTGGGTGCGTAAAGAGATAGGGCCGATCGCCACGCCGGACGTGCTGCACTGGACAGATTCGCTGCCCAAAACGCGTTCCGGCAAGATCATGCGGCGTATCCTGCGCAAAATTGCCGCCGGCGACACCAGCAACCTGGGGGATACCTCCACGCTGGCGGATCCGGCCGTAGTCGACAAGCTGTTGGAAGAAAAACAATCAATGAAAGTGCCGTCATAATTTACGCCGCTTCAGGCCGCTCATTCGGATAACGCGCCGTTGAGCGGCCCTGGCGCGGCGTACTCTATCAATACCTACTGGAGACACTCTGATGAATGACACCATTTATCAAGGGATTGAAGAAAACCCGCGCTTTAAAGAGCTGGTGAGAAAACGCGGCCGGTTCGCCTGGCTGCTTTCGCTGATTACGCTGGCGCTGTACGTCGGCTTTATTCTGTTGATCGCCTTCGATCCGCAATGGCTCGGCACGCCGATCGCCGCCGGATCGACCATCACCCGCGGGATCCCGGTCGGCGTCGGGCTGATCGTGATCTCTTTCGTCTTGACCGGGATCTACGTGTTTCGCGCCAACGGCGAGTTCGATCGCCTCACCGCAGAAATCCTGCGTGAGGTGAAACAATGAAGCGTTTATTGTCCGCCGCTGCACTGCTGTTGCTGCCCGGTCTGGCCTGCGCCGACGCCATTGGCGGCGAGGTGCATCGTCAGCCGCTGAACATCCAGGCGATCGTGATGTTTATCCTGTTTGTCGGCGCCACCCTGTACATCACCTACTGGGCGTCCAAACGCACCCGTTCCCGCCAGGACTACTACACCGCGGGTGGACGCATCACCGGCCTGCAAAACGGCCTGGCGATCGCCGGCGACTTCATGTCCGCCGCCTCGTTCCTCGGCATTTCCGCCCTGGTTTACACCTCGGGTTATGATGGCCTGATCTACTCCATCGGCTTCCTCATCGGCTGGCCGATCATTCTGTTCCTGATCGCGGAGCGCCTGCGCAACCTCGGCCGCTATACCTTTGCCGATGTCGCCTCTTACCGTCTGCAGCAGAAACCGATCCGCACCCTGTCGGCCTGTGGCTCTTTGGTGGTGGTGGCGCTGTATCTGATCGCGCAGATGGTCGGTGCCGGCAAGCTGATCCAGCTGCTGTTCGGGCTCAACTACCACGTGGCGGTGATCCTGGTCGGTATCCTGATGGTGCTGTACGTGCTGTTCGGCGGCATGTTGGCCACCACCTGGGTGCAAATCATCAAAGCGGTGCTGCTGCTGGCCGGCGCCAGCTTTATGGCGCTGATGGTGATGAAGTCGGTCAACTTCGACTTCAATACCCTGTTCGCCGAAGCGGTGAAGGTGCATCCGAAAGGCATCGCCATCATGAGCCCCGGCGGCCTGGTCTCCGATCCGATTTCCGCGCTGTCGCTCGGCCTGGCGCTGATGTTCGGCACCGCCGGTCTGCCGCACATCCTGATGCGCTTCTTCACCGTGAGTGACGCCAAAGAAGCGCGCAAGAGCGTGTTCTACGCCACCGGTTTTATCGGTTACTTCTATATCCTGACCTTTATCATCGGCTTCGGCGCCATCTTGCTGGTCAGCGCCAATCCGGCGTTCAAAGACGCCACCGGCGCGCTGCTGGGCGGCACCAACATGGCGGCGGTACACCTGGCCAATGCCGTTGGCGGCAACTTCTTCCTCGGCTTTATCTCGGCGGTGGCCTTCGCCACCATTCTGGCGGTCGTAGCAGGCCTGACGCTGGCCGGCGCCTCGGCCGTTTCCCACGATCTGTACGCCAGCGTGATTAAAAACGGCAAGGCGACCGAGCGCGACGAGCTGAAGGTCTCCAAAATCACCGTTGTGGTGCTCGGCCTGGTCGCTATCGCGCTGGGGATTTTGTTCGAGAAGCAGAACATCGCCTTTATGGTCGGGTTGGCGTTCTCTATCGCCGCCAGCTGTAACTTCCCTATCATCATCCTGTCGATGTATTGGTCGCGTTTGACCACTCGCGGCGCGATGATTGGCGGCTGGCTGGGCCTGCTGACGGCGGTGATTCTGATGATCCTCGGCCCGACGATCTGGGTGCAGATCCTCGGCCATGAAAAGCCGATTTACCCGTATGAATATCCGGCGCTGTTCTCGATGATCGTGGCCTTTGTCGGTACCTGGCTGTTCTCGATCACCGACGGCTCGCTGGCCGGGCAGCAGGAGCGGGAACGCTTCCGGGCTCAGTTTGTCCGTTCGCAAACCGGGCTGGGCATCTCTCAGGGCAGCTCGCATTAACCGAATAATAAGTGAAAAAAGCAAACACACCCTAATCAAAGGCCCTTCGGGGCCTTTTCTCTGGCTGTTTATCGGAGAGAAGCTGGGGAAAGCAGCGCAGCCTAGCTGCGCTTTTTTGCGTTTTACGCATAGCAAAAAGCCCTGAACGTCAGTTCAGGGCTTTCGGCTTGGTTTGATGCCTGGCAGTTTATGGCGGGCGTCCTGCCCGCCCCCCTTCGGGCCGTTGCTTCGCAACGTTCAAATCCGCTCCCGGCGGATTTGTCCTACACAATTCGTCTCATCCTGAGACTCTCCCCTCCGGGGCCGCCGCACGCGGCGTTAAGGCC